>CBDEKM010000001.1:0-53595 GCA_965240335.1 bacterium
TATTCGAGGGCGGATAAAGACCTGAATACCGCCTCGTCGAGTTTTTCACCGTCCAGTCCCTCGCGCCTGAGCGCGGTACGGAGGGTTGTTTCGCTGAAGTCCAGGCGATCCGGTGCCTGCATCCGCCGAAGCATCTCGTGTACGACGATACCTACTCGCCGCTGCAGTTCGCTCACCCATTCAAAGGTCGGATGTTGTTTCTCGGCGTCTTCGGTCACGGCCAGTTGGACTTGCGGTTTCAGATCGATATCATCAGGTAATGGCAAGGCGTCCAATCCGCAGACAGGCGCCTGAGTGGGACGCCATGAAGTTTTTCCGCGCCCGGGTTATCTTCCCCGGTTTTTTCTGCGCGGTCTTTTTCTAATTGAGCCTGTTTCTCTTTGCGGGCGTTAGACGCAGCCTCTGCCGCCGTCATGAATTCCGGCACGACCGAGCTCCATATTTCTGCCAGCAGAGAACGCGAATCAGGCGCTTTCAATGACGCATCTTCGGCATCGAAGCGGGTGTGTCCCAGCAGATGCAGACACTTCCGGGCCCGCGTGGTAGCCACGTAAAGCAGGCGGGTGCTTTCATTGGCGCGCTTCTCCGCTTCAACTCTTCGCAGATACTTGTAAAGCGGATCCGTGTCCTCGCCGACCCCGGGAATCGGTGCCAGCAACAGACGGGTCCGCTCGTCGTCGGTGTATTCGCGCCACATCAGCAATCGCTGTTCGTCTGACCGCGTACGGCGGCCCATACCCGGAAGTATGACCGTGTCGAACTCCAGCCCCTTGGCCTTGTAAAGTGTCAGTAACTGCAGGTTTCCACTGGCTTCAACGTCGGAAGGAGCGAAAGCCGCGCGACGTCTTCGGCGAACTTCTTCTCGTTCGGGATACCCAGGCCGTCATGCTCCTGTTCAAGGAGATCCAGGTAGGCAGAAGCATCTTCGAGTTCCGTCCGGGTCTCCAGGCATGCCGGACCGCCCAACTCGGTCCAGACACCTTCCACCAACCGGCGGAGTGGCAGTCTGCCGCGTCGGGCGAAGGCGTCGCTGAGGATTGGAATCATACGGCCGACGCGTGTCCTGCCGTCGGGAGACAATCGTTCCTGAATATTATCATCCTGAAGCAGGTCCCAGACGGCGGTCAGCCCATCGCCGCCAACCAGCGCTTCCAGATCCTTCAGCGTCAGCCCGCACCATGGAGCCCGAAGGATCGACAACCAGGCCAGCCGATTGCCCGTATGCATCAGCGCTTGCGTGAGCGCCATCAGGTCCTGCACCACCGGACGTTCACCCAGGGCGTCAATCTCCACGGCGCGGAATCTCTTCCCCTTTTTGCGAAGGGCGGAGACGAGACCGAACAGATGATTTCGGGCCAGGACCAGCACGGCGATGGTCTCGTTCGGCCACTTCGCCTGGGTTTCCTCGATGATCTCGACGACCCGGTCGGCTTCGGCCTCACGCTCAAGCGCAAGGTAGGGATGCATCCGGACTGCGCTGTCAGCATCGTCGGGGTTGAAAGCCACTGCGGGTTCGTAAGTCACCGCGCCGGTGAGTATGTCCTCGTTGTCCGGGAACGCTTCGCTCAATGCGCTGTTCACCCATTCCACGATTGCCGGACAGGAGCGGAAATTCACCTTCAGCGTGAGAGGAATCAACCGGATGGCGCAAATACCGTTTTTCCGGGTCTGCAGAAAGAGCCCCACCTCCGCCTCGCGAAAGCCGTAGATCGACTGCATCGGATCGCCGACAAGGAACAACGTCCGGCCATCTTCGGGCCGCCAGTCCCGTATGAGCCGGGTGAGCAGATCGTACTGACTTTGAGACGTATCCTGAAACTCATCGATCAGGAGATGCTGGATCTGGCAGTCAAGCGCATTGGCAAGGTCGGTAGGCGCTGCATCCGGGCCCAGCGCATTTCGCGCTCCAATCGCAATCTCCGTGAAATCGACACATCCTTCTGCCTGAAACGCTTGTCGAAGCTGATCGACGGACACCGGCAGCAGGAGCATAAGAGCGTCCAGTATTTCCCACTGTTTATCATTGAAGCCCGGCGGTGGCAGTGTGCGCAACTCGTGTAATGAGGAGGTGACAGACTCGTCCAGGTTGATATTGCCGAGTCGTTCTTTGGCGTCGCGTCCTTCATGAGTTGACGGGAATCCCTGGTTCTTTGTAAGTTGCTGGCGCCTTGATCCTTGCGAGGTCATGAACATATCCGCGATCCCGAGCCAGGCAGGCAGCGATTTGACCGCGGCATCCGGAAACTTTTGGAGACCATAGCAGGCGTCAATGGCAGTCACACGGTCTTCATCTCGAAGGTTCCTAGCCGCAAACTCGCCGAGTTCAACGGTTTCGGTCCTGGAATGTATGGGAAACCTCTCCTCGACCTGTTTCAACGCGGTTTCGGTAACCTGTGTGAGTGTAGTCTCCAGCTCTTGACGCAGTATCTCGGGCGCGGTCTGTTTCACAATATGGCGCATCCACTGGTCACGGGTCGCAAGCATGGTATTCATCAGCCGATCAACCCTGCCGACCTGGTTGTCCAGGTGGAAAAGCAGTTTTGACAACGCCTGCGATACATTCTCCGGCGTCCCCTCGGAATCCAACATGGCCACCGTCTGGCGGGCCGCCCGACGATAAAGGTACCCGGCGTCATCTACCGGTTGAAGCGCCGCCCCCATACGCGAAACCCAGGGCATCTGCCTTACCAGCAAGGCGCAGAGCGAATCGATAGTCTGAATTCGAAGACGGGCGGGATGTTCAGCCAGGCGCCAGTTCAGCCTGTTATTCCGGGCCAGTGCGTCCTTCGCGAGTGTCCATGTGTGCTTTTCATGGTCTGCCGCTGGTGGAGGTCCGGCAGCGCGCTGAAGGGCGGCGATGATCCGATGGCGCATCTCAGCGGCCGCCTTCCGCGTAAAGGTAATGGCAACAACGGCTTCTGGCTGATCCACCCGGGCGAGCAACGTCAGGAATCGCTGGATGAGCAGTTCGGTCTTACCGGATCCCGCGGGCGCCTGTACGATGTATGACCGGGTGTGGTCGAGCGCCTTTAGACGCTGCTCCTGGTCCGATGCGGGACTAACCATCGGCTTCCTCCAACTCAACTACGCCCTGGGTTATTCGACACAGTGACGGCAGCGCGCAGTATCTACAGGTCTGATCGCGGTCCTTGGGATCGACTGCGGCCCGTCCCGATCTGAAGTCACGACCTAGTCGATCCAGTACCTCGCTCCACGCTCCGACAATACTCGCAAGCGGCGGTTGGCCTTCAGGTACCTTTACACCAGGAACGATATCCTCCGTTTCGGTCAATCCCTGAAAGACGACCTTCCCGGCCTTGAGGCTTGCGAATACCACGCCTGCGACCGGAGCGTCCGCGGTTACTGCATAGATGGGCAGTTGCGGTTCATCCGGACGGGGTCCGAACCAGGCAGATGTCCCGCACTCCCCCGTTTTATAGTCGAGGATGACGATTTCCCCATTCTCGAGGCGGTCCATCCGGTCGGCTCGTATGCTTACCATTAAACCGCCCACCGCTACGCGGCGCCATTCTTCCTGATCGAGCACGGTGAATGGCTTCCGCCGCCTTTCAAGAAGCAACCATTCCGCGACTATACTTTCCAGCCGGGCCTGTTCAATTTCTGCAAACCGGGGATTTCGCAAAACCCGGTCGCCTAACAACCGTTGGATCTCGGAGCTGACGTGCAAGCGTACGATGTCAGCCAGCCCGTCCTCGGTTTCGGCCAGCAGCCCCTCCTTCGACCGCAACTGCTCCCAGACCCGCTGGAGAATGCGGTGGACAAGACGCCCCCGGTCCAGGGCGCTCAAACCGGGTTCCGGCTCATCCGGCGGACGTGGCTCCAAGACGCAGTTCTGCAAAGGCCTTGAATGGACATGCGGCCTGAAGCATGAACAGGAAGGTTCCGCCCTTGAACTCCGCATCCACTATCGGTGGTCCACTGTGGTCCTCCAGTGTTTCGATCATGGAAGAGCTTAGTAGTTGTTCCACGTATCCGGGTGTAAGGAGAAGCCCCAGGTCGTCGGCCGAAGTTACCGGTAAAGATCCGTAAAGCGGGCTGGCCCTGAGATCTGAATCGCCTTCCCGTTCGGGATAGCTGACGACGATGGTTGGCGCACTCGACAAGAGGTGGTCCGTGAGCATCCGGGTGAACGCCAGTTCCCGCTCCGGTGACGAGCCACGCATGTCGAAACGCCGCTGCAAGCGAAACGGCAGGAAGGGATCGGGGGCGGGAGCCGCAGGCCACGCCCCGTCGTGCATTCCCATGATCCAAAGCCGGTCGAATCGCAGGCCAGCGGTTTCGAACACGCCAAGTATCTGGACCGGCGCTGGCGCTGTCTCTGGTTTGGAACAACCTGGATGAAGCAAGGTCGCCAAGAATGCCCACCGCGGCGTCGAGCGGAATGCGTCCGGAAACGCAATCCAGTCTCGCCAGCTCCGAAAGCAGCTCATTCCAGACTTCAAGGGTCTGGTACTCGATACTGTCGAGTACTCGATCACCGGGCCACCCGATGTCCTGAAGGAATCCTGACAGGACCGGAGCCCAGTCGCTCGGCATACGCGGGGTCTGCAGGTTCCTGTACTGGTCAGTCCACGTCCCGAAAAGGGAAACAAGAAAGGGACACCAGAGCGCGGCATCGTTATCACGGGACAACACGCTGATGTCAGTCAGCGAAACTTCCGGTCTTCCAAGTGAGCGCAGGGATACATCCAGAAGGGCACGGTTTGTCATCTCCTCCTCGGCACCGTGCAGAAATGGAGATCGCATTATTCGGCTGGCAAGCTCGACCGGGACATTCAGAGGGTCAGTCCCCAGGATCAGGAACGCCGTTTTGATGATCGGATATTCGTCTAAGGGCAGTCCGAGAGAGATGTTGAAGAGTCGCGTCGGGTCCAGGTCTGGCTGGAGTCGAATCCGGAGATGGAACACCTCGCCGAACACCCGCTCGATCTCACTTCGGAGCTCGTTCAGGTCGGGTACGATGATGCCGATCTGGAACGTCGGGGCCGAGGCGTCTGGCTCGTTCTCCAGCATGCGTCGCGCCCATTCGGCGGAAGCACGGATTTCGCGACTGGCGTCGGCCAGGCCAACGCGCGTGGCGTCGCCGGCTTCGTCGGGGATTTCGCGATGCCTGACTTTCACTCCACGTCCGGCAAGGGCGTCGACCAAGCGTTGCTGGGAAGGCGTCAGTTCATGAAACCCCGCGAGTTCAACAACATCGGGAATCGCGACATCTCCCCGTTCGATGAGATCCGCAACAACGGAGGGAAGTTCAGCGTTAGAAAACCAACCATTCACCTGACAACGCCTTCGAAACTCCTGGGTCCATGCCCGGAAAGCAGCCGAGTCCTCGGGGATCCTTCCACTCCCTTGCGTCCGGAGGGAGATTCCAGTCACATAAAAGTCTCCAGGATTTGAGTGCCGCCTTGGCGGTTGCGGGTATGTCCAGCAGCTGGTTTTCGGCCTCTGAGCGAATGATGTCTTCCCAGATAACCCGTTCTTCGGCCGGCCAGAGAAGCCGGTCTGGTGTTGATGCCGCCTGATCGGAATACAACCTGGTTTTCCACAGATCCTGCAGCCACGCAGACAGCGGGAGGATAGGCGTCGTCGGCCAGGAAGACAGGCCTGACGTTTCCTGTTGCCGATCGTACTCCAGCCGGAGTTCTCGGGAGAGTCTGGTGGTTGCGGTGATAACGGTCATGATCGGATATTCTGGTTTAACTCGACAGACAGGCGTTTGGGATCTGTCCGATCTGAGTGGCAGTTACCAAATACAAAAGGCTCCCGGTAAATCAGGTGAGTGCATCGCTTGCACTTTGAGCGTACCCTCTCCCTGGGAGCCTTCTCATTATAGTATGGTTTCTTCAACCAGTATGTTTCTTCAACGACTGAGGCGACGTGGATGAAGCCTATGGACTTGTGACTGTCATGCTCAGACCATCCCGACACCCGGCTTGCGTCTCCCGCGCGCCTGGTACCTCGCGTTGGGCGCATCGAAGATCTTTCGCTGGCTGTAGACTCACAGTATAGCCACTAGACGCTTCCAGCTCGCTCAATCACTAGAATCCGTGCGGTTCCTAATGGATGAGCGAAATGCTCGTCGCCACTTTCTGCATGAAAGATTTCACCAGCATTCAGGTGGACGATTTCCTCAACGCCGCCTTTTCTTGTGTGCATTTCAACCGCACCGTCCAGTACCACAAATACCTCGGGTCCATCATTCAAATGCCATTTATAGGGCTTGTCTGTCCAATGTAGACGCACTGTTGTATCGTCAATACGCTCGATGTCTAAAGCATCCCAAGCCGTATTTGCTGTAAATTCAGCTGGAACGATTTTTCTCATGGCCATCTCCGGTAGCAGGCGATTCAGATAGAGACCAGCAGGCAGCTTATCACATTGTCAGTTGCGATTCGTCGACATTTCTATCCCGCTATACCACCTAAACAGTGACACCCGGCTTGCGTCGGCCGCGCTCCTGGTACCTCGCGTTGGGCGCTTCTAGGATCTTACGTTGCTGGTCGGTCAGGTCATCGTACTGGTCCGCTTTGTAGTACTCGGCGTACCAGGAAACCGAGTTGGGCGAATACTTGTAGAAGACGGTGCGGCGTTCGTCGCCGTGCCAGGGCATGGTGCCGTGGGTCAGCGCCTCGGTGAAGATGACCGCGGTGCCCGCCTTGCCGGTCACGGCCCGGATGAAGGGCTGGTCGGACTTGAGGTTCCGCCACTCATCGGGAAAACGGAAGTTGCTTTTGTGGCTCCCCGGCACGCAGCCGAAGCCGCCGTCGCCCGGATTCACGTCTTTCAGGTTGTAGGCGACCACGGTCAAACCGCACCGGATCTCCTCGTTGATGCAGGTGTAGGAGTAGAGCGTGTCGAAGGGAATGGCCCCGCCGTGGAGCGTCGTACCGATGGGGCCGTCTCCCTTGCGGATGATATCGGCGTAGTCGTGGTCCAGCCGGAAACGCGGTCCGACGATCTGCTCCATGTAGGGTACGATGCGAGGGTTGTCGACCAGTTCACGGTATGCCGGGGCCCAGTCGAGCAGGGTAAATCCGAATCGATGGGTAGTGGCGCCTGGTTCCATCGCCCCCTCGATCTTCTCGTCCAGGACGCGGTTCAGCATTTCGAGTTGCCCGGCGTCAAGCGCGTCCGGTACCTCGATGAAGCCCTGCAGGTCGAAGAGGTATCGTTCCTGGGGTGTCATTTGCCTCCCTTTCTAGATATGGCCCTCGTTCGTCGACCGTGAGGCCTCTTAATTCATCCCGCTGTAATGCTCACAGACGGCGAGTCAATCGTCGTCCACAGCGTAATCGTCGCCGTAGTACTTGCTCGTGGTCCGGGTGTGGAACTGGACCGCGGAGATGGGCTGGTACTTCGGTTTGTCCGTGTTCGGCAGCACCTCGAGCATCTCCTCTTCCCAGACATATACGGCCATGGGAATGCTGATGCGCGCCGAATTGAAGAGACCGGCGTCGATTGGCTTGCTGACCCGGTGCGTGGTAGAGGGGAGGCGGTCGTTGGTGATCCGCTGCATGTAGTCGCCCGTGTTGATGATGATACTGCCCTCAGGTGGATTGAGGCGGATCCACTTCATATTCTCGCGGTTCAGCACCTGCAAGCCATCCACCCCGTGGGATGGCAGGATGGTGAACAGGTCTACGTCTTCGTGTCCCAGCATGCGCCCGGCGCCGGATTCGTCGTCCTCTTTCGTGATGGGCGGATAGTAGTTGAGCCGGAACCCGAAATTCGTCCGCGTGAGTTTTTCGTCGTACAGCGTGGGATCGCAGCCGAGATAGGTCAGGATGCTCTGCATGAGGGGCAGGATCAGCCGCTCGTGATGCTGGACGACTCCCCGGAAGAACGATTCGTACCCGGCGGCGGGCCAGTATTCCGTCTCGCTGTAATCCGGATTTTCGCCGAGGTCGAATGCCCGCCTACAGAAGACCCAGCCTTCGACGAGATCGGGATGCATCCGGCTGGTCTGCTTGATGGGAAAGTATCCCTGGTTGACCGAACCGAAGCGCTCGGCTTCGTATTTCATTTTATCTGCCAGGGGCGTGTCCGTGAAGAACTCGGCCACCTTTCGCTCGGCCTCCACATACAGGCTGGCCGGTATTTCGTGGTTCTCGAGGATCACGAAACCGATGCCCTCCATGGCTTCGCCGATTTCCCGGGCGAACTGCGCCCTGCCTTCGGGGCCGCCATGGTAAAACAGGCTCATGTCGCAGGTCTTGATCTGCGTTTCCTCGTCGAACGCCTCTTCGGCCCCACCTTCGGCCAGATTGTACGTCTGTTCCTTTTTCACCTGGTCGTATTGCGTGAATTCCTGATTGACTGCCTTTATACCGTGTTCCTGATCGGAGTTCATGACCGTACCCCCGGCCCGGGCGGCCGCTGTTCCGTTCCACCGCGAACCTAGCTAGTTTGAATCGCGTTTCTGAATCGATTGTTATCCCCAATATCTCATTTATACGTGTGATCTGGCAAGGGTAAAATGGCGTAGGACTGACCTACAAAACAGTTGACACATCGGCCTCGCGCCGGATACATATGGGTCATGGCCAACGCACGCTACAACCCTCCTCAACCGTACAACGAACCGGTCCTGGACTACGCGCCAGGGTCGGCCGAGAGAGAAACCGCCAAGGCGAAGCTCCGCGAGCTTAAATCCGCGCCTGTCGAGATCCCGCTGATCATCGGTGGACGGGAGATAAAGACGGGCCGCACCGCTCCTCTGCGCGCGCCTCACGACCACGCCCTCGACCTGGGCGTCTACCATAAGGCGGGTGAGGCCGAGGTCCGCATGGCTATCGACGCGGCTCTGCAAGCCCGCGCGGCCTGGTCGGAAATGCCCTGGGAGCAAAGGGCTTCCGTAATCATGAAGGCCGCCGACCTGCTAGCAGGACCCTGGCGCCAGACAATCAACGCCGCGACCATGCTGGGCCAGTCCAAGACGGTTTATCAGGCCGAGATCGATGCAGCCTGCGAACTGATCGATTTCTGGCGGTTCAACGTCTCCTACCTGGCGCAACTGATGAGCGATCAGCCGGCTTCCTCCAGGGGTGTCTGGAATCGCCTGGAGTACCGGGCCCTCGAGGGATTCGTCTTCGCCGTCACCCCCTTCAATTTTACCGCCATCGGCGGCAACCTGCCGACAGCGCCCGCCCTCACCGGCTGTTCGGTCCTGTGGAAACCGGCATCCACGGCCGTCTACTCGGCCTGGTACGTCATGCGTCTGTTACAGGAGGCGGGGCTGCCTCCCGGCGTGATCAACTTCATCCCGGGATCCGGGTCCGAGGTGGGCGATCCGGTGCTGAACAGCCCGGACCTGGCCGGCATCCATTTCACGGGATCAACGTCCACGTTTCAACGGATGTACCGTACCGTGGCCGGAAACCTGGAGCACATGAAGTACTACCCTCGTATCGTGGGCGAAACGGGCGGCAAGGATTTCATCTTCGTCCACGCCTCTGCGGACGTGGAAGCGCTGGTCGCAGCGGCGGTCCGCGGCGCTTTTGAATACCAGGGCCAGAAGTGTTCCGCGGCATCCCGAATGTACGTGCCCCGTTCCCTGTGGCCGGCCTTCCGGGACCGGTTTACCGCTGAAGTCGCGCGGATCAAGGTGGGCGATCCGGAGGATTTCACCAACTTCATGGCGGCCGTGATCGACGAAGCGTCTTTCGACAATATTGCCAATTACATCGAACACGCCCGGTCGGCAAACGACGCCGAGATCATCACCGGAGGCGGCTACGACCGGGAACGCGGCTGGTACGTCGAACCCACGACCATCGTGACGTCGAACCCGCGGTTCAGGACCATGGAAGAAGAGATATTCGGGCCCGTGTTGACCATATACGTGTACGAGGATGAAGACCTGGAAGAGACGCTTGCCCTGTGCGACAGCACCTCGCCCTACGCCCTGACTGGTGCCGTTTTCGCCCGGGACCGCGCCGCCATCGTGCACCTATCTGATTTCCTGCGCAACGCGGCCGGGAACTTCTATGTCAATGACAAGCCCACAGGCGCCGTCGTGGGGCAACAGCCCTTTGGCGGGGCGCGGGCGTCGGGCACGAATGACAAGGCGGGCAGTCCGATGAACCTGCTGCGGTGGATGAGCGCCCGGACGATCAAGGAAACCATGGTTCCGCCGACGGACTGGCGTTATCCTTTCATGGACGAGGCGTGAGCCACGGCATTGGGCATTACGCGTAATCGTCGGTTTGAGCAACCGGCAATAAACGTAATCTGCAGTAGGGCAATACACCGTTTCACGGAAGTTTAACTGGAGGAAGCAATGAGTGAAGGAAGACCCCTGAAGGTGCACGTAACCGGAGCCTATGGACTGATCGGAAATCTTACCTATCGCCATCTGAGCGCGAAGGATGAATACGACGTATATGGCAGCGGCAGGCGTACCGCTTCCTCGGACCGAATCGACGACGAAGCGCTACTGCGGATCCCTGATGACCGGTTTTCAATCGCGGACCTGACCGACCGGGACGCCATGGCCGGCGCCCTGTCCGGCATGGACGCGGTGGTCCATCTCGGCGCGGTGCCCGATCCCGGCGCGTCGTTCGAGACCATTCTGGATAGCAACATCCGGGGAACATACAACGTGCTGGAAGTCTGCAGGGAAGCGGGCATCAGGCGGCTAATCTATGCGAGTTCCGTCATGGCGAGCTGGGGCTACGGCCAGTTCGATGAGCCGTACGTGTCCCTTTTGAAAGGTCGTCTCGACGATCTGCCCGATCCCATGCCGATCGTCCGGGTCAACGATCCCCCCAGGCCCACGGAACCCTATTCGGCCAGCAAGATCTGGGGTGAGGGAATATGCCGCACGTACCATGACGCCCACGACTTTTCCGTCGTCTGCCTGCGCATTGGATGGGTAAACAAGGAGAACGAGGCCACCGAGCCCTTCCTGAGATCGGTGTGGTGCAGCCAGGCGGACATCACGCGGATTATCGAATTGGCCCTGAAGGCCACGGAAAACCCGGTATACGAGGTGTGTTACGCCGTAACCGACGGACCGCACCGGTGGGTGGATACCGATCATTCCCGGGACCGGCTGGGTTATGTTTCAGGAGGTTGAACGACCTTTTCGTATATAGATCGATACATACCACACTTTCAAACACTGGAAAAGGAGCGTGGAAACATGCCGAAACTAACCGTGAACGGAGTGGAGAACGAGGTCGATTCGGGGCAGCGCCTCGTGCTGGCGATCGAGGGGACGGGGGTGAACATCGGCCATCGTTGCGGCGGCAACGCCAAGTGCACGACGTGCCGTGTGACGTTCACTGAAGGCGAGTCTGACACGATGACCGCGGCCGAACATGAAGTGCTTTCCGAGAAAGGGCTTGTCGGCGAGGTACGTCTGTCGTGCCAGATCATCTGCGATCAAGACATGTCCGTCGAACCGGGGTTTCTCCTCGAAAACGAGGAAGAATGGACCGACACCGGTCCCCCGCCGGAAACAAGCATCACGCCCGACCCCGAGTGGATCGCCAAACCGTAAAGTAGTTCCCGGTCACCCCTTGAGCGCTCCCACCGTGATGCCCTTGGTTACCTGGCGCTGGAGCAACGCGTAGACGGCCATCGTGGGCAGCATCATGAGCACCAGTCCGGCGAAGGCCATGCCCCAGTCGCTGCGGTACTGGCTGACGATGGTGATGTTGGCCAGGCCGAGGGGGAGCGTGCGCAGGTTTTCCGCGTTTTCTCCCGACAGGAACATGAAGGCCATGAAGAATTCGTTCCAGGTGCCCAGGAAGGCGAAGATGCCGACAGTAACCAGGGCGGGTTTGGCCAGCGGCAGCATGATGTGCCAGAAGGCCCGCATTTCGCTCGCGCCGTCCATGAGCGCCGATTCGTGAAGTCCTGACGGCAGCGATTTGAAGAAACCTGCCAGGATGAAGATGGCGAAGGGCATCCCAAAGGCGATGTACACGAGCAGCAGCCCCAGCCGGGAGTTGAGCAGCATCAGGTCCTTCATCTGGAAGAAGAGCGGCACGATAGCCAGCTGAAGCGGCACCATCAGGCCGGCCAGGAAGAAGAAGAAGAGAGGCCGCGCACCTGCGAAACGGAACCGCGAGAGGGCATAGGCCGCCATGGCCGCGAAGAGCAGCGACAGGATCACCGTGAGCACCGTGAGCACCGCGCTGTTCAGGAAGAAGTCCCCGAATTGTCCCACCGTCCACGCCCGTGAAAAGTTTATCCACTGCAGGTTCGCCCAGTCAGGCAGCGTGAAAGGCGCCAGGAAGATATCCCGGTCCGTCTTGAGCGACGTGTACAGCAGCCACGTCATCGGGTAGACCACGATGACCAGGTAGGCGAGCAGCACGGGATATACGAAGAGATGCCGCGCGGCGATGAATGTGTCCTTCCCATCGGTTTCACGTTTCATCAGAACTCCACCGTCTCTCTCCGCATGGCCCTCAGCGTGGCCGCGGTGCCGAAGAATACCATGATGAACAGCAGCACCGCGATGGCCGTGGCCTCGCCGATCTTGAACTCGGTGAACATGTCCTGCACCATGAGCGTGCCGATGACGTGCACCTGCGTGGTCGGCGACTGGTTGGTCATGAGCCAGATGGTCTCGAAAGCCTTCATGCCCCCGATGACCATGAATACGATGGAGATGGACAGCACCTCCCAGATCAGCGGCAGGGTGATGGTCCAGAACTGTCTCCACGTAGAGGCCCCGTCGATATCCGCCGCCTCGTAGAGACTCTGGGGAATGCTCTCCATGGCGGCCAGGAAGAGGATCATGTTGAAACCGCAGGCGCCCCAGATGGACATGGGGATCAGCGCCCAGTACAGGTTGGACTGCGACAGCCAGGCGAATCCTTCCATCGCTTCCAGCCAACCCCCCGCGCTGGCCAGGCCGACTGCCGTCAGTATCTGTCCCAGTCCCACCAGCGCGGCGTTGATCGGACCGCCCTGCGGATTATACAGATGCATCCATAGCAGCGTCGCGGCCACGGCCCCCAGGATGTTGGGGAAGAAGAAGGCGATGCGGAAAAACCGCGAGCCCCAGATTTCCCGGCTGATGCAGGCGGCCAGGAAGAGGGAAATCGGGATGACGAACATCGGGATGACAAACATGATGAACAGGTTGTTGTTCAATGCGATCCAGAACCCGTCGCTTTCAAAAAGCAGCCGCTGAAAGTTGAGCAGGCCCGTGAACCGCATATCGGTCAGGCCGTCCCATTCGTTCAGGCTCCAGAGAAACGATTTCGCGCTCGGGATGATCACGAACACCGTGTACAGCAGCAGGGCGGGCGCGATGAGGATGATCCGGTCGGTCCGGCGCAGAAAGGGCCGGCCCTCCGTGGTACTGGTTCCCGCGCGGCGCCGGTCCCTGAAGCGCTTGTAGGTGGTGGCCGACCAGTAGATCACGGCCAGGGCCATGAGGCCGATCAGCAGGCTGGGTTTCCATATATGCCGGATGTTGATCTCGTCCGGCGACCGGGTCTGGCGGCGTACCAGGGCCGCGCTGGCTTCGAGTTCCGCGGCGGCTTCCGCCGGTGTAGTCTGCCCGGTGATCACCCTGAACCGGGTGTCGGTCCAGTACTGCGTCATGGCCGGATAGCCTTCCCCGGGCGGCGTTCCGTAGGTGACGGCCGCGTTTTTCAGCATGGCCGCCAGGTCGGCCATGTCTTCGGAGAGGTTCTCTTCGGATACGCCGGCCACGGATACGGGGATATCGCGCATCCGGCAGAACCGTCCCGCCATGCGACGGGAGGTCATGAAGCGCAGGAATTCGACGCCCGCCAGCGGATTGTCGCTTCCCTTCATGACGAAATAATAGCCCGACCCGCCGTACACGGCCGAGGGATCCGCCTTGCCGCTATACGCGACGGGCAGGTTGAACGACCCCAGGCGGAAGCCGTCCGGTATCTTGCCCAGCATCTCGCTCTTGAGCCACGAACCGCAGAAGATCATGGCCGTGTGCCCCAGGAAGAACTCGAGCTGCGACTCGGTATGACTCATCCCAAGGGCACCCGGCTGGAAGTAGTTCAGCGCGATGCGCTGGGCAATGGAAAGAGCCTCGGCGAATTCGGGATTGTCGAAACTGCCGGGCAGGAGGTTCTTCTGGTCGTCATACCGCTGCGGTCCCGCGAGGTGGTAGTACGCGTGGTCGATCACGCTCTGCACGTAACCCGGGTACCGGCCCTGGAAGGCCAGGGGCCACTCCCCGGCGGCCTTGATCCGTTCGCACAGGTCAAAGAACTCGTCCCAGGTCCGCGCCGGCTGCCAGCCGTGTTCTTCGAAGAGGTCCCGGTTGTACCACACGGCGTAGGCCGAGGCCATCAGGGGGACGCCGTAGGTCTTGCCCTCGTGGGTGTACTGGGACAGGGTACCGGGGAGGAACGATTCGCGCCAGGTGCGGTCACCCTCCCAGCTGGGCTGGTCGAGAAACTCGTCCAAGGGCAGCAGGTCCCCGTTGCGGATGAGCGCCCAGTAGTTCAGACGGGCGTTGGTGACCTCGGGAAACGAACGTTCCAGGATACGCACCCGCACCTTGTCATGGATGCGGGGATCGCCATAGAGGTCGATTTCTACGCCTTCATGCTCCTGTTCGTAGGTCCGGGCGCACTCGAGGAAGAATTCCAGACCCTGGCCGCCTTCGAAAAGCGGCACTTCAACGCGGACGGGGCGCTGGTCCTGCGCTCCGGCTACGGCCGTCCACGACAGGAAAAGGCCGAGCAGGAGGATAGTCCGGTATAGGGGCATGAACGGCGAAATCGATGGATGTAGGGTTTAAGAGACTGGTAGGTCCAATGTAGGATAGGTGGTTTAACCTGTCAACGCCGGCCGGTTTAACCCGTCGATACCACCCGGTTTACCCCGTCAATGTCACCCGGTCTACCAGGTCGCCGCTGCCTTCCGGTTCGCGCATAAGCAGTTGACAGGCGCGCGAAGGAACCGCTACATTCACGGGTCAAACTCCCTTGCCTACATGGGCGGAAATCTCTGAGGACTGAAACGCCCGCCACATACAGGAGCAGATCCATGCGAGAGATCAATTTCGGCGCGGGACGGCCCGACCCGTTGTCCTTTCCGTCGGACGCACTGGCCCAGGCTGCCGCAAAGGTCATTTCGAAACGTGGAGCGGAACTCGTGAATTACCCGGACGGCCGCGGTTACGAACCCCTGAGAGCCATCGCGTCGCAGCGGTTCGAGCGCAGTGAAGGGCGCGCGGTACCCCTCGAGGAAATCGTGCTGACGTCCGGATCCATGCAGGCACTGCAGCTTATCACGGACGCCTTTGCGTCACCAGGAGACACCATCGTCACAGAAACCTACTCCTATGGTGGCTCGCTGAGCGTGTTCAGGAGCCGCCAGATACGGATCGAACCGGCGCCCATCGACGACCAGGGTCTGGTCACGGACGAACTGGAGTCCGTGTTAAAGCGGCTCGTCGACGCGGGTACGCCGGCGAAGTTCATCTATACCATTCCCACGCATCACAACCCCACGGGCTCCATCCTTCCGCTGGAACGGCGAAAACGCCTGCTTGAACTGGCCCGGGCGTACGATACGCTGGTCGTGGACGACCACTGCTACGCGGATATCGTGTTCCAGTCCGAACCCGTGCCGCCGAACCTGTACCAGTTGGATGAAGACGGACGGGTCGTGTACGTGGGCTCTTTTTCCAAGATCCTCGGTCCGGGTGTCCGGCAGGGGTATTTCATGGCTCCGGAAGCACTGCAGACGCGCATCATGGCGAACAAGATAGACGGCGGAACGAACACCCTGGCGAGTATGATCGTGGCCGAATACCTGGGCGATCATCTCTGGGACCATATCCGCGAGGTGAATGGCGTCATGAAGGCGCGCAAGGACGCGGTCATCGAATCGCTGGAGGCCCACTTCGGCGGGCTGGGCGAGGAGGTCCGGTGGACGGACCCGCCCGGCGGCATGTTCGTATGGGTACAGATTCCCACGGCGACGGATACACGAAAAGCGCTGCAACTGGCGGCCGGGCAAGGGGTTTACTACTCTCCCGGACAGGGGTTCAGCGCAACGGGCGAGGACATCCCCTTCCTTCGCATCGCCTTCGGATTTCCGACGATAGAAGATATCCGCGATGGCATACCCATCCTCGCAGAATGCGTCAAGGCAGCCCAACGCGGGGACAAGGAACTGGCGGCCTAGCGAGTCTTCCTTGCACCATGCTCGTACCGAATCACGAAATCTCCCTCGGGAACCGGCACGGCCCGCATGGCCATCTCCCCGTCGGTCACCAGGGGTTCGGTCTTGAGCAGCAGTTCATCCAGCGTTTCTTCCGGTGATTTGTCCGTCGTGTCCAGCGTAACGACGCGGCCGTTTCGTGTCAGAAGCGAACGGTCGACTTCGTCCTCGAAGCGCTGTTTCAGATCCGGAATGTCCTTCTCTTCAATGATCTGGTACTCATGGGGATCGCTGCGCATGCGTTCGCGTATCGCCTCGTCGTCGGCCGTGAGGTGGATCAGCACGACATCGGGCAGCCGCGCTTCCAGTACCATAACCTCGTAGTGCCGCTGGTTGTGGTGGATGTAGTTGGGGTAGTACGGGTTCCCCGTCACGTTGCCGTACACGTCGCAGTAGATGGCTTCTTCGATATGCCAGCCGGCGATGAGGGTATGGGGATAGTTGCGGATGACCTCCACGTGGTAGTGCAGCTGCATCCGCTGCATGCGTTCCTTCACGTCGTTGGGATAGTGGACGTACTGCGCCCTGGACACAGCACTCAGTGACGAGTCCGGAATGGTGAAATGGTCATCGAGATGCGTTCGGCGGCCTCTTTTCTGGTAGTAATCGTCCAGAAGATCGATGAGCGTAGTTTTGCCGACGTATTCAATACCGACGAAAATGGACCGCATGTATTGCTCCTCTCCTAAAGTTGAATACCGTCAGGGTTTTGACTCAGACCTCTATCGTATGCACGTCCTGGGCAACATCCAGCCCGTGCTGTTCGGCCCACTCCCGGATGGGCCAGTCGATGCCGTCGGGCGCCTCGCGGCCCTCGGAATCGACGGTGGCGCCGAGCAACTGGCGTCCGACGTCGTCGCTAGCCTCGAGCAGATCGGAATCCGGCTGCTGGGAACCGTTGTAATATCTCATGTAATGGTCCGGCTTGATCCAACGGTAATGATAACCGTAGATGACCACTTTGGCGATCTGGTTCGTGAAATTTGACGCAGGTGCATGGTAGGTCCGGTTCTCGAAGAGAAAGGCGTCGCCGGCCCGCATGATCGGCTGTTCGTATGCGTCCGGATGAATCTGTCCCCTGGGGATGGACAAAGCGGACTTCATATTGCTGCTGCCCCGCACGAACATGGTCGCCCCGGTATCCGGTGCCCGGAAATCCGTCAGGCAATAGCCGATCTTCAGACCGACGCACGGCAGCACCACGTGGCCTACGTCGAGTGAAACCCCCACATCCCGGTGCCAGACGCAGTGATCCACTTCCTCCGGCGACTGGGGATGTTTGTAGATCAGCGCGGTATTGGTGATGTGGATATTATAACCGAGCAGGGCCACGATCAGCGGAACCGTGCGCTCGTTCGTGACGAGATCCAGAAAGGGCTTTTCCTGCAAGAGCCCTGGCCGCCGATGGGCGTAGTAATCGGGGTGCTCGAACCCCTCCATGAGCCGGTCGCCTGACGCGGTCAACGCTTCGATTTCCGAGGGATCCAACGCGTCGGGAACGATCAGGTAGCCGTCTTCTTCAAAGGACCGGCGCTGGGACTCGGTCAGGGGTGTGGGCCGCATGGGTCGTGTCCGGGACAGCCTTTAGACCTGTTCAATGTGGTTTAGATCAGTGCTTCAGTTGTACTATTGTACAGTATGTAATGCGTTCTGGCACTGTACCGAGGGATAATGCGTTTCGTAGGATATTCACCATTATAAGCCAGCGGAAACGAGGCGCAAGGCGGAAATAGCCTTCACAGCGACAGCCGCCATATCAACTGGATTTCGTCGGGCAGTTCGGCGTAGGCGTTGGACACGATGGAACCCAGCCGGCATCCCTGGCGCGCATAGAAACGGCATGCGGGGACATTGACATTCTGCGTCTCGATTTTCAATTCCACGCAACCGTGCTGTCTCGCCCAATCCACGGCGGTATAGAAGAGCCTGTGCCCCACACCGGTACGCCTGTGGTCCGGATGGACGCGCAGGTCCCATAGCACCGCCAGGTCGTCGCGCCCATCCAGCATGTGCACGTGCTCCGTGCGCCGGGCCAGCACGGCCCCTCCGATGCGGCGGGAACCGTCGTAGGCCGCGAGCAAACCCCAGGACGAAATGTCCCACCGCCGGAGCCAACGGGCGGGGCCTTCTTCGGACGTCGTATCGTAGTCCTTGACGTAAGGTGGATCCACCGGATCTTCCACCAGACCGATACCGCCTAGGCCGCGGTCCAGCGGATCGGGCCGGTAACGTGATCTCACCTCGAAGGTGATGGGCACGTGACCGTGTTCGGCCAGGTTGTTTACAGGTTCTTCGATGATCTTCACGCGCATTTTGTCAGGTGTTTTGCCCAGGCTGTGACTTAGAGACGTGCCACCACGAGTGTCACGTCGTCCATGTATGGAACGCCCTGGCAGAATGTCTCTACGGTATTGATAATCCGCTGCTTCAGGTCCGTCGGCTGCTCGTGACCATGGGCTTCCACGAGCGTCCGAAGGCGGTCTTCTCCGAAGATCTCTCCGGCGGCGTTTTCCGATTCGACGATCCCGTCCGAAAAGAGGACGAGCGTGTCGCCCTGTTTCCACGACCGCTCCTCGGCCTTGTAGGATATGCCTGCGTCTATCCCGAGCAGGGGACCAGTGGATTCCAGGGGTGTGGCCTTGCGTGTGTCCACGTCGTAGTGTAGAGGAAAGTGATGGCCGGCGTTGGCATAGGTGTACCGGCGCGTGTCCGTATCGATCAGCAGATAGCAGGCTGTCATGAACAGCCAGTCGGGACCGGTGGTCTGCACGATCCTGTTGAGGGCGTCCATGACCGGCGAGACTTCCGGGTCGATCCAGGTCTGCGTAGATCGGCAACTGCGCGCCATGGCCATGATCAGGCTCGCGTTGAACCCGTGGCCGGTCACGTCGCCGATCAGTAGTCCGATCCGCTCGTCCGGCAGCACGAAGTAGTCGTAGTAATCTCCCCCCACGTTTTCCGCCGGACGGCAGTAACCGGTAAACCGCATGCCGTCGCGCAGCAGGTCCTCCTGGGGCAGCATGGAACGCTGGATCTCGTATGCGCGCTGGATATCCTGCTTGAGGCGCTCGTCCGCCTTGATCTGTTCCTGGGCCGCCTCGAGCTGCTTCAGGTGGCGCGTTTCCAGCGCCCGGTTGATGGCGGTGATCAGGAGACCGGTGGTGTCGTCGGCGATGCGGCCCGACTTCTCCACGTAACTGAAGGCGCCTGCTTCCATGCACTTCACGATGTTGGGCTGGGTGCCGTAGGCAGTCAATACGACACATTCGGGCGGCGACTCCAGGGCCCGGATGCGGCGGATCGCGTCGAGTCCCCCTTCCCGTTTCGTTTCGATCCACATGTCGATCACCGCCACGTCGACGGCGCCGCGCGCGTTGCCGATTCGGTCCACGCATTCATCCACGCCGGTGACGCAAATGACGTCGAAAGCCGGTTCCAGGTCGAGGGAAACAGCGTCGATCATGGCGGGATCGTCATCCAGAAGGAGTACAAGAGGTTTGGCCATGGGAACCTGTCGTTCAACCTGCCGTAGGCAGTCGTTCAGCCCGCCAGGGGCAGGGCAAAGGTAAAGGTGGCGCCGTGCGTCCCGGTATCCTCGAGCCAGACTTCGCCCTGGTGCTCTTCGGCGATGGTCCGTATGGCATACAGCCCGAGTCCGGAACCGCCCGTGGTCGACACGCCGGGTTCGAACAGTTCCTTGAGCATGGTCTCCGGGATGCCCGGGCCCGAATCGCGCACGTCGATCAGCACGAACCGGCCATCCTTTCGGTGCATCAACCGGTTACAGTCCGTAGCGGAACCAATCCGGGTGGATACCTGGATATGTCCGCGGTACCCCATGACCTTCCAGGCGTTGCCGGTCAGTTCGGTAATGACCTGGTCGATCTCCTCCACGTTGCCCTCCACCTGTGGCGCGGGGTCCGCGAAGTCAAACTCCGCGCGGCATTCGTCGCTGATCAGGCCGTCCATGACGGTGCGCCGCACGACCTCGTTGATGTTGACCCTGCGTTTGGGTGTGAAGGTCAGTTTGGTCAATCGCTGCATGTCCTCTGCGATGGCGGCGATCCGGTCGACCTGACCTCGGATCTTTTCCATGAGCTCGCCGGCCCGGCCGTTGTTCGACGGCGTATCGACGAACGCCTCGCCGAGATGCCGGAGGAAAATCTGCGTGGCCATCGCGGGCGTTTTCAATGCGTGCAGCGTCCGCTGGGCCAGTTCGCTTCGCGCTTCGGCCCGGGTGCGGTCGCGCAGGAGGTCGACCGTCTGCGAGTTGGCGATGACCTGCGCGGTGAGCGCGCCTACGACGTTCATGAAATCCAGGTGATCGCTTGTGATTTCGCGCCGGGTATGCATGTTGTCCGCGCCGATCATGCCGTAGAATCTTCCAGCAATGACCAGGGGTACGTCCAGCCACGGCAGGTCGTCGTCTTTTCCGAGGCTGGCGGCGGCCGGATCCGTCCCCCAGAAAGTGGGGTCGGCGGGATCGAACCAACAGGCGGCGGGCCGGGTGAGCGACTGCTTCGCCACGTGGTCGACGTAAGGGTTGTCCTTAATAGTCATGGAATAACCGATGAAGGATTCGGGGTCATCCATGCCGACGGAGTCGATCCCGACGAGTTTTTCCCGGGTCTCGTCTGTTTCATAGATGCGCACCCGGTCGAATCCCGCGGTCTGCACGCCGTGGAGAATGAGACGCAGGTTCTTCTCCCGCGACATTTCCGTCTGCATCAGGGTCAGGATTTCCTCGATGGATTCCAGTACGGTGCTGCGGTGCCGTTCGGTTTCGGACAGGGCGATGTTGGCGGCCGCCAGCCGGGCGAAGGGATCCATCTCGACCAGGTGGTGCTCACCGGGAGTTACCTTGCCGGACTGGCTCCACAGCGTGCATACACCCACGACTTTTTCGTTGTAGATCAGGGGCAGGGCGAGGATGGGTGACTTGAACTTGAACCAGCGCAGGGTCCGCTGGCTGATATGGGGATCCGTCGCCGGGTCTTTGCACAGGTAGCCCTCGCGTTCGCGGTAGACCTTGCTCGCCAGGGTGTTTTCGTCGAACCGGTAGCTGAGCACCGAAGGATCTTCGTCGAAGCCTTCACAGCCGATGTACGACCGGCAATGGAGCATATGTTCCGTGTTGTCCACGGTGTAGATCACGCAGTCGGTAAAACCATAGATCGACCGTATGCTGACTAGGATTCGGTTGAGCAGTTCGTCCCGGGGAGGCGAATGTTCCACGAGGCGCTCTACGATCCCGCGAAACTGGACTTCCCGTCCGACGACCTGGTAGGCGATGGCGGCGTAGTGCCCGAGCCAGTGTAGCATCTCCAGGTCGTGGTTGTCGAAGGCGTCGCCCTGGAAGGATTCCACGCTCAGTACGCCGATATCCCGATCTTCGAACCGAAGTTTGACCGCCGCCTGGCTCCGAGTCCTTCCGTCGATCCGGTGGTAGTAGGGATTTGCAGAAACGTCGGAAACATTGACCTCCTGCAACTTTGCGTCGTTCCAAAGCCGGCGCACGATGCTGGGTCCGGGGATAGGACGTCCCATCGTAAGGGTAGTATCGCCGAGTTGAGCGCCTGCGACAAGATCGCTCAGCGCATCGTTCCACAGCAGCAGATCACACCGGTCGGCGCGGACCAGCGCCCGGCTGCAGCGGAGGATCTCGTCGAGCATGGATCTCCGGTCCCGGATCGTATGTATCCCCTCAACGAGGCTCCGGTTGATGGAATCGGTACGCAGGTGCTCAAGGACGATGGATATCGTGTTGGCCAGAATGCGGGCGATGTATTCGTCGGCCTCGTCGAAACCGGTATCCGAAGGAGACCCATCGGGTCGTTTCTTATTCTCCACCTTGACAAGGCCCAGGACGACGTCCTTGGGACTTTTCAGGGGTACGGCAAGGAGGGAACGCAGCCTTTTGCTGGCCAGGTATTCGCGGACTTCCGCGGTATAGTAGGGACTTTCGGTGATCTGCGTACCGCGCAGGCGGACGACGTCCCCCTGTTCGGCGATATGGCCGGTCATCCCGCCCTTTGTTGCGCTGTGTATCCGCAGGCGGACGGGCGGCGGATCGTCGTGCCCGGACAGGTCCGAGTACTGTGCCGTAAGTTCCAGTTCGTGCGGCGCGTCATCCGAGACCTGGAATATGCCGCAGTACTCGGCGTCGAGCAGATCGTGGACGCACCGGGTCACCGTGCGAAGCGTGGCATGACGATCCCGGTGAAACACGCTGCGCAACATTTCATCGCTGGCCTGGGACAGCGCGAGCAGTTGATCAACCGGTACACTGGGTACGTTCATACGCCGCTATGTCATCCTCGTATTGAAGGGTCCAGCCAATTTCATCCAGACCCTTCAGGATAAAGGTCTTTCGAAAGGGGTCGACCTCGAAACGGTCGGAGGAACCGTCCGGTTCGGTGACGACCTGTCGTTCGAGATCTACCGAAACGGTATAGCGGTGCTGCTCCGCGGCGTTGGCGAGCATGCGGCGCACGGTATCGGCGGGCAGCACGACGGGAAGCAATCCGTTCTTGAAGCAGTTGTTGTAGAAGATGTCCGCGAAAGACGGCGCGATGATCACGCGAAAACCGTAGTCCTGGAGCGCCCATGGCGCGTGCTCGCGAGAACTCCCGCAACCGAAGTTGTCCCCGGTGACGAGGATCGTGGCGTCCTGGTACCGGTCCTCGTTGAGTACGAAATCGGGATTGGGCGAACCATCGTCCGCGAAACGCCAGTCGTTGAAAAGGAATTGGCCGAACCCGGTGCGCTCGATCCGTTTAAGGAACTGCTTCGGGATGATCTGGTCCGTATCCACGTTGATCCGGTCCAGCGGGGCGACCGGGCCGGTATGCCGGGTAAAGGGTTCCGCCATGCTATGCTCCGTTTCCGGTATGCCTACCAGTTTCTCACGTCGACGAAATGACCGGCGACGGCGGCCGCCGCGGCCATGGCCGGGCTGACCAGGTGCGTCCGTCCGTTCCGGCCCTGCCTGCCTTCGAAATTCCGATTGGAGGTGCTGGCGCACCGTTCACCGGGCTGCAGGATGTCCGGGTTCATTCCCAGGCACATGCTGCATCCGGCTTCGCGCCACTCGAATCCGGCCTCCTTGAAGATCCGGTCCAGTCCCTCGGCTTCCGCCTGCTGTTTAACCATGTAGGATCCAGGCACCACCAGGGCAGTGACCCTGGGCGAAACCCGCCGGCCCTTGATGACGTCCGCGGCCGCCCGCAGGTCGCTGAGCCTGGAATTGGTGCAACTGCCGATGAAAACCCGGTCGATCTCGATATCCGTGATCGACGTGTTGGGTTCCAGCGCCATGTAGGCCAGGGCCTTTTCAGCGGCGCGGCGGTCGTTCTCACCGGACATCCCCCCGGGATCGGGCACGACGCCGGTCACGTCCGTCACCATACCGGGATTGGTGCCCCACGACACCTGTGGAACGATCTCGTCCGCGTTCAGCGTGAGCCGCTCGTCGAATTCGGCTTCGTCGTCGGTGACCAGTCCGCGCCACCGCTCCACGGCCTGGTCGAACTCGGTTCCACTCGGGGCAAATTCCCGCCCCGCCAGGTATTCGAAGGTCGTGTCGTCCGGCGCGATGAGACCGGCGCGGGCGCCCAGTTCGATGGACATGTTGCAGATCGTCATCCGTTCGTCCATGGACAGGCCGCGTATGGTGCTTCCCGTGTATTCGATAACCGAGCCCGTACCCCCTGCCGTACCGGTCCGGCGGATGATGTTCAGGATGATGTCCTTGGCCGTCACACCCTCGCTCAATACCCCGTCGATGCGAATTTCGAAGGTCCTGGAGCGCTGCTGCAACAGGCACTGGGTAGCCATCACGTGCTCGACCTCGCTGGTGCCGATACCGAAGGCGAGCGCGCCGAAAGCGCCGTGGGTGGACGTGTGGCTGTCGCCGCAGACCATGGTCTTGCCAGGCTGCGTGATGCCCAGTTCCGGTCCGATCACATGGACGATACCGTTATGGGGTGAGTCGAGATCGTACAGGGGAACGCCGAACTCCACACAGTTCCGGGCCAGCATGTCCACCTGGAGCCTGGCGATCTCGTCGGTCATGGGCAGGGACCGGTCGGTGGTGGGCACGTTGTGATCCATCGTGCCGTAGGTCAGGTCCGCCCGCCGCAGTTTGCGGCCCGCGGTCCGCAGTCCCTCGAAGGCCTGCGGAGAGGTTACCTCGTGGATCAGGTGGGCATCGATGTAGAGGACGGTGAGCCCGTCGGGCATCTCCTTCACGACGTGCTGGTCCCAGACCTTTTCGTACATGGTTTTAGCTGGCATGACTGGTTCCCCGGTAATCTTCGATACTTCAACAGGCGCGGCCTGATCCGCCGATCGTCAGCATGCCGCGCATTGGCCTGTAAAGACCGTAAATTCATACGTTTATACCCACTATGCTGTTCCGCGGGCCAACTTTTCCAATATAGCCCGGAAATAGCGCTTCGGGCAAGCGAAAAGTCCAGAATCCCGGGGGTCGATTGCCCGGCTGTCTGCACACCCTGTCCGGGGCTCCCTGTGCACGCCAATCTCCTTGACTTAAGGGGTGCGATTCTCTATATTGTCAAGAGTCGCAATTTGTTAATGGAAATACCTAAATGATTGCTTGCGATGACACTACGTTTGTCGCAGCAATTTCAAAGTGTTATGAGATATGCGGATAGAACAGGTACGTCCTGACAGCATCGCGGAGCATGTCGGCCTGGTCCCTGGAGACCGGTTGATCCGGATCAACCAGGCCCGGGTCAGGGATTCGCTCGATTACCGGTTCTGGTCCAGCGAGGACGTACTGGAACTGGATATCCTCCAGGCAAATGGAAGCCGGGTGCTGATCGACGTGGAAAAGGACCCGGAAGAAGACCTGGGCCTGTCCCTGCACGAACCGCCCTACCAGGCCTGTGCCAACAAGTGTGTTTTCTGTTTCATCCACCAGAACCCGATGGGCATGCGCAAGGCCGTATACTTCCAGGACGAGGATGTACGCCTCACGTTCCTGTATGGCAACTACGTGACGCTGGCATTCGCTTCCGACGCCTACCTCAAGCGTATCATGGTGCAACGGCTGAGCCCGATCTACGTGTCGGTGCACGCCACGGACCCGGAACTGCGCAGGATGTTGCTGGGCTCGCCCAAGGCGAAGGACATCATGCCCATCCTCCGCAGCCTGGCGGAGGGCGGTATCCTGATCGAAACGCAGATCGTGCTTTGTCCCGGGCTCAACGACGGCGCCGCGCTGAGAAAGACCGTGGATGATCTGGCCGAGTTGTATCCGGCGGTGGAATCCATATCCATCGTGCCGGTGGGTCTTTCCGAACACCGGGAGGGGCTGTACCACCTCGAACCGGTAACCGTGGATTACGCCCGTCGCATGATCGACACGATAGGCCGCTGGCAGGAGGAGCTCCGGGAACGGCTCGGTCATCCGCTGGTGTATCTATCCGATGAATGGTACCTGATGTCTTCCACGCCGTTTCCTCCCCCGTCTTTTTACGATGATTGTCCCGTCGTGGAGAACGGCGTCGGCATGGTCACGCAGTTCGAAACCGATATGGCAGAACAAACGCGGTCGCTTCCCGGCCGGGCGTCCGAGCCTTTCCGAACGACGCTAGTCACTGCCGTGCTGGCAAAGGACGTGGTGAGGTCATCGCTCGTGGAACCGCTGAACCGCGTGGAAAACGTAGAAGCAAATCTGGTCGTCGCGCAGAATACCTTCTTTGGACCGGGTATCACCGTGTCGGGGCTGCTGACCGGCCAGGATATCGTCAAGGCGCTGAAGGACGAGGACGTGGGCGACCGGGTATACCTTCCGCCGAACGTGCTGAACGATGACGGCCTGTTGCTGGATGATATGACCCTGCCCGCGCTGAGCGAGCGGGTCGGCGCCCCGGTGGAACTCTTCCCGGACACCTTGCGGGATCTGCCGGGACTGTAGGCGTTGAATGATCACCGCTTTACAATGAACGCAAACAAACGAACGGTAAAACAAACTATGTCTTCGGTTATTGCTATCATAGGACGCCCCAACGTCGGCAAGTCGGTGCTGTTCAACCGGATGATCGGCCGCCGCGACGCGATCGTACACGACGCCCCGGGCATCACGCGGGACCGGCACTACGCCGAGGCCGACTGGTTCGGGAAGAAGTTCACCGTGGTGGACACGGGGGGCCTGGTCCCTGAATCCGACGAACCCATGGAGGCGGCCATCGAACAGCAGGCCCGGCTGGCCGTCAGCGAGGCTGACGTGATCCTGCTGGTCACGGACGTCCGGACGGGTATTATGCCACTGGACCAGAAGGCGGCCGAAGTCGTCCGGAAGGCAGGCAAGAAGGTCATTGTCGTCGCCAACAAGGTGGACAGCGGCGCCCAGGAGAACCACGCCTACGAGTTCGGCGCCCTTGGATTGGGCGAACCCATGATGATTTCCGCGCTGAAGGGACGCAATACGGGCGACCTGATGGACTTGCTGGCGGAACAGATGCCCGAACCCGCCCCCGTCGTCGAAGAAGAAGACGGCGCAATCAAGGTAGCGATCGTGGGCAAGCCAAACGTGGGGAAATCCTCCATGGTCAACGCCATCGTGGGCAGGGACACCGTGATCGTCTCCGACGTCCCCGGCACGACGCGGGACTCGGTGGACACGCAAATTATCAGGATGGACGTGAAGTTCAACCTGATCGATACCGCCGGCCTCAGGCGCAAGGCCCGGATATCGAGCGATGTAGAGTTCTACAGCTTCACACGGACGATGCGGAGCATCCAGCGCTGCGACGTGGCGGTCCTCCTGGTGGACGCGGTCGATGGCCTGTCCGCGCAAGAAAAACGCATCGTCTCGCAGGTGGACGAAGCGGGAAAGGGACTGGTCATCGCCATCAACAAGTGGGACCTGGTGGACAGTACCCAGGAATCGACTGAAGCGTTCATCCGTGCTGCCAGGGACTTCCTGCAGTTCGCCGACTACGCCCCGATACTGTTCGTTTCGGCCGAGACCCACCGGGGCGTAACTCAGATCATGCAAAAAACGCGGTATGTTCACGAAATGTGTTCGTTCCGGGTATCCACCGGCGAGCTGAACCGCGTGGTGGAAAGCATCGCGGCCTACTACCCGCCCCCGGCCACGTCTAACGGACGGACGACCCGGATCCTATACTGCACGCAGGTACAGATCGCCCCGCCCACCTTCGTGTTTTTCATAAACCACGAGGAGGGCGTCCCGGATTCGTACAAACGTTATCTGTCGAACCGGCTGCGCCTGGCCTTCGAATTCGAGGGTTCTCCCATACGTGTGCTGATCCGCGGACGGGAAGGAAAACGATGAGCAAGCTGTATTATTCAAGCAGCGAGGTCTCGACCATGCTCGACCTGGAACCGTCGGTCCTGCGGTTCTGGGAAGATCAATTCAGCCAGCTTCGCATCAAGCGGAACCGCGCCGGCAAGCGGATGTACCGGGAGAAGGACATCGAGCTCATCCGTACGATCAAGCGGCTCACCCGGGACGAGGGATACACGATAGCCGGCGCCAGGAAAAAGCTTCAGGAATCCGCCTCCGACCGCGGTCCGGAAAAGTCGGCCCTGCCCGACACCGCCTCCGAGTCCGAAATCATCCAGTGGGTCCGAACCCGCCTGATCGACATGCGGGAAATGATGGACTAGGGATCATGTATTCCGCGTGAGGAAACGGTCATGATCGCCTCCCTTCCACGTCCGTCATTCCAGTTGTTGCTCGCCCTTCCGGTTCTCTTGCTGTCCTTCGTATACTCCATCGCAATCGACCGTGCCCGCGCTGAATCGCCTCAATTTGAGTCCGTGGAAGTCCCCGTAAATGAACACGTTACGCTGGCCAGCGAAACCATCGAAGACGCGTCGATTGAAGGCGCGTCCATCGAACGGGCTCTGTCGGGTCTGTACCGGCTTCTGAATGACCGGCGCATCGACGAGAATCCCCTTGGGGAGATCCTCGAAGAAGGCGCCCCTTCCCTGGCCGAACGATACGGCGATGCCAGGATCAGGCTGGGGAAGCGATACGTGGTGGACAGTCTCCTCGCTCGTCCCGAAGTCCAAATCAGCGTTTTTCTCGAAGAGCAGGACCGCCTTTCGGCCGAACTCTGGGATCTCCATTTCGTTCCGAACGGGGATGGCTGGAAGGCCGACCGTTACGAGTCGCTGCTGGCGGCCCGCCTCGGATTCCGTTTCTCGTTGCGCGAGGACGAGGTCTACGCCTTCGAACGCCTGACGATCGAGCGTCCCACCGGTGTTTTCCAAATAGAAGACGGCATGTTGATGCCCGGTTTTTCCGGAGACCGCATCGGACGCGTGGTCCTCCTCGGAGAGGGCCGCTTCACCTTCACGCCGCCCGACCGTGTCGAGCGCCAGCAGATGAACAAGCATGCCCGAACGACCGACGCGGTGTACACGGCCCGGTTCGACCGGATCGTGCTGATCCTCTCTCCTGAAGGTTACGAAGAACTGGTCGGGGACGTTGAACTCTCACGTGTCAGTGGAGGCCGGGCGTTCAACCGGGCGGAAGCCCTGCTGAAGCGCGTCGACAGAGACTACCTGATGGACATGAAGCCCGCCCGGGAACGCTTCGCCCTGGCCCATTCGCATCCCGCGTTCCTGCAGGCGGAAATCGACCTGGCGGACACGGACCGGTGGCTGGTCTACACGTACAGTCCCTATGAATCGGAAGCGGTCAGCCTGGTACAGAAGAGCGGTTTCCCCAGGAACCCGGATATCAGTCCTCCGGTAGTCTGGTGCCGTTTCGGGGAGGGTGAATCAGGCCACAACGGTAAGGACGAGGCGGTAAGCGGTCCGTTGCTGTCCCTGGAACACTACAGGATTGCCGGCACGCTCGAGAACAACGGCAGGCGCTTGAGGCTGAAGACGACCCTGGACATCACGGCCCGGGCGGACACGCTCACCGCGGCGACTTTCACGCTGAACCCGGAGTTCGACGTATTGCGCGTGGACTACGCCGCCGGCCGGGGCGCCCTTGTCACGAGACAGGGAACGTATCTCACCATTCCGTTTCTCCGTCCTGTTCCGAGGGATAGCACAACCACGCTGACCCTGTGGTACGAGGGGGACGTCTTTCGAAATGGCGGCGAAGACTTCTTCGGCCAGTTGAGCAACCAGCAGTGGCTGCCCGTGCATTCCGACGAGGACCTGTACACCTTCGACCTGGAACTGCGCTATCCGGATAAGCTGACCGTGGTGACGACCGGAGCCGGCGTGGACGGATACGTGGAGGGAGATACGCGGGTATCGCGCTGGCAGCGGCTGCGTCCGGTGTCGTCGCTAGGCATAACGTTCTCCGAGAACCGTACGCGTACGGTTTCCGTGGGTGGCGTCGAGGTTTCCCTGAACGTGGATGAAGAAGGGCGTACGGCCGATGCGAGTACAGCGCGGATTATCAGCCACATCGGTCCCACGCTCGAATTCTACGACGTCATCTTCGGCCCCTATCCCTACGAGAAGCTCGATATCGTCCAGATGCCGGACGACTACGTATTCGGCCGGGCGCTGCCGTCGATGCTGATGCTGTGGGGCCTGTATTTCCAGGATGCCTTCAGCCTGGACGCGAACCTGCATGCCCACATGTACACGGAAGTGCAGCATATCTTCCGCGGTTTCCTGGCCCATGAGCTTGCCCACCAGTGGTGGGGCGGCGCAGTGATCCCGAAGACGTATCGCGACGCCTGGCTTTCGGAGGCCATGGCGACCTATGCGGCGGACATGTACATCGAACGCGAGATCGGCGGCGATGGGTTCCGTGAGATGCTGAAACGGCACACGGACCAGGCGCTCTTCGCCGACCGGCACGGCGCCGTCGACCTGGGGCGACGGCTCAGGGAACATTACCAGGCCATCGTCTACGAGAAGGGCGCCATGGTGCTTCACATGCTGCGGCGCACCATCGGCGATGAGCACTTCATGGATGTGCTCTCACGATTTTACCAGGAAAACGCGGGCAAGCTGGTGACAACGGAGGACTTCGAAACCGCGGTGGAAGCGGTCGCGGGACGGGAAATGGACTGGTTCTTCGACCAGTGGATCCGGGACACGGGCTATCCGGTCTACCGGATTTATCACACCAGCAGCGAGGGGTCGGGCAGCGCGGGGACCGGCGGCGAGGGTACCGTCGGCAAGGGTGCGGGCAAGGTGTTCACGGTGCGCGGGCAGTTGCTGCAGGAACAGGAAGGACGGGTCTTCCACGCAATCGTGCCCCTGGTATTCGAACTGGAAAACGGGGATCGGATTACCCGGGATATTTGGAACACACACCGGCGCCAGACCTTCGAGTATGCCGTACCCGACAAGGTTAAGCGCATCATTGTCGCGCCGGACCACGCCGTGTACTTCAAACCGGCACAGTAGCGCCGGTGTCGTGAATCCGGCAAAGGTGCGAACTGTGTTAGAGTATATTGAACCACTTAAAGCTTAGCTAGCCACGGACTGGTTTGCGATTGAACTGAGGGCATTCGAGGTAGTCCACATCAACATCTTAGTCAAGCAGTACATTCGACGCACCTTACTTGTAGCAGCATTAGGTGCATATCGATAGGCCCGCAGTACATGATTAAGAGGTATGATTTGTCCAAGTCAGTTCTGGCGGCTGGATGAAGCGGATGACTATCGTTTTTTCTACTCCACCAGATCAGTCCTCGATTATTCAAGGTCCTGAATATGCTATCAAACTTCGTACTAAGCTCGGTGGCCTTACCGCCTAAGGAATACGGTGTTATTCGCCTTGCTATCGGACATCGTATCAAGGTATATAATGTCTACGGTTTTGGATTGCATACCCCGTAAGATGGCAGGTTTTCGTCCGTCACATCGTACAATTCGAATAGTCGTGTGTCCTAGAATTCTGGCCCACGGATATACTGTGGGAGCCAGGTTGCCAGACCCCTGAGTTCTAAGATACTGCGATTTCAGTTCTTTGACACGCATCTGTACTAAGGGGAAATGAAGGTGTCATACACAAACAGCTGGCTGTGGACGCGTGCCTTCGTCGAGAAACGGACCGACGTAGACCCACACGAGCAAGAGTTTTTCTTACACCAATATGAGTCTATACATTCCAAGTCATCGAATTTGGTAGAGGGCATTTCAAAAGATATACCCAGTTTAACCGTTCATGATATCACACACCTAGACGCACTTTGGGAAATGGGTTCGATAGTCGCTGTCGGTGCCGTAGAGCTCAATCCACCTGAAGCATTCGTATTCGGAGCGTCTGTTTTGATTCACGATGCGGCGATGACTGTATCAGCCTATTCAAAAGGCTTGGAGGGACTCAAGCAAGAGACTGCATGGAAGGATACTTTTGCCCGTCTGTGCATGGAAGCTAGTGATAGAGAAGAAGAACACAGTGATTCTGACATTGAAAAAAGGGCGACCGAAGAAACATTGAGGATATTGCATGCATCGCAAGCAGAGAAACTAGCAACACAGGTATGGAAATCGTCTGACGCCGAAGATGAGTATTTAATCAATGACCCGGAAATTCGCGAGTTTTATGGCCCTACGATAGGGAAGGTGGCGCATAGCCACTGGTGGTCTGTTGCAAAAGTGGCTGACGAGTTTTCAAATGGATTGGGTCCTCTTGGTGGTAAAACAAGAAATAGTATAGATTTGTTAAAGATTGCATGTCTTCTAAGAATATCTGATGCAATGCATATTGATTCGCGTCGTGCACCCTCTTTTAGGCGGGTGTTAATAAAGCCTACAGGGCTGGCCGACCAGCACTGGAGGTTTCAGAAGAAAATCGCCGTACCGATTGAAGAAAACTCTACACTTCGTTATTCTGCTTCTAGTCCGTTTACCCGCGAAGAAGCGGGTGCATGGTGGTTAGCATTCGATACGATAAGTATGATCGACAAGGAATTAAGGGAAGTTGACCATTTGTTGCAGCAAACAAATAGGTCTAAACTCAAAGCAAATAGAGTGATTGGGGCAAATTCTTCGCGAGAGCTATCCCAGTACATTCGAACCGATGGTTGGGAGCCAGTCGACTGTGCCATACGTGTTTCCGATGTGCCTAAAATCGTAGGCGCACTGGGCGGGGATAAACTATACGGCAACGATCCGACATGCGCTATTCGCGAGCTAATTCAAAATGGTGCCGATGCTGTGAAGACCCGACGCTCATTAGAAGAGAGAGGAATTGACTGGGGAGTAGTTTCTATCGGCATTGAAAGACGGGATAGATGTGACTGGCTAGTAGTAGAAGACACAGGTATAGGAATGTCATCTAGCGTATTGACTGGGCCACTTGTTGACTTTGGGAATTCATTTTGGAGATCACCACTTGCAGCTCTGGAATTTCCAGGAATACATGATGCAGGAATAAGCACCATCGGACGCTATGGTATTGGGTTTTTCGCTGTATTTATGTTAGGAGAGAAAGTGCTCGTCACCTCGCGCCGCTACGACAAATCAACTGATTCATCGCTAACCCTGGAATTCCAAAATGGTTTAGCATCAAGACCAATTTTGTATGCTACCCCGACGGGAATGATTCCCTTGGACGGTAGAACTCGGGTGGAGGTGTGTCTGGATCACAGGCCGAGAGAGAAAGGTGGGATCTTAGCATGGAATCGATTTGGGCTGGAAACTGAAGGATTACAGGCTCTCGTCGGGTCATTAGCGCCGAATCTTGATGTCACCCTTCTTGTTGGAGAAGACGGGAATGATAAAGAACCAGTTGTTATAGCATACGACTGGCTAAAGTTGGAGGAACCTAAGTTGCTCAGCCGGTTGTCAAGTACCACACCGTCGAACGATGGGTTGGAGAACAATTCGGCGTCAAGACTACGGTGTTTGGTTGGTCGCGATGGGCATGTGTTCGGAAGGGCAGCGATTCGGCCTCCTAGTTGGAAGGATGAAAACGAAGGATGCGTATCAGTGGGGGGATTGCGCGCGAGTTCAGTAAGTTGGATCACAGGGTTGTTTCAAGGGAGAGAAACAACGGCATCAAGAAACAGTGCTGTTGTGGACGTACCAGCAGAGGTTTTAAGCAGTTGGGCGACAGAGCAGGCCAGTCTGCTAGAAAAAGCGAATGTCGATGACGAAACTAAGGCTCACGGGGCGTCGATAGTCTTGTTATGTGGTGGCAGTATTAGAGAGTTGGCTTTTGCTAGATTCAAAGGGAGTTGGAGGTCATGCGAGGCGATTGCCAAGTCATTGGTAGAATTAAACGAAATAACGGTCATTTTCGAAAATGACATCCAATATGATGAAGACATTGACGATACTCATCCACGCGAGTTTTCGCAATCTTTCGAAGAAAGTAAAAGTATAGTTTTTGTGCCTGATGATTTTCCGGAACCAGGAGTACGGCGGGATGTTAAGGAGTTATTTGTGGCACATCAGGCGGGAAATTCGAATGCGTATCTCTCTAGTGTTTTTTGTCGAGTGTTGAGTAGCGTATGGGAGGAATTTGAAGAAGAAGAAGATCAATGGGTTACTGTCGGATCAACCGAAATCGAGCGACCTGCGACTCGCTATGTTCGAGTGTGAAAGTCGAGAAGGTTGGCGACGCTTTCTGAATGGGATATACGTTCGTGGAATCAATCGTCTCTGCATCACACGATACGCCGGTCACTTTGAATGCGTCGAACAAACGACTGCCTGTTTGTCCTGTGCGATTCGCTGGGAGGGCATATTTGATCGTATTACTTAGAATACGTTCGTCTTTACGATACTCTGATATTTGGTAAGAGTTCGATGCTTTCGTCGATACAGCAGTGCAGAAAGTAAAGATCTTTGAGATGCCCGGATGCATTGGAATGTGACAGGAAACTTCAAGTGTGGAAAATCTGAGCCGTGATTCAGTTCTCAGCTTAGCAGTATGAGAGTGAAGCAGTGAGTTTGTTCTTGCTTGAAGCTAGAATCTGTTGCGGATGTGACAGACCTTGCATCAATGCGCCTCCCCATGATCGTAATTTGGAGTATGGACTTCCCCTCGAAGAACCCCTGTATACATCACACCCCACAGAGCGTCATAGATCACTAGTACCTACTTGACAAATAAAGGGTAATATATTATATTGGTGCTCATCGGATCCCATCCTTACTCATCCCAGGCCAAGGAGACTCCCATGAGCCGCATGGCGCCCCTGGTCGAGTTGAGCGACGAAGATTACCAGACGCTGCTTGGCTGGACCCGTTCCGGCACGACGGAACACCGCATGGCGTTCCGCGCCCGTATCATATTGGCCGCCTGGCGCGGGCAGGTCAGCCGGGACATCGCCCGCACGCTGAACACCCGCGAAGCCACGGTGAGCAAATGGCGCCGGCGCTTTCACCAGGCGGGTCTTTCCGGTCTTGCGGACCGGCCCCGTTCCGGCAAGCCGGCCCGCTACAGCGGGGCGACCGTTCGAGGCATACTCTCCTGCCTCGACGAAGCCCCTCCCGCGGGCTATGCGACCTGGTCCGGCCCGCTTATCGCGCAGAAGCTGAACATCGGCGTCGACTACGTCTGGCAGGTTCTGCGCAAGCAGGGCATCAGCCTGAGCAGACGTCACAGCTGGTGCGTGAGCACGGACCCGGCCTTTGCCGTCAAAGCCGCCGACATCGTGGGCTTGTATCTGGAGCCTCCCAGAAACGCCCTGGTGCTGTGCGTGGACGAGAAGCCCGCGATACAGGCCCTGGAAAGGGCCCAGGGCTGGATCAAGCTGCCCAACGGCAAGGCGCTTACCGGCTTCAACCATGAATACAAGCGCAACGGAACCACCACGTTGTTCGCCGCGCTGGACGTCGCCACGGGCCTGGTCAGGACCGGACACTACAAACGACGCAGGAGACGGCAATTCCTGAACTTCATGAACGGGCTCATAGCAGAGTATCCCGATCAGGAGATACACGTCATCCTGGACAACCTCAACACCCACAAGCCCAAGGTCGACCGATGGCTGCCTCGACACCCCAACGTCCATTTGCATTATACCCCTACGCACGCCTCCTGGATGAACCAGATCGAAATCTGGTTCAGCATCCTTTGGAAAGGGGCCCTGAGAGGCGGGACCTTCAAATCGGTACGGGCCTTGAGAGACGCTATGGACCGCTTCATAGAAACCTACAACGAGAATGCGCATCCCTTCCAATGGCAAGCGACCCGAATCAGGCAGAGAACACTTGAAGATAAATACTCTAACTTAATCAAGTAGGTACTAGTATATGGACTTCGGCACTTACCCAAGCCATTTTCACGGTTGATACTCAACGGGAGTGGAGTTCGTCGCATCGAACCAGTCAGTGTACTTCAGATCAATGCAGTAAGCCGGCGGCGTGGAATCGGCGAAGGTACACAGTAGACGTGATGGTGGTTGATCCGTGTATACGGAAGGGGATAAGTAAGGTCTTAGGTACTCACGCTGCTACTCCGGCAGCGGCCTTTCCACGCTGGCGCGTTTTGCCTCTGGCGTGTCGGGATAACGCTCGATCAGACGCTGGTACACGTAACCGGCCTCTACGGTGCGCCCGGCACTTTCCAGGCACTGCCCGGCCTGCCACAGGACCGTCTCCAGGCCGTCTTCTCCGTGGAAATCAATTTCGAATCGCAGGTACTGGCGGGCGGCTTCTATATAGTCTTCCTGTTCACGGTAACTGTCCGCTATGGCCAGTCGCGCCGAACGCACGAGCGTCGGATCGGGCTCCGACGCAAGCAGTTGCAGGAAGACCATGCGCGACAGTTCCGGCCGCCGTGCCGCAAGTAGCGACTGGCCCAGTAGAAAGCGCGTTTCGTCCTCCAGGTCTGAATCCGGATAGGCCTTGAGGAGCCGGTTGCAGGCGTTCACCGCGTCGTCGTGTCGTTCCAGGTCGAACTGGATGCGGGACACCTCCAGCAGCGCGTCGTCCGCCAGTGCGTGTTCCGGGTCGTGCAACAGGACTTTGAGGAAAAACTGTTCGGCGGCAGCCCTGTCCGAATCCAGGTTTCCCAGGTGGTAGAGGGCTACCGGCTCCTCGGGCTGGTCGCCCAGTATACGCAGAAAAGCCTCGCGGGCCCGGTCGTTCTGACCGGCCTCGTAGTACCCAATGGCTTCTTCCAGCGATATCGAGGATATCTGGGGCGGGGTCGCATCGACGGCCGTGTCCTGCTGGGCGATTTGGAAAGGACACAGACACATCATCCATCTCAACAACTTCAGACGGGCGAATGCTGCGAGTTTCGATTGGATGGCGGGGATTTGACCGTCCGCCTTTGTTTCACTCATCGAGGGGGACCCGAAGGGCTTCTTTTAGCAGTTTTCCGGGTTTGAAACGAGTCTTTTTTCCAGCCGGAACGTAAACGATATCACTCGTCCGGGGGTTGCGCGCGGAGGTACGGGCCTTCGTCTCCTTGACCTCGAAAACGCCGAATCCACGGATCTCGATTCGATCTCCCTGAACCAGCGAATCCCGCATGGCCACGAACGTCTGGTCGACAACGGGAAATACCTGTTCTTTCTTCAACCCCAGACGCTTGCTGATCTGTTCCACCAGTTCTTTCTTGGTAGTGGTCATGAAGGCCTCCTCACGGCAAATGGGCCGCCGGTAGTCATTCGACGCTATCCCTATGCAGTCTTTTAACTTAACAACGCCGCCACGTATACTAAAGACCGCGATTCGCCCTGTCAACGGAATTTGTCCAGACGGATCGGGCCGTCGAATTCAGCCACCATGATGCAGTTGGCATAGGGAAATGGCCTGGGGAATCTGATCTGCTGCCGGCTGTTGTTCTACCGGACTAATTCATCCCTGCCGGCGCCGTCTCGTGAAAGGGGAAGGAACCCTTGAAGGGACGGGGACTGGATACGTACCAGACGCCGTCGTACATCGGGCAGGTCTGGAAATGGCAGACTACGTTGCACCGTTCCATGCCGTCATCTTCCTTGGCGCCCTGGTGCGGGATGTGGCTGAGGAAGACGACCGCATCGCCCGCCATGGGGTGCAGGACTACGTGTTCCTGCGCATAACACCACTCTTCGAAGGCGACATGGTCAATCCGGGGATAGAGGTGGGGCGGTTCCGCCAGGTGGCCGTTCTTGACGAACCTGAGATGGCCCTGTCCGGGGACGTTGTCCTGGAAGTAGAAGGTCGTGTTCACACTGCTGGGCTGTACGGCCAGCCTGCGTTTTTCCGTCTCCCGCTTTTCATTCCAGTAACCATAGAAATCCATGTGCCATTCCTGCGTGTAGGCACTGGGGTTGATGTGGGCGCGGAAACTGCGCAACTGGCACTGTTTGCCCATCATGGCGTAGAGTAGCGGCGCCACGCTCGTATGGCCCACGAGGGGGCTGAAGATTTCGGGTTCCCGGTCCAGCAGCGTGTCGAACCACATGTTGCCGACCGCGTTCAGCCCTTCTTCCCAACCCTGATCCTTGGCGTGGAATATGCGCGACCGTACCTGCTCCGTTTCTTCCGGGGACAGGGCGCCCTTGATCAGTACGAAACCGTCCCGTTCCAACCGGTCAAGTTTTTCGTTGAGATCTTTCACCAGGCCTCTCCTTGTTCGTCTCCGCAGGCTTCTACTCAGTGGTCCGGAAGGTCATGGGTTACCGGTCCGGGTGCGTCATCCGGCACCGGGAAACCATAATGACAGGGACGGCTACTGTCAAGGCATACGGTCCGTCATTCGTGTCTCACGTAGACGAGGCAAAAACGTTCCTCGTACTTCTCCTGGTCCCCATGATCAGTCCTCGAAAGGATAGAGCGGCCTTCGCCTGTAACGGTAGGTGAACCGCCGCATGTCCGCCGTCGTGGCGCCGGGTGTGTCCACCCGTATCAGGCGTTTGCTCACGGGGGCATAGGCCGCCGTCGGTGCGTGCACGCCCTTGGCGATCAGCACCTGTAAATCGGCCGGGTCCAGCCCGATGCTGGTCATCATGCCCAGGCTCACCGGTACCGTCCTCAGCGACGTCAGGCTGACCGTCAGGCCGCTGTCCGTGGTCACCACCGCCGTCAACCCCATGTCGAACACCGTTTTGCCGCCGTGTCGCACGGCAGACTCTGTGAAGCGTCCCTCGTGTATGCTTCGCACCCGCACTTCGGCCTGGATGGGCGGACCGTGGTGATCGTCGATCTTGCCTCCCATGTCCAGCGTGAGCCGTCCTCCTGTCCCCGCGGCAACGGCCTTTTCGACGGACTCCGGATCGTACAGGCAGAGGAAGGTCTTTGCGCCGCCGCGATTCAGCAGTTCATGGGCGATGAGCGTGCCGTCCGCCGCCGATCCGCCACCCACGTTATCCCCCATGTCGAGGAGGCACACGGGTCCTTCACTGCGGAGGGCGGAATCGACCGCATCGGAAATGGAGATGAACTCGCCGACGAATTCCTCCCGGTGTTCGACCAGGTACGCGGCGAGGGAGTCCGCGATGCGTTGGGCCAGTCCGGCGTCGCCATCGGTCACGGCGATGAAGGCCGAACCCATTTCCTGCACGTCCGCGTAGGGAAACCCGAGGACGATGCTGTTGGACAGGACGCCCTGCTCCTTCAGCCACTCATCGGCCTTTTCGTACAGGGGAAGGCAAGGCGGCGAGGACGTGTCCTGTCGTTCGATGCCGATGGCCACCGGCGGAAAGGCCGCGGCCTGCACGGGACGGACTTCCCCGCGCAGTGTACGGTCCATCAGCGATGCGGCTTCCAGCCCCCGCTGCTTCTGGTCCAGGTGCGGGTTGGTACGGTAGGCGATGGTGGCGTCGCAGGCGGAGACCATGCGTTGGGAGAGGTTGGCGTGGGGATCTATGGTGCAGATGATCGGAAGATCCGGACCGACCTCCTTACGCAGTCGGGACAGCCAGTATCCGTCGAGGTCGTGGTAGTCCGCCCCTTCACCGGCGTTGGCGCCGTGGGGCGCGACAAGCAGCCCGTCCAGATGGCCGGCGCCCGCGAGTTGATCGAACATCATCTCGATCAGCGCGTCGCAGGTGTCATGCGTGATCCGGCCGGATGGAGAGGTCGAGGCGTAGAAAAACGGGACGGCATCGATGCGGGCGTCGTCCAGGCCCTCGAGAAAGCCGCTGATTTCGTGGAATCCGCCCCTGAAGTGTTCGGCTACGGCCTCGCCCGTAAGCAGGCCGTCCCGCTGGAAAAGTTCCAGGGTCGTAGGGGTCTGGATGAAGGTATTGGATTCGTGGATCAGCGAGAGGATGCCCACGCGCAAGGATCGGCGCTCCTTCGACTGCGGATCACACTACTGCGGATCACGACATCATGTGCTGGAAGGACTTTCTGAACTTGTCCACTTTCGGATCGATGACCATGAAACAGTAGGGTTGCCGGGGATTGTTGCGATAGTAGTCGTGGTGGTAGTCTTCGGCCTCGAAAAACTCCCGGAGGGGTTCGATCTCCGTGACGATCGAGTCGCTCCACAGGTCCGAAGCCTCCGTCTCCGTCTTCGAATACTCGGCCGCGTTCTTCTGCTCTTCGTCGTGGTACAGGATGATCGAGCGATACTGGGTGCCTACGTCCCCGCCCTGGCGGTTCGACGTGGTCGGGTCATGTACGCGCCAGAAAATATGCAGGATATCCGCGTAGCTGATCACGGCCGGATCGAAGGTGATCCGCACGACCTCGGCATGGCCGGTCGCGCCGGTGCACACGGACTTGTAATCCGGGTTTTCGACACTTCCTCCCGCGTAGCCGGACACCACACTCGATACGCCCTTGACCTGCTGATAGATCGCTTCGAGGCACCAGAAGCAACCTCCGCCCAGCGTTACCGCATGCGTCTGTTGTGCCATGTTTCCATCCTCCCCGGGTGTGGGCTGTACGGAATTTCTCGCTACATATGTACTCTGTCGCGCACTTACGCGCCTGGTCGTGCTCCGTCGTGCGGGATTCGTGCGCTGTCGAACTCAACACCGCTCAGTCGCGCGCGTTCCGTGTTACTCGCATGTACGTAAAAACGAAAATCGGTATCGCGAGGGCGAGGAAAATCCAGATCAGCACCCGGTCGTCGTCGATGATACCGGTCATGGCAAGCAGCGTACTGGCGCCTGCCGCGGGAATACTCGCCGTGAAGGCAGACACAATGAGGCTGAACAGTAGATCCTTGATCATTCGTTTCATGAAGCCGGCCGATTCACCAGTTTGCCGTCGACGTAATCCAGCAGATCCCGGGTGACCGCACCGTCGGGTTCCCGGTCGAAGGTCGCCTTGAAGACCTGCAGCAGGCTGGCCGGTTCGAACCGCCGTCCTTCGCGCACGGTACACATTACGTTCCCGATATCTTCGATTCGTTCAAGCGGATTCCCCTGGACCGCAACGAGATCGGCCCGCCGCCCCCGCGTGATCGACCCGGTGCGGTCGTCGATGCCCAGCACCCGGGCGTTTACCGAAGTGGCCGAACGAAGCGCGTCCACGGCCGGGATGCCGGCGTCCGTGTACATGGCCAGTTCGTCGTGCACGCTCATCCCCGGTACGAGGTGGGGGAAAGGCGTATCGGTTCCCAGCGCGACGGTTACCCCCCGTTGATGGGCCCTGCGCAGGAAACGTTTCAAGTGCACCATGGCGCCCTGGTATCTCCATCGGTTTTCCGCCGGTCCGAACCGGCTGAGGTATCGCTGCCAGATGTCGAGATGGCGGGGGTGGACCCAGGCCCTCCGGGCATCGTGGTGGAAGGGCCGGTCCAGGATGCGCCCGAGCCGATCCCAGACTACCAGGGTCGGGTCGATGACTACGTCTCGTTCCAGCAACTGGTCGATCATGAGATCGTCTTCCACCTCGGACGCCGCGCGCCATGCCACGCCGCAGCCGGCCAGGTGCTCGAATTCGTCCAGACCGTTCCGTACGGCGTCTTCAGCGGTCGTCGCATGCAGATGGGCCACCACGAATTTACCCGATTCGTGCGCGGCGTCAATAGCCGCCTTAAGCAGGGGCGGATCCACGCCGGCGTACAGCTTGATCTGGTCCACCCCGGTATCCGCGTGCAGCCGGACCGAATCGACGATCTCCCCGGGAGTGCCGTGGGCCCGGCCCATCTGGGGCCAGTAGACCCTGGGTCCGTCCAGCAGATGGCCGCAGCACAGGATGGCGGGACCCGCGGACAGGTCTTCTGCGTGGCGCTCACGCTCGCCGAGGATCCATGCCAATTCGTTGCCCACGTCGCGAATGGTGGTTACCCCGGCGGCCAGAAAGGCTGGCCCCATGACGGAACTGTAGTGGACGTGGGCGTCCATCAGGCCAGGCAGGAGCGAGCATCCCGGCAGTGGTACGGAAGTCATCCCGGCAGGGATTTCGGAGACCGGCAAAATCCCGTCGACGAGGCGATTTTTGACCACCACGGCCACCCCGGATTGTGTCTCATCGGAAACGCCGTCCCATAGCCGTTCCGCGACCAGCGCGTACGTGTCGTTTCTGGTGTCGCGGTTCATTTCGGATTCCCCTGGTGTCGGTCTTCGGCAGGCTTGCGAAGACTCAGCCTGTAGCGCGGTGTCCGGCACGCCATAAATCCCTTGCCCGAAGCGCGCGCCGTCTTTTACTTGGACCCATCGGTAATATCTAATGTCGCCATGAATTCTGTCAAAGGGCTAATGTCCATTCCCCTCTACACCGGCTGGCAACGCATCATGGACGGCCAGGGTTTAGATATCGCGTTCACTGGCATGTTCATCGTGTTCCTGGCGCTCGCTACCATCAGCCTCTGCATTACCTTGCTGCCGAAGGTCATTGCGGCACTGGGGGGTATTCTCCCTGAAGACCCGCAACCTCCCTCCGAATCAGTAGCCAAGCACGACGACGAAGCCGTGGCCGCGGCCATCGGATTGGCTCTCGACGAAAAAAACAACAACCGGTAACCAGGCCTTGCGAGCGGATTTCAATGACGATACTGTATGACTTTCTGACTGGTTCCGGCCTTGCCGCGGCGTCGTGGGGCCATGCCGTGATGATCCTCATCGGTCTGGTCATGATCGTCCTCGCGATAGCCCGCCGTTACGAACCGCTGCTGCTGGTGCCCATTGGTTTCGGCATCATGCTGGGTAACATCCCCATGCTGGAAGGCGCCGGCCACGGGGTCTACGATGAAGGCAGCGTACTGTACTACATCTACTTCGGTGTGAGGGAAGGAATCTTCCCGCCCCTGATCTTCCTGGGCATCGGGGCCATGACCGATTTCTCCGCCATGTTGTCCAACCCTCGGCTCGTCCTCCTGGGCGCCGCGGCGCAGATCGGCATTTTCCTGACCCTCCTGGGCGCCATGGCCATCGGATTCACGCCGGCGGAATCCGGGGCCATAGCCATCATCGGCGGAGCGGACGGTCCCACGGCTATTTTCCTTTCATCGAAACTCGCGCCCCACCTGCTTTCCATGATCGCCATCGCGTCCTATTCCTACATGGCCCTGGTGCCCATCATACAGCCGCCCATCATGCGACTGTTTACCACGCGGCAGGAACGGCTCATCCGCATGGCGCCGCCCCGGGCGGTTTCACAACGGGAAAAGATCATCTTCCCCATACTGGCCTTCATCGTCGCCGCGATGATCGCGCCGGATTCGGTCGTGCTGGTGGGCATGCTCTTCTTCGGCAACCTGCTCAAGGAATGCGGTGTCACGGAGCGGCTGGCCAACACGGCCCGCACGTCGATGATCGACATCGTCACCATCCTGCTGGGGTTTTCGGTCGGCGCCAGTACCCAGGCGGAGGCCTTCCTCTCGTTGCAGTCGCTCTTCATATTCGCCCTGGGCGTGATATCCTTCTGCATCGCGACAACCGGCGGCGTACTCTTCGCCAAGGGCATGAACCTGTTGACGAAAGAAAAGATCAATCCGTTGATCGGCGCCGCGGGCGTATCCGCCGTGCCCATGGCGGCCAGGGTGGCCCAGGTGGAAGCGCACCGCGAGGATCCTCAGAATTTCCTGTTGTTTCACGCCATGGCGCCTAATGTAGCGGGTGTCCTTGGTTCCGCCATCGGCGCGGGCATACTCTGGTCGGTGCTGGTGGGAATGTAGACACAGTGGGTATGGAGATGAAGGATGAGTGTATAAACGAAGGATGAGTGTATAAACAAAGAATGGGTGTATATGCAATGTAGATACGATAGGTATGTGGAGAAGTCCCATTGTGGTATGTAGACACCGTGACAACCTGACTCCAATCACGAAGGGACTAAAGTGAAGAAGAAAGTCAATTTCATGTGCACCACGTTCCGGGACGGATTTCAGTCCGTTTACGGCGCACGCGTATTTACCCGGGACTTTCTGCCTGCGGTGGAAGCCGCACGGGAGGCGGGAATCGAGTATTTCGAGGCCGGCGGCGGCGCCTTGTTCCAGTCGCCCTATTTCTACTGCAACGAAGACGCCTTCGAACGCATGGACGCCATCCGGAGCGCCACGGGTCCCGACGCCAACCTGCAGACCCTGTCCCGGGGTGTCAACGTGGTCGGGCTGGATTCGCAGCCCAGCGATATCATCCGGTTGCACGCCCAGATGTTTCGCAAGCACGGCATGACGACCATCCGGAACTTCGACGCACTGAACGACGTGGAAAACCTGGTTCACAGCGGCAGATGTATCACGGAAGCCGGTCTCAAGCACCAGGTGTGCGTCACCGTCATGGAACTGCCGCCGGGTTGTTCGGGCGCCCACGACGCGGCATTCTACACGGAGACGCTCAGGAAGATCCTCGACGCCGACATTCCCTTCGACTCGGTATGTTTCAAGGACGCCTCGGGAACGGCCGTACCCTCCAAGGTGTACGAATCCGTCAAGGCCGCCCGGAAACTGCTGCCCGAAGGAACCTGGATCCACTTCCACACCCATGACACGGCCGGCATCGCCGTAGCGGCGTACCAGGCGGCGCTCGAAGCCGGCGCCGACGCCATCGACCTGTCATTCGCTCCCGTGTCGGGCGGTACGTCCCAGCCCGACATCCTCGTCATGTGGCACGCGCTCCGCGGCACGAATTACGACCTGGATATCGACTTCGAAGGGATCCGGGAAGCGGAGGAGATTCTGAAGGAGTGCATGAAGGACTATTTTCTTCCCCCCGAGGCCGTGGCCGTCGAACCCCTGCTTCCCTGGAGTCCCATGCCGGGCGGAGCCCTGACCGCAAACACGCAGATGCTTCGGGACAACGGGATCATGGATCGCTATCCCGCCATCATCAAGGCCATGAGCGAGGTCGTGGAGAAGGGCGGGTACGGAACGTCGGTCACGCCGGTATCCCAGTTCTATTTCCAGCAGGCCTTCAACAACGTGATGATGGGACCCTGGAAGAAGATCGCCGAAGACTACGGTCGCATGGTCCTGGGCTATTTCGGCAGGACGCCCGTGCCACCGGATCCGGAGATCGTGCATATCGCCTCGGAACAGATTGGCCTGCCACCCAATGACCGGCCGGTCCTGGAACTGAACGACAACGATCCGAAGAAGGGCGTCGAGGCGGCGCGAAGCGTGCTGAAAGAAGCCGGGATCGAGGACACGGACGAGAACATTTTCATCGTCGCGGCATGCGGCGACCGGGGCTTGGCCTACCTGAAGGGCGAAGGGTTCATCGGGGTTCGCAAGAAGGCGGCCTCAGACCAGGAGGACCCGTCGGAGGAAGCGCTGCCCGCGACGGACGGTCCCCGGGGATACCATGTGACGGTCAATGGCAGAAGCTATGCGCTTCGCATCGACGGGAACACGGCCATCGTAAACGGCAAGGCCTACGAAGTCGACCTGCAACCCGATACGACCGAGGCTGCGAGAGACGCGGCGGAACGTACCGGAACCACGCCGGTCATTGCGCCGATCCCGGGTAAAGTGCTCAAGGTAGCGGTCTCTCCCGGGCAGACCGTCCAGGAAGGGGACGTTATCGTGGTCCTGGAAGCCATGAAAATGGAAATGGAAGTCACCGCCGACGTCGGCGGGACCGTTACGCATGTCTCCATAAACCCGGGTGTCCAGGTGATCGCGGGCCAGACGCTGGTATCCATAGGCTGAATCCCATGCGGCCCGTCCCTGGCTGGAGCGCTGAATGGCCGCTTTCCCATCCCAATTTATCCCACGCACGAAATCCGCCCTGAACGCGGCACGGAACGCGGTACGCATCCTGCGGCCTGCGGTTTCCCGCAGCCTGTTTGCGGTGGCTGCACGTGGCCTGCTAGCGCTGGCCGCCTGCGGCCTGCTGTGCACTACCGTTCCCACCTTCGCCCAGTCCCCAGTCACTGGCCCCTTCATACAGCGCGATCAGTTTCCGGTCAGAATGTTGTTTCTCGGACTCCGTCCCGAGGCCGGTGGCCTCTTGCCACGGGGGTCGAGGCAGTGGGCGGCTCGATTGGACTACGCAAATACTTACGCAGTCACTCGTCCACTGGGCGACCCCGTTACGGCCGTCGACTATTACCAGGCCGCACCGCTGAACGAATACCGGATGTTCGCGGATACCGAAACCCTGCGTCTCGCGATCGACCTGGACTGGCGGATCGCTTCCAGGCTGCAGATCGGCCTGACCTTCCCGTTCCTGAAGCATGGCGGAGGATTCCTGGACAGCACGGTGGAGGGCTTCCACCGTCTGTTCAACCTGACCAACGGGGGCAGGGAGGAGACGCCAAGGAACGATTACGGCGTGTACGTCGTACGAAATGGCCGCTTCTGGATCGAGAGTGCGGAGGCCGCGGCCTTCAGGCCTGGAGACGTTGTCGTTCGTGTGAAGACACCCCTGTATCGCCGCGCCGGGGTATTCGACCTGGCCCTGGCCGGTGCCGTAAAGCTGCCCACGGGCAGCCTGGAAGCACTGACCGGCAGCGGGGGCTTCGATATCCAGGCGGCACTCTACGCCACGTGGCGGCCGGTCGAGTTCCTGGCCATTCACTACAACATCGCCCATAGCCGGTTGGGCAGGCCGTCCCGTAGCGAAGGGTTCCCCATGAGGTCCATAACGTCGCACATGCTGGCCTTCGAATACCGGGCCACGGACAGCCTGGCGGCGTTGCTCCAGGCACAGGGCAACAGCGGACCCTTTCCGGACAGCGTACTGGGCCCCCTTGACCGCTCGGCCTTCGAAATCAGCGCCGGCGCGAGGTACGCCCTGTCGGAGACCGCGAGCCTTGAGTTCGGCATAACCGAGAATCTCAGCCAGTACCAGAATACCCCGGACATCGGGCTCCACGCCGGTATCGTGTGGAGGAGGCCATAGCGCCAACATCCCTGGCCGGCGAAACATTCCCAGAAAGAAGCGAGATCCCCATGAAAAACACCCGTCCCAGGCTGCTCTTCAATTCCCGCGGACGCCTGGGCGTCATTGACTTGAATGACACGTTGAATAACACGCAGAACGCAACAGACGTGCGGATATGGTATCCGGATCCGGATGTTCCGGGCATGTCCAGTTGGGGCTGGGGACCGGTCTTCGCCGACCGACGCAGGGTGATCCTGGCCAGTTACGAACCGGGCAAGGCCTGGGAAGGCAACGTGCGGGTCCATCTCTGGATATATGACCTGGAAGAGAAACGCCTGGTGGAGGAGATCGCCCTCAAGAACCGTCCCGCGCCTTTCATGGGGTGCAGCCACATCCTGCCGGGAGAGGATCGTCTCATGGTGAACCCGATCATCGATGGGAAGCAGCGCATATGGACCATGGATCTGGACGGGTCGGATCCCTGCGAGATCACGGGGGCGGAAGACGGCTTCGTCTATTGCAACCAGATCAGCCCGGACGGCCGAATGCTCGCCTACCATTCGACTATGCTGGCCGACCGGGACAGCTACTGCATATTCGTCTCGGACCTGGACGGGAGCAACCGGGTGGAAGTCGCTGCGGCGCAGGGCCATCTGTACTTCGGACCCATGTGGTCGCCGTACGGCAAATGGCTGATCTACCAGGACTGCCACTACCCCGACGATCCGGGTCACGACTGGGCGGACCTGTGCCTGGGAAGCCCGGATGGATCGATCAACCGAAAGGTTACGACGGGGCAACGCCAGTGGTTCGCCACTTCCTATGGCGACCCGGAAACCCGGGGCGGTGGTTCCAACATTGCCCAGTGGGCACCGGATGGGAAAAGGGTAGCCTATACCCGTGCGGAACCCGGTTCACGAACGGCATGGCCGTACCAGGCGGAACGGCCGGACACCGATCATTTCAACCGGGACTATTTCCCAGAAGACGCCCGCGGCGGCACCGCCATCTGCCTGCTCGATCCCTCTACAGGCGTGGAGACGGAGTTCATACCCTACGAACCCCGTGTATGGAACTTTCGCGCGGCCTGGTCGCCGGACTCCAGCATGTTCGCCTTGTGCCGTGCCGAGGTTGGGTCCCCGAGCGGCCTGTGGCTGGTCAACGCCTACGGCGGTAACGCGCGCATGCTGACGGACGGATACGCGCACCAGGGCGCGGATCACCCGGTGTGGGTGGGGTGATGGGGAGGGTAGATTGTTCCTGGATTGTTAGTAAACAGAGGCAATCCAGGATAGTGATTGTAGTGCACCCCAAAATGGGACAACCAGTTAAGCTACAGTTTTAACACGTGTCATCATCTGCTCGAACTCGGCCGGTGGTTTGTAGTCCAGAGCCGAGTGCAAGCGCTTACGATTGTAGATCTTGTCGATGAAGTAACCGATACGGGATCGTGCTTCTTCAAGGGATTCGTACTCGTAGAGGTAGACCTCCTCGTATTTGAGCGTCCTGATGAAGCGTTCTGCTTTGGCGTTGTCGTAAGGGTTGCCTCGCCGGCTCATGCTGATTTCTATGCCGGCCTTCTTGAGGGTATCGACATAGGCTTTCGAAGCATACTGCACGCCCCGGTCCGAGTGATGCACCAGACCCTTAGGCGCCGGTCTGGCGGCAAGGGCGCTGTCCAGGGCATTGAGGGTCAGGCTGGCCTCGAGGGTTCGATCCAAAGCCCAGCCGATGCACCGTCTGCTCCACGCGTCAAGTATCACAGCCAGATAGACCCATTCGCGGACCAATCGGATGTAGGTGATGTCGGATACCCACAGCTGGTTGACGCCGGTCACGTTCAGTTCCGGGACCAGGTTGGCGTAGACGGCACGGTCGTGGTTCGAGTCGGTAGTCGATACAAAGGCTTTGCGCCGCAGGGCAAGCAGGTTGTCCTCGCGCATGAGGCGCAGGACCCGTTTATGGTTCACCCGGTATCCCAGACGCTGAAGCGCACAGGTCATGGGACGGTAACCGTAGGAGGGCCAGGAAAGGGAGAGCTTATGGATCCTGTCCCGCAGTTCAAGGTCCGGATCCGTACGGCCACGACGACCGCGGTAGTAGCTGGAGCGACCGATGGAGAGCGCATTGCAGCACTTTTTGACCACGGTGCGGCCTTTGGCTGTCTTTGTCTGAGCGACCAGGCAGATCATGAGCCGCCTCCATTGCTTCGGGCTGAGCGAGGGATCTCCTCGAGCCGACTCAACACTTTTTTTAACAGGTCGTTCTCCATGGTCAACTGACCGACTTTACGCTCCAGAGCCGCGATCCGGGCTTCATCGCTGACCGCCTTGCCGTTGCCGGGAAAGGCGCGATCACCCTGACGGCGAAGCTGTTGGCGCCAGCGGTGGATCAACGTGGGATGGACTTGGTGTTCCCGGGCCAACTGACCAATGGATTTGCCCGAATCGGCTTCCTGAAGGACCTGCAGTTTGAACTCGCGGGTGAATTGACGACGTTTCAGAGTCATGGGGTGCCTCCTCGATCAGAAGGAAGCTTAACTCTGTGTCCCGGTCAAGGGTGCAGTACACATTGTTGACTAGTTGGGTATATCTTCAAACGATTCTTCATAGCCGGGATCTAAGTCGTCTGCAGGGTCGACAGTTACTTCAATGATGTCGGGACCGTACTTGGCGGCCAGAAACCTTTCCCGATACAGGTTGTTGGATGCATCACAGACTCTTGCTGTAAAATAGGCATTAAAACCAGCACCCACCATTGCTCCGACAGCAGGTACAAATTGAGCCAGTTTAGCTTTTGTAAGTCGGATACCAAGTGCCTTGGCAATCTGCTGCATGATTCTTACAAAAGCGTGCTCTTCTAGTGACTTCCAAGTTTTCTTTGCTGCGACATCTTTTGCGATCCGGACAAGTTCTGACATTGCAACCTGCTTGGAAGCATCTTTTGGACTAGAGGCTAAACCCAGAACGTTCATAGCGAACAGTCTTTCTGACTGTAAAGAGATATCAAAACCGTAATACGTGGCATATTCACCAATAGCCCGCAAATTCAGCGAAACAAGTAATGGTATATCGACAACAATTCCAATGATACCAGTGACTCCAGTAGCTGCGCCTTCTAAACCTGCCAGCCCCTTGTATTTCGCATCAAGGTATCCGACTGTTCTGTCGATATCTTCAAGGTCTAGGTTTAATATGCATCTAGCACTATCGACTTTATAGCCTGATGATCTGAACCTTTTGTAAATCGCATCCTGTCTCACAGTCCGTTGAGATACGTCATTGCTCATACGTAAAATACCGCTGATGGAGTTTTTAATTGCTTCACCGATTCCTGGTGTGCTTAGGACTACATCCCCCGCTTTGCTCAGGGGCCAGTTTACAACCTGCATCGCTTGCCCAAACCAAGAGAGTTCAGGGGTTTTCCAAGCGTGGATTTGTTTCACAGCCTGCTCTTCGTATGAGGACAGAATTTCGATGTGCTTATCCTTGTAACAAAAATGTTGGTTTTAGTGCCAACATCTGAAACGAGTTCTAAATGCAACACTATTAGTAAGTTGAGGAAGTTAGAAGCAGACAGTCCAATAAATACTGCCTAACCGATTACTGTCATAAGTTCGGTATTCCGTCTTAATGAGTATTTGAGAGGAGAACAGGATCCTACTGCGTTAAGTACGTTATCAACATGCATATTGTTGATGGTAGTTTCTCGCAGTGAATCGGTGAGGCTACCAAAAGCTAAGAAACACGGCTAGTCTTTAAACGTAAGTCAGCCAGCCCTGGGTATCTTCTCGGTCGCCCGTGGTGATCCCGAAGAACCGCTCCTGAAGGTCCTTCGTGACGGGTCCCCGTGAACCATCGCCGATGGTGATCTGGTCGACCGACCGGACCGGCGTCACCTCCACCGCGCTCCCCACGAAGAACAGCTCGTCGGCGATGTAGAGCATCTCGCGAGGGATGTCCTGCTCGACGACCTTGTACCCCGCTTCTTCGGCGATCGTCATGACGGCGTTGCGGGTAATCCCGCCGAGTATGGAGGCCGCGAGACCGTTCGTGATCACGACTCCGTCCTTGACGAGGAAGATGTTCTCACCGCTGCCCTCGCTGATCATGCCGGAGGTGTTGAGGGCGATGCCCTCGGAGTATCCGTTGGCGATGGCTTCCATGCGGATCAGCTGGGAATTCAGATAGTTGCCTCCGGCCTTGGACAGGGCCGGGTGGGTGTTGGGCGCCGGACGGTTCCAGGACGTAACGCATACGTCCACGCCTTCCTCGAACACTTCGGGACCGAGATAGGCGCCCTGAGGCCATGCCGCCACGGCGACCTCGACGGGACAACCCTCGGGGTCGACCCTGAGCAGTCCGTACCCCCGGTATACCACGGGCCGGACATAGCAGGAGTGCAGTTTGTTGACCCGGATGGTCTCGAGGATGGCTTCGCGAATCTCGTCACGACTGTACGGGATATCCACGCGGTAGATTTTGCAGGAGTCGAAGAGTCTGTCCACGTGCTCGTCGAGCCGGAATAACGCCGGACCGCGGTTCGTCTCGTAGCAGCGCATGCCTTCGAAGAAGCTGGTGCCGTAGTGTACGACGTGGGCCAGCACGTGGATCTTGGCGTCTTTCCAGGGGACCATTTCCCCATTGAACCAGATGTATTCGGCCTCCGGCAGCGTGGCCATCCTCGGTCTCCTTTCTGCTGTTCGGTGCATGTCGAAAATCTGGCGCATACTATGGGACGGACCTCCGGTTGTCAAGGGTAAAAGGCGAGAATAAAAGTTAAGGGCTAAAAAACCTTGCATTTCAGCCCGGTTTTGGTATATTAAGTAGTATATATAACAACTATTTAAATGTCAAAACGAAAGGGCGGAAAGGATGAATATCTTGGCACTGATTTCACGGTTTCAATCGGAGCAGGATTGCTTTGATTTCGTCGAGTCGATCCGGTTCGAAGACGGGGCCTATTGCCCCTTGTGCGGCGGCATGGAGGTCAGGAGGAAGCGGGAGAAGGCCCGCGTCGGCCGCTGGCAGTGCAAGGACTGCAAATCGTCCTTCAATGTCCTGTCCGGGACGTTTTTGCAGGGTACGAAGGTATCCTTGCGGAAATGGGTTATTGCGATTGGGCTAATGGTCAACGCGAAGAAGAGCCTGTCCAGTTGCCAGTTGGCGCGGGATCTCGAATTGACGCAGATGACGGCCTGGTTCATGCAACAGCGGATCCGTATGGCTATGGCCGGGGACCACCTGGGCTTTCTGGCGGGCGTGGTCGAGGCAGACGAGACCTACTTGGGCGGTAAGCCCCGCAAACCCAACAAGCGGGATGATGACAAGGCTAATCCGGGTGGAGCAGGAACGGACAAGACCCCGGTGCTGGGCGCAGTCGAACGCGGGGGTAACGTGGTTGCCATGCCTGTTGACAAGGTGACCGCGGATGATATAGAGGTCTTTCTGGCGATGCACGTCGATCATAGGAAAACCGCGCTTTTAACGGACACGTCGCCTTTATACAAGCGTCGTTTCGGGTTCCTGATGCACCGCAAGGTGAATCACAAACGGCAATATGCGGACGGCGACGTGCATATCAACATGATCGAGGGTTTTTGGCAGCTCCTCAAAAGAGCGTTGTACGGGAGCCACCACCACTATTCGCGCTTCTGGATGCCTTTCTATATCGCCGAGGCGTCCTGGAAGTACAACCACCGGAAGGACTCGGATTCGTTCGGATCCTTCTTCCGGCAGTGCTTTACGTATCCGTAAGCAGAAGGGGGAGATCATGGAGTCTGCGAAAGTCATCGATACGAGCCAAAAGGATGTTATAGCCAGCGATTCTTCCGATAGCTGTATTGTGACTGACAAGTCCCTGTTGAACTATAGCGTTTTGCTTCGTGATGGTATCTTCGATCTCCCGATAGAGGTTGCGAGTAAAGAGCTCAAGCGTAGAGCCTACAGGGTGGTCGAAGCCCAAGTCAAGCAGTCTGAAATACCCATCAGTTAGGGCTTCGATCTTCCCGAGGTAGTAGTCTTTGTCCATTTTTCAGCAGGGCCTTTTCTATGAGTAACACACGTAGGGACAACCGTAACGCGAAGCGGAAGAAGAGCATCCGCAGGAAGCGCCAGCATCATGCGCGGGCGATGAGGGAAAGGATGCGCAAGTCGGCAGGTGTTTTACGGATCGGTAGTTTCTTCGATCCACCGGGCTATTTTATGCAGAGACGTAACCACGTTGTGTGCTTCCTCGACGGGCATTTCAATGATGCAATCACCCCGTCTGGGCATGTTTGTCGTGAATATTCTCGTGATTTCCTGGAGTGATTTAAGAGCCTCTTGACGCGAATGGTCAGAGGCATTACCTTGGAAGGACATGACAACTTCCTTTCTTGATGGTGGGTGGTTGTTTCGCCGGCTGGTATCCGGCGTTAAATAAAAAGTGCCCGCACTACGGCCCATACGGAGCTGCTACTCCGTGGCCTTTCTTGAGACGCCTTAAAAGTAAACCCGGTCGGCCCTCGCGGTCAACCGGGTTTTTTTATTAGACCTACCTGCCCGTCAACTGGACTACCGTGGAGTCAGGCGCAAACCAGCAATGATGGGAATGGTATTCGCAGGGCCGTCTACAAATGGGTGTAGATACCTTCCTTCAATAAACACCTGGACGGTTTCAGCCACAGGGAAACGCAACCCAAGCCCGCCGAGAATGCTAAATCCTGTTTCGGCAGTGCTGGTGCTTAGGCTGGAGATCTTGACGTTGCCTTTTACTCTGGAGAATCCACCTCCAACAAATCCATAGATTGTGGGGCTATCTGAACTTTGAATCATCAATCCGGCATGGCCTCCCAAGCCTGATGCTGTGAGATCGACCAGCAAGCGAGCCTCTTCAGAGCCAGGGCCAGCAGGATCGGCACCGTTTCTCAAATAATGCCCCTCTCCAAACAGGGCCATGTTGGGAGTAACGATGAATTCGAAACCGGATTGAAATGAAAAGCCCACCTTGTCGTTTATAGGAAGGCCAGGGACCGATGAATCATACAGCGGGATCGATGTTCCTCCTCCAACCCTGAAAGCCGCTTTCATATCGGATTCTTGGGTTTTAACCGATGAAGCAGAAACGGCTATGAACAGAATCCAAACGATATACCGCATGGCGAACACTCCCTTTGACGGGGTGAATCCAGCGCCCGTCGTGGGCGCCGGGCAGTGTCAACGCCACGCAGCAGTTGCGGGAGTTCCTGCTTATTTACCAGAGGATTCGGTTGTTGTATTCAGCAAGCCACCCGGCAGGTAGCTGCTGCAATGACGTT
>CBDEKM010000002.1:0-19604 GCA_965240335.1 bacterium
AAGTCCGGCAGGGAAGACGGACCTTTCCTGCTCTGCGCGTCCTATCACCATCCCCACGAACCCTTCTGGCCACCCGATGACTACTGGAACCGGTACGAAGGCGCCGATATAGACCTTCCCCTCTTTCCCGCCGAACTGGATGACCACTACTCCATGATGGACCTTAACCTGAATGCCTATCACGGTACCGGGCGTTACGACCTGAGGGACGAAGAGTGACTTTACCGGCTTCGCCGCGCCTACTACGCGCTGGTGAGCTACATGGATGACAAGGTCGGCGGCCTGCTGGACGTGCTCGACGAAACCGGACTGGCGGAAAACACGGTGGTGGTCTTCGCCAGCGATCACGGCGACATGCTGTGCGAGCGGAGCATGGTCCAGAAACGGTGTTTCTACGAGTGGTCCTGCCGCGTACCCCTCATCGCTCGCTTTCCGGATGGATGGCGGGCCGGCACGTCCTGTCCGAATCCCGTGTCGCTGATCGATCTACTGCCGACATTCTGCGACCTCGCGGGCGTCGAAGACCGGCTTCCCCACGACGGGCACAGTCTCGTGTCGCCCACGGCCATGGACGACGCGGATCGCGTGGTGTTCGCGCAGGCGCACGAGGCCGTGGGCATGCCCTGTATCATGGCGAGGCAGGGACGATACAAGTACCACTATATGCACGGCTTCGCGCCGCGCCTTTTTGATCTGGACAACGATCCCGGCGAATGGCATAATCTCTCCGGCGAAGGCCCGTACCGCCAGGTGGAAGAAAGTCTTCGCGATCAAATCCTCGACCGGTTCGATCCGGAAGCCATCGCGGAAGCAAACCTGGCCAGCCTGTACCGGCCGGCGACTTATCCGGGATACCATGGCAGGGCACGGACGCACCTGGAGCCATTCGCCGGATCTCGACCACCGGCGGGGCGCGATGGACCAGTACATTCCATAGCCTGAACCGTTAAAACGGAAAACCCGCCGGCCATGCCAGGCGGGCATCCCACAGGGGGGTTGTGCATGTTGCGCGCAGGCTTCATCGGCGCAGGGGGCCGTTCCCAGAGCGCTCATTACCCGTCGGTCGACCGGTTGCCTGACGTCGAAATGACCGCCGTGTGCGAACTGGACGAAACGCGCCTGGCGCAGGTAAACGAACGCTACGACTTTCCCCACGTCTTCACGAACCACCGCGCCATGCTGGCGGAGGTGGACCTGGACGTGGTCTACTGCGTCATGCACGAGAAATGGCTGCTCCAGCCCGCCCTCGACTGTTTGCGCGCGGGCAAGCATATTTTCGTGGAAAAACCCCGGGGAAGAACAGCGGGGAGACGCGACAGCTGCTGGACGCGGCCGTGGAGCACGACGTATACGCCATGGTGGGATATCAACGGCGCTATACCTCGGTCGTACGTGAAGCCATGCGGCGCGTGCTCGGCCGGGGGCAGGTCTCCCATGCCGTGACCACTTTCAACAAGAAACTGCTGTTCGATAAGCCGCAGTTCTCAACCACCCTCTGGGACGACGTGACCCACGTGGTGGACCTGTTGCGTTTCATGGTGGGCAGCGAACCCGTCGAGGTCACCCGTTACCGCGACAAGTTCGAATCGGTCGACTGGAATCATTACACGGCGCTGGTACGTTTCGCCAGTGGCGCCACGGGCGTCGTATTCGGAAACCGCGCCTCCGGCGGCCGCGTGTTGAGCGCGGAACTGCACGGCGTCGGCATCGGTTGCTATATGAAACTGCCCGAGGAAATCGACATCCGCGAGGACGACCAGCAGACGGTCCTGCAGGCTGGGAGATCAACGGCGATGAAGCGGAAGACACGCCCCGTTACGAAGGCGCGCTCGCCATGCACGAGCACTTCATTGATTCCGTGCGCAACCCAGACCATTCCCGTAAGTGATCTTCGAGATGTCATTCATACCATCCGGCTCGTGGACTGGATCGAAACGGGGCACTGCCCCGATTGACTCGATCTCCGAGTCCCGTTACCCCCCGCATCATGCAACAGCTCAATTTCCCTGAATACGCATTCGAAATAGATACGGACGAAGCGGGTCGCCGGGTCATATTCGACGGGATTCGGCGCAGGTTCGTCCGACTGACACCCGAAGAATGGGTCAGACAGCACCTGGTGCGCTACCTGGTCGAAGACCGGGGATTTCCGTCAGGTTACGTGGCCGTGGAAAAAGGTTTTCAGTATGCGGGAACGGCCGTTCGCGCGGATGTAATCATGCACGACCTGAAGGGAGGGCCGGTCCTGATGGGCGAATGCAAGGCGCCGGAGATTCGTGTGACCGAAGCCGTTTTCGAGCAACTGGCCCGGTACAATTCGGTCATCAATGCCCGGTACCTGGTGGCCACCAACGGCAAGACGCATTTCTGCTGTGAGCACAAGGCCGGTGGAGGTTACCACTTTCTGTCGGAACTGCCCGCTTTCGAAGGTGCGCGAGGAGTCTGACCGTGGCGGAACACCTGAAACTAGCGGCCCGAGAGACATTGGAACAACGGTTTGAAGCCCTGGAACAGGAGGGTTACGTCTATTTCCCGGACGCGCTTTCGAAGGAGGAAATCGGTGCGTTGCGCAATGCCATGGACCGCCTGGAAGCCCGTCCCGAAGAATTCGACCGGCATACGGACTCCGAGAATCACGGCTTTCTCAATAAATCCATCAACAACGTGTTCAACCGGGACCCGTCGTTCCTGTCCTGCCTGGACCGGCCGGACGTCATCGACGTGGTTGAAGCCGCCCTTGGACCGGACTGTCACGTCATCGGCATGACGGCGTGGATGACCGGCCCGGGCCGGCCGGACCAGGGTATCCACGTGGACTGGCAGCCGCTGGTGCTGCCGGAAGACGTCATGGACGATCCGCGTATAAAGGTACCGGTGTACATCACCACGGCCCATTACTATCTAGACGATCAGTACGAGGCCCTGGGACCTACGCAATTCATTCCCGGCAGCCATCGTGCCGGTCGCCGTCCTGACCGAGGGGAGTCCACCTGGCGCGGGGCCGAGCCCTGCAGCATCCTCTGCTCGGCCGGGGACACCGTCCTCTTTCGCTGTGAAGTCTGGCACCGCGGAACGGCGAACACGAGCGACCGGGTGCGCTACCTGCTCCAGGTCCACTACGCCCAGCGCATGATCACGCAGAAATTCCCGCCCTACCTGAACCGGTTCCAGTTTCGATCCGGGTATCCTGTCCGGTGCCACGGAACGCCAAAGACGACTGCTGGGCGAGCATGTACAGGGTAATTATGACTGATTCTCTTCATAGATTCAGCGCGATCCGCTAAGTCTGGGGCCGAACTCCCGGTTCTCGACCGCGGTCATCCATATCCATTCAGGAGGTAGTCCCATGAGCATCGCCAGGTTAGTTTTTCGTATTCCTTCTATCCGCCGTGTTCGTACTCCAGTCTGACCAGGCCGGCGCGCAGACGCGTGAGGAAGGACCGTGGTGGCCCCATCCTCTCTGGGGCAAGGATGACCAGTCCGGCGGCTCCAACTGGATTACGCCCGAAAAGGTGTTGAAAGCACTTACCCTGGTCAAGACGGGCCAGATCTACGAAATCGGCCAGGTGTACAGCGCGGACATGCCCCTATTCGGTCAGCGGACCTATTCCATGTTCATCCCCGGTTCTCCCACCGGCGAACCCCTGGGTTCGAATCGGCTTATCTACCACGATGAGCTGCTGGTCGCCGAGATCGGCCAGGTAGGAACCCAGTTCGACGGTCCCGGGCACATCGGGGAACGCGTGACGATGGCGGACGGTACGGAAAAGGACGTCTTCTATAACGGCGTTACCATCGAAGAAATGAAAAGCCCCTACGGGCTCATGAAACTGGGTATCGAACATATCAAGCCATTCATCACCCGCGGCATCCTGGTCGATGTGGCCGGGTACAAGGGCGTGGAGACCCTCGACCATAGTTACGAAGTGACGGTGGAGGATGTCCGCGGCGCGCTCGCGAAGCAGGGCATCGCGGAGGACAGTCTCGAACCGGGTGACGCGTACTTTTTCCGCTACGGCTGGGCCCGGCACTGGACCGACCACGACAAGTACAATACCGATCCGCCGGGCATCGGGTTGGCCGTCGCCCGGTGGGTGGTCGAACAGAAGGCGTCCATGATCGGTTCGGACCAATGGACGACCGAGGTCGTGCCCAATCCGGATGCCGACCAGGCCTTTCCGGTCCATCAGGAACTGATCACCAGAAACGGCGTATGGAATCTCGAGAATATGAACCTGGACGAACTTTCCGGAGACGGTGTCTACGAGTTCCTCTTCATACACACGCCCATTCGATTCAAGGGCGCGACGGGTTCACCCGCCCGGCCGATCGCGATCAGATAAGATTCGCCGAAGAAAGGAGCAGGTCATGTCCGAGTTCGAAGGGAAAGTGGTTATCGTTACCGGTGGCGCCAAGGGCATTGGCGGGGGAATCGTCCGCGCCTTCGCCGGTGAGGGGGCTCACGTCCTGTGCGCCGATATCGACGACGCCGCCGGGGCGGAGATCGCCGCCGCCAGCGACCGTATCAGCTACGCGCACGCCGACGTAACCACAAGCGATGTGTGCCGTTCCCTGGTGGAGACCGCGACGGAATCCTGGGGCGGCGTGGATATCCTGTGCAACAACGTGGGGATACAGCCGACCACGAGCTATCTGCCGGCCCACGAAATGCCCGAGGAGCAATGGGACCGGATCATAAACGTGAATCTCAAGAGCCGCTTTCTGATGGTCAAGTACTGCGTTCCCGTGATGAAGCACCGCGGCGGTGGCGTGATCATCAACACGGCGAGCGTTCAGGGACTGCAGTCCGCGAAGGGCATCTCCGCGTACGCGGCGAGCAAGGGGGGCGATCTTTCCCTGGTAAGGCAACTGGCCCTGGATTACGCCGAGGACAATATTCGCGTGGTGGCGGTCAACCCGGGCACCATCGAAACGCCGCTCTTGCAGGAGGCGATCGATTCAATCGGCGGCGACGAGGACGAAATCCGGAAGGACATGGCTGCACGGCACGCGGTAAACCGGCTTGGAAGCCCTGAGGACATCGCGAACGCCGTGCTGTTTCTGGCCAGCAGCCGGGCGTCGTTCATTACGGGTGAATACGTGAACGTGGATGGGGGGCTGATGGCCCGGGGTTCGTGGGCCTAGGGTGAAAATCCCGAAGGTATGACGGCTACTAGGTGTTGATTTCTTTGTATTTGGGGATTGGATCAGTCCTCACTGTTTACGTTGGGAACTCATGACGATATTGTTTTATTCATGAATGGTGAAATCGGACTGATCTTTTGTAGTCTAGGGGGTTAGATACGAACCGTTCTTAAATTGGAGGCGCACACTCGAGATGAAGAACCTAGAGAAGTACAAAGATGATCTTGATCAACTTATTAGATCAGGAAATCAACTATTGTATGCTATGCGATATGAGAGTACGAAAGACGAGTTCGTTAAGATTGTAAAAAAGCAACTTGGCGAAAAAGCTACCGGTTTTTTGGATTCCCTACCTTCGTTCTCTGATGAGTATCAGATTTGGTATTCTGAAGCAAAAGCGATCGTTCGCCAATTACTTCCCGATCGTATTGATGATTTCGTAGGTTACTATGAGAAGCCAAGAAACCGAAAAGAAATCACCTATGAAACCTACCGGATATCTGACTACCTACTTGGCTTAATTACCAGAGATAGTTTTGGTGAAACAGCAGTAGGACCATCAAACGCGATTCGACGCTTTGAGCAACAGTTAGCGATCATGCAAGCCGTAAAAAAACGCTTCGAAAGTTCACTCTTCGATATACGGCAAATTGTCCAGGCTGATCTGCTAGACTCCGAACTTGAGGCTGCAGATCTACTTGTAAAACACGGTTTCGTCAGAGCAGGAGGGGCTATTGCAGGAGTGGTAATGGAAAAGCACCTTAGTCAAGTCTGTGAGAACCATGCCATTAAAATCCGAAAGAAGAACCCAAACATTTCAGACTTTAACGATGGCCTGAAAGCAGCCGAGGTAATTGATACCCCTGCATGGCGGTCCAATCAATTTCTCGCGGATATTCGAAACCAATGCGACCATAACAGAGACGACGAACCAACGGCTGAAAAAGTATCTGAATTGGTTGAAGGAGTCAAGAAGCTGACAAAGACGTTTTTCTAAGGCTGTAAAGGGAATGGGAAAGTGGCAATTTGACTAATGAACATGCATGTAACTTGGTCAACGTTATAGTCTTTTTGACGATATATGGAGACAAGTCGATCAAGGCAGATTGGAATGATCTTATAAACTCGAAGTTTGCTCTATGTCAGAAGCAAGTGCTATGTGGAAAGCAACTTAGGTCTCTTCCGTGCTATCATTCGACTTAAAGATACGGAAGTGTCCCTTGGGCGGGTCTTAGAATCCGTCGATCACCCATTCAATCAAGTGTAGGATACAGAAGCAACTACTAGGGGTATTTCAAAAAACTCGAAGTGCCGCCGTTACAAACCCCCTTCTCGCACTGGTTCTATTTCTTCAATCGAGAAATCCGCAGTGATTCCGACTTATTGTAGTAACCTGTTGAGATACGGACAGGGAACCACAAACTGAGCGTTGCGAAAGTTTCGTCAGTGAAATGAATACGCCTTAGCCCCTGGAAGTTTTGATATGAGCATCGAGTTGATTGGGATAATCAGTGTAGGCGTTGCCCTGGCCGGAGTAGGCGTTGCCTTGGCAGGACTTATTCTGGCGTCTAGGCGGGATATCAATCTCCGTCTTATATCCGTGGAACAGGGGCAGGCGGACCTGAGAGAACGTATGGCAAGTCTGGAGGGGATTTTAAAAGGCTTGGCCTTGCGCCGTACAGAAAAGATCGATCCAGAGTAGCCCCCGACAAATATCGCCAATGATCTATGGGGGCGAACCAAGAGCGTCGTTGCCGACGCTGCAGCCAGGCTTCTTTTATCACGGCTAATACTGGAACGTATATGGGCCTGACGGCTCGGCGTTCTTGGGGCTAGGCCGGTTCCGTGCTTTCCTTCGACTTGAAGATGCGTAGCAGGCCCTTGATCGGGTCGTAGAATTCGCCCACGACCCGTTCCTTCAGGGGAATGATGGCGTTGTCCGTGATGGTGATATCTTCGGGACATACCGTGGTACAGCACTTGGTGATATTGCAGTAGCCGATACCCTGGTCGTCCTTGAGGTCCTTGAGCCGCCGGTCCTCGGTGTCCAGGGGATGCATCTCCAGGGCCGCGTTGTGGACCATGAGGCGCGGTCCGACAAACTCCTCGTGCAGGTCATGCTCTCGCAGGACGTGGCAGACGTCCTGGCAGAGAAAGCACTCTATGCATTTCCGGAACTCCTGCACGCGCTCGATGTCGTCCTGGTCCATGCGCCAGGTGCCGTCTTCGGCATCCGGTTTGCGGGGACTGAAGGGCTTGATCTTCATTTTCGCGCGGTAGTTCCAGGAAACGTCCGTCACGAGGTCGCGGATGGTCTTGAATGCCTTCATCGGCTCGATGGTAATGGTTTCGTCCTCGGGCAGATCGCTCATGCGCGCCATGCACATGAGCTTCGGGTTGCCATTGACCTCGGCGGAACAGGAACCGCACTTTCCGGCCTTGCAGTTCCAGCGGACCGCGAGGTCCCGGTGCAGACTCCGCCTGGATCTGGTGCACCGCGTCCAGCACTACCATGCCTTCGTCGATATCGGTGGAATAGTCCTCGAACCCGCCGCTCTCGCCATCGCCCCGCCAGATACGGAAGTTGGCCGTCGCCATTATCTGTTCTCCTCGATGATCGCTGCCAGGTCCTCCCGGAGCGGTTTGACCGGAACGCGGTTGATCACCATTTCACCGTCGGCGTTCTTGTGCTGCGAGATGTTGACGCTGCCAAACCTCTCGTCTTTGTCCTCGAAGTCTTCGCGGAAGTGAGCACCCCGGCTCTCCTCCCTTTCCAGTGCGGCCCGGGCCACCGCCTCCGATACGATCAGCAGGTTCTTCAGATCCAGTGCGGTATGCCATCCCGGGTTGTATTCCCGGTTGCCGATGACGGAAACATTGCCGGCCCGTTGCCGGAGATCGCCGATGACTTCGAGCGCTTGCTGCATGTTCGCCTTGTTGCGCACGATGCCGACGAGTTCCTGCATCCGGTCCTGCAATTCGTACTGGATGTCGAAGGGATTCTCGCCGCTGTTTTCCCTATCGAAAGGCGCAAGGGTCTCCTGCACGGCCGCTTCGATCTGTCCTTCATCGATGGCCCCGGACTCGTTCTCGCGGGCGTATTCGGCTGCGTACAGGCCGGCGCGCTGTCCGAAGACCAGCAAGTCCGAAAGCGAGTTGCCGCCCAACCTGTTGGCGCCGTTCAGTCCCGCGGCGCATTCCCCGGCGGCAAAGAGGCCGGGCACGGTCGTCATCTGCGTATCGGCGTCCACGAGCACGCCTCCCATCACGTAATGGGTCGTAGGGCCCACTTCCATGGCTTCCTTCGTGATGTCGATATCGGCGAGCTGCTTGAACTGATGATACATGCTGGGCAGCTTGCGCTTGATATGTTCTTCTGCGTTGGAGAGCTTCTCCCGGATCCATGCGATATCGAGATAAACCCCGCCATGGGGCGTACCACGGCCTTCCCGGATTTCCCGGACGATGCACCGCGCCACATGGTCTCTCGTCAACAGCTCTGGTGGACGCCGGGCGTTCTTGTCGCCCTGCGTGTATATCCAGCCCTCCTCGGGGCTGTCCGCCGTCTGGTTCTTGTACAGTTCGGGTATGTCGTTGAACATGAACCGGTCGCCTTCGCTGTTCGTCATAACTCCACCCTCGCCGCGGACGCCTTCCGTGACCAGGATACCCCGGACACTCGGCGGCCAGACCATGCCCGTCGGGTGGAACTGTACGAATTCCATGTCCAGCAGCGCGGCGCCCGCGTCGTAAGCCAGCCCGTGTCCATCGCCCGTATATTCCCAGCTGTTGCTCGTGATCTTGAAGGCGCGGCCGATGCCGCCCGTGGCGAGGATGACCGACTTGGCGCGAAACATCCGGAAACGGCCGCGTTCCCGGTCGTAGCCGAAGGCGCCGACCACCCGGTCGCCGTCTTTCAGCAAGGCCACGATGGCGTGTTCCATGTAGACTTCAACGCCCTGGTGAATGCCGTGATCCTGGAGGGTACGGATCATCTCCAGGCCGGTGCGGTCGCCCACGTGGGCGAGCCGGGGATACTTGTGGCCGCCGAAGTTGCGCTGGAGGATGCGGCCGTCGTTCGTCCGGTCGAAAAGAGCACCCCAGGCTTCCAGTTCCCGTACGCGGTCCGGCGCTTCCCTGGCGTGCAGTTCGGCCATGCGCCAGTTGTTCAAATACTGGCCGCCCCGCATCGTGTCGGCGAAATGCACGCTCCAGCCGTCCCGGTCGTCCACGTTGGCCAGGGCCGCTGCCACGCCGCCTTCGGCCATGACCGTATGGGCCTTGCCCAGCAGGGATTTGCAGACGAGCCCGACCGAAACACCGGCAGCCGATGCCTCGATCGCGGCCCGGAGACCCGCGCCACCGGCACCGATCACCAGAACGTCATGTTCATGTTTCTGATATTCCGCCATTAAAGGATTCTCCAGTCCGTCCACACGCCCGTGGCTACCAGGCGAACGTATATATCTGAAAAACCGACCCAGACCAGGCTCATCCACGCATACAGCATGTGACGCCTGTTCAGGCAGGATACGCACCGGTAGCTGGCGTGCCGTACCGGCGCCTTCGACAGCAGGTCCATGTATCCGCCGATCAGGTGGCGCAATGAGTGACAGCCCAGCGTATAAGCGCTCAGCAGGACCACGTTGAGCGTTAAGACAAGGGTTCCGACGCCAATGCCGAAGACCGTCTCGCCGGTCTGTTCGTCCATGAACCACATCGCCTTCCAGGCATCGTGGGCCAGGAAGGCCGTGATGATCAGCGCCAGGTAGAGGAAATAGCGATGTACGTTCTGCATGATCAGGGGAAACGACTGCTCACCCAGGTACTTGTTCCTGGGCTCGGCCACGCTGCAGGAGGGTGGATCGGCCCAGAAGGCCTTATAGTAGGCACCGCGGTAATAATAGCAGGTCAACCGGAAGCCCGCGGGTGCCCAGAGGATCAGAAAAGCCGGTGAGAACGGGAGCAGGGCCGGCCACCATTCGGGCCGGGGCCCGAAAAGGGCATGGGGCGAACTACCGAAAATCTCGGGCGAATAGAAGGGGGAAAGATAGGGTCCCCAGGCATAGTCGGCGCCTTGAAAAGCCGCCCACGTGGAATAGATCACAAAGGCGGAAAGGCCCATGAATACGAAAATCGGCTGGACCCACCAGGCGTCGTTGCGGCGCGTCTGGCCGAAACCGCTGGCTTTTAGCGAAACACCGGCTGTCGACATGGGCTATCCTCTTGAAACCGTACAATGAAAGGACTGTATTTCACGGGCAAAACGCATTAGCGCAAAATAGATGGATGGGGGTGGAGACGCAATAGAAAAATCACTTGCCGTACGCGGTGGGCAAGGGACGTTTCCGTGCTGGTCCCAAATGATAAATCATTGGCCGAAACCGTCGGCCCGGCGGTATATTGGGAAGTCTATTTCGTGGCTGCGTCCGCAGGAAGGCAAGGCCGTCAAACAGGCGCACTGGCAGGGTCGAACTACTATACGATTATGTCTGATCCATCTCGCGAAACCACTATCGCCCGAATCCCCTCTGGTCTGACACCCCGCGCACTGATTACGGGTGTCGTGCTGGCCGTGTTCATCGCGGTCTGGACCCCGCATACCAATTACGAGATGCAGGGGCCCCGGCTGACGCTCAGCCACATCTCGATCGCCGCGCTCATTTCCTTCCTGCTGGCCGTCTGCTTCATACAGCTGCCGCTGAGACGCTGGTGGCCGAGCCGGGCGTTCACGGCGAGCGAGCTATCCGTGCTCTTCTTCTTCTGCCTCGTTTCGTCGACGATCCCGGGCAAGGCCTTCGTGGATTATTTCCTCGGAATTCTTGCTTCCCCCCATTACTACGCCACGCAGGAAAACCGCTGGGCCGAGACTTTCTTTCCCCACCTTCCCGGATGGCTGGTCGTCGGCGATGACCTGGGCGCGGCACGGGGTTTCTACGAGGGCACGGGTCAGAACCTGTACCTGTGGATTGACTGGCTCGTTCCCCTGTTCTGGTGGATGTGCATGCTGGGTGCGATGTTCGTGGTCATGGCCTGCATCGCGGTGATCTTCCGTAAACAGTGGGTGGAGCACGAGCGACTGGCATTTCCCGCGGTGCACATCCCTGTCATGCTGATCGCCCAGACGACCCGGGGGGATCGCATACCGGAGTTTATAAGAAACCGGTACTTCCAGGTGGGATTCGGAATCACGTTTGCCCTGTTTGCCTGGAACTGTATCAGTTACTTCGGCGGCATACCCGCCATACCCATCGGGGCCGCTTTTCGAACCAAGATACAACTTGCGGCCTCGATACCCCCCACGGAAGTACAGTTCAATCTCTTCATGATGTGCTTTGCCTTCTTCGCCGATCTGAAGGTGCTGATGAGCATCTGGATCTTCCACCTGCTCGCACTAATGGAAATCAGTCTGCTCAACCAGCTTGGCATTTCGGCGTCCGGCGTGGGTGGCGGTGCCGGGTTCATCGTCAAGACCCAGCATTTCGGGGGATTCTGGATATTCGTGCTCTGGGGACTCTGGGTGGCGAGAAACCACCTGAAGGCGGTCTGGTTAAAGGCCCTGGGACGTTCTGTGGAAATCGATGATTCCATGGAACTCATGTCCTATCGCACGGCGGTGCTGGGCGTAGTGGCCGGGATCTGCTACCTCCTGTTCTGGCTGAACCGTATGGGCATGTCGGTCGACGTGGCGGCCCTGTTCCTCCTGATCACGCTGGCGCTCTATATCGGCGTGACCCGCATCGTCGCCGAGACCGGACTCGTATTCCTCGATCTGCCTGTAAACTCGAACGAAATGACCGTGGGCGTGCTGGGTTCCCGCAACCTGTCCCCTTCGAATCTTACGGCGCTGGGACTTACCCACGCCATTTCCCACAATCACCGGGGAATCGGCTTTTCATCGGTGATGCACAGCCTGAAGGCCGCGGATGGATACATGCACGCCAAGAAAGGGCTGTTCGCCGCGGTATGCGTCCTTCTGGCGCTCACTTTCCTCGTCACCAACGGCTACACGATCTATGCCGGGGCGACCGGGACCGGCGCCCACGATTACGCTCCCTTGAAAGCGGATCTTTTCTATAACCAGTTGGTTACGTGGCTCAACAATCCGTTTACACTCTCCTACGAAGAAATCTACTTTCTGCTCCTGGGCGCCGCGATTACGGGGGGACTCCTTTTCCTCCACTACCATTTTCCGACCTGGCCCCTCCATCCCATCGGTTTCACCGTGGCCTACACGGACATCATCAATTTTGAAATCGTGTCGGTTTTCCTGATCTGGCTGATCAAAACCCTGCTGATGCGGCTGGGCGGATTCGAGTTGTACCGGAGGATGCAGCCCGCCGTGATCGGCATACTGCTGGGCTATGCCGCGGGCGTAACCCTGTCCCTGGTCGTGGATGTCATCTGGTTTCCCGGCCAGGGTCACAACGTGCACAACTGGTAGTGCGTCAGGGATCGCTGTTGACAGGGTGTCCTGGTGTCTCGCTAGAAGATCTCGGCGATGTGCGGGGTGTCCGGGAAGTACATGGTATCTACGATGTAGGCCGCAAGGACCCCGATCACGTAGCCGACCAGCACGCCCAGGAACAGGGGCTGGGCTTTGCGGTACAGCCTCACGCCTCCAATGCGGAGGAGGATGACCTGTACAAGCCACGCCACGAACAGGGTGAATAAAACACCTCGTATCGGCCCTGAAGCGCCGATGGCGAATCCGATCGGATTCAGCGGCCACCAGTAGAAGAGATACCTGCCCATGGCCAGGAGCGTGCTGATGGCCATGCCGGCCGCGAGGAACAGGATTTCCAGCGTCGAAATCTGCGTGGCGTTTTTCATCCACTTGACCACCAGGTCGAAGAACAGGTTCCCCGTGTTGCGCAGGTTGATGTGCAGGTTGTCGGCGCCTTCCGTGTAACCCGAGTAAATCACGTATCCCGTGGAGATTGCCGTACCGGCGATGAACGCGAGACACACAAGCATGAAGAGCCGGCCCCGGTTCTCGCCGAGGTAATCGCGCCACCAGGCCACGTGCGAAAGGCCGACCATGGTAAAGGTGCGCCAGTTCCGAGCGAAGGCGTTCGACAGTCCCAGGCCGGTGAGCGTCGACCCCGACAGGCTGGCCGAACCCACCATGCCTACCGTGAATGCGTGGGCATTGATCGGGAGATCGAGATTGATCAGACCCGCCTCGGCGAGTATGCGGGCGATGCCGAAATAGAAAACCAGGAGGAAGAACAGAAAGAGCACGGCAACCGGGATGGAGAATCCGATGGCGTTCAGCCAGGCGATCATGAAGAGCACGCCCAGGACCAGGCCGATCACGGCCGTTCGATAGGAGAACAGTTCGTTCTCGTCCCGTAGATCGCTTTCCCTCCCGAGAGATTTCCGGAGGACGTTCCTGATGTGGTCCCTCGCCATCCAGCCGCTGATCAGGGCAAACATGATCAGGCCGCCGCAGAACTGGATGGACACCAGGCCGCCGGGAACGATCGTCTCCGCGGGCGAGATCATGCCGAAACGGTTGAGCAGGCCGGTTTCGACGATGCCGAGCACCTGGAAGAACCACACGCTGAACAGGATCTCCACGTTGACGAAAAAGGCGAAGCAAAGGACGTAGGGCACGAGCCGTATGGGCACAGGCGGGAAGGAAGGATCGATCACCACGTTGAACACCGGTCCAGGCAGGGGGATATGTGGAAGTACGCCCCAGAAACCGATGATATTCCACGCCATGACGGAAAGGGTGGCCAGGAGACCGACTTGAAACAGCCGGTTGCCGAAGAGCGCTGGCCAGCGCCCGGGGGGTTCTCCTTCGGTTTCGAGCAGGCGGACGATCACCTCCCCCATAGGAAACTGGAGCCGCTCGTGTTCCACCCACTGTTTCCGGAAGATCACTACAAGGCAGGCGCCGATGAAAAGCAGGGCGCCGAGCGCGGACATCCACCAGAAGAGCGGTATGACCCAGTCCTGCCACGGTATCGGCGCGCCGGAGCGCCGTCCCGCGAAGAAATCGGATACCTGACCCTTGTCATTGGGTATAACCGCCCATTCGGGCAGGTAGGCGAAAAAGTACGCTTCCCACTGGTTCTCCGGGCTTGCGAAATAGTGGGGTGCGGTGATCAGGCTGATGAGATAGCGGACCATCCCCCAGTCCGGTACCATGGCCGCGATCAATCCCATGGAAAAGATGACCAGGAGTTCCGGCCGCGTCAAACCCGCGCCTGGAGCGACGGACCGGATCAGCATGTTCGGTAGAAGCACCAGGACCAGGAAGGGTATAAGCAGGCACAGCGGCATCTGGGGAAAAGTCAGGTAGTTGTAGTTCAGCTGTGCGGAGGCGTACTGTCCCCAGAAGGCAACGCAGCAGGCGAAGGCCAGGCCCAGGATAGATGTTTTTAGCGAGATGGGTTTCACGGACAAGCCTGGTCTAGCCCGGTGGCGCCGGGAATCACTCCTGGATGGAGGCCGTGCCGCGTTTGAGCCAGAACCCGCCGTCAACGCGCATGACTTCCCCGGTGATGTAGTCTGCCGCGTCTGAACACAGGAAGGTGGCGGCTTTGCCCAGGTCCTCGATCGTGCCCATGCGGCCCCAGGGCAGCCTCTTGCCGCCTTCCTCCAGTTCCTGCTCCGTCGAGTACTGGCGCTCGCCCGGCGTGTCGGTCCACCCGGGTTCGATCACGTTTACGCGGATGCGGTGTTCTAGTAATTCCAGAGCGATGATGGCGGCCATGTGATTCATGCCGGCCTTGGCCGAAGAGTAGGCAAGAGAAGTGGGAAACGGCAGGAAGGACATGACCGAACTGATGAAGAGGATGCTGCCGCCCTTGCCCGCTTCCGCCATCTTCCGCGCGCCGGCCTGCGCTACGTGGAAGGCGCCGAACAGGCTGACTTCATACGTTTTTCGCATTCCGTCCACGTCCATCTCGAGAAAGGGTTCTCGCTTGGAGTAGTAGGCGTTGGCCACGACGATATCGGGTCCTCCGAGTTCCTGCGCCGTCAGCTCCACCATGCCGTCCACCGCGTCCCGGTCCGACGCGTTCGCGCCGACGACGATCGCACGCCGGCCCATCTCCCTGATTTCCTTCGCGACATCCTCGGCGTCGTCCCGGTGGCGGAAGTAGTTGACGGTGACATTCGCCCCGGCGCGGGCCATTTCCAGGGCGATGCCTTTGCCGATGCCGCGGGACGAACCGCTGATCAGCGCTGTCTTACCCGTAAGGTCGATCATGTATTCCTCGAATCGTGAACAGCATGCGGATAGGGGGCCTCGTTTCGTATACGCGTCGCTGTTTTGGTCGGTACTGCGCTTAAAGACCCATGTCGGACATGTTGCGATAGCTGATGGCGATACTGTCGAAGGGATCCCCGGCGCAGGTATCTTGTTCGACGACATACCACTGGGCCCCGGCGGTCTCGCAAGCGGCAACGATGCCGGGCCAGTTCATGTTCCCTTCGCCGACCTCCGCCATCACCTGTTCCCGGCCCGATACGCCCAGATCCTTGAAATGAATGACCGGGCAACGGTCCCGGACCCGTTCGATCCAGTGAATGGGATCTCCGCCGCCATACTGGATCCAGTACGTGTCGATTTCAAAACAAAGGGACGGGTCGCTCTCCTCTACCAGAATCGCCAGGCCTGTCCGCCCACCCACCCGTACGAGTTCCGTATGGTGGTTGTGGTAGCTGAAGGTCATGCCGGCATCCTTCAGCCCGAGGGCCACGGCCGATGCGTCTACCGCGAAACGGGAGAAACCGTCCGGATCGTCCCAGTAGGACCTCGGCATGGATCCGACGGCGATATGCTCGCACCCCCACATTCGGTGTTCCGCAACGACTTCATCCAGTTCATCCTGAAGCCGTTCGAAGGGCACGTGCGTCGCGCACACGTGTAGTCCCGCGTCCCGGATCATGTCCCCGAGTTCCGCCGGGTCGACCGGTCCAAGCGCCGAAAGCTGTATGTGATCGTAGCCGATGGACTTGACTCTTTTCAGGCTGTTCGCGATATCGGCCGGCGTTTTCACGAAATCGCGCAAAGTATAGAGCGTAACGCTGATTTTGCTGTCTGCCATCCATAACTCCTTCACTCTTCGTGTGGTGCAAAGGCGGGCGAATCATCGTCCCAGGCACTGCCGACCGGACGCAACTGTCCGAGACCTGTGACCGGCCTGGACCGACCGTCCCGGTCCGGTTCGGCGTGGCGCTCGAACCAGCCCTCCAATTCCCCGCGTAGCGATCTGCATCTTCCGGCGTATCCGGCGTCATCCGCGAGGTTGGCCCGTTCGTCCGGATCGTTCTGCAGGTCGTACAGTTCGTTCGGCCCGCCTGGATAACGGTGCACGTACTTCCAGGATTCGGTGCGGATCATGCGCGTTCCGCCGTATTCATCAAATACCACGACGTGATCCCGGCTGGAATCAGGCTGTCCGGACTGGCTCGTCCAGGTGTCCACGGCGTTTCGTCCTGGAAGATTTCGGTCCCAGGGCACCGGGAGGTCGAGGTACGACAGCAGCGTGGGCATGAAATCATAGGCGCTGATCATCGCCGGCTGTACGATGCCTGCCGGCAGTCGTCCGGGCTGGCTGATCAGCGCGGGAACCCGTATGGAGTTCTCGTACATGTTCAGCGGGTTCGTTCCGTTTCCCTTCCCCCAGAACCCGTGGTGCCCCAGGCTGAATCCGTTGTCGCTCAGGAAGATCACCAGGGTGTCTTCGCGGATGCCGTGTCGATCGAGCCGGTCCAGCAGGCGGCCGATATCGAGATCCATGGCCGTGACGGCCGCAAAGTAGCCCTTCAGGCTCTCCCGGTTTCCCATGTTCTCGTGGGTCAGGTTGACGGCCCAGGGATGAACGGGCTCCTGGGGACAGGAATCGAAGGGGCAGTCGTCGTAGGAGTCGACGATGTCCTGAGGATGGCCCGTCCACGGGCTGTGGGGCGCGGTGTAATGGACGCCCAGATAGAACGGCTCGTCGCGGTTGGCGTGCCGGTCGATAAAGGACAGCGCGTCGTCGGTGATGACATTCGTGACGTAACCCGGCTCGGTAACCGGGACGCCGTCTCGTACCATGGGGGCGTTATTGTAGGGACCGCCGCCGAACTGGTGGGTGAACCAGTGGGAGAATCCGTGCTGGGGAAGCGTGCTGTTGCCCAGGTGCCATTTTCCGCTAAGGCCGCATTGCCACCCGTTGGCCGCCAGTACATCGGTGTAGGCAGTCTCGCCCTCGAGGTAGGATGCCGCACCGTCCCCGACATTTCCTCCCCGGATCCAGTCGTGCACGCCGTGCTGGGAGGCGATCCGGCCGGTCAGCAGCGTCGCGCGACTAGGCGAGCAGACCGGCGTGGAAACGAAGAAGCGATCGAACCGCACCCCGGTATTCGCGATCCGGTCGATGTGCGGTGTGCGTATTTCGTCGTTGCCATAGCAGCCCGCCGCCCAGACGCCCTGGTCGTCGGTAAGGATGCAGAGCACGTTAGGTCGTGATGACGCCATGGCCGGTACCTGAAATCGGGAATTTCACGCGGTGCACATTCGATCTGGCAGGGACGGAGACGGTCGAAATGGGAACATATCGTTCCACGGATGGAATGTCACGGACATTCTACCCGTACCCAATTGACGTTTGCCATGCATCCGGCCCAACCCGTATATTGTCACCCGCGGCGTCGACGAAATAGCGCCAGTGACCGAGCGTCGCATTGGTGAGCATGTAACGTAGAAGCTACTAGATACCGAAAGTGAACAGGCCCCTGTCGACGAATAAGGGTGCTGGTTTTACGCCATGATACGAACAGCCATCGTGGGCTATGGACTGGCGGGACGCTTCTTTCACGCCTACCTGGTTTCGCGGACCGAAGGGTTGAAGCTGACAGCCGTCGCAAGCCGCGATCCGGAACGCCGGGCACAGGCGGCCCGGGACTGGTCCGTGAACACCTGCGAGACGTTGTCTGGACTCCTGGCGGACGACGATATCCAGTTGATTATCCTGGCCACGCCCCACCATACTCACGCGTCCCTGGCCATCGAGGCCATGGAGGCCGGAAGACACGTGGTCGTCGACAAGGTCATGTGCATGTCGGCCGCCGAAGCCGAGAAAATGATCGCGGTCAGCCAGCAACGCGGGGTCATGTTGAGCGTCTTCCACAACCGCCGCTGGGACTGGGGCTATCTGACCGTGCGCAAGGCGGTGGAAGACGGCCTGTTGGGCGATCCCTTCCTTGTAGAGAGGGCGGTACACCGGTTCCGGGCTTCCAGGGGCTGGAGGACCAGCCGGGAGGAAAGCGGCGGACTGCTCTACGACTGGGGCGCCCATCTCATCGACCAGGGACTGCAACTGCTGTCCGCCCGCCCCGCGGCGGTCCACTGCAATGGGCACAAATACCGGTGGGACGGGGACATCGAAGATCACGTCACCTGCACCCTGTATTTCGAAAACGGCGCCGAGTACCGGACAGAAATCAGCAATCTCTCCCACATCTCCAAGCCCCACTGGTATGTGCTGGGTACCGGGGGCTCCTCGTCAAGACAGGGCTCGATCCCCAGGAGGATTGGATGAAGAAGGGCGAGATCGAGGCCGCGGAGGAAGCGCTCGAAGACCGCGTCCGTATTTCCGCGGAGCGGGACGGGGAAGTGACGGAAACGATCCTGGACCCGGTGAGAGGCAGTTGGGTGGACTACTACCGGAACATCGCGGCCGTGCTGGGCCGGGGCGCGGAACTCGCCGTAAAGCCCGGGGAGATGCTGGATCTGATGAAAGTGCTGGATGCCGCCACGGAATCCCTGGAGTCCGGGCGCGTCGTTTCGATAGGCTGAGGATCGACTGGAACATGAACCACAGGCGAATGGTCATTCTCACGGAGGGGCTGCTGGGCACGTTCTCCTCCAAGACGGCCGCGTCGCTGATACGCTACAAGCCCGAGGAAACCGTGGCGGTGCTCGATAGCGTTCACGCGGGCAGGAAACTGGAAGACCTGCTCGAGGTCGGCCAGGGCATCCCGATCGTTGCAACGCTGAAGGAAGCGCTGGCGTACAGGCCGACCTCGCTGGTCATCGGTATCGCGACGCCGGGTGGCGTCCTGCCGGACGAATGGCGGACGGTTCTCCACGAAGCGATCGAAAACGGCCTCGAGGTGGTAAACGGGCTCCATACTTTCCTGAGCGAAGACGAAGCACTCGCCAGGCATGCCGAACAAAAAGGCGTAAGACTGTGGGACGTACGGCAGCCGCCGGACGATCTGGACGTGGGGCGTCACCTGGTACACGGTATCCCCAACCTTCGCGTGTTGACGGTGGGTGCGGATTCCAGCATCGGCAAGAAGGTGGCCGCAATCGAGATCAGCAGGGCGGCCGGCGAGGCCGGCTGGGACGCCGAGTTCGTGGCCACCGGGCAGACCGGCATCATGATCGCGGGATCGGGCATCGCGGTGGATACCGTGGTATCGGACTTCATATCGGGTGCGGTGGAACG
>CBDEKM010000003.1:0-33813 GCA_965240335.1 bacterium
CTATTGCTTGGAGGCACAGTGGCACAGCCCGGCAATGGCCGAACTGATCGGGCATCCGCCCATGATCGCGTTTCTCGAGGCATTGATGGGGACCGATATCGTGTTTACCCGGGGTTTGTTCACCAGGACGCTATCGGGTTCCCCGCCCATTTCCATGCATACGGACGGCCAGCCTTACGGCTCTTCCATATTCAGTTTTGAAGGCAGTTCACCTCGCTTGGTTCGCGTACTCTACTACCTGGACGATCTGCCGCCTGAAAGGGCGCCGTTCCGGGTACTTCCACGCTCCCATCTGTCCTTTCACGCCCAGGCCAATCCCTACGTGCGCTACAAGTCCCATCCCCAGGAGGTGACCCTGTGCGCAAAAGCGGGGTCTGCCCTGGTCATCCCGAAGGATGTCTTTCATGGTACCCATCCCAATCGTGATACGGTACCCCGTGAATTGATCCAGTTCGGATACCGTCCGGCATGGTCGGGGCCTGTACAACCCATGGAGGAGTGGGACCCCAGGGACGTGGCCGCCGCGCCGGCCCAGGCCAGGCCCTACCTGCAGAGTCTGAACACGACCGGCCTGGAATGGCAACAGTCTCACAAACCCAAGGGAATGAAGAGCGAAGCACCGGGGATAAACCCGAACCGCTGGGGCGATTGACATCCACAAAGACAAGGACATCAAGATGGCGAGTTTTTTCTTCGGCAATCTCCGACGTATAGCGGCTGTGACACTGGTGTTGATTGCCGCCACGTCCACGGCCTCCGCCCAGACCGAATTTCACCTGCAAGTGGGGAAACTGAAGAATCCATTTGCGAAAGAGAGTGTGACCAGCGCGGTGCTCACCGTGCAACAGGCATCCCGGTGGAAACTTGGGGACAGTTTCTTCTTTCTGGACTATATCGTAGACAAGGAGTGGGACGGTTTCAACGACCGTGATTTCTATGCCGAGTGGTATCCCACCCTGAGTATTGGAAAACTGCAGCAAGCTGAAGCCAGCCTGGGTCCCATCTCCGATGTGGCGATAATCGCCGGGTTCAATGTAGGCGCCGACGCGAAGCTATTCAAGTTTCTCCCCGGTTTCAGGGCGTCGTGGGATATCCCGGGATTCCTGTTCTTCAATACCGACCTCACCGCGTATATCGACCGGAGCGCCGGTGTGGACAAGGGTGGCGCGCCGAAGGAAGGGCACAGCTTCATGTTCGACATAAACTGGGCCGCGCCTTTCGAGATTGGCGATCAGTCCTTCGCGATTGCCGGCCATGCGGAATACATCGGCGGGCGGTCCAGCAAGGGCGGAGACAAGCTCGGCGGGTCGATTCTTGCGCAACCGCAGTTTACCTGGGATCTCGGCCAGGCCATGGCCAGCGAATCCAATCAGCTCATGGTCGGATTCGAGTACCAGTTCTGGAGCAATAAACTCGGCACGGACGAGAACGAAAATGCCATCCAGTTTCTGGTGGTCTGGCGCCTTTAAGGATATTTGCATGAAAGCCGCAGTAATGGACGCCTTTGGTTCGCCTCTCGATGTCAGAGAAGTCCCCGATCCGGTACCATCTGAAGACGGTGTCGTGATCGAGGTTCGGGCCAACGGGATCTGCCGCAGCGACTGGCACGCGTGGATGGGTCATGATACGTCGATCCGGTTGCCCCACGTGCCGGGTCACGAATTCGCCGGTGTGGTTGTTGATAAGGGCAACCTGGTGCGGAATTGGCTGGTTGGAGACCGGGTGACCGTACCCTTCAGCGGCGGTTGTGGGGTCTGCGCGCAGTGCCTGGCCGGCAATCACCACATCTGCGACGACGAGTACCAGCCGGGGTTTACCGGATGGGGCGCTTTCGCCGGATACGTGGCCATGCCGTACGCGGACGTGAATCTCGTACGCTTGCCGGATGAATTGGACTATGTCGAAGCAGCCAGCCTGGGCTGCCGGTTCATGACGGCTTTCCGCGGCGTGGTGGACCAGGGCCGGGTCACTGGCGGAGACTGCGTAGCCATTCACGGATGCGGTGGGGTGGGGCTGTCGGCGACTATGATCGCAACGGCTATCGGCGCGCAAGTGATCGCCGTGGATATCGACGACGCCCGGCTGAAACTGGCGAGGGATTTCGGCGCCGGCTTGACGGTGAACGCCCGGACGAGCCCGGACGTGGTCGCAGAGATCATTGAGCAGTCGGACGGTGGGGCGCTGGTCTCGATCGACGCCCTCGGCAGTGGTATTACCAGTAGAAACTCCGTCCGGTGCCTGCGAAAAGGGGGCCGGCATGTCCAGATCGGGCTGACGCTGGGCGACGAGGCGGACGTATCGATCCCCATGAATGAAGTGATCGCAAAAGAACTTGAGATCGTAGGAAGCCACGGCATGCCGGCGCACAGGTATGCCGACCTGTTGCGCATGATCACGTCCGGCGTGCTTCGACCTGGACGCCTGGTCGGCCAGACCGTCTCACTTGAAGAGGCCGGCGCCGAGCTGGAGGCCATGGGACGCTTCAGCCAGACGGGCGTGACGGTCATCGACCGATTCTGACGGACAAATTGAAGGGCATTGCCATGGCCGAGAAGGACATCGTAGCGCTAGAACGCCAGATATTCGAACTCATCGCGAAGTTGAACGAGTTGCGGCGGAACAGCAAACCTCGACCGGTACCCAACTACCGGTTCGCCACCCTGACCGGGGAAGTCACCCTGCTCGATCTGTTCGCCGGGCGCGACCGATTGCTGGCCATCCACAACATGGGACAGGCCTGTCGTTACTGTACCCTGTGGGCGGACGGATTCAACGGCATGCTCTCCCACCTGGAGGACGCCATGTCCGTGGTGCTCCTGTCCGGGGACCCTCCTTCGCTGCAGCGTGATTTCGCCAATTCCAGGAACTGGCGTTTTCGCCTCGCTTCCCATGGCGGCGGCGATTACATCGAAGAGCAGACGGTGATGGAAGGCGTGGAGAACATGCCCGGCGCCGTGTTCTACGAACGCGAGGGCGACCGGGTGCTTCGGAAGAACAGCTGCGTATTCGGTCCCGGCGACCTTTACTGCTCACTCTGGAGCCTGCTGGGCCTGGCGGGCCTGGGCGAGGAGGAATGGACGCCGCAGTACCGGTACTGGCGTCAGCCCGAGAAAATGGATGACGGCGGCGCCAATTTGCTGGAATAGTGGTTCGCCGAATCTGGTTGGAGGTAATGTGCTCGACGGTCCGGCAGTCAAGTTGTTCCGGGAAAACTGGTTCCTTCGCGCAGCGCGGTTATCGGACCTCACGGCAGCCGAGGGAAGTTTTATCGAAGCGGCCATAGGTGAGGCGCCGGCTCGATGGGATGGCCATCCGGACCTGCAGCGAATGGCCGGGATCCTTGCGGAACATCCGGACGTACTCGATCGTATAGGTTCCTACTTGCTTACAATCGTCACCGGCATGCGCGGCTGCGGGCGCGCGGTCACCTTGCTGCTCGATCGCGGCGTACTCCTGAGCATCGACACATCCTCGTATAACGTTTTGCACGAAGCGGCCTGGGCGGATTCGGTGGATACACTCGAAGCCGTGTTTGCATCCGGCGTCGCGGACGCCACTGCCGTGTCCGTCCAGAAGCCTCATACGGGATGGCCCGCGAACCTGTCTCTCATGTACTGGGCGGCCTGGGGCAGTGGGCGCTTACGGAATGACCTCCCTGCACTGGGCATCGCGGGCGGGATCGTTGGAATGCGCAAAGCTGTTGCTGGACCAAGGCGCCGATGTCAACGCGCGGAACAAGGCGTGTCGAACCCCATTGCAACTGGCGGCCGAAAGCGGCCAGACGGCCACCACTAAGCTGTTGGCAGACGCCGGAGCCGACCTGGATACCCAGGATGGCAAGGGCCGCACCCCGCTCCATCGAGCTACCTACGAAGGACATGCCGAGGCCGCCGAAGTCCTGCTCACCGTTGGTGCGGATCGCGGTGTATTGAACGCAAACGGGAAAAGCGCATTCGAAATTGCTCGGCGCGGCGCTTCCTATTTCAAGAAACGAACCTGATCTCCGTCAGCCTGAAGGAGTGGGCATGAACGTCCTGCTCAGAATGGACCTGGAAGAATCTCTCGTCGAAAATATCCGTCAAGTTGACGAGAAAGTGCAGGTGGTACGTAGGGATTCGGAGGAAGAGGCCCTGGTAGTCATGCCGGAGATCGAGGTGGTCTGCGGCGAGATCAACCAGGCGATGTTTGCGCGAAGGAAGAAACTCGCCTGGATCCAGAGCTGGGGCGCCGGGGTGGACGGACTGCTCTATCCCGAACTGGTCGAGAGCGACGTGGTGCTCTGCAGCGCAAAGGGCACGGTGGGCGTGCACCTTGCAGATCACGCTATGGCGCTGCTACTCGGGCTCACACGTGGAATTCACACCGCACTTCGAAATCCCGCCTGGGATCCGCGCTGGCTGATTCGCGACGCGTCGTGGGAACTGGTGGACCGAACCATGGGTATCGTGGGGTTGGGCGGCACCGGCCGGGAGCTGGCCAGGCGGGCAGGCGCATTCGGGATGCGGGTCGTCGCCGTGGACCCGGAGGACGTCGAAGTTCCGGACCAAGTGGAGGCCTGCTGGGGTATGGACCGGTTCCACGCGCTCCTGGAACAGTCCGATGTCGTGGTTATCTGTGCACCCTTGACGGCGGAAACGGAAGGACTTTTCGACCAGGCGGCGTTTGCCTGCATGCGGGATCACGCCTTGTTGATCAATGTCACACGAGGAAAAATAGTCGACGAGACGGCGCTGCTGGAAGCGCTCGAAAGGAAGCAGATTGGCGGCGCGGGCCTGGACGTGGTACCCCAGGAACCCTTACCGGGAGATCACCCGCTGTGGAAGATGGACAACGTGCTGATCACGCCGCATACCGCCGGGGGATCGCCCAACCGGGACGGACGGTGCGTGGCGCTGTTCTGTGAGAACCTGCGTCGCTATATGGACGGGCTGCCGCTGTTGAGCGTGATCGACAAGCGCAAGGGTTACTGACCCCTTAATGGCTGTGTTCAACTCCGTAGTTGTGCGTGGTATGGTAATGGTTCGCGAGGAGATCCGCTCCGAAATCGTTTGTCGGGTTGCGCCAGACCGTGTGCACGTGGTTGGCTTCGTTCTGGACGTTATCGTATTCCACCAGGAATCGCCCACCCTGAAGACGGTAGTAGTGAGGCTGCCGGGCTTCCAGGCCGCCCGCCCAGGCCAGGTGGACGTCGCCCACGCCGTGTTTCCGTAGCAGGCCGGATTCTATTTCGGCGACGGCGTCCGGCATGCGGTGGATGTACTCGTCGATGAGCGCCTGCAACATCTCCCGCTGCCCATCGTTCATCCCCGTACCTGAGAGGCCGCGGGGCGTATCCGTGTACCGCACGGATTCGTAGGGTACGTCCGTTCGGGCGAGGCGGTCCGGTTTCTCCCGGTTTTCCCGGACGAAGCGCTGGTTTACGGTCACGATGTCACCCGGTGGAACCGTCGCGATCAGCGCGTTGTGCCGTTGTTCTTCGTCCAGTGCGCGCACCAGTTCACGTGCCAGGTCTTCGACGTTGCCCAGGGGCCGGAGTGATTCGACGCCGTTGAGTGCGGCCGCGGCCGGGTTAGCCCCGAAGAAAAAGGGCGTTGGCGCGACGATACGTCCCCCCGCGATGGTATAGTTGATCGAAACATGGTGTCCCTCGAATTTCCATCCCCAGGGTTCCCGGTCCGAAGGCGTACCGAATAGCGAAACGCAGTAGTCGCCCGGATCGCGCCAGTTCCCGGAAGACCAACCCTCCCGGGCATCCAGCGTCGCCTCCAGGCCCATGATGGTCGTCGTGGTAGCGTACCCTGATCCGCTCAACCCCGAGGCCACGAGCTGATGCGCCAGGCGCCGCTGCCCCCGATCCATCTCTCCAACCGCAAGTCCCTTTCTCGCCAGGGGTACGTAGTCCCAGAAGGTACGGGAATCATCATCTTCGAAAGGGAAGAGCGCTTTGGCCCGCTGGTCCTGGGTCAGGGAATCCCTGAAGTTGACGGCGGCTTCTCCCATGCGCTGAACAAGTCCGTGGATGCGCTCGCTCGTTAATATGCCGTTGTGGTCGTCGCTCATTTTTCGCTCCGATAGTAACGTAGACTGATACGACTGCGATATGCGTCACTTCAGGTCCGGAAATCGAAGGAACCGCTTGGCCGTTCCGCCCATGATCGCCTCCAGTTCATGGGGCGCGATGTCGGGTATGGTCTGCTCGATGAGTTGCGCCAGCTTGTCATATCCGGGCTCCTCGTAGATCCACGGGAAGTCCGTGGCCCACATGAGCCGGTCGGCTCCGAAAGTGCCTAGAAAATTCCTATGCCATCCTGAAATGTCCGGGTAGGGGTATGGCTTCTTGCTGAAGGCGTAATGACCAGACAGGTGCATCGTCACGTTTTCATAGGTACTCAGCCGATGGGTGGTGTGGTAAGCCGGATTATATGGCACGATATCGATCTGCGGACGCCCCCACTTGTCGTGCCTCCCCTTGCCCAGTCCGGGACAGATCCCCAGGTGATTGATCACGACGCGGACCTGTGGGAATGCGTCCACCATATAGGCGATCTGGTGGGCATCCGCGGCCTGTACGTACAACCAGAGGACAAGGTCCTTTTCTGCCGCGTGCCGCCAGATGGGGTAGGTCGTGAACGTGCGTACATCCACGGAATCGAAAGGATCCGGGGGACCGCCGACCACGCCGAGCCTGAAACCCACGATCCCCGTTCCATCGGTCAGCCGGTCCATGTGGTCCTGGGGTGCGCCATAGGCCGATTCGGGAATAAGACCGATGCCGAGGAACCGGTCGGGATAGGATCTGAGACAGTGAAGCAGGTAGGCGTGATGCGCGATACTCGCGCCGCCGATCTGTACCAGCATGGCCTGGTCGATGCGGCTGGCGGCCATGAAGTTCATCAGCTTCTCGACCGTTTCTTCCCGCTCAGGCGGTGTGTTGGAGTTCGATTCTCTTGGAAACTCGCGGGTCACTTTCGCGAACACGTGACCGTGGGCATCGATACGCGGCATGCGGCTCCCTGTCTATGACATCCCGAATAGCCGGAGCCGGTCCGGCGTATTTAATGATGGGGCGATGGAAGCGTACCGGCTGGCGTCAATCTTCCCCGGTGTACGTTTTTCGTAGGTGAGGATGATCGACTTTCGCGGGACTCCGGTGTGGTTCTCCATGGCCACGTGCCAGCCATAGGTATTGAACATGATGGCCGTACCGGCCCTGCCGGGGAACCGTCTATGGCCCGGCATGGCTTCGGGGTTTCGCACCCGGGGGTACGGTCCCGCGCCGGGCCTGTGGCTGCCGGGAACATAGGCGAATTCTCCGCATCCGCGCTCGACGTCGTTCACGTAAACCTGCACCTTGATATGCAGAGGGTGGTCCAGGGAAACGTCAGAATGCCATGACGTATAACTCATGGGCCACAGCGGAGCTGTACGGACCTGTTCTCCAATGAAGATCGCGTCGTCCCCGGTAAAGGCCTTGACGCATTCAAAGTATCTCGGTTGGTCCAGGATGTCGATGAAGATCTCATCCTTTTCCAGCACGTTTGGAATGTCGAAGTAGGTCGCCGCGAGTTCGCCCCGGGCAACACCGTCCAGCCAGTCCTTCTTGCAGGAATCGGCCCAGTGGTCGAAGGCTTTCTGAAGGCGATCCAGCAGATCGCCCTGGATCGCGTCTTCGAAGACGAGATATCCCTGCTCTTCCCACTGTTTCCATTCCGCCGGCGTGGGGCCGGAAACCACGGTCATTCAGGTATTCCTTGGTCTCATATAACAGGGTGTCGCTGGTATAGATCGGAATCAACAGCAACGGTACTCCGAATGTCAAGCGCGTCGGTGTGAACTCAGACTATTTCATACTTGCCCCGTACCTCCGCCTCGTTCTATCTTCTGCCATGAATAATCCGTTTACGAAAGGAGAACCGCTTGAAGATCGAAGCCGTGGCGTCCCTTGCGATCCCCGAATTGAAAGTCATTCGATTCGGCCGTTTCACCGATCACAGGGGGTATTTCACCGAATCCGTACCGGCTGGGTGATCTTACTCGTCACCCCGAAACAGCTTTTCTAAGCGAAGTCCGGTTTCTTCAGATTAACGAGAGCTTTCTCCCGTGCCGGCGTGGTCCGCGGCCTCCATTTCCAGTGGAATCCCCACATGGGCAAGCTGGTTCGGGCTGTCCGCGGGCGCATCGTGGACCTGGCGCTGGATATCCGCCATGGGATCTCCTACACTGGGCAAGATCGTTGCCCGGGACATCTCGGACGTACCCTGGCGCCGAATATGGCGAGTGGATCTGGGTCCCACCGGGATTTGCCCACGGGTTCTTCTGTACGACCGACTGCATCATGGAATACCTTTGCAGCGGGGAGTACAGTCCGGGTAGCGAAGCGGGTATCTCGCCACTGGCACATGACATCGACTGGTCGATGTGCGATCCCGATCTCAAGCGTGCTTTCGACGAAGTGGTCGCAGGCGACGCGATCCTGTCGGAGAAAGACCGGGACGGACTGACGCTTGCCGGCTGGCAGGAGGATGAACGGTCGGTCCATTTCCAGTATTGAAAACGCGGTGCTTCTAAAGCGCCGTACATATTTTCAAGGGAGAATTCTTACATGACAACGGAACAAACTTCACTCTGGTCGACCATCCGCGGACTCGTGATTTTCGGCTGGCTGGTCGCGGCAATCCGGCTGCTGCTGGATTTCGTCGCTCCGGAACAGTCCAGTTTTATCGGGGTCTACTACCTGATGCCCCTGGCCTACCTGTACTACGGTTTGAAAGGCCGGTGGGACCATTTGCCCTGGAGGAAGGTCGCAGTGTCGCTGTTGGTGGTAGTGTTTCTGGTCTGGTTCGTTCCGAACTGGATTGCCTACTCGACCGCCGCCCTGGCCGGACTGGATCACGGACGTTTCTCGGCAGAGGCTTACCGGACGGTGATCGAACGAGATACTCCGGTCAAGATTATCCTGAACGCCGGGATCGTCGCCGCCTCGACCTTCGGAGCCGGCTCGGTGTGGAGTCTCTCGCTGGGCACGTTGTTCATCTGGCTGCCCGGGGCGCTGCGCCGCCGGAAGGGTTGATGTCTTTGGCAGCGTTGGTCCATCGGGGATGAAGCAATGTGAATCCGGGCGTCCTGTTTTGCGGGAATCGGACCTCGGCCTTAAGGCGTCCTCAGAATCCGATTTCCCGAAGGTACTCTAGCGTACGCCGGGCGACAGGCAGGGGCCTTTCGAATGGCGCGGGGTACATGTCCTGTTCCACGATGGCGTAACCATCGTAGTCGATCCGTATCAGCATCCCGAGCAGCGCCGGAAAGTCGACCAGGCCCGAGTTAGGTTCACAGAACATGTCCAAGGCCACCGCCTCGGCAAAAGGGATGTTTTCGGCTTCCACCTTCTTCTGCTTCTCCGGATCCACACTCTTGAGATGGAGGTAGGGGATCCTGCGCCGGTGTTTTTCAAGGAAGGCCACGGGATCGCCGCCGCGGTAGGCGTGGTGTCCGACGTCGAAACACAATGACACCCGCCCGGGGTCGGTATCCTCCAGGAAGCGTTCGATCTGCCCTTCGAATTCGACGTGGGTTTCTGCGTGGGGATGAAACACGAGGTGCAGGCCGAAGGATTCAAGGGCGAGATCGGCAATGCGGTGGGTCGAGTCGATGAGCCGCCGCCAACTATCGTCGTCCAATGTCCTTGGTTCGATCAATTCGCCGGTGAACAGGTCTGAGTAGGTCCCGTCGATCAGCACGAGATAGCCTGCGCCGGTGGCAGCCAGCAGCTCTCCCGCGCCGATCACCTGTTGCTCCAGGTCTGACCACCGGGCAGGGTCTTCGAGGTTCCCCATGGCGAATGCGCTCGTCACCTTCAGGTTGCGCTTATCCAGTTCCACGCGAAGTTTGTCGATATCCGTGGGAAGATAGCCGTATGGCCCAAGCTCGATCCATTCATAGCCGGCCTCGGCGACCTCGTCCATGAACCGCTGCCATGGGGTCTGCCTCGGGTCATCGGGAAACCAGACTCCCCATGAATCCGGCGCGCTGCCGATGCGGATGTTCACGGAAGCCTCCTTCAATAGTGAAATCGCTGACTTGACCGGCGTTCGGCTTCATATCCCTCGCGGAGCTTCCGCGTCATGGGATCGTTGGTCGCCTCGGCGGAAGCGATGTCCCACCACACGTCCGAAGGCGGCAGGTAGCGGTGCTTCTCGGTTTCGCACACGATCACGCAGGCCCGCGTTTCGGCCCGCGCTTCCTGGAGCGCCTTACTGAGTTCGCCGGGCGTTTTCACGTGCCATGCCCGGGCGCCCAGGCTTTCGGCGTTGGCAGCGAAATCAATTTCAAGGTAGTCTCCCTCGAGGCGGTCCGAGCCGGTGTCCCGCTCTCGGAACTCGTTGCCGAATGAACGGCCAGCCCGGGCCATCTGCAAAGACCGGATGATCTGGTAACCATGGTTTTCCGAGATCACCACGGTCACCTTGAGGCCCTCCTGCATGGCGGTCATCAATTCGGTCGGGTTCATCAGGTAGGTTCCGTCACCGATGTAGACGAAGATTTCGTCATGTTTCCCGGCCATGCGGGTGCCCAGGCCCGCCGGCAATTCCCATCCCATGCAGGAAAAACCGAATTCCAGGTAGCAGGCCGCGCCGCCCGTCACATCCCAGAGCCGGTGCAGATCTCCCGGTGGACTTCCCGCGGCGGCGATGACACAGTCGCCCTCCCGGGCTTCCCCGTTTAGCGTCTGAATAAGCTGGGCCTGGCTCATGACCTCGCCGGGATGATCGACGTATACTTCCTCCCGCAGGGACCGCTCGTTGGCGTCCATGTGGCGCTTTACTTCCACCCGGTAGGTTTCGTCGGGCCGGATGCCGGCCTCACGGGCAGCCCCGGTCAGTGCGGTCAGCGCTTCCCGCGCGTCGGCCGTTATGGGCAGGGCACCCTGCTTGTAGGCGTCATGACCGGCTGTGTTGATACCGATAAACCGCACGTCAGGATGCTGAAAGGCGGACTGCGACCCGGTGGAGAAATCGGTCAATCGTGTCCCGACCGCGATGATCAGGTCGGCCTCTGCGGCGATCCTGGCGCCGGCGGGCGTTCCGGTCACACCGAATCCGCCGATGGCCCAGGATGAAGGTTCTCGCATGGCGCCCTTGCCGCCGAAGGTCTCACCCACGGGAATGCCGCAGGTCTCGGCGAATTCCGCGAGGGCTTCCCATGCTTCCGAGTAGTGAACGCCGCCGCCCGCGATGATCATCGGCCGGCGCGCCTGTTTCAGCAGTTCAATCGCCTCGGCGGTACGTTCCGTGGTCGGCGGTCTGCGTTCGACGCGCCAGACACGTTTTTCGAAGAAATGGGCAGGGAAGTCGTACGCGTGGGCCTGCACGTCCTGGGGCAGCGAGATCGTAGCGGCACCCGTGTCCGCCGGATCGGTGAGTATCCGCATGGCCTCCGGCAGGGCGGTGAGCAGCTGTTCGGGCCGGTTGATCCGGTCGAAGAACCGGCTGACCGGCCGGAAACAGTCATTCACGCTTACCTCGGCGGACACCGGGTGCTCGAGCTGTTGCAGAACGGGTCCCTGGTGGCGGGTGGCATAGTAGTCGGACGGCAGCAGGAGGACCGGCAGCCGGTTGATCGTGGCCGTGGCCGCGCCCGACACCATGTTGGTGGATCCCGGTCCGATCGAAGCGGAACACGCGATGGTGGCGAGCCGGTGGTTCACCTTGGCGTACCCCGACGCGGTGTGCACCATGGACTGCTCGTTGCACGGCTGGTGGTAGGGCAGTTCCTGTCCGTATTCGAAGAGCGCCTGGCCGATTCCGGCGACGTTGCCGTGGCCGAATATCCCGAAAATGGCGGAAATGAACCGTCGTTCGACGCCGTCGCGCTCGCTGTGCTGTACGGAAAGATACTTGACCACCGCCTGCGCCGTGGTCAATCGCACCTGATCGTGTGGATACGCCATTGTTTACTCCTTCAAGGGGTTTCCTATCCTGGTTGATCCTGATCGATCCCTCGAACCGTTTCCCATCGGTCGGTCGCCGAGGATCGTTCGACCGCAGCCAGCACGCCTGCAACGTCCCGGGCCTCGTTGAAGCCGGGTTCGCCCTGTCTGCCCGCGGCGATGGACTGTAGAAAGTGATACGTTTCCAGGGCCTTGAGGTCGTCGTAACCGAGTCCCAGGGCGGGACCGGGATTGAAGTGTACGTGGCCGGGATACGCTGGACCGGTCTTCAAGGTGACAAATCCGTCGTGGGGACCATCGGCGGTAAACAACTCCAGTTCGTTCATTCGTTCGAAATCCCAGCGTGCAGCGCCCTCGCGTGCCGTGGATCTCGAAAGCCATCTGGCATTTCGTCCCCTGGATCACGCGGCAGACTTCGAAGCTGCCCCGGGCGCCGTTTTCGAATTCAGCCAACGCTCCGCCGTAGTCCTCGTTGGTCACCGCTTCGCGTTTTTCCCCGGTACCCACAGAAAAATGCGTGCCTTCGCCCGCCGGAGCGACGGGACGATCTTCGACGAACAGTGCCTGCTGCCCTACCACCCGGCGTATGGGTCCGGCGAGCATGTGGGCCATATCGACGACGTGGGACATGAGGTCACCCAGGGCGCCGCTGCCTGCTTCCGGTCGCCGGAAACGCCAGGAAAGCACGCCGTCGGGATGACTGGCGTAACCTGCGAAGAACCGACCGCGATAATGCGTGATGTCTCCCAGTACGCCTTCGGCGACGAGGCTTCGGGTATGCTGCACGAGGGGCGCCCAACGGTAATTGTAGCCGACCCAGGTCAGCACGCCGGCTTCCGCGGCCGTACGGGCGATTTCGTCCGTTTCCTCCGGGGTTCGGCCCACGGGCTTTTCACAGAAGATATGCTTGCCGGCCGCGGCGGCGGCGCGGACCATTTCCAGGTGGAGATGATTGGGCGCGGTGATGTTTACTACGGAAACACCCGGGTCGTCCATCACCTCGCGCCAGTCCGTCGTGGAACGCGCGAAACCCATGGTGTTCCTGGCCTGCTCGCACCGAGCGGCTACGTCGTCGGCACAAATGACCAGGTCCGGGTAAAGTCCGCTTTCCGGGAATCGCTGCCTGACCTGGAGATAGGCCCGGCTGTGTACGGCGCCCATCCAGCCCATACCGATGATTCCGATGCCGATTTGCGCGGTCATGCCTTCCGCTCCATTCTAGGCCTATCACGCAGGTCAGGCCAGGGTGTCGATCAGTTGATGAACGGCCAGGTACACGAAAAGGATCAACGCGAGGACCAGGAGCGCGTTCAGCAGCCAGCCCGTCTTCAGATTCCCGACCCATGCCTTCCGTGAGTTCATGTAGAGCAGCGTGCCGGCGAGGAACGGCATGAAGAACGCGCCGACGACCGTATAGACGATGACGACCGAAACCGGCCGGTCGAAGAGCAGCAGGGCCATGGTCGGGAAGGTCAGAAATAAAAGGAAACCGCGGTAGTAGGGAGAATCGGTGCGGACCATGGCGCTTCGGGCTTCGCTGGACACCCGTTTGAACAGGGACATGAAATCGGCGAATAAGTAGGGAATGCCCTGCCAGACCCCCAGGATCGAAGTGACGACCGCGGCCCAGAAACCCAGGTAAAGGGACCACCTGCCGAAGGGACCCAGCGCCGCTTCCAGTCGGTCCGCCATCCCCAGAACGATATCGAAACCCACGGCTTCGGGCCGGATCTGAGCACCGAGGATCATGACGGACACGCCGAAGAATCCCGTCAGGATGTACGCGCCGCCCAGGTCGATGCGGATGCCCTTCACCCACTCGCTTCCGGTCCGTCCGGCTTCACGGATCCAGTACCCGTAGCACATGACCGACAAGCTGCCGCCGACTCCGCCCAGGACGCTCAGCACGGTGACGACCGAACCGGACGGCGCACTTGGCAACGCAATACCGCGCAGGACTTCGCCGAGGTCAGGCCGGAGTGCCCAGGCGCTGATCAGAAAGCTGACAAACATCAGGCCGATGAGCGCCTTCATGACCGTCAGGAAGAATCCAAACCGGCCCAACCAGATCAGGACGCACGCGGCCAGGGCGTGTATTACTCCCCATTGCGCGACGGACAGCCCCGGGAAGACCGTGTGGCCCGCCAGGCCAGCGGCCGACAGCAGTCCCCCGCCGACCAGGAAGGACCAGATGACCAGGTAGAGCAGGAAGAAGTACTGGATGGGCCTTCCAAGACGCTCCACCCATCCTTCCAGGAGCGTGGTGCCCGTGGCCAGTTGCCAGCGTCCGACTCCCTCGTTCAGGGCGAACTTGAGTATTGCGCCGTAGACAATGGCCCAGAGCAGCACGGTACCGAATTTAGCGCCGGCGTTGGTAGCCGAGATCATGTCGCCCGCGCCAACCCCGGTGGCCGCGACGGCGATTCCCGGACCCATCAGGGCGATCATCTGGAAGAAGTTCAGTTTCAAGTTAGTTCCCACGTCGGGTTGGGCGAAGAGACACGCCCGAATTCAGATTTCGTCCCGCGCCAGGTCGTCGAGGTAGCGTTTACCGGATAGAATCGCGTTGAAGGGATCGGCCCCGGTGGCCAACTCGATGCTGATATACCCGTCGAAGCCGCCGTCGCGCATTACCCTGAGGGCCCTGCGATAGTCGATCATGCCCTCGCCAAGCGGCGCGTTGATGTGCTGCGCGCGGTCTTCTTCCTGGAAGTAGATGCGCTGTATGTTCTTGACGTGCCAGAAGTTGGTATGGGGCGCCAGCATGCGGCAGACGTCCTCCCAGCTTCCTTCCGGCGTCGCGTAGGCGAAATAAAAATTGCCGAGGTCCGGATTCGCCTTGATCAGGGGATGGCCGACAAGATCGATGAGCCGAAGCATGCCGTCGGGCGTATCCACGATGCTGTTCTGGTGGAGTTCCAGCGTCAAGGCGGTTCCACTGGGCTCCGCCTCCTGCGCGAGGGCTGTCAACACGCCGGCTGCTTCTTCATAGTCTTCATCCCGCGCTCTCATGCTGCTGCCCACCGGGTCGGCCTGGCCCCGGAGATCCTGTTCCCGGACGCCCACTTCCCAGGGTTGCGGCGAGATGGACATGTTGACCAGGGGCGCGCGTGCGAGTGCGGCAGCCTGCACGGCCCTGCTCAGCAATGCCCGGTTCGTCGACCGGACTTCTTCGGGTGCCGGCCACGTGATGATCTTCCGGAGTACGGTCAAACCACCGATTTCAAGGCCGTGGCTTCGTACCTCCTCGCCCAGTTCAATCAGCGCCTCGTCCGGTGCGTCGTAGAAATTAAACCAGGTCTCGCCCAGGTCGATTCCGTCGAAACCGTGACGTGCAAGCCAGTCCCACACGGGTTTACGTTCATCTGCCAGTGGATAACCCCGCTCCGCGGCTTCGGAAGAACGGTATGAACTCAACGTGAGGGTACAGAAGATGATTTTCATAGATCCCTTGTCCGCATGTATGCGTGTACGATGTCACGGCACAGGGCATGGTCCTGCCGCGCGCCGTGACCGTCGGTTATGGGTTGTTTCCCGTTCACTACGCATTCGTGAAAATGGATCATCTCCAGCTTGAAGGCATTTTGCTTGTTTACGACGATTTCCTTCTTCCAGGGCTGTTCGCCGTCCATGCCCTGCACCGTTACGGGCGACGGCAGTCCCCGGTCGAATCCCGTGGGGAAACGGATGCCCACGCGCCGGCCCGCACCGAATACTTCCAGGGTCTCCCGGAAATCATGCAGTTCGGGAAGACCTGACCAGGTAGCCACGCAGCGCGCTTCGTTTTCATAGGCGAGCACGGTCGTCACGCTCGTGCCGTCCCGCCAGACCTCGGCGCTGATCACCCGTTCCGGTGGACCGAACAGGCCCCGCAGGCTGCTGATGTCGTGGATCATGCTTCCGGATAGGGTAAAGAATATCCGGCGTGCATCCTCCGGCGCGTCGCCGATAGCTTCCCGGATAGCCTGTTCCCGCTGCCCGGCCGAACGTTCGATCACCTCGCCCGGGATATCGTCGAAGCCGTACAGCGTGTATTCCTTCAGGTGGCCGTCGTTACCTGGATGCAGGTGATTCACCTGGATGAAGCGGATATCGGGCATGGCGAGGACCTCGTTCCTCGCAAAACGGTACCCCGAGTCGTACTGCTTCATGTACCCCACCATCAGCGTTTTGCCCGACGCCTCGGCGGCTCCGATGATCCGGTCCGCTTCCTGAACCGAAAAGCACATGGGTTTTTCGATGAATACGTGTTTCCCCGCGTTCAGCGCCGCGACGGCCACTTCGGTCTTTGGGTCGGCGAAACAAAGCAGCACGGCATCCAGGTCGAGCCCAAGGAGATCCTCGTACCGGGTAACGCGATGGGGAACGCGGTACATCTCGCCGATGAAGTCGACCAACTTCGCGGACGCATCGCAGAGTCCGACCAGTTCGTACCGGTCTCGCAGTTCGGCGATATGGGGCAGGTGCTGGATCTGGGCGATCGCACCGCAGCCGATCACGCCGATCTTTATGCGGTCCATGGACATTCCTTTCCGGTTATCGATGCCTCGGAATCGATTTATAAGGTAAGGATTTGATTTTGTGAATACGCCCGGAGGGATTCGAACCCCCGACCTACTGATCCGAAGTCAGTTGCTCTATCCAGCTGAGCTACGGACGCAGGGGAATCGGAACCGGCGCAGCCTGTGCGTGGCCTGTGCTGACCGCCCGATTCCAGTACCCCAGGCAGGATTCGAACCTGCGACCCTCGGATTAGAAGTCCGATGCTCTGTCCAACTGAGCTACTGGGGCGCACCATCACCAATATACGGGATCCGGGGTGGGTGTCAACACGGTATTGAGCCGTGTACAGGTCGATGAACAGTGGATCAAAACGAGATTTCAGGGCTGGCTTCCGACTGATGAAATGTGACGAAGAGCACCAAGATTCAAGTCGATCATTTCCAGATGGGAGCACAGATGAAACGTATACTTCTGCTGTTGATATTCCTTGCGACGCCCGGTACGGCCTGGAGCGCTTTTGAACCTGTTTTCGCCGGTGCGAGGCCGGTCGGCATGGCGGGTGCTTTCGTGGCCGTCGCGGATGACGCCGAAGCGACCTTCCTGAATCCGGGCGGCATGTCCCAGGTCGGCCGTTTCGCGTTTACGAGCCATTATACGAGACTCTTCGGTATGAAAGAGCTGGCTCAGTTCACGCTTTCCGGAGTCGCACCGACCGGAATCGGACACTTCGGCCTGTTTTACCACGGTCTCGGAGGTTCCCTATACCGGGAGGGGGTTATCGGGGTATCCTACGGGCGATCCATCGGCAAGAGATTCCATGGGGACTCACGCTGCGCAGGCTGAGCCTTGCCGTCAAGAACTACGAGGGCGCTGTCGCCGTCGTGGTGGATACGGGTGTGCTCGTACATCTCCCGTACGGACTGCGTTTCGGCGCGATGGCCCATTCGCTTGGCCGTTTCATGGAATCCGGGACCGCAACGGAAAATCCCCGCATTATCCAGGCGGGTTTAAGCAGGACGGGGGACCGACTGACCGTTTCATTTCAACTCGACCGTCATCCCCGCCACGGCTACACCACGCGGGTAGGCCAGGAGTTCCGCTTGGCCGAGTTCGTAACGGTCCGGGCGGGCCTGACCACCGATCCTTCCCTGTTCTTTGTCGGTCTGGGCCTGGAAAAGGGACACCTGAAAACGGACTACGCCCTGTCCTCCCATCCCCTGCTGGGCATCACGCACCGATTTTCGCTCACCATGGAATTCGGCTGAAATGAACAGGTTCATGTACCCTGCGTGGAGGATCCTGGTCACAGTATCCCTGGTAGCTGCGTTGTACACGGCCGAAGAGCTTTCTGCTCAGGATCTCGATTACTCCATAGATGCCCTGGTCGACCGGGAGGCGGCCGACATCGATCCAGAGGACATCGCGCTGCTGGAATCACTGCGACGCGATCCGCTGGATGTCAACCGCGCCGGCCGAACGGAGCTGGAGCAACTCCCGTGGATTTCGCCGAATCTCGCCGCGGTGATCGTTGCCTGGCGGGAACGATACGGCGCTTTCTCCGACCCCGGGCAACTGTTGCGCGTTCCCGGTATCACGAAGCCCCTCATTGCCAGGATCAGTCCCTTCATTAGAACGGTTGAGGACCGCGCTTTTCATACCAGTGGGCGCTGGCGCTTGGCGCGAAGCCGCACCGACCGCCCTGACGCGCCAGGAAACGGCATTCTGGGTATGCAGGCGGACGTTGAACTGGGAGGGAGATTCAAGCTGGGGGGCCACGGGGAACGCCGAGATCGAGATGGTGATACCAGATGGCGTTCCAGATATTTGGAAGTGACCACTAATGATACATCTCGCAGGCTTATCCTTGGACACTACGAAATGGATTTCGGCCAGGGACTGGTGTGGCGCAGTCATTCGATCCGACCATCAACATCCAGTCTCAGTGCGTCGGTGAAACGCCGTAACCGTGGCATGAGGCCCGTGCGTACAACCTACGCGTCCGGTGCCTTGCACGGCATGGCCATGCAGTACCATCGTCGAGGATTTACCCTGACTGGGATACTTTCCAGGGATAAATCGGGTGAATGGGAATCCGGTGGTCGGTTGGGCTGGACCCGAAACAGTGGGCTGATCGGTATCTCGGCTCTTCATTCGAACGGTCGCGTACGCGCTGGCGCGGATGTGGATTTGCTTATCGGAGGAACGAACCTGTTCGGAGAAATGGCCATTGACGATAACGGATTCCAGGCCGTGCAGGGAGGGATGATCTGGGGCATGGAAAGCGTGGAAGGGGGCCTGACATTCCACCGTCAACCCGATGTCAGGCTGATTGAAAAGTCTGAAAGGTCCTGGGAGAGTCTGCTACTGCGTTGGAGACCCGATCGAAGGACCACGCTTCAACTGAGCGTTGAGCCCCGATTGACCTACCTGAAACTGTACAGGCGGCGAACCCTTCGTTTTCGCCGCAGATTGAACGGCGGCGTGATGCTATCGGGGGTGTGGCGTCGCGAAATGGATGCGCAGCACATTGCCGGATCGGCCTTGTTGGATACCAGGCAGGGGCAGGTCGCCTGGCGGCTGCCTGCCGCGGTTCAATGGCGGGGCCGTTACGAACGCCGTGTGCAATCCGGGTTCAAACCGGTACATGACCTCCGACTGTACATGCGTTACCGATCCCGGGAACGAGTCAGCCTTTCTGCACAGTGGGAGTATACCCTGGCCGGATTTGACCAGCAGGAAAACATGGGATCTCTGTTCAGGTCCAATCGACGCGAGAGGTGGGTAATCCTGTTGTACGGACCAGTAGGACCGGGTTTTTCCACCCTGATTCGCTACACGCGGACTCGACAGACACGCTACGATCAACTCGATGTTCCGCTCGTAGAGACCCGCTGGATATTGCAGTTAAACGCCCGGTGGTGATGGCAGAAGGAGGCTTGACGCTAAGCCCAACTCAGGGGTGCTGTGCGGATGTTATCAGGAATACCTTTGACTTCAGTGCGACTTTGGGTATCCTCTAAATCAGACATGACAGGTCATGACCGAATACCTCGAACTGCTACAGGAGTGTGCGAAGTATCTAAGGTATGTAAAACATCTCAAATGGCTGTGGGAAGCGTACCAGGGAGCAAGGAAAATGTCCGGAAAAGAAGCAATAACCGATGATATAGAAGAAGAATTCAGACAGGCGATTTCAGAAATCAAGGACGCCGTGCATGAAGGAAAGAGCAGGTTGTTTCATGAAAGGACTACGCTTGACGATCTGTTCGTAACGAGCGAAGGACCTCAAGGCAAAATCACCAATATCCCGATCAAGTTCAAAGATCACATCGTAATGGCTTCTGACGGTGACCGAACCTGGCTGGTCTGGAAACAGAACTGCTCCCCATACTTTGATGATAAACCATAATGCCGCAATTCTTGGACGGATCCCGCCATCATATACGATATTCACCTTTTACCGCTTGAAAAACTTCGATAATTAAGACCGTCCAGTAGTAACCTCCCCCCCAATACATCGCATCATATCAGACATATCACTGCTTATCGGCAGGATCAATCCGCCCGCGCATCAAGGATTGTACGACCCAATAGTTCACGCACCAGTTTTGCGGCGACGACCGCTGTGCCGCCATCTCTATCCAGTGTCGGATTGAGCTCAACCACATCACCGCCGACAACACACGGTGCCCGCGTCGCAGCAACGATCTCGAGAATCTGGCGCACACTCAGTCCGCCCGGCTCGGGGTGGGAGACTCCCGCTGCAAAAGCGGGGTCGAGTGCATCGACGTCGATCGAGATGTAGATCGGTGTGTCAAACGCCAGCGCCGGAACCGATCCGGTAGAGAACGCCGGAATCACTTCGACGTTGTGTCGTTTCGCTGCGTCACTCTGCGCGGGTGTGTAGCTACGAATACCGACCTGGACCAGACGCTCAACGAGACCGTCTTCCAGAATGCGGGCCATGGGGCAGGCGTGAGAAAATTGGTTGCCCTCGAAGTCGGGGTACAAATCCGGGTGCGCGTCGAAATGTAGAAGGCTAATCCGGCCATGCTTCGCAGCGAAAGCCCGAACTACGGGATAAGTAACAGCATGATCGCCACCCAAGACGACAAGCCGCGGCGTTACGTCGAGCGCCGTACTGACTCCGCGCTCGATTACATCAATGGGTCCACGCGAGCCCTTTTCATCCGGGACATCAAGATCACCATGGTCAAGAACACAGTCACTTGGCCACACTCGCAAACCTGTCTCGGAGTAGGCATTGGCAGACTCCGATCCGAGCGCGGCTCTTATCGCGGGCGGCGCGGCGGCTGGGCCGCGACGAAAAGTCGAGTTTGCATCGAATCCGACTCCAAGAAGGCCGACTTTCACGCTCTCTGTCATTGAGTTTGTCTCCTTCAACCATTGGCCCCGTTCTGCTTATTCACGAAATAAGTCACGGAGCTGTGGAAACCTCAAGAAAATTCATTTTTTGTTTGAACTCTCTTTGTTGTGTCACTAGATTTACAGGTGCAGGTGAGAAGTTGGGAAGACGGTGCAAATCCGTCGCGGACCCGTCGCTGTAACCGGGAACGAACGCCGCAAAAAGAGCCAACAGGCTCGAGCCACTGTTCCAATTGGAATGGGAAGGCGCGGCTAGTAGATCGATCCGGAAGCCAGAAGACCGACCTGCCCATAGTTTATATCGGGACTTCCGCGGACTGAAGTCAACCGGTGTACATGGAAAATAGAAAGTATGTCCGGCAGGCGTCTTCGCCCCTTGTTCTTATATTCAGGGCGTAGTTCCTGCAGGCCGTGCTCCGAGGATGATAAACGGCATCCCCGTACCAGGAAGTTTTCAGGTACGGGGATTTTTTTATTGTAAGGAGATTGATCTGAAATCAAATGAATTGGCCCAGGCCGCGTCAGCGATACATGATTACTAACCCAACTGCCAGGACAGGAGCTAAAATGTTGCATATACGTAAGTTAATCTGGTCGTTCCTCTGCTTATCTCTATGCTCGACGATGCTGGGCCATGCTCAGAATACGCGGGTTACGGCGGACGAGGTTCCCAGGTATATTCTGGAAACCATCGTGGTAACCGCTGCGAGGACCGAGACACCCCTCAAGCATGTTTCGAGTTCGATCGTCGTGATCACAGCCGACGATATTGAACGCGGCGGTCAGCACACGGTCGCCGAGGTGTTGCGCGACGTAAGCGGTCTGAGCATAGCGCAGAACGGGGGGACAGGCAGGAACGCGTCGGCCTTTCTCCGAGGTGCGGAATCGGCCTTTATCCTGTTTCTGATCGACGGGGTCGAAGTGAACGATCCCATGTCTCCCGGACGCGGATTCAACCCGGCGCATCTGACCGTAAACCAGGTCGAACGGATCGAGGTACTTTACAGTTCCCAGAGCACACTTTACGGTTCGGACGCCATCGCAGGCGTAGTCAACATCATTACCAGGCGTGGGGAGGGGAAACTAAAATTCGGTGCATCCATAGAGGGTGGCGCCCTTGGCACATTTAACAGCCGGGCCGGACTGAATGGTGGAACGGAACGATACCAGTACACGATCGATGGCTCATTCCTCAACACGAGGGGTATTTCAGCAAACGCACTGGGCAATTTGGAAGAGGACGGTTATAGAAATACGACGCTGGCCGGCCGCTTTGGAATGACGCCGAGCGCGAACGCCTCTCTCGATCTCGTGGTTCGGTATACCGATGGAAGAGCCGATATCGACAACGGAACCGGTGTCACGGGAGACGATCCCAACAGGACGAACGCTTCCAGGCAGTTGCTTGTCCGGCCCTCCGCGACCCTCAATCTGTGGACGGAGCGATGGAAGCAGACCCTGGGCTACAGCCTCGTGAACAACAGTCGGATAGACGACAACCCGGTGGACGAGAACCAGGAAACGGCGTCGAGCAGTACGTTCGACGGCCGGCCTCATAAAGTGGACTGGCAGAATACGTTGGCTGTCAATGAGGGCAACACCATCGTATTCGGGGCCGAAACCGAAACGGAACAGGGAGAGTCCGAGTCGAAGGGACAATACCCGAGCCGATTCGACCGGCGGTCCGCAAGGATGACCGGCGTGTACTTGCAGGAGTTGTGGCAGTATCGCAACACGTTGTTCGCCGCCGTGGGAATCCGGGCCGACCACCACAACCGGTTCGGCTCCAAAGTCACCTACAACTTCGCGCCGAACGCCTATTTCGAACAGACGGGAACCAGGAAAAAGGGCGCTTACGGTACGGGTTTCAAGGCTCCATCCCTATTTCAGCTTTACTCTTCCTTTGGCGATTCGACACTCCATGCGGGATCAAGCAAGAGCTGGGAAGCGGGTATCGAGCAGTACATGGCAAACCAGACGCTCGTTGCCGGCGTGACGTATTTCGACAATACCTACGACAACATGGTCGGGTGGGACAGCGAAACGTCCCGGTACAACAACGTGTTTAAGGCTACCAGCAGGGGTGTGGAGGTATCCGGTCGCTTTTCGACCATCAAGGGCACGTCCGTGCGCGCCTACTATACCTTGACGGACTCCAAAGACCATGAATCGGATGAACAGCTTTTGAGAAGGCCCAGGCACAGCGGTGGTATCGTACTGGATCAGCGGGTCAGGTAGGGCATAGACCTGAATCTGAGTCTACGATTATCAGGAGACCGGCGGGATAATGACTTCTCCACCTGGCCTGCAACGCCGGTGACGCTGGATGGCTACAGGATCGTGAATGTCGCCGCCCGCTGGAAGGTAACCCCGAACATACAGTTGTTCGGCCGGATCGACAATCTGTTCGATGCGGAATACCAGGAGATCCTGGGATACGGAACCGTGGGTATAACAGGTTACATTTGCGTGAAGGTAGGAAACAGCGGCTCATAGAGGACGCTGTTGACGCGGAGGGAAGATTTCGGTGCTCCTGCCGTCTGGTCTTGACGAAAGCCAGTTTACAGGGGATCCATCTCGATTTCCAGTTCGGACATTATGTCCTGTACGGCAGCCCAGACGGGTGGATCGATTTCCATGCCCTGTTCCAGTTGCCGCTGCCTTTCGAGGTAGGCTCCTTCGCCAGGCACCCGGATTTCCTCCACGCCAGGAGCCTTCCGGGCACTCTTTATGCGCCCAACGAGCCGGTCTACCTCGGCGGACAGGGTGGATCTTGATACGAACTTGTCGGGGTCGATGACCAGGATAAACAGGGCGTTCTGGTCGGAGTCGTCGGGAGATCGGCCGCTGCAGCCCGCGCCGCTCAGGCCGCCTGTCAGCACATCGACCAGAATGCTCAGCGCGAAACCCTTGTGACCGGCGATCAGGCTGCCCAGCGGAAGGAGCGCCGCCTGCTTAGGGGTGGACAGATAGGCCTCGGGATCTGTCGTAGTCCGCCCGTCACCATCGATCAACCAGCCTTCGGGCACGGTCATGTTCTTGTTGCGCAACATCTTGACCCGTCCCTCCGACGAAACCCCGGTGGAAATGTCGATGAGGATCGGGTCTCCACTTTCCCGGGGAATACCGACGGCCATGGGATTGGTACTCATCACGGGCGAAGTCGCGCCCCAGGGCGCCACGCAGGGATTTCCCCCGGCATCGTTGGTCATGAGGATGGCTATGAAACCGTCTTTCGACGGCTGTTCCACGTAACCGCCCAGGCGGGCTACGTCGTTGGCGTTGACGACACTTGCACAGCCGATGCCTGTCGCCCCGGCCTTGCGCGCAGCCCCCTTCATGGCCTCGGTGGCCGTCCACGGCCCCAGTCCCTTGTTGGCGTCCAGGTGCAGGGTGGAGACCGTTTCACCAACAATGTCCAAAGGCGCGCCGGGGATCATGTTGCCAGCGCGTATACCTTCCGTATACATGGTAATCCGCATCACACCGTGGGAGTGATACCCGGAAAGGGAAGCTTCCATCAGCCGATCGACGACCACCTGTCTCTCGGCGCCATCCACGCCCAGGCGTTCAAAGATGCGGTCCATGATCCGGGCTACGTGCGCCGGTTCCATGCGGATGGGACGTTGGTCTGTATCGGACATTCGAGATGCATCATCCTTCCTGTGAAATCCTTCGAGCGCTATCCGTCGATCGTTAACCTTCGCGCACTATCCGCCGATCGTTATCCATCCAGCGCACCCAGGAGCGCAAGACCTTCCTCAATGTTCCGCTTTTGTTCATCGGACGCTTCCGGCATGGGAGCGCGGGGATATCGTCCCGGGCATCCCTGCAGGGTCTGGGCGTACTTGGTACAGGCCGGCAGGTTCGGTCCATCCAGGGTGTTCCACACTCTCAGCAGTTTTCTGTGCACATCCAGGGCGCGGGGGATGATCACCCGCCTGGACCGCATCCCATACGTCTACGGAAGCACGCGGCGCCGCGGACAGTATGGCCGCGATAGATCCGCGGGCGCCCAGGGCGTAGGCCGAGTACATCAAGGCATCCACGGCGCAGAACAGAAGATGTTCCGGATCGGCCATGAGCATCAGGTCTGCAAACAGTTTCAGGTCGCCCGCACTCTGCTTGACCCCGATGACACCGGGCACTTCGTCCATGATCCGGCACAGCAGTTCCGGTGATAGGTAGCTCCATGGCACCACGTTGTAGATGATGATTGGATGTTCAACCTCCTCGCCCATCACCCTGAAATGCTCCTGCATGGCGTCATCGTCGGGTCGAAAAAGGTAGTGGACCGGGGTCACCTGGAGCGCCGCCACGTCGAGATCGGCTATGGCCTGCCCCCGGCGCACCGCGTCGCGGGTGCTGTCGACGATGATACCCGCGACTATGGGTGCGCGGCCGGCCGCCGCGTCCAGGGCCGTATCTACGATGCCGCGGAATTCATCAACATCAATGGTATGGCCCTCACCCGTACTGCCGCCCACCGCGATGCCGTGAACCCCTTGATCGATCAGCCAGTTGACCTGTTCCTTCATTGCCCCGAGATCGATGTCGCCGTCCCGGGAGAAAGGTGTCGTAGCCGGTGGGATTACCCCCCGAAGGTCGTTCAGCATGTCTTCCTCCTGTGCTTAATTGAGTTTGCCAGGTTGAGTTTCGCCTGATCCCTGTAGAACGTCATCCTGCCTGTTTCGCTTCACGCTTGTTTAACATGTGCAGCGCCATGATGAGCGCCGCCGTGCCAATGCCCCAGGTCGCCGGGGATATGCCACCGATTCCGCTGCCGTCCGTGGACAGATGTACAAGGATCATCACCAGGACGGAACCCGCTATGGTCCCCAGCGCCCCGTTCGCATTCGGTCTGGCGGAATATAGTCCTGCGACCAGGGGTACGAACAGGGCCACGGAGAGTATGCTGTAGAAAATGGTCAGTGCCGTGATGACGTCCGGCAGCACGGCCGCCAGGACCACGCCGGCGAGTCCCCGCTACGACGGCCGTGATCCGGCTGACAGTCAGCATACGTTGCTCGGAGGCATCGGGATCGATATAGGTCTGATACAGGTCCCGGCTCAACGACGTCGTCAGCATGAAGAGCACGGCGTCCGCCGAACTGATCTCTGCGGAGAAAACGGCTGCCAGCGTCAGTCCGCCTATCCAGAAAGGCAGGGCTTCCATCAAGAGGCGGGGCAGCGCCAGGTCCTGTGTAGGCAGGGAAGGGAAGACCTGGTAAGCGGCCATGCCGAGCAGGGCGGGAATGAAGGCGAACAGCATCAGGGCCACCGCGTTTACGGACACCCCTCGCCGTACCGTCCTGGCGTCCCGGGCGCCGTAAATTTTCTGTAAGAGGCCAGGTGAAACGATGAATGCGGGCGCGAGGACGATGAAGTACCCCCAGATACGCGAAGGATCGTCCCCGAACCAGGTCGTGAAACCCGCCTCGACGGTTCCTTCGGCAAAATGAAGGTCTCCCGCAAGAACGATCATGACGAAGGCCAGAATGAAACCGGACAGCTTCACCACCAACTGAACCATGTTCACCCGGGCGGTCGAAGTCAGGCCTCCGAAGGAAAAATACGTGACCACCACGGCGCCTCCGGCAAGGCAGGCGATATACTTTGGAATGCCCAGTACCAGGTTGAGAATCCATGCCAGCGGAATGAGTTGCCCGGCCAGGATCGCCAGCGAACCAAACCAGAGAAGGACGGCTATGACGCCTCGGACCGTGCGGCTATACCGGTGTTCCAGGTAATCCCCGACCGTGTAAAGGTTGTAATCCTTGGCCACACGCCACATTCGGGGTCCCACGGTCAGCCCCAGGACGAGGCTTCCGATGCCCGCGGATCCCACCCACCACCACGCCGATAGGCCGTGGGTGTACCCGATGCCGGTAGCGCCAACGGTGGACCCGGCGCCCAGGTTGGCAGCCAGTAGCGTGCTGAACAGCAGGACGGGAGACAGCTTCCGGCCGGCCACGAAAAAGTCCTCGGCTCGACGCACCGACCGCGAGGTCCACCAGCCGATCAACATGAGGAACAGGGAATAGACGAGGAGGGCTGTTATATAGGGGGACATAACGCTTCAGTGCCCGGGTTCACGCCAGGAAAGTACGAGACTGTTTTACCCGAGCCGCATCCATCGCAGTCCACCTCGCAGCACGGGTCAACCTTCGTTCAAATCCGAAAAGGATGGGTACCCGGGCAACCCCTCGGCCGTCACGACGGCGCGGATGATGGCCCGGGTGACGGCTTCCGCCGCGAGAATGGACACCATGGAAAGGTTTATGTCGCCCTCCCAGGTCCCGGTAGCCATGGTGAAGAGGGTGTCCCCGTCCGCCTGCAAATGGGCCGGATTGATGGCACGGGCCAGTCCGTCGTGCCCCACCTGTGCGATCCGGCTGGCCTGCGTTTTGGTCAGCCTGGCATTGGTCACGATCACGCCTATGGTCGTATTGCCGGGAGGCGTTTCCAGCCGCAGGGACCCCGTTTCCCGGATCCGCCTGGCTACGTGGACAAACCCTGAGCCATCGGGGGACCTGGCGCCGGCGAGGACACGCCCCGTATCCGGATCGTATACGTCGCCCACGGCGTTTACTGCAACGATCGCTCCGACCCTGAGGCCATCTGGGGTAGAGAAGCAGGCATTGCCAATGCCGCCTTTCATGGCCGTGCGCGCACCACGCTCGCCAACAGACATCTTGCCAACCGTAGCACCCGCTCCGGCACCGATACTGCCTTCGGACACCGGCCCGTTCGTCGCGGCCTGGCAGGCCTGGTACCCTGCTTCCGCATCAGGGCGAATTTGAGGTTTACCGCCGATACCCAGATCGAAGAGGATCGCTGCCGGAACGATCGGTACCCGTGCAATTCGCACGTCGAAACCGATGGATCTTTCTTCGAGGTATCGCATCACGCCCGTGGCCGTGTCCAGACCAAAAGCGCTGCCGCCTGACAGGACGACGGCATGGACTTCCTGCACCATGTTCACAGGATCGAGGAGATCGGTTTCCCGGGTTCCCGGCGCGCCTCCACGCACATCGACCCCGCCCACGGCCCCGCCCTCGGCCATGATCACCGTGCATCCGGTGGGGCGTCGCGTGTCGGTGAAATGCCCGACCTTGATCCCTTCCACCTCCGTGACAGATCCGGACGGACCATACGGTTCGGCCACCTGGCCTGTGGCGGATTCGTACGGACCGCCCAGCCCCGCGAGGATTCCCGCGCCGGTTAATCCAGCGGATTTATGCAGAAAGGATCGCCTGTTCATATTAACCGCTGCTTGGAAAAAGAGAAAACACTTCGGTGGAGAAGTTGCCTTACGGACATCGACGGACCGGATACCGGTATGCGGTTTCGTTAGATCAAGATGGGCTTCCGGCGACACGCAGTCAATTCAATTGTACGGCCGGCCGGGTACGATACCGGGTGTCGACTACACGGTCGATATCGTACCCCAAGTCCATCATCAGGCAGCCTCGGACGCATCCTGGCGGACAAAGTCCAGACGGTCTCCTTCGCGGATGACCCGGATCGCGTCACCCTCTCGTAACCCGCCTTCGATCAATGCCAGGGACAGCGGATTTTCGACGAACTTGCGAATCACGCGTTTGAGCGGCCTCGCGCCGTACCGGGGCTCATAGCCTTCATCAGCAAGCAGCGCCTCGGCCTCGGGCGACAGTTCCAACGTCAGCCCGGCCTGTTCCTCGAGACGTATCTGCAGTTCGCGGATCTGAATGCCGACGATCTTCCGGATGTGATCACGATCGAGGGGATGGAAGACGATGATCTCGTCGAGCCTATTGACGAATTCGGGGCGGAAATGGGACCGGACCGCGTCCATTACGTCCGATCGCATCTGCTCGTCACGGGACGCGTCGTGACTGCCGATGAATTCCGTCCCTATGTTGGAGGTCATGATGATCACGGTGTTCCGGAAATCCACCGTGCGTCCCTGGCCATCGGTGAGCCTGGCCGTCATCGAGCACCTGTAACAGAATGTTGAATACGTCGGGGTGCGCTTTTTCGACCTCGTCCAGCAGTACGATCTGGTAGGGTCTGCGCCGCACCGCTTCCGTCAACTGTCCGCCGTCTTCGTATCCCACGTAGCCTGGAGGCGCACCGACGAGACGGGCGACGGAATGCCGCTCCATGTACTCAGACATGTCGATACGCGCCATGGCATTCCTGTCGTCAAATAGAAACTCTCCCAAGGCCCTGGCCAATTCTGTCTTGCCTACACCGGTGGGACCGAGAAAGAGGAAGGAGCCAATGGGACGGTTGCGGTCGCCCAGGCCGGCGCGGCTTCGCCTGACGGCATTGGACACGGCGACGACGGCTTCATCCTGGCCTACAACCTGCTGGTGCAGGCGTGCCTCCATCTGGACCAGTTTCTCGATTTCGCCCTCGACCAGCCGGTTGACCGGGATCCCGGTCCACTTCGAAACGACCTGGGCGATGTCCTCCTCTTCCACTTCTTCCTTGAGCATTCGGCGTTCCTTCTGCAGTTCGTTCAACGACCGGTTCTTCTCTTCGAGTTGAAGTTCGAGCGTTCGCTGCTCGCCGTACTGGATACGCGCTACCCGTTCGTAGTCGCCGATCCGCTGGGCCTGTTCCGCTTCTGTCTTGAGCCGCTCGTTTTGTTCCTTGATCTCCTGGATCGCTTTCACCATCTCTTTCTCGGCAAGCCAGTGCGCACGGAGCACGCTGCGCTGCTCGCCCAGTTCGGCCAGCCGGCTTTCGACGGGCTTGAGCCGCTCCTCCGCGTCGCTTTCGCGTTTAACGGCTTCGCGCTCGATTTCCAGTTGGCGAATCTGCTTCTCCAGGGCTTCCAGTTCAGCCGGCATGCTGTCTATTTCCATGCGCAGGTTAGCCGCCGCTTCGTCGATCAGGTCGATGGCCTTGTCCGGCATGAACCGGTCGCTGATGTACCGCTCCGCGAGGTTCGCCGCTGTGACCAGGGCGCCGTCCCGGATGCGTATGCCGTGATGAATCTCGTAGCGTTCCTTGAGCCCGCGCAGTATGGACACGGTGTCTTCAATGGACGGTTCTCCCACGTACACCGGGGCGAACCGTCTTTCGAGCGCGGTGTCTTTCTCGATATGCTTGCGGTATTCGTCCAGGGTCGTCGCACCGACACACCGCAGGGTACCCCGCGCCAGCGCAGGCTTGAGCATGTTGGACGCGTCCACGGCGCCTTCCGCAGCGCTCGCGCCGACGATGGTATGCAATTCGTCGATGAACAGGACGATGTCGCCCGCGGCATTTTCCACTTCCTTCAGCACGGCCTTGAATCGTTCTTCGAACTCACCACGGTACTTGGCGCCGGCCAGCATGGACCCCATGTCGAGGCTGACTACCCGGCGTCCCTTGAGGGATTCGGGGACGTCTTCGGCCACGATCTTCTGGGCGAGTCCTTCGACGATGGCCGTCTTCCCGACGCCGGGTTCACCGATGAGCACGGGATTGTTCTTGGTTCGCCGGGATAACACCTTGATCACCCGCCGGATTTCCTCGTCTCGGCCGATGACCGGATCGAGTGCGCCCTCCCTGGCCAGGTCGGTAAGGTCCTTGCTAAACCGTTCCAGAACCTGGTATCCCGTTTCCGGTGTCTGACTGGTGACGCGCTGGCTACCCCGGATCTGCTTCATGGCTTCCATGATCCCCTCGCGCCGCGCACCAGTCTCCTTCATAGTCCGCTGGACCTCCCCGCTATCCTCCAGGAGCGCCAGGAGCAGGTGCTCCACGCTGATGTACTCGTCTTTGAGCTCCTGCGCTTCTTTCATTGCCCGGTCCAGTACACGCTGAAAGGCGTCTGAGGCGTATAACGACGCACCTTCACCGGTCACCCTGGGCAGCTTGTCCAGGATTCCATCCATGTTTTCCCGGATGCGGACCGGGTCGGTTCCCGCCCGTTCCAGAAGGGTAGCCGCGAGGCTTTCCTCCTGCTCGAGCAGGGCCGATGCCAGGTGGACAGGCTCCAGCCGACTATGGTTTCTGTTTCGGGCGATCTCGTGGGCGATCTGGATTGCTTCCAGTGACCGCTGGGTCAGTTTGTCCGTTCTCATGTCATCCCTCCTTGCTCGTTTACACTGTATCTAAACGTGTTCCAGCGCTTACTGGTCCATACTAAATGCAAATCGCGTGCCACCGAAATCACAGGCCGTAGATCCGGTGGTATCGCCGCGTTCTTGACCATTTTTGATCTAAAATACGGGTTCGTAGAGGAGCAATAGTGACAAAATGGCATTTCTGCCAATATGGCATTTGCTGCTGGCCGGTATTCAGCGTGACGAAAGTAACGGACGTTCTCTTTGGGGGAATCAGTGTGAGGATCGGGCCGTTTTACGGATTCGGAGGCGCAGGAACCAGCGCGGGACTTGGCTGCAGTAGTTGGTGTAATCATCGCCCAGGGTGCTGCGGAGGGCGGGTTCTTCGGCGATGACCAGGTATAGTGTCAGCCATGCCCAGTACAGCACCGCGTAGGCCAGTAGTGCGAGTGATTCGAAGGCCAGGCATTCTCCGAGCAAGATGAGGATAACGCCGAGAAGCAAGGGATTGCGGGACCAGGCGTGTACGCCTTCGGACCATATCGGTCGAGCATAGTCCGTGGGATCCTCACCAGAAGGTGAATGTGTTTTCGTGGAGGTTTTGTCCGCCGCGGAACCTGGTGGTTGTACATCGTTTCCGGGTGGGTCGGCGGCCGCGGTGACCATGGCCGTCATGCGTAGGCGTTCCCCGAACGCGCGGATATAGAGTACCGCGCCCAGCAGCATGAGCATCCAACCGGCGAAGGGGAAACCGGATGCGAAGCGCATCTCATCCATCTCGGCGGTCCTGTACAGGATCAACCACGGCAGGGCGATGGTGAAGATGCCATGACGTATCGATGCCGCGACCAGGGAGCCCAGTATGATACGGGAGCTGGACACGGCCCTACTTCACTTTCACGTAACCGATACCCTGGACGTCCGGCTGGATGAGCCAGAAGACGACCAGGAAAGTACCATCCGGCAGGACAGTCACCGCGGGTTCGCCAAAGGAGTAATCCTGCCATTCATCGTGATCGCCGGTAGTTTCGCTCTGCGTCCGTACCTCGGCCTTCCAGACGAGTTCGTCCGCTTCAATCCCGAATTCGTCGTCCGTGGGCCGGGCGACGGCGAGCCGGATACCGGGATCGCCGTGCTGGCGCTGGTTGTACACCATCAGTGCTCGACCATCTTCCAGGGTGGTCAGCGAAATGGACTGGCCCAGCGTGCCCGTAGAACGGGTTGGAGTCCAGGACAGGCCCCCGTCGTGGGAAATGGCGTAGGCGTTCGGATAGTCCTGCTTACCGTGCGGCCCAATTTGCCAGCACGCGCCGAGCAGACGACCATCGGACAGTTCCACAACCCAGGCCTCGGCGGCCGTCGATTCGGCGTCGTCGAAACGCAGCATCGAACCGTGGGTCCACGTGACGCCCCGGTCCGTACTGCGCAAGTAGACCACCCGGTTGCGGTCCACTTTCACCGAAGGATCGAAGGTATTGTACGGCGAATAGCAGCATATCCACGTCCCGTCGCGCATCACGCTGAGCGCACCGGGCGCTTCCGCCGATCCGGAGCTGGGCAGGACGATCGGTACCGGGTCGGTCCAGTTCATGCACTGGTTCGCCGACGACGCCCAGAACATGGCGTTCTGCTTGATGCCCTCGGTCTCGTCCAGCCAGAATGACTCGCCGGGTTCATCAATAGGGATACGTATACCGGAGATAAAACTCGTCCCGTCCGGCGCCTGGCTGATCGATCCAATTTGGGCGTATTCATCGTGAAGATTGGGCCAGAGATAGGCCGGTTTCGACCATGTCCTGCCCCCGTCCCGTGAGCGGACTATAACCTGCTTGAAATCGTTCTGCCCGAGTGCCTCCTGGACAGCGAAGGAACACACCAGGTCTCCATCCCCGGTTACCACGCAGCGGGAACATGCCGCGACCGCGTCCGGACCGGTCTTCGGCTGCCGGGCGATCATGCCCTGATCCAAAATTTCGAATGCCATGATGAATCTCCACCTAAACGAGTGAAACAGTTAACCTGTCAGTCGCGCGAGACAAACCCCGATGATCGCCGTGTAATTCCAGGATTGCTTACCGATATCATACCCGTCTGAATTTCTGTATCCTGTTGTGCGCGAAGGGGACTTCGCACACGTAGACATCACCGTGAGAATCCACCCAGATCCCGTGCGGTGCATCGACGAAGATCCCTGTCTTTTCGTCCCTGTTTCCCCACTGTGACAAAACCTTGCCTTCGAGGTCAAGTATGCTCACTCTTCCTGGCGCCTCGGCGAGATAGACGACGTCGTCCTGGTCGATATACAGGTCGTTGGCGGCCAGCAAGTGGTCCCACGATTCGAGGTATCGGCCCTCTGTGTCGAATATCTGCACCCGCGCGTTTCCCCGGTCCACGATCAGGACACGGCCATCCCTGTCCACGCGGACACAGTGTGGGGTATCGAACTGCCCCGGCTCGCTCCCGATACCTCCCCATGTACAGAGCAATTCGCCGTCTGTAGAAAACCGGTGCGCGTAATGTTGACCGTAGCCGTCGGTCACGTAGAGTTCGTCGTTTATACCGAGCACCGCCCATGTGGGTGAATTGAAGGGTTCGCCCAGTGCACCCGGCTTTTCTGGCGTACCGAGCATGGAGAGCATCTTCCCTTCCAAAGTGAAGGTCATGACGGTATGCAGTAGCACGTCGGTCATGTAGATGATGTCGTCGCTGATCCAGATGGAATGGGGTACCTTGAAGATGTCCTGACCCCAGTCGTACAGAAAACGTCCGTCGCGGTCATAGACCACGACCGCCGGGTTGGGTTCCCGGTCGATGACGTGCACGCGGTCCTGCGAATCGACGGCCATGGAAGACACCACGCCGAGGTCCCGGCCGCTGGCACCGCCTCCCCAGCCATCTACGAGTTCGTAGGTGTAATCTCCCGATCCAAATTCC
>CBDEKM010000004.1:0-169988 GCA_965240335.1 bacterium
CGGCTTCGACCAGCCGGGTGCGTATGTCGTCCCGCATGATAAGCCGGTCCGTCACCACTTCTATCGTGTGCCGCATGTTGCGGTCGAGGTCCGGATCCTCGGAGAGGTTGACGAACCTCGCCATTCACCCGGGGCACGCAGGTAGCCCTGCCTGCGCAGGTCCTCGAACAGGTCCCGGTATTCGCCGCGACGCCCCTGGATAACCGGGGCCAGGACGTGCAGCCGTGTGCCCGATGGCAGCGCCAGGATGCGCGCGATGATCTGTTCGAGGGTCTGCGCCCCGATCAATTCGCCGCATTTCGTGCAGTGGGGCGCCCCCACCCGGGCGTAGAGCACGCGCAGGAAGTCGTAGATCTCCGTGATCGTTCCAACGGTGGACCTGGGATTCAGTCCGGAAGCTTTCTGTTCGATGGATATGGCGGGTGCCAGCCCCGTGATCCGGTCGACATCGGGTTTCTTCATCTGGCCGAGGAACTGACGCGCATACGCGGAGAGGGATTTCGACGTAACGCCTTTGACCTTCCGCGTAGAGGGTATCGAAGGCCAGCGAGGACTTGCCGGAACCGGATACTCCGGTAAAGCAGATCAGCGCGTCTTTCGGTAAATCCAGGCTCACGTTCTTCAGGTTGTGAACGCGGGCCCCTTTGATCTGTATGGTCGTTCTGGCCATGGGAAGAAAGTTGGATTTCTTGGGTCGGCAGATTAGGGCGTCCAGCGGTGAAACAGCAACCGAAAGTTGCTATACGGGTGTTTAGAAATCAAGGTATTTCATAGTGAACGGGGAATCACGGAAAAGACGCTTGAAATACGCCGTCACCGGCGTTAACGTGGAGGCAGCCGGTGCTGGATACCGGCCATTTCCCTTCAACGCGGCGGCACGGTAACTTTTCAATGCCGCGGACGGATCAGAGACCAACGGATGATCACTATGACGAATGCCTGGTACATCGACTATTTCGGCGATGACTACTACCACTTCGACCACCACGAGGACACGGACCTCGAGGTGGACGGCCTCGCGCGCCTGATCGGGCGTCCTGACGGGAACGGGATACTGGACCTCGGTTGCGGCTACGGGCGCGTCTGCATGCCGCTTCGGAGGCGTGGTTACCGCGTCGTGGGATACGATCTGTCCCCGTCGCTGCTCAAACGTGCCCGTGAACAGGACCCCGGGGGAACCTGGGTAAGGGGCGATATGCGTGAACTGCCTTTTGCCGGTGCATTCGACACGGTTATCAGCCTGTTTAACGCCATGGGGTATTTCGAGGAGGAAGATGAGAATTTCAGGGTCCTGAGGTCCGTTTCGGAATCTTTGCGCCCCGGCGGCCGATTCGTGTGCCAGCTGGTGAACCGGGACTTCCTGGTCCGCCGGTTCGCCCCACAGGAAGTCCATCGCCGGGATGATCGTATCGTACTCGAAGAGCGCGACTTCGATCCTGTAGCCAACCGGGTACATACCCGGACGACCGTACTCAACGGCGCCGAAAAACGGGAGTACGTGTCCTCCATACGGGTCTACACCGTGACCGAGCTGGACCTGCTTCTGGCAGCCGCGGGCATGATGATCGCCGAAGTTCACGGCGGACTCGATTTCAGGCCCTATGACTGGGAAACGAACCAGTTGGTCGTCGTCGCTGAAAAGACCGATCAGTAAAGGATCCCGGACGGGTCCGATCCCCAATATGCTTGACAAAACCCCGTCCTGATCTTAGGATTCACTGTTGTTTCGTTTCAAATAGGAACCGGCAAATGGAATCGCAGACAAGGTTAACCAGATAAGGAAAATTCCATGGCATCAGACCTGTTGCGTGTGGGCGTTATCGGTCTGGGGTTCGGTCAATATCACGTCCGTGGCTACCAGGCCTGCCCCGACGTGGTGGTCGAAACGATTTGCAGCAGGACCACGGGAACCGCTCAGCGCGTTGCCAAAGACTACGGTATTGCCGATACACACACAGACTACCGTGCGGTCCTGGATCGCAAAGACATAGATGCCGTCAGTATCTGCACGCCCGTGAACTTTCACAGGAAGATGGTCATCGAGGCCCTGGACGCCGGAAAACACGTCCTGTGCGAGAAGCCGCTGGGGTTAAACACCGATGAAGCCGGGGACATGCTTGAAAGCGCAAGCCGAAGCGGAAAGGTGCACATGACCAATTTCGGCTGGCGGTTCAATGGTCCGGCCTTTCGTATGAAATCCCTGCTCGACGAGGGGTACATCGGCAGGATATACCATCTCAACGCCCGCTACATGATGGGTTACCGGGCGAGCCCGAAGAAAGAGCACAGCTGGCGCGAGCGGCGCAAGGAGGCGGGACTTGGCGCCATGGGCGATCTCGGCGTGCACCTGATCGACATGACCCGCTGGTGGGTCGGAGAATTCGAACGGGTCTGCTCCCTGATGCATACGTTGATTCCTGAACGCCCCGCACCCGATTCATCCAGCATGCGGGAATCGGAGCTCGAAGACGCCTGCGCCTTCATTTCCCAGATGCAGGACGGGATCCAGGCCGTGTTTCACGTAAGCCGTTGCGCGCTGTGCACGGATCACATACACATCGACATTCACGGCAGTGAGGGCGCCCTCCAGTTCGAGTTCGTTCGAGATACCATGCAGGCCAGTCTGAAGGGAGGCAAGGGGCTGCGGAGCAACCTGCAGTCTTTGCCTCTGCCAGCACAGAAAGGCACCCTGTCTCCACAGAGACACTTTGTCGAAGCGATCCGCTCCGGCGAGGAAGCCAATCCGAGTTTCCACGAAGGCTTTCGCGTTCAGCAGGTAGCCGACGCCATTACCGAATCCGAAGGGAAACAGTCATGGGTCTCCTTGCAATGAAAGGGCAATGGATCGCGCTCCGGTCGTCACTGTGTCTTGCGGTTGCGGTCATCGTCTTCGCCGGCGTTTCCGGCTGTAACAATCCCGCACCGGGAGGGGATGAGGCTGCGGAAGGGGATGCCGCCGACATGAGCCGGGACAGGGCCCGTATCGTTGCGGAACAGGTGATGGACGCCATGGGCGGTAGGGAAAACTGGAACGCGACGCGATATCTGAGGTTTTCGTTTTTCGGCTTTCGCACGCATTACTGGGACAAGGCTACGGGAAGATACCGACTGTCCTGGACGGACCGCGAGAGCGGACAGTCGCACGTCATCCTGATGAATCTGAACACGCTGGAAGGCAGTGTCTATACGGACGGTTCGGAGATAACCGATGTCGAAACGCGCGATGGTTTCCTGGAACGCGGCAGGCGCGCCTGGATCAACGACACGTACTGGATGTTGATGCCCTATAAACTGCAGGACCCCGGCGTCAATCTGGTTTACGAAGACGAAGAAGTCATCGACGATACCGTATACGACAAACTGCACTTGAGTTTCGAAGATGTGGGTGTAACGCCCGGTGACGAGTACTGGGCCTATATCAACCGCGAAACCCATCTGATGGACAAGTGGGTTTTTCTCCTGCAATTAAGGGATGGCCAGGAAGAACGAAGCAGGGGTGAGTGGAAATGGAACGGGTGGCGGAAGTATGGCGGTATCATGCTGTCCGCCGAACGGGAAGGGATGGACGGCCAGAAGCGTTCACACGCGGACGTTGCCGTATTCGACCACGTGGACGACAGCGTTTTCACGTCGTCTTCGCCGGTTAACCAGGAAATGCTGCGCGAAACCGCCGGTTCCGATGCCTCCGATGCCTCAGAAACCTCCGCTACTTCCCAACCTGCCGAACGGTCAGAGTAATTGAGTCTTCATGCCTACTGCCCCTCCCGCGCCAGAACACCTGGCCCTCGATCACCCGGAAAAAGGCGCACTGACCGTTTTCTGGAGTGACGGCACCGCGAGAAAATACGCGCTGGCCGATCTACGTAAGGCCTGTCCCTGCGCCACTTGCCGCGATTTACGCGATCAACTGTCCTCCGCCGGAGCGTTGACCCTGCTTGCCAACGAATCGCTGGATCCGAGCGTCGAGGTGATCGACATGAGTACCGTCGGTCGTTACGCCCTCCAGTTTACCTGGAAAGACGGTCACAATACAGGTATATACACGTACGAATTCCTGTACGAGGCTGGACAGGACCTGGAAGCCGTTGGTTAACGCGTTGAGGCAGGGTCTGGCCGGTTCTTCGTTGAGGTCAGCCTGGTTATGGTCTTTGGAAGGACGGATAGCATGAAGGTCAAGGTCGGATTCCTGGGTGTCAACCATCCCCACTCCGGTCCCCATTTACGCACGCTCGAGTTGCTGGAAGAGGTATCGGCCATAGTCCCCTGGGACAACGACGAAAGTGCCCTGGAACGATTGAGCAGCGAGTCGCATCCCAAGCTGGAGACTGCACGGCTTACATTCGACCAGATCATGGAGCGGGAGGATGTGCCCGTTGTCGTATCGCTGGCGAAGAACGACCGGAATCCCGACTGGGTGATTCGGGCTGCGAATGCAGGAAAGCACGTCCTTACCGAGAAACCGGTAGCGGCGAGAAGCCGGGACATGATGCCCCTGCTCGATTCCGTCCGCCGCGCGGGCGTACACCTGGGGGTCTACTACACCTGGAGGTCCAATCCCATCGTCAATGACCTGCGCGCGATGATCGAAGACGGAGTGATTGGAAAACTGTTGTCTGTAGAAGGACGGATGGTCACGTCCCAGGTTCGTTTTCGCGACCCTGCGCACTGGCTATTCCAGAAGCAGGTTTCCGGTGGCGGCATCCTGGGCTGGCTGGGCTGTCACTGGATAGACGCGATCCGATATATCACGGGTGACGAAGTAACCGCCGTTTCCGCCATGGTTGATACGTTGAACGAACAGGCCATCGACGTCGAAGATACGGCCGGGGTGGTCATGCGCATGGAAGGCGGTGCGATCGCCACGCTCCACGCCGGGTATCTCCTGCCGATCAGCCAGGCCGGTTACCTGTCGGGAAGCTACGACACCTATCTAAGTTTCAGGGGACTCGAAGGACATATTTCCTGGTATCCCACGGAGGAAGAACGACCCGTGGTCATCGAGAGTACCTCGAAGACCTGGAACTCGACGCCCCGGCGCGAATTGAAGTATGTCGTCGGGGAAACCGATGCTTACGGTGGTCAGTACGGACAGGATTTTGTCAGCCGGTTCATCGGCTCGGCGTTGCAGGGGAATCTCCCAACGAACGACGGGGAAAACGCGCTACGTGTTCTACGGATCATAGAGGCCGCTTACGAGTCCAGCGAAACGGGACGGATGGTTTCTTTGGAACAGGATCGGGCCGGGGAGGGTTAAGCGCTCATGGCTTCAATGACCGGCAACGTAGTCGTGGTTACCGGCGCTTCGACCGGCATAGGACAGGCCACGGCCGAGGCCTATGCCCGCGAGGGCGCTACGGTCGTCCTGGCAGCCCGTTCCGAGGGAAGGCTGTTGCGAATCGTCGGGGATATCGAGAACGAGGGTGGACGTGCGGTCCCCATGGCCGTGGACGTCACGGACCGGTCTACCGTATTCGAAAAGATGAAGGAAGTTGCGGAAACCCAGGGACGTATAGACGTGCTGGTCAACAACGCGGGAATCGGCCTGCTCAGCCCGGTGGAGGACATGGATCCGGCCGAACTGAAACGGGTCTTCGAAGTAAACCTCTTCGGCCTGATCTGGTGTACACAGGCGGTACTGCCTTACATGAAAAAGCAAAACTACGGCAGGATCGTCAATGTCTCATCGGTGGCCGGCAAGAGAGCGCTGCCCGACATCTCTGCCTACTGCTCCAGCAAGTTCGCCGTACAGGCTTTTTCGGACAGCCTGCGCATGGAAGTGGCGGAACACGGTATCACCGTAACCGTCGTATGCCCGCCCCGGGTCGATACGACGTTCCATGACACGCCCCTGATGAGACAAAAGGGGCAGAGGATGAAGGCACCATCGATTTCAGCCGACACCGTGGCCTCGGAAATCGTCTGTGCCACCCGTAAGGGCAGCAGGGAAGTCGTGGTTTCCTTCTACGGCAAGTTCTTCGTCTTCGCCCAGCGGCTTTCTCCCCGCCTGCTGGACTGGATCATGAAACGGCTATGGGCACGGCTTGACAGCAAGTAAGCTGCCAGGCCGTACCCGCAAGACCCGCCTTGACGTTACCCGTTCACCGACTTTGAAATCTCACCGACAGCGCCAAGCAACTTATCTACTTCGGCCGCCGTGACCATGATATGCATCGAGGCGCGGTTGGCGTCCCAGCCAACCTCCATGTGGGTCACGTTGCGTATGTAGATGTTGTGGTCGTCCCACAGCCGGGTGTTGAGCTCACGTGTCGGCACACCCTGGATTCTGAAGGGGACCAGCCCGGCATGGAGACGTGGGTCCTCGGAAGCGAACACGTCAACGCCGTCGATATTGTGAAGTCCCATCCTGAGCTTGCCGGCCAGGTACCGGATTCGTGCTTCGATCCCCTCGCGCGTCAACTGATTGTGGAAGTCGAGGGCGGCATTGACCGAAACCCACTTCGGGTAACTGCTCGAACCGCGGCTCGTGTACTTTCTGGCCGAGTTGATCCTTTCCTGGTATCGCTCGCTCGACGTGATGTCGTCGCCGTACATGTTTTTGCCCGTATAGGGCGTGGTGGAAATGACCGGTTCGATGCGCTCCATCATGTCCTCGCGGACGTAGAAGAATCCGGATTGCATGGAGGCCATCATCCACTTGTGGGACGGACCCGCGTACATGTCGCATCCCAGGTCGTGCATGTCTAGCTTCACCATCCCCGGCGGCTGGGCGCCGTCGACGAGCGTGATGACCCCTTTGGACCGGGCCATCTCGCAGATCTCCTTCACCGGCATGAAGCCCCCATCGGTGTAATTCGCGTGGCAAAAACTCAGCAGTTTGGTTTTTGGCGTGATGGCGGCTTCGAACACCTTAAGCAGGTCGTCCGGAGAATCGGGCGGATGCAGTTTCGGGTCGGACAGGTCGATGACCCCCACGTTCAACTTGTCCCGATGCGCCCTGTTCAATACGGGGTTGGTGCCCGCGCCGTGATCGTGGTTGGTGTAGAGGATCTCGTCGCCGGGTTCGAGCACCGGGCCGAAAGTCCCGGTAATCATCCCGTCCGTCGTATTGTTCGCCAGGGCCAGTTCGTTCGGTTTGCATCCAACAAATTTAGCGAACTTGGCCTGGAATTCCGCGCTGTACTCCATCGTGTAGAAATCTCTTCTGAAACTGACGTAATCGGTGTTTATGCGGTTCAGCGCGTCAATCTGGGCCATGTGGACACTTCGTGGTGACGGTCCACGGGTACCGGTGTTCATGTAGGCCAGGTCCTTGCGGATCAGGAACTGCTTGGTCACCAGTTCCCAGAACCGTTCGTCATCGGGCGCAGCGGCCATGCCCATATCGTTCATTTCTTCTGCGGCGCCAGCGGACCTTGTGTGCAGCGATAGCAGGGCGGTACCGGCCAGCGCACCACCGACGACGCGGCCGAGGAAACCGCGGCGGTTGAGCGCCGCCAGTTCCCTTGGATCTTCAAATCGTGGATCAAAGTTGAGGTCTGGCGTGTGGGCATCCATCGGAGTACCTCCGGTTCAGCATCCTAACGCCGGTCTCCCGCCTGGTGGAATCGGGTATGATGATTTCATCCGGTCGGAGGAGCTATATTGTGAGGGGATTCTATTGTTTATCAATATGCATGGATCGGTGGGTCAAGGCAACCTGTTTTCGTTACAGCCCCCAGAAAAAGCTTGACAAATGGCCGCTGTCTCGTATATCAGGACTAAGGTCCAATTCTCTTAAATCTCTCCCCGACAATTTATGCGCAACCGCAACGAGCCGATCCCCGGTGTCGTTGTAGCCGACTCATATTTGCAACGATTGTCAGGGAAACCATTTCTTCCTAGAAGGTAGGAGTGTCGGTATGGAACGTGGCACAGTAAAGTGGTTTAATGAACGTAAGGGATTCGGTTTCATCTCGCGTGACGACGGGGACGACGTGTTTGTCCACTATTCAGCGATCGTCGCACAGGGGTTCAAGACGCTGAACGAAGGCGATGAGGTCACCTTTGAAATAACGGAAGGTCCCAAGGGACTCCAAGCCGCAAATGTAACCAAGGTGTCCGGTTAGAGACACCACCATAAAGCAGAAAGTAATAAGATAGCCCGTGGACTGGTTGCAACAGTTTCACGGGCTATTGTGTATTAGTGACTACTGCCGAAAGCTCGTTCGCATCCCGCGGAAACCTTACTGCAAGTCTGCCCAGTTTGCCGGGCGTAAAGGAGACCATCAAATGCCCGGCACCGAAGTGCCCGTTCCGGTTACCGAATTCAAAACCCCTTTCCTCGAGTACGAATTCCCCCGCCTGAAAATCGGATTCGCCGAATACGCCGAAGGCCCCACGGGATGTACGGTCTTTCTGTTCGATCAAGGGGTCGTAACCGCCGTCGACGTACGCGGCGGAATGCCCGGTGTGGTCGAATCCGAATACCAGTTCCACCATGCCATCTGTTTCGCTGGAGGTTCGCTGCACGGATTGGAGACCGTATCCGGGGTGCGGGCCGTTTTGACTGCGAAAGAAGCGCCCAGTAATCCACCGCCACTGCCCCTGGTCGCTGGCGCGATCATTTTCGACTGGATAGATCGCCGCAATTTCGTCTACCCGGATAAGAAGCTGGGGGAAGCGGCCGCGAGAACGGCTGCCACCGGGCGCTTCTACTATGGCAAGCGCGGCGCAGGACGCTGGGCGGGCATAGGCCAGGGTGGAGCCTACAGGCAGGTCGGAGAGACGAATATCGGCGTTTTTACCGTGGTGAACGCGCTAGGCGTTGTCGTCGACCGTGGTGGCCGGGTCCGCACGCGGGGACCTCGACACCCATCGGAGAAACTGGAGGACCAGCTTGCCAGGGGTGGGCGATCTTCGGTCGATCAACAGGGCAGACACACCACCTTGACGCTTGTGGTGACTAACCAGAAGTGGTCCCAGAACGAATTGAACCAGATCGGAAAACAGGTTCACGCGTCCATGGCCCGTGCGATCCAGCCCTTTCACACCGTGCGGGATGGAGACGTGCTTTTCTCCGCGACGACCGGCGAGGTGGAGAACAGAGATCTGAAGAGCGCGACCGATTTCGGGCTTATCGCATCGGAACTGGCGTGGGACGCCGTGTTGAACAGCCTTGGAGAATCGGCCTGAGTCCGGTGCTTTGGAAGCGTTCCCGCCGGTGCCGGGTTAGTGGCCTTGGCATCTTCATACGAAAACCCAAGGGATCACCGCGCGAGGTTTTCGTAGACCGCCCGGGCTTCGCGGAACTGGCCGAGCACGTGGTCTTTTTCCTCCTGGGAACGCCAGCCCGGATGCTGATCGGCCATCTCGATGAGCCGGTCGATCCACCGGACGAAATACAGCGCTGAATCCCGATTGCGGATCGGGTCGTCACCCACGTACAACCGAACAGGCTGGGTGGTGGCCAGGGGATAGCGGTCGTCTACTGGATGGGTCCGCGCGGAACCTTCCGCCTGCAGCGTGTACCATCCGGATTCGCGAATGGTCCACTCTTCCTCGAATACCGCCCTAGTTCCGCCTTCCACGAGGGGTATTTCTTTTGCGACCTGTCCATTCCGGTAGACCATCACTTTTTCGATCGGCACGATGCTCTGCACTTCGCCCTTCAGCGCCACCATACCGCCTTCTTTCGGAAGCTGGACAACCTCTCCAGGCCCCGCACCGTTGATGGTGAAACCCAGGAGCGGTCCGTTGGTGGCGAATGTTCGTCCCTCCCGTAATCCCGACAGCCACGCATCCCAGGAAAGCGGCGTATCGCCGAGATAGACGTAGGAACGGACCTGACCGACGATAGCCGTCCGGTACAGGCTGCTGATGGAATCTTCCCCGCCGGTCAGGATGATGGGGATGTCGTTGTTAAGCAGGTGATGCCACACGTTGATCACGGCGTGTCCGGCCCCGGAGATTTCGAGGGCTTCCACGGTTCCCAGCGCAGCGTCAACCGGAAAGGACTTGGCGCCGCCCAGGGTCGGGTTATCGCCGCCTAACGGATCCGCCTCGCCGAAATAGGGGTGGACGTATCCCCTGAAGGCGCCCTGTTCCCCCGCCAGCCTGAGCATGTCCGTGTTCGACGGATAAAGACTGTAGATGGCGGTGCCCTCGTAACCGGACGCAAAGGGCGACAGCAGAAAGTCCGAAAGACCGATAAAGTAAACATGTCCATGGAACGCCGGTCGGTATTCCTCGCCTACGTGCAGGATGTGGTCCGGAGTGGAAAGGGCGTCCGGTTGACCCGTGAAGAACTGGTAGTCGAGCACGCGGTTGTCCTTGTTGGCCACGAGTTCGTTCAACACCGACTGGTCTTCCGCTTCCGACATGTGCATCAGGTTTTCCAGCGTGTTGTGCAGGTCCCCCGCGTAGTTCATATGCACGTGGGTGCTACCGCTGTACCATCCGCTTTCGCGCATATCCGTCATGCGCGAAAGCGTGAGGGCCACGGCGGTGGTTTTCCCTTCCTGGATCTCGATCGTCCTGCTGATGGGGTGATATTCAAAACCCTTCATCGCTTCCACCGTTAATGATCCGGTGGGAACATCCAGTACAAACGTACCGGAGGCATGAAAGAAATGCTCGCGGAGACGGCCGACACGGTGGTAAGCGCCTTCCGGGGCATAGGATTTGCCATCGGAGGCCTGTGTATAAACGCGGGCCGCGGTCGGTTTTCCCGATACGGCATCAAGAATAGTGACTGCTGCCCGCCCGTGGGATCCGCGCCAGCGCTTCTCGTTGATCCGTACATCGGTCTGCCTGCCACCCACCGTTTCCATGATCCTCAACCGGGGCAGGCCATGTTGATTGGTGATATAGGCGATTTTGGAACCGTCGGGGGACCACCGGGGGTAGAAGTCATCCCAATCGCCGAAGGTAATCTTGTAGGGATGGCCTCCGTCCGCGGGAAGAAGGTAGAGTTTCGTATACTGACCGCCGCGGTGGGAGGCATAAACGAAGCGCGACCCGTCCGGCGACCAGTGCGGCCGCGTCCGGTACAGGGTCTGTTCCTCGTGTACGATACGGGCCCTGTCGATACCGAAGGGCTCGACCGGCATTCGCCATACGGCGCCCGACCCGAGGGGGATGTCGCGGTTGCTCACGAACATCAGTTCCTCGCCATCAGGCGACCAGCTCGGTTCGATGTGGAGATCATTTGCGCCGAAATAAAGGCGACGCTTTCCAAAGTCGTTGTCGCGCGTCAGCTGAAGAGGCTGTCCCTGCGCCTGACCCTCGATTACACCCTGTACAAAAACGTTGAAGTACCCGTTGGGCTCCGTAGACACGTAGGCCAGTCTTGATCCATCGGGTGACCAGACCGGGTCGAGATACAGGTGATCCCCGGTCGCCAGCGGGGCGGATCTTCCCGTATCCACGTCCAGGACCATGAGATCAATCGTCCTGTTGTCGGTTTCCGCGGTGTAGGCGATCCATTTCCCGTCGGGAGACCAGGCCGGCGAGGAGTCGTAGGTGTTGTTGTCCGTGAGTTCATAGGCGGTTTGCTCGCCGTTGCCTATCCGCCAGATGGAGCCGTGTAGCGCGAAAGCCAACTCCCCGCCGTCGGGCGACCAGGCCGGGCGGCGTGGTGTGGTCGTAGAAGGCGGCGGCAGGTAGAAATTGTGCATGTAATTGCCGCCGGTCAGGGCTTCCTGATAGGCCGAGGGAGGGGGCTGCTGGGCCGAGGCGTTCACGGTCGCCGCGAAGCAGCAGACGATGAGTCCTAGGCTCAGGAAACTGGGTCTATTCATGATCATGTCAAACCGCCAGTATGATGGTGGTGGGTTGAATCTATCTGTAAAGAATTGCACGGTCGATGCGCAGTCGCGTTTGGTGACCACCGGCTGTTTCCATTCGCCGGTCTGATTCTGCCTATCCAAGACCAGTGTATGGGTAGAATTCACACCACGGGGATATCTCGTTCCAGCGCCTTTTGCACCTCGGATTCCCAAGTGCCTTCCACGCGAACGCCGTACTCCGCGACGCCGCCTGTCGCGCGAGGCCCGGTAACATACGGCCTGCAATCGCGATCGTCGGCAATGAGTTGCTTCGGCGCGTAGTCGGCGTGAAGAAAATGAAAGGCGATACCGGCGCGGGACTTATCCGTCCTGTTGTTCCCTGTGCAGTGCGCGGTGCCGTAGCAGAAGAAGAGCGCACCGCCCGCCTTCAGTTCGATGGTATCCGCCTGTTCCTCTGGTGGATAGCAGCGGATATGGTGGTCGCTGTAGGGATCCCGACTGTGTTCGTAAGCCGTTTTGTAACTGCCGGGGATTACTTGCATGGTGCCGTTGACGACCGTCGCGTCGTGGACGGCGATCCAGACGGCGGTTCCTTTCAGGGGATCGCTGATTTTGAAATAGGCGTTGTCCTGGTGCCAGTGGGTGCCCATCCCGTCGCCGCCCGGTTTGAGAAAGACCTGGTCCAGGTGGAGAATGTAGGGATCGCCGATCAGCTGAGAGATTGCGGCGACTATGTCGGATTGAAAAGGAAGGGCTCGGAACAGGTCGCTGTGCCTGTACATCGGACACAACTGTAGATTGCGCAGGTTCGATGAGGAGGTTGTGCCATCACCTTCTGTGGCGACATTGCGTAGCGCGCCTTCGTCCATGAGACGGTTTATTTCAGCCTGCAGGGCACGGGTCTCGTGATTGGAGAAAAATCCCGGTTTGGCCACGTATCCGTAGGCCCTGAAATGATCTACTTCGTTGCTCGTTAATTTCATAGTCCTGGTTCTCCGCGGTTCGGGTAAATCAAAATCCAGTCTTTCCAATTGCCGGAGCGCAACACTGTGCGTGTATGTCCCCGGTCTTCAAGTTCCTTCTTGAACTCGCCATCCCATGCATCTTTCTTCTGGGAGTTTCATGATACGTTCAACGATCAGCTCTGCTGTCCTGTTTGCGAGTTCGAGCATGGTCTCGGGGCGTCTGCAGGTCGTCGTACATTTCACCTCCGCCAGGTACGGATGGATGATTCCCGTTTTCTCTTGAGGGTTCCGATGCATGATTTCGTTTCTGATCGTTTCTTGTCATTTACTCGTTCCAGACCGGTTTACTTGATAGCCTTAACGGTAGTTCGGACGGCCGGTAACTACGACGCCAGGGCTTCGGACGATGCTTCTCCGCCGAACCGTTCAACGGTCTCCAGGGTCTCCTGCAAGTCCGGCCAGGTCGTCGTGTGATTGACGATACACAATCTAAGCGAAAAAGTCTTGCGAAGGAGTGTTGAAGATATGAACGCGCGGTCTTCCCAGAATACGCGGGCGAGCACTTTCTTGTTGACTGCTTCAAGCGTTTCTTCATCATGATCAGCGTATTCAGGATTGAATCGAAAGCACACTACGCTCAGTGATACGCGGGTGAGTAGTTCAAGGGAGGAACTCTCCTGAACGTACTCCCCGGCACTGGCCGCCAGTTCCATTCCGTTTTCTATCGCACCCCGGAATGCGACCATTCCGAAAGTCTTGACCGACATCCAGATTTTAAGCGCTCGCACTGAGCGAGTCAACTGATGACCCCAGTCCGAGAAGTTCGGATGATTGTCACCCCATACAGTATCCTGTAGAATATCGTGTCTGACCGCGAATGCGTTTTTAAGCGTCCTGGCGTCCTTGACCAGTAGCCCGCCTACTTCGTAAGGCTGGAAAAACCACTTGTGCCATTGAGTCCGATGGAATCGGCGCGCTCCATTCCGCGAAGTAGATTCCGGCCCCGATCCGTTACGACCGCGAAACAGCCGTACGCCGCGTCGACGTGGAGCGAGATTCCTTCGGTTTCGCAGTAGTCCGCCATCTTTTCGATGGGATCTATGGCACCCGTGCTGGCTGCGCCTGCGTTCGCACACACCGCGATGGGATTGAAACCTGCAGCACGGTCTTCAGCCACGGTCCTTTTCAGCGCATTGATGTCCAGTCGGAACCGTTCGTCACAGGGTATCATACGAATGTGGTCGGGCTTGATGCCGATGATTCTGGCCGCGCGGACGTGAGCGCTATGGGACTGGTCGCCCATGTAAACCGTTGCCCGGTCGGGAGAGTTCGCCGCTTCCCGAGCCGCGGTGAAGGCGTCAAGACTGGCTGCGGAGCCACCATTTGTAAGTAAACCCCCAGCATCGTCAGGATATCCCACCCAGCGCTTCATCCAGTCAATGACGACCAGCTCAAGCTGGCTTGCGCCGCTTGCGACCAGCCAGGTGCATGCATTGTTGTGGAAACCGGAGGCCAGGTAATCGGCCAGCACACCCGGCCAAGTCGGCGAAGACGGGATGAAACCAAAGCACCGGGGGTGGTCGAGCCGCGTTGCAATCGGCAGAATATCGCATGCTGCCTGCTCAAGGACATCCATCGCCGGTTGTCCGGCTTCGGGCGGTTCTTCCATCAACTGGTCTTCGAGTTCTCGTTGGAACTCGCCGTCCCAAGCGTGTTCCCCCGGTAGATTGACGATCCGGTCGATTGGCAGCTCGGTAGCCTGGTTGGCCAGATCGCGCATGGCCTCGGGAGACATCTGCAGATTGCCGGTCTTTTCCATGATTATCTCCAGGACTCCAGGTATTCCTCCTGTTCCGATGTCATCGTATCACAGGCGATACCCATGCTTTCGAGTTTTAACCGGGCAATCTCTGTGTCCAGGTCATCGGGCAGCGTGTGAATCCCGGGTCCCATCTCATCGTGCTTTTTTACGAGGTATTCTGCCGCCAGCGCCTGGTTGGCGAAGGAAAGGTCCATCACCGCCGCGGGGTGGCCTTCACCCGCAACCAGGTTCACCAGGCGTCCTTCGCCCAACACGTACAGCCGTCGCCGATCTGCCAGGGTGAACTCTTCCACGAACGATCGCATTGGACGTCTCTTGACGGCCAGGCTGTCGAGCGCCTCCAGGTCGATTTCCACGTCGAAATGACCGGCGTTGGCCAGCATGGCGCCGTCTTTCATGGCGGACAGGTGGTCCCGATTTACAACGCCTCGGTTGCCGGTAACGGTGATGAACAGGTCGCCCAGTCCGGCCGCTTCCTGCATCGGCATGACGCGATACCCTTCCATGGCCGCTTCCAGGGCCGAAATGGGATCGACTTCCGTCACGACGACAATGGCACCCAGGCCTTTCGCGCGAGACGCCACGCCGCGTCCGCACCAGCCGAAACCACAGACCACCACGGTTTTGCCGGCAATCAACGTATTGGTAGCTCGAATGACGCCATCCAATGCGCTCTGGCCCGTTCCGAACCGGTTGTCGAAAAGGTGCTTGGTCTTTGAATCGTTGACCGCGATCATCGGAAAGGCCAGTTCCGCTTTCCGAACCATGCTGCGCAGGCGATTTATTCCCGTTGTCGTCTCTTCCGTCCCGCCCAGGATACGATCCAGATGGTGGCAATGGTGTAGATGTGCATTTGTAACCAGATCCGCCCCGTCATCCAGCAGCAGGTCCGGTTTCGCGTCTAGGACGGTGTGCAAGTGGCGACTGAAGGTGTCCGTATCTACCCCTTTTCTGGCAAAGACGGGTATATGGTGGTCTCTGACCAAGCAGGCCGCCACGTCGTCCTGCGTACTGAGGGGATTAGAAGCACATACGATTGGTTCGGCACCACCCGCTTTGATGGTCGTTACCAGGTTAGCCGTCTTGGTGGATATATGCAGACATACGCCCACGCGCAGGTTTCTGAAGGGTTGTTCCCGCGAAAACCGGTCTTTGATCGTCTGCAGTACCGGCATCTGACGGGCGTCCCATTCCATGCGCGCCGCACCGGAATCCGCGAGATCCAGGTTACTGATATCTGATTTCATATAGTGTTTTCTATATATGCTGGGAGGTTGTTGCTGCCGCGTGTTACTGTATTGAAACCATGATGGCTCAACGACGTAGCAGCATCACGACAGCCACAGGTATATATGGCGTTCCGATATTCAGTCTGTCAAAGGTTAATGCAGTTCATTCTAGATATAGTGTGATTGATTCCACGATGTATGGCCTTGACATAACTGGACTTCACGGACTACCATGTTGAGGTTTGGATTTTCAGTAAGTAACTGTTTTATCGGGTTTTACATCGACAACCCGAAGCCATCTCCGTGCAAGGGCGGCGCCCCGTGCTCGACCTCTCCAGACAACGCCTCAACCGCACCATCATCACCCTGGCCTGGCCGGCGATACTCGAAAACCTGATGCACACGTCCGTCTATATCGTGGACAGCATTTTCATCGGTTCACTGGGTACGCTGGCCTTCGCCGCCGTGGGTCAGAGTTCCATGATCCTCTTTACGGTGGTGTTCGTCTTCTACGGCATCGGCGTGGCCACCGGCGCCATCGTGGCAAGGAACCTGGGTCGCAACGATCGCAAGTCCGCCGCAGAGGCCGCAGGACAGGGAATCATTGTAGGAACATCCATAGGTCTGATCATTGCCTCGCTGGGCCTGATCTTCGGAGAAGACCTCATGGTTCTTCTCGGTACGGAACCGGAGGTGGTCGCACGGGCCCAGGAATACATGCCGATCGTATTCGCCTTCAGCGTCGTGCGGCTGTTCATCTACACCGGCAGCGGCATTCTGCGCGCGGCAGGCGACACCCGGACGCCCATGTGGATCACCGGTATCATGAACGTGTTCAATATCCTCGCCGACTGGGTGCTGATCTTCGGCATCGGGCCATTTCCGGAACTGGGCATAACTGGCGCGGCGCTGGCAACCGGATCGGCCTACGTACTGGGCGCGTCCCTGCTTGTTTACAGGCTGTTCCATCGAAATGCCCGATTCAGGCTGCATGGCAGCGACCTGGGCAGGATCAGGCCGGAATACATGCGGACCATCGTACGAATCGCCCTGCCTAACGTCGGGGAGCAAATGGTCATGCAGAGCGCGTATTTCTCGTTTATCTGGATCGTGACCAGCCTCGGCACGACCGCGCTGACCGCGCATTTCATGACCATTCGGGTGGAGATGGTTTCTTTCATGCCCGTTTTCGGGCTGTCCATGGCGGTCGCCACCATCGTGGGACAGAGTCTCGGGGCCGAGCGGCCCGAAATCGCGGAACTCACGGTCAAGAAAGCGGCCCGGATTGGTTTGATTGCCATGAGTGCTCTGGGGGTCATCTTCGTCGCCGTACCGGGGGCGCTCGTCGGTATATACAGCCCGGCTCCCGACGTATACGCGCTGGCCGTACTCTGTGTCCGAATCGCCGCCCTCGAGCTGCCCACGTCGGCCGTGCTGATGATCTATACCGGCGCCATGCGCGGAGCGGGAGATACCCTGAGTCCCATGCTCATCAGTATCTTCGGTGCGATCTTCCTGCGGATCGGCATGATGTACGTATTGGTGATCGGACTGGGTTGGGGTCTGCCCGGTGTATGGTACGGCACGGCGATCGACTGGGGCGTACGCCTGTTGATAGCCTACTTCCTGTTTCGAAGAGGCCGCTGGAAGCGTGTGGTGCTTTGATTCTTGCCTGTTAATCGGACTTTGACCGCGTGAAGATGGAAGATTACCATGCTGTATCGAAGCCGTGCAGTATGGGTTGGATCCATAAGTAGTACTGCAAAGGATTTGATTTCATGCGCGTCGTGATACAGCGGGTGTCTAGCGCTTCAGTCAAGATCGACGGGACGGTAACCGGAGAAATCGGTCCGGGGCTCGTCCTGCTCCTCGGCATTGCGAAGAATGACGCCCCGCGTGACGTGGAATATGTCGTCGACAAGTGCGTGCAACTGCGGATTTTTGGTGATGAGAACGGAAAAATGAACCTGTCCCTGCTGGATGTGCATGGTGACGTGCTGGCGATTTCCCAGTTCACCCTCTTCGGCGATACCCGTAAGGGTCGCAGGCCCAGTTTCGAAGGGGCCGCGCCGCCGGAACACGCCGAACCGCTTTACGAGTTGGCCATCAAACGCTTGAAAGAGCATGGAATACGGGTCGCTACCGGCCGGTTCGGAGCATTCATGGAAGTGTCACTGGTCAACGACGGCCCGGTGACTTTGACCGTTGAGTCGCGCCGATGAAGAAAATCCTCCTGGCCTCATCATCGCCACGCCGGTCCGGCCTGCTCAAGCAGATCGGACTGTCCTTCGAGGTCGCGGCACCCGATGTCGATGAGTCCACGTATTCATTTGACGACGACCCGTCCGGTACAGCGGAACGGCTCGCGCTGGCCAAGGCGCGAAGCGTGGCAGGAAGGATCGGTGCGCGCGGCTGCCTGGTACTCGGTGCCGACACGGTGGTCTTGTTCGAAGGAGAGGTACTCGGTAAACCTACGGGTCCGGAGGACGCGCGCAACATGCTGCGAAGACTGACCGGCCATTCCCACCGGGTCCTTACGGGATTCGCCCTGCTCGATCCCGAGACGGATCGCGCGGTGACGGGACACGAATGGACAACCGTCTATATGCGGGAGTGCACCGACCAGGAAATCAGGGCGTACGTGGATACGGGCGAACCCCTGGACAAGGCCGGGTCCTACGGCGCCCACGCACTGGGAAGCAGTCTCATCACCCGCGTCGAAGGATGCTTCTACAACGTGATCGGCCTTCCGCTCGCCCGGCTGATCACGACGCTGAAAAACTTTGACGCAGATGCGGTCAATCGAGATTAACTCATGGCCGACTTCCGCGGACATCTCTGGGGCGGTTTATTCGCCACGATGCTCTCCGCCCTGCTTTGCGTCGCAGGGCTCTGGTGGACGAACCATCTCGAACCTTACCTGACCGTCGATGTCTGGCCCCGGCTACTGCTGTTGTTCTGCATCGGGATGTTGTCGGCGTGTTTTCCAGATGTGGACATCGAGAGCAAATCGCAACGGCTCTTCTACCGCCTGTTGATTCTGCTCGACATGTGGTTTATCTTGATCGGAGACTACAGGACCGCGGCCCTGGTGGGTCTCGGCGCCATGCTTCCGTTGCTCGGCAAGCACAGGGGATGGACCCACACCTGGCTGGCCATGCTGCTGGTGCCGGCGCTTTTCCTGCTCGCACCCATGTATCTGAATAAGACTTTTGAATCATTTCCGATCGTCTGCTATGTGGTCTCGGTATCCGCCTATGCCAGCCACCTGGTACTCGACGGCTACATCGAGCAAACCGCCAGGCGCTTCCGCCGCTTACTGGGTGCGAAGTAGGCGGTAGCAGACATCAAAACCGAGGCAGGTAGACATCCACACGGAGGTACCATGAAAAGCGCACTGGAAATCGCCATGGAAAAGACTGCCGGCGTACAGCAGGGCGGCAAACTGACGGATGAGCAACGATCAGCGATCGGCGACCTGGAAAAAGAATACCAGGCCAAGATCGCGGAGCAGGAAATCATGGTCGAATCTAAAATCAAATTGCTTGCGGCCCAGGCGACGGGACCCGAGTTCCAGGAACAGGTGTACGCGCTGCGCGAACAGTTGGCACAGGAACGAGAACGGTTGGAAGAAGAGAAAAAGGCAAAAACACAGGCGGTTCGCGATCAATCGGCTTAGTATTGCCGCTACATTTCACCGTCTATCGAGTTTTCCATATTATCGAGTCCAATAACGTGAGGAAACACGGACCATGGCAAAAAAGGGTTTGCGAATCGCATTGATCGGATGCGGCGGAAACATGCGAGGCGCACATGTGCCGCGAATGCAGGAGGACGGTGCGGTGGATCTTGTCGCGGTCGCGGATACATCGGAAGAAGCCGCGTCGGCATTGCTGGATCGATGGGGCGGCCAGGTGCCCTTCTATACTGACTCCAGGGACATGATTCAGCATCACCAGCTCGACGCGGTACTGGTCAGTTCTCCCCATGCCATGCACTACGAGCAGGTGAATTACGCCCTCGACCACGATCTGCACGCGCTGGTCGAGAAACCGCTCACCATTTCTTCCAGCCATACGCGCGCGCTGATCGGCAAGGCAAAAGAATCCGGCCGCATACTCCTGGTCAGCTATCAGCGTAATTTCATGGCTCCCCACGTATACGCTCGGGAGTTGATACGCCAGGGCGCCATCGGTGAAATCCGCGGCGTGGTCGCCTACGTCACGCAGAACTGGGGTGGAGTCCGGGGCTGGCGTCTGAACCCGGCCCTCTCCGGAGGTGGCATGTTTCTCGATACGGGCAGTCATCTGGTGGCCTCAACGCTGTGGATTACGGATCTCAGGCCGCTCGAAGTGAGCGCTTTTCTGGATACAGTGGACAAGGACGTGGACATAAACATGGTGGTTGCCGTGCGATTCGACGGAGGCGCGTACGGTACACTGAACACCTTTGGAAACGCATCGCGGCATGACGAACGCATCGCGATCCATGGCAGCGAGGGAAGCCTGGTGTTCCACCTTCACCAGTGGCACGTCAAATCGGTCCTGTTAAACGACGAGCCGCTTGAGATCCCTGACAGGATCCGGGAGGACACGCCGGATGCCGCGTTCTTCCGCATGATTCGCGACGGCGGGAAGGGGTTTGAGCTACCACACTTCGCGCTCGCCGTATCCCAGGTCAGCGAAGCGGCATACCAGTCGGTCGAAGAGGGGCATCCCGTCCAGGTTGCCGGGTAGTCCGCACATCCATCCATTCCGGGAGACATCCATGAGCGTATCGGGGCGTTTGGCGGAGAAGAGGGCTGTCGTAACGGGGGCGGGGCGTGGAATCGGTCAGGCCATCGCGCTGCGGCTCGCGCAGGAAGGCGCCCGTGTCGCCGCCGTGGACATCGACCGGGAAAGCGGCGAAGCCACGGCCAGTCTGATCCGTGACGGCGGGGGCAGCGCAACGGCGTTAACGGTCGACCTGGTCCGTGTCGAACGCATCCAACCCATGATCGAAGAGGCCGTATCCACCCTGGGCGGGCTGGATATCCTGGTCAACAACGCGGGACGGGTGGAGATCAAGCCGTTTCTCGACCTCACCGAAGCGGAATGGGACCAGACCATGGATCTCAATCTGAAGGGGACGTATTTCTGCATGCAGGCGGGAGCGCGGCAGATGATCCGGCAGGGAGACGGCGGCCGCATCATCAACATGTCCTCCATTGCGGGCCGGCATGGCAGGGCCGATTCGAGCGCCTACGCCGCCAGTAAGATGGCCATCATCAGCATTACCCAGTCCGCGGCACTGGCCCTCGCCGGTCACCAGATCCTCGTCAACGCGTTGTGTCCGGGCATCGTGGCCACGCCCATGTGGGATCATATCGACGAGGACCGCGCCCGGCTGTTCGGCTATGAACGGGGAACTGCCCGCGCCAGGCTCGTGGAGAAGATCCCGCTCAAGCGCGTCGCCCAGACCGAGGAGATCGCCGCCGCCGCCGTCTTCATCGCCTCCGACGAAAATACGTTGATCACCGGCCAGGCGATCAACGTCGACGGCGGCATGGAAATGAACTGAGTACCCGAAGCGGAGACCTCGGCAGGCGTGATGCGACCGATCGGGATACACCTTGACAGTGAAGAAAGGCCGGCATATACTCGGATGATTCCAATTCCACCGGTTGATAGTGATCATTGCACAACGCAGGTATAGGAAAGACTCTCCAAATGGACCCCAGAAGACGTGAACGGTTATCCAAGCTCCTCTCTCTGATACTCCGACATAAACCAGAGCAGTTTTCCATAACACTCGATGAACGTGGATACGGTCGCATCGACGACATCGTCGAAGCCGCTCGTGAGAATTTCGACGACTTGACGCGGGACGAAATCCTTCAGATCGCCACTGGCGCCGAAAAGCGACGGTTCGAAGTGGAGGAGGATCTCATCCGTGCGCGGTACGGGCACAGTTTTCCGATCGACCTCGGACTCCCTCCGGTAGATCCTCCCGAGTTTCTGTATTTCGCGACGGTTCCCGAACGGGCGTCGGTCATCACCAACGGCGGTCTCCAGCCAAGCGACCGGCAATACGTGCACCTGTCCCTTTCCGAAGATATCGCGGAGCAGGTCGCGCGGAACCAGACGGATTCTCCTGTTGTCTTTCGCATAAAGGCACGGGAGGCCACCGAGGGCGGCGTGGATTTCTACGATCGTGCCCCCGTTATACTGACGACGGGCGTTCCCTCCGAATATATCGACGTATTGAAGGAATCCGAGCCTCCTCCCGCTGTGTTCGGACGCAGGAAGCGGAAGGCGCCTCCGCGCAGATAGCATGCGCCGCCTCGTTATTCCCCTCCTTGGCCTGCTGGTCGCCATCAGTCTGCTGCTGTTCGACCTGACCATCCTGTGGTCGGGTCGTACGGCCATACGCCCCGTGATGCAAAAAGGGGTCGCCCTGGGAATACACAAAGCGTCGGAGGGGATGACCTATTACCAGTCCTCCCTGGAGGACATTGCGGCCCTTGGCGCATCCCACCTTTCCGTCCCGGTCTTTTTCCTGCAGGATTCCGTTCATTCCGTAACACATTTCTCCCGGCCTTCTGACGGCGAAACGCCGGAACAGCACGATCGCGTGGTTCGGGAGGTCATCGAGTACGCCCACCGGCTGGGACTGAAGGTCCTGCTGACACCCATCGTCAACCTGGATCATCCCCGGAAGAAGGAGTGGCGGGGGACCATAGCTCCCCTCAACTGGGACGCATGGTTCGAAAGCTATCGCGGTTTCGTTCGGCATTATGCTCAACTGGCCGCGGAAATGGACGTAGAGTATCTGAGCGTGGGTACCGAACTCGTGTCGTCCGAAGGATTTACCGGGCAGTGGCGGAAGATCATTGCCGAGGTGCGCGGTATTTATCCGGGGCAACTCACCTATTCGGCGAACTGGGACCGGTATGACCAGGTCGCTTTCTGGGACGATCTCGACTACATGGGGATATCGGCTTACTACGAACTATCGGAATCGGAGGATCCCACCGTGGACGAACTGGTCTCCGCCTGGAGGCCGGTCAAGGAAGGGTTATTGCGGTGGCAGGCCCGCTGGAGTAAACCCCTGTTATTCACGGAGATCGGGTACATGAGCCAGTCCGGCGTCGCCGGCCATCCATGGAACTACGTGTCGGAGGAACCCCTCGACCTGGCAGCGCAGCGGAGGTGCTACGAAGCCCTGCGATTGGCCTGGGAAGGTGAAGACCGGTTTGCCGGCCTGTACCTGTGGATATGGGAACCGGACAAACAGGGGAAGATGGACCGGGGTTACAATTTCGCGGGAAAACCGGCGGAAGGGATTGTTCGCGACTGGTACCACAGTCTTCCGAACAATGCCAACGTCCTCGATTACGCCGCCAACGGAATGGAACGTTTTCTACGGACCCTGCGACAGGGAATGTGACGGCCCAGGTGGTCCGTTCCGGGGTGCTGCGTCCGCTTTTGCAGCAGGACCATGGACACGATACCCTCGATCTGCTCCCTGTCAGGCATCATGAACGCAATGGGGGTCGTGAACAACGCCGGTGGGATTCGCGGTTTTCAGCAACTTGCTCACGTTGTCGGGATTCCCCAGGACGATCAGGACATCCCCGGTCTCAAGCACCCGGTCGCTACCGGGGTTGAAAACAACATCTCCACTGTTCGCCTGAACGGCTATGACGATCAGGTCGAATGCCGTAGCGACGGCGGCGTCCTTCACGTTCGTACCTTCGAGTTCCGAACCCGGTCCGATCTGGATCTGCTCCAATTCCAGGCCGAGTTTGTCCGCCATCGACGCCAGCTCGATGAGATCCGCCACGGCCGGCCTGAGCAGCATCTGCGCCATCTGCTTCGATCCTGTAATGACGGGTGAGACCACCTTATCCGCACCGGCGCGGGTCAGGCGGGGGATGACCGACTCCTCGTTGGCCCGGGATACGATGTAGATGTCCCGGTTCAAGTCCCGTGCCGTCAGGGTGATGTACAGGTTCTCCGGGTCGGAAGACACGGCGCATACAATGCCCCTGGCCCGTTCGATCCCCGACGTTTTCAAAACTTCCTCGTTCGTGGCGTCGCCCTTCAGCACGAGATACCCTTCCGATTCGAAGGGTTCGGCCTTGTCTTCGGTCTCAATGAGTACGCATGCAAGGTCTCGGGCGGCGATTTCCTGTCCGATTCTCCTTCCGATACGGCCCGCGCCGCAGACGATATAGTGGTCCTTCATTTCTTGTAGTTCTTTCATGAGGCGTCGTTTCCCCACCGATGAGACGATTTCGAGTGATACGACCGACTGGACGGCTGACGGACAGTGCGTAACCCAGCGTACCGACGCCCACCACGATCAGCAGCGTGCCGAAGTAGCGGCCGTTTTCGGTCAGGTCCGCCGGTTCGGTGTAGCCGATGGTCGTGATGGTGATCAGGGTGAAGTAGAAACTCTCAAACCAGGTCCCACTCCGTCAGCAACTTGAATCCCAGGGTTCCGAATCCCAGGATTACGACGATCGCTACGGAAGCCCCTATGAGTTTATTTTTGGGATTCATGTAGCCGAACAGTCTAACCTGGACACGGGCGACAGGTGACCGCCGTAACCGAGTGCTTCCGCGTCCCGGTGCAGTCGATCGAGCACCCTGGACCTTACCTCTTCGAACATCTCTCGGGTCAGGAAATGCACGCCGGGCAGGTCGCCCTTTGGCTGACCCACGAAGACATCGGACGGCATATCGTATTCATCCGCCGTGATCCCCTGTTTCTGTTCGAGGGAGAAGCCTAGTATGTGGGCCCGGTAGGTGGCTGCCAGCATCCGTTCGCCCGTGAAGGGCACGCCGAAAACGGATTCGATCCCTTCGCTTATCTGGTCCGGCAGCGCCATGGCGAAGAGACATCCGCCGTGCAGGTCCTTGTTGACCATCTTCCAGCCTTCCTCGGTGATGTTGTGGACCCAGTAGTCGGCCGAATCGGGCTTGCAGTCCGGATCCATCACGTACAGGAGGAAGGTACGCATGGACATGTGGCCGCCGGCGACGGCGAAGGGGTAGCCCGGATTGGTCTGTCCCAGGTAGGCGGAGAACTCGACCCCCTTCGAGTGCATGGCGAAAGCCTGGCCGCCGATCTCTTCGGCGATCACCCGTACGCCCTTGCCGTAGAGGGGTTCGCGGCCATAGGCGATATCCTCCTTGAGGCGGCGGGCGCCCACCACGTCCTCCGAAGGTGACGCCGCCCGCGACGGTGCCGTTGCCCCGGGAATTGTAATCCATCAGGAAGGAGAGCACGACGTTGGCCGATATGGTGTCGAATCCCAGGTCGTCGTCGAGCCGGGCGAGTTCCAGGTTTGCGCGGGGTTCGAGAATGCCGAGATTGGCCCCGGACAGTTCCATGGGTTCGAACTCGAACCGGCCGAGATAGTCACCATGGTTCTTCCTCGCCTGTCTCCAGTCGGGATCCTTCCCGCCTTCCGGCACGTCGTAGAAGTCCTGGTGACAGGTGATCTGACAACCGAAGCAGCTCTTGTCGATGACGATGAAATCGTCCGAATCGCGCATGGTCTCCAGGTGTACGGGAACGGCCACGTTTTCGCCGGGAGGCGCGAAATTCTGGAAGGGCAGTACGCCGAACCCGTCGAGGATCTTGCTGTTCTTGCCCGTGCCGCCCAGTCCTTCGCGGTTGTGCGGATGGCGGTACCCCCGACTCTGTTCACCCCGTCCGATCTCGTTGTTGATGGCCTTCAACCGGGCATCGCCCTTTCGATAGTAGTCCTTTTCCGCTTCGGCCACGATGCCAATGATATGCTTGGAGCCGAGCACCGACCCCATGCCGAGCCGCCCGGCGAATCGCCATTTGTCCTCGCCGCTCATCAACTGTTCCTGCGTCGAGCCCACTATGGCGGCGTACCAGACCGTTTCCCAGTGCTCACCCGCCGGTCCGATGACGGCAAAGTGGGCAGGGTACTCTTTGTCGGCGGTGTCGTTGAAGCGATCGTTCAGGTAGACCATCTTCTCGCGGACCCGCGCGCCGACCAGGTGTTCCGGGGCATCGATCAGGGAAATATCGGGTCCGTCATCGGTCTGTCTGATCACCAGGATACTGGGACCGGCCGCGCGCCCGGTAAGAATAAGATCGCCGATGCCGGTATAGGAGTACTTGCGGCCGAAACTGCCGCTCATGGCCGACCACACGGGCATGGGCATGCCTGACGTGGTGCGTTTTAAGGGGGAATAGCCCGAAAAATAAGCCCGCAGGCCGGTCATGAACTGCGTGCCGGTGAAGCAGCCGGTATTGATGACCAGCGGTGCGTCGGGCGCGAAGGGATCGCTCACGTCATAATCGGAGAGGATCTTGAACGACCGGCCTATGCCCCCCAGGAAGTCCATATCGTCCTGAACCCGTAGTTCTTCGCTGCGTAACTGGCGACCTTCGGATACGTCGTATTCGATGCGGGTATAGCAAAAATCGGTCACGTCTCCCGGCGTGCCGTTTCCAGGCTTCAGCACAGTATCCCCCTCGCTTTTGGACTCGAATCGTGTACAATCTTCATCGGTATGGATTTTATAAACGGAACCGCGACGGATTGCCCTGCGGTTACGTATAATATAACAGGAATGCGCACACGAAAACAGCAAATATCCCGGTGGGACAATGCGCGGTTGACAATTCCCCCGTATTTCATTAAGAATAACTCAAAATAACCACCCGAAACCCCGCGTTTTCGAGGCCAATGATGACAGACCTTTCCCAGCAGACCGAACCCGCGATAGAAGTACCGGCTATCGTGGATGATGAACAGATCCAGTTCTTCGTAGACAACGGCTATCTCGTCGTGCCCGACCTGATGACCGGCGACGAACTGCAGGAGTTGAAGGACGACCTGGTCGACGTGGCCCGGGGCAAGTATCCCTGCAGGGGACTCGAACCGCCGAAGCCCGGTGAAACCGACGACGACGTGCTGCAACGTATCCTGTGTATCCATCAGCCCCACTTCGTCAGCCAGGTGATCGAGAAGTACGTGCGCCATCCCAGAATCTGCGGCGTGCTGAGCCAGATCACCGCCGCCCACCTGCCCTACTGGGACGGAAGCGTCAAGTGCATGCAGTCCATGTACTTCGTCAAACCGCCCCGGTTTCAGGGCCAGGCATGGCACCAGGACGAGATCTTCATCCCCACGCGGGACCGGTCCCTGATCGGCGCGTGGATCGCCGTGGACGACGCCACGATCGAGAACGGATGCCTGTACGTTATACCCGGGTCCCATCGGAACGGCTACCTGTATCCTTCAAGGCAACACGAGAATCCCGATGAATTCGACTTCGCCCCCGAGAGTTACGGTTTCGACGAGTCCGTGGAAGTGCCGGTCGAAGTCCGCGCCGGGGCCCTGGTCTTCTTCAACGGCTATCTCCTGCACCGGTCCTACAAGAACCGGAGCGACCAGTCCCGCCGCGTGCTGGTCAATCACTACTGCAATGCGTGGGAGCCTCCTTCCGTGGGGCATGGAAGAGGGCGAGCGTCCCGCCACGGCCGACCGGCGCACGATCGTTCCGGTGTCCGGCACCGACCCCTACGCCTGGAAGGGCTACGAACCCACGCAGGAGTCGATCTGGATACGAAACTGCAAGGCCGCCGACGAGATGAAGGAAGGCGAGCACTAGACGCCGGTGCCTAAGGTGTTTGCACTGGTGTGTTTCTAGAGATAATAGTCTAGATACAGCGATATCCTGTCCATCCTGTTTTCCTAACTAATAACGTGTTTAATTGAGCCGGTGTATCGAGTGGATTACGCCGGCTTTTTTATATCCAGATTGTTCTCTTGAAAGATCGGCCTTACAACATAACCATGATTTTGTTACAAGTAAAACTACGGAATAAATGCGTGAAGAATGGTTCAAACAGCAAGGTTTTTTCCAGGAGTATGTTCTCTTCTCAGGAACCTCAGATCATACCACGAACAACCATGTTGATCAGAGGTTCCTAGTTATGGACCACATAAATGACACAGTACTCTGACTTGCTTTCGAGCAGGGAACAAGCATCCCTGATTCTTGTATGTCTGTTTATTGGCATCGTGGTCATTCTGGGTATATCACGGAGTACAGTTCGGGAAAGTATCCTGCGACTCATTCGTACGTTTCTGAAGCGAGCAATTCTGCTATCTCTGTTCCTGTTGTTTGTGTACATCTTGTTGGAAGTATGGATTGGTTACCGACTAGGATGGTGGAATGTCAAACTTGTCAAAGACACTGTCATCTGGACGTTCGTGTCTGGCTCGGTATTGCTATTTAAAGGAGTCCTAGAAGCTAACAAAGACCCTCATTTCTTTCGCAATGCAGCATCCGCTACAATCGCCCCCACCGTCTTCATCACGTTTTTTATAAACCTAACATCACTCAGTCTAATAGCCGAAGTTGTCATGCAGAGTTTAACTGCAATTTTGGCCGTATTGTCGGTATACATGCATGCACGCAATGAAGGGGAAGATGAGCCAGTCAGAAAGCTATGTGATGGTATCCTTACTTTGATCGTGTTTTCATGGCTAGCATACACTGTGCTTCACGTGTTCGAAACATGGGCTCAGCTTGATGGTTATCGGCTGTTCCAGGAGTTTGCGCTACCTATTTGGTTAATGATCGGTTTGTTGCCATTTATATTTGCTTTGAGTTTGTATGCAGCATACGAGTATCCGTTTAGGTTGATCAACAGCGATACGAATGTATGCCTGATACGGTGGAGATCTCGTTTAGCCTTGTTCATCAAACTGCGCTTCAAGTCGAGCAGCATAGTTCAGTTCCGGCCTTACTGGACAAAAAAGCTCGTAAATACAAACAAGTTCATTGAAGCATGTGGAGTTATTGGGGAGTTTAGGGAGTCGCTTGCGGAACGAGAACGTTTGATCCAGGAGGAACTAGAACGACTGCAGTATTACACTGGTGTAGATGGCACCGATTCGGAAGGTCGTCTCGACCGGCGGGAGTTTAAGGAAACAACTGATGCTCTACGCTGGCTGGCTACGTGTCATATGGGGCATTATCGAAAACGCAATCGATATGACCGAAACCTTTTACGTTTGATTAATGACGATTTCACTACTCAAGGCCTTGCTAAACCTTCAGGTATTGTAATGAAAGTCTCGACGGATGGGCAGAGGTGGTATGCATACCGTCACACAGCCAGTGGATGGTGCTTCGCAATAGGAGCCTCCGGCCCTCCCCCAGACCAGTGGGAATTCGACGGATTCGAACCACCTAGCGGATTCCCGGGCAAAGATCCAGGTTGGGGTGAAGGTCCATTCGATGCAACCGTCAACAAAAACTGGGGCTGAGTTCTAAATCGGACATAAGCGTCACGACATGGTAATTGTCTGGAAGGCTCGATTTGCGGGGCCAGTTGCTGGCGAAGATCGGTTCTGGGAAACTGCATTAAGTTGTAGTTACGATCTCGGATAACCCCAATACAGGGATGAGGTATCTTACGCATCCTTGTGGTTTTATCTGTATGGACTTGCAAAGTAATTGGTTATATAAAAGTTAGCACCTAAACATTGAAGTAGGATCTGAAAACAAGGTAGAGGTTGGATCGTGAGCGCAAGACGTTTGGACATAATTCTAAAACCTCAAGTATTGAAATGGGCCAGGGAACGCGCTGGTTTGGGGGTCGACGAACTGGCGACCAAAATCAATGTGAAACCGACGCGAGTGGATGTTTGGGAAGACTCTGGCGAGATAACCATAGTACAGGCAGAAAAACTCGCCCGTAGCACACATACCCCATTGGGCTTTCTCTTTCTCTCGAAACCACCCGAAGAACGTCTGCCGATTCCGGATTTCAGGACTTTCGGCGATCAACCGCCACGCCGACCCAGTCCCGATCTTATTGAAACTTTGTATACCATGCAACGTCGCCAGGACTGGATGCGCGATGAGGTTATCGATAAAGGAATCGAACCACTTGAATTCGTTGCCGGTTACGGTACGGAGACCAATCCTGAGATTGTCGCAAACGCTATCCGGGCTACACTGGATTTAGAGCTGAATTGGGCTGAGCATCTATCCTCTTGGGACGAAGCGCTTCGGGATTTCCGGAAACGAATAGAAGATGCTGGTATCCTGTTGTTTCTCAATGGTGTTGTAGGAAACAACTCGTATCGAAAACTCGACTTGGAGGAATTTCGAGGGTTTGTTCTGGTAGATGACTACGTGCCTCTCATATTTGTCAACAACAATGACTACAAGGCTCCGAAAATGTTTACACTGGCCCACGAACTTGCCCATCTGTTCGTTGGGGAGAGTGGTGTGTCCAATCCAGAGGAGTTCTCAGAGTCCCAGAATGTAACCGAACAGTTTTGCAATGAAATCGCAGCCGAGTTCCTTGTTCCAGCCATACACTTAACCAATATCTGGAATCAGTACAGCGATGAAAACGAGGCTTTTGACCAACTTGCTAGGCGATACAAAGTAAGTAAACTGGTCGTTGCGCGTCGCGCCCTTGACCTGAGCATGATAACTCAGTCAGCATTCTTCAGATTCTACGAGGTCACCCAACAGGATACATCTATTACACAGCAGGCAAGTAATAGCGGAGGCAATTTCTGGCGAACACAAAATGTAAGGATTGGACGGAGATTCGGATCTGAGGTGGTGCAGGCCCTTCGCGAGGGTAGATTGCTCTACCGGCAAGCATATGAGCTTACCGGACTCAGGGGCAAAACATTTGATACGTTCGTAGAACAGATGGAAGAGTCTGCATGAGTGAAACTCAGACTGTTCCGTTCCTTCTCGATACCAACGTTTTTATCGAAGCCCACCGCCGATACTATGCGTTTGATATACATCCGGGATTCTGGGATTGTCTTTACCACTTGTTCCAGACTAATCAGGCCGTTAGTCTTGACCGTGTTCGAACTGAGCTTCTTAGAGGGAATGACACCCTATCTGAATGGATAGGTGAAACGCCTGAAAGGTTCTTTACATCATCCAATGACCAAGCGGTCGTCGCCTTGTATTCGACCGTGATAGACTGGTTAGACAACGAAAGCCAGTACACCGATCAGGCGAAGTTCGATTTCGCATATGGAGCCGATGGATGGCTTGTTTCATTCGCGCTTGTACATGGACTGAAACTTGTTACCGAAGAAGTCTACGACAGAAACATACGCAAACGGGTTCCTTTACCCAATGTTTGTAGGCAATTCAACATCGAAACGCTAAACACTTTTGCCTTACTAAGAGAACTTGATATCCAATTCAATTGGGATATCGCAAACTAAACATCTACTCACCTATAAGAAGCGATTTACGCAACCCGTATATCCGTTTGGTTCGTCCTGCAAATCCGTTGACCTGACGGCTTTCCTCCCTTAAGTTTCTCTTAGTTTCTGATACCTGTTCAGTCATTTCAAAATACCTAGGACCGTTTCTCCGCGGAGCCTCCGTGAACGTCATCTGCGTCTGCCTGGACACCTTTCGTGCCGATATCATCGGCCCGGGCAGGAAATACAGTCACGCGCACACGCCCAATCTCGACGCCTTCCACAGCAGCAGCATCCGGTTCAACCGCGCCTTCGGCGAGGGACAGCCCACGCTTCAGGTACGCCGTGCGTTGTTCACCGGAATGCGCAGTTTCCCATGGCGGTACAACTTCGACCGCCGCGGTCACTGGCACCACGCTCCCGGTTGGCACAAGATCCCCCCTGAGCAGGACACGATTGCGGAGGTGTTGCTGGAACGTGGGTACCTGACGGCCCTCATCGCCGATACGTACCACATGTTCAAGCCCACCATGAACTTTTCCCGGGGCTTCGCCCACCTGGATGTCGTACGGGGCCAGGAATCGGACAATTGGAAAAGCGGCGATCTCAGGCTGATCGAGGCGCAGCTTGCCCGGCACCTGCGGAATCCCATGGACATGAAGGCGCACGTGGGGCTGGTGAACTATCTGCTCAACCAGCGTCACAGGAAGGATAAGGACGACTACCAGTGCGCCCGGGTGTTCAACGCGGCCAGCGAATGGCTTGCCGATAACCATACGGCGGGACCCTTCTTCATGTGGGTCGACAGCTTCGATCCTCACGAGCCCTGGGATCCGCCGACGGAATACGCCGACCGATATTACGAACACGACGGACTGGATTTCATCGTGCCCGGTCCCGCCTACGCGAGTGGTGGGCCAGGCGGACCGGGCGGGCCTGGCGGACCAGGCGGTCCAGGCGGTCCATCGGAAGCAGAACTCCGCCGCATCGAGGCGCTTTATCTCGGAGAGGTCACCCTGGTGGACGAGTACGTTGGAAGGTTGCTAAACAAGGTGTCGGACCTGAATCTCCTCGATGAAACCATGATCGTGATCCTGTCGGACCACGGCACGCAGTTGCTGGACCAGGGCAAATTCGGCAAGGGATCCGATGAATTGCATCCCTTCAATACCCAGCTCAACCTCATGATGCGGATGCCCGGAGGGCCGGCGGACCTGGACGTGGACGCGTTCGTGCAGAACCACGACATCATGCCTACACTGCTCGGACGGCTCGGTGTCCGGGCGGACTGGACGGACGGCGAGGATTTGTGGCCCCTGGTCATGGGCGAGAAGGCTTCCATTCGTGACCGAATCGTGACCGGATGGGCTTCGTTCGTCACGGGCAACGCCGTGGGCAGGGCCAGTGTTCGGGACGACCGGTGGAATTTCTGTACTTCTGTAGGCTACGAGGATGAGGCCGGCGATGAGTTGTTCGACGTGGTGACGGATCCGGAAGAACGGCACAACGTGGCCAGCCTGCATCCCGACATCGTCTCGGAGCGCCGCGGCGACGTGGAAGCCGTCATTGGACAGCCCCTGCCTGGACGGATGATCGAAGTATGCGATGAATCTCCCGCACCTATGTCGCACTGGCTGGAACAGTTGCTGAAACGCAGACGGGACTGATTGGCGTGCCGAAGGATGTTGTCTTCGCGGCCATGGATTACTGATCTGTAATTGAATTGTACAATTGTACAACGAATATTCGAGCTATAGTCGGACTAGTACCTACTTGATTAAGTTAGAGTATTTATCTTCAAGTGTTCTCTGCCTGATTCGGGTCGCTTGCCATTGGAAGGGATGCGCATTCTCGTTGTAGGTTTCTATGAAGCGGTCCATAGCGTCTCTCAAGGCCCGTACCGATTTGAAGGTCCCGCCTCTCAGGGCCCCTTTCCAAAGGATGCTGAACCAGATTTCGATCTGGTTCATCCAGGAGGCGTGCGTAGGGGTATAATGCAAATGGACGTTGGGGTGTCGAGGCAGCCATCGGTCGACCTTGGGCTTGTGGGTGTTGAGGTTGTCCAGGATGACGTGTATCTCCTGATCGGGATACTCTGCTATGAGCCCGTTCATGAAGTTCAGGAATTGCCGTCTCCTGCGTCGTTTGTAGTGTCCGGTCCTGACCAGGCCCGTGGCGACGTCCAGCGCGGCGAACAACGTGGTGGTTCCGTTGCGCTTGTATTCATGGTTGAAGCCGGTAAGCGCCTTGCCGTTGGGCAGCTTGATCCAGCCCTGGGCCCTTTCCAGGGCCTGTATCGCGGGCTTCTCGTCCACGCACAGCACCAGGGCGTTTCTGGGAGGCTCCAGATACAAGCCCACGATGTCGGCGGCTTTGACGGCAAAGGCCGGGTCCGTGCTCACGCACCAGCTGTGACGTCTGCTCAGGCTGATGCCCTGCTTGCGCAGAACCTGCCAGACGTAGTCGACGCCGATGTTCAGCTTCTGCGCGATAAGCGGGCCGGACCAGGTCGCATAGCCCGCGGGAGGGGCTTCGTCGAGGCAGGAGAGTATGCCTCGAACGGTCGCCCCGCTGTAGCGGGCCGGCTTGCCGGAACGGGGCCGGTCCGCAAGACCGGAAAGACCCGCCTGGTGAAAGCGCCGGCGCCATTTGCTCACCGTGGCTTCGCGGGTGTTCAGCGTGCGGGCGATGTCCCGGCTGACCTGCCCGCGCCAGGCGGCCAATATGATACGGGCGCGGAACGCCATGCGGTGTTCCGTCGTGCCGGAACGGGTCCAGCCAAGCAGCGTCTGGTAATCTTCGTCGCTCAACTCGACCAGGGGCGCCATGCGGCTCATGGGAGTCTCCTTGGCCTGGGATGAGTAAGGATGGGATCCGATGAGCACCAATATAATATATTACCCTTTATTTGTCAAGTAGGTACTAGTTGTAGCGGAGTCACCATGCGATTAGCGGACAGGGCGGCCATCGTGACAGGGGCCGGAGATGGGATAAGCCGAGGGATCGCGCTGGCGTTTGCTCGGGAAGGGGCTTCGGTGGCTGTGTGCGACTTGAACGCCGAGACCGTGGCGGAGACCGGCCGCCTGGTCGCACGGACGGGACGGTCCGTCCTCGCGGAATCACTCGACATCACCGATCACGGCGGGGTCCGGTCTTTCGTGGAGCATGCGGCGTCTCGTTTCGGTAGAATCGACATCCTGGTCAACAACGCCGCCATCATGCCGGTGAGTCCAATCGAAAACCAGGAAGAACAGGTGATGGCCCGCATCGTGGCCGTCAATCTGCTGGCGCCGGTCGTATTCAGCAAATACTGTGTACCCCACATGCGCGCGGCGGGAGGCGGCTCGATCGTACACATGTCGAGTGTAACGGGCCATAACGGCCATCCGGGCGTGGCGGTATACGGAGCGACGAAGGGCGGGCTGATCGCGCTGGCACGGGGACAGGCCATGGAACTCGCCGCAGACCGGATCAGGGTGAACACGGTATCGCCCGGCACGGTGGACTCGCCTATGCTGCACAACTTCGTGAAGGAGAACGCCGCGGACCCGGAGGCTGCGCTCCGGGCCTTCGACCGACTGCATCCCATCGGCCGGATTGCCACCATCGAGGAAGTCGCCAATGTGTTCGTGTTCCTGGCGAGCGACGAATCGAGCGATATTACGGCGACGGATATACGGTGCGACGGTGGCTACGCGGTCCAGGGACGGCAACCAAGGGATTAGCTTCACGGGAATATCTGCAAGGAGATCATATGCCAGTCGGGGTTTGCGCCTATTCGTTCAACACCGGCCATGACGCGTTTCAACTCATGGACATGGCCGTCGAACACGGCCTGGCCGGGGTCGAGTTTCCACCGGAAGACTGCCTGCCGGATCTGTCGCCGTCCACGCTGGAGGAAGCCCGTGACCGCGCGCAGGAACAGGGACTTTTCGTCATAGCGGACGGCGGCCAGGTCGAACCCGGGATGCTCCGGCGTCTCATCCCCGCGACCTCCGCCCTGGGCGCCTCGACGTTACGGGTAGTCATGAGCGGGGTGCTCGGCGGAGACAGGCGACCGCTGGCGGGTCGGTGGCACGCCCATCTCGCGGCGTGCAGGGACATACTGCACGAGGTACTGCCCCTGGCGGAACAGCATGGCGTAACCATCGCGGTGGAAAACCATTCCGATGCCACTTCCCACGATATGCGCTGGCTATGCGAAGAATTGAACAGCGCGAACATCGGCATCACGCTTGACGTGGGCAATGTGCTGGCGGTCTGCGAAGAGCCCTTCGGATACACGGAAAGGCTGCTTCCATATCTGAGTCACATCCATTTGAAAGACTATACGCTGCATCCTTCCGTCGAGGGATTCCGCATAGCCCGGTGTCCGCTGGGCGGCGGAGTGGTGGATTACCGCAACCTGTTGCCCCTGATCGACGAATATCGTGGTCAACAAGGTCAGCACGGGCGGCAAGGCTGGGATGGGCGGACCGAGCGGACCGGGCGCGCCATGCGGGCCAAGCCGACCGGCGAAATCACGAAGACCATCGAACTGGGCGCCATATACGCACGGCACGTGCGCATGCTCATGGACGATTACTGGGCGGAATACCCTGAACGGGATATAGAAGACATGTTGCCTTTTCTGCGGCTGTACTGGGCACACGCCCGCTCGGGGGAGGAAGACTGGCGTACGCCCAGGGAGAAGGACGAATCCATCGAGGTACTGAAGGCGTACGAAGCAGGCCAGTTCGAAGAAAGCGTCTCGTATCTGCAAGAAATCGGTGCCGTCCCTGGCACTTCCAACACATCCTGAACCAGGCAGGTCATCCGATGAGCTTGTACGACCAGTCAAAATCATTCTTGAGAAGAAGGCCGTAGAAATGAAAATGGAACGCCTGGACCAGTCCGATATGCACGGATCCATCGGCACGATACCCGACCAGGTGGAAGAAGGCTGGACGGAAATGGCGGGGCGAACCTTCCCCGACGCATGCCGAGACGTGAACCACGTGGTCGTGGCAGGGATGGGTGGATCGGCCCTGGGCGCCCACCTGATACAGGATGTCTTCCGCGACGGGCTGCGCGTACCGGTGACCGTTGTTTCCGATTACGCGGCGCCCGCGTGGATCGACGAACGAACGCTCATTATATTGTCCAGCTATTCCGGGGGCACGGAAGAGGTGCTGGCCATGGCGGAATACGGCGCGTCCAGGGGCATTCCCATGATCGCGTTGACTACGGGAGGCGAACTGGCATTGCTGGCCGAGCGGCAGGATTTGCCGGCGGTGGTGTTCAGCAGCGAGTTGAACACCTGCGGCCAGCCTCGGATCGGCCTGGGATACGCGGTATCCTACCTCCTGGGGATATTCCGGCAACTGGGATTCGTGGATCTCGCCACGACGGAGGTTTCCCGTGCGATTATGCTGCTTCGAGAGACGAATCCGGGTTATGCTATTCCGGGAGAGGAGAACCCCGCCTTCGAACTGGCCAGGTCTACGCGGGGTAAGTCGGTGATGATCATGGCCTCCGAACACCTCACCGGCAATGCCCACATCATGGCCAACCAGTGGAACGAGAACGCCAAGAACATGGCAGCGTGGTTCGCCATTCCCGAGCTGAATCATCACCTGCTGGAAGGGATGACCCATCCCCGGGAAAACCTTGACCGGCTCGCCGCCGTGCTGGTCCAGTCCGACCTGTACGATCGGCGCAACCAGCGTCGCCACCAGATCACGCGCATCCTGCTCGAGGAACAGGGTATCGCCTGTCCGGTCATTACGCCCCGGGGAGAAACGGCCCTGGAACAGGCTTTCGACCTGCTCCTGCTCGGCACCTATGCCAGTTTCTACCAGGCCGTCATGAACGACACCGATCCGTCGCCCATCCCCTGGGTCGATCAGTTCAAGCGACGCATGGCAGACTGAATCACCACCCGCCGAGATGACGGTCCGGGCCCGGGTACCCATCGAAAGACGGTACGGCATGAGTGAAATCGTAACATACCTTCATGGGAAGACGCTGCTGATCACGGGCGCCACTGGATTCCTTGCGAAAGCAGTCGTGGAGAAGATCCTGCGGTGCGCGCCCGAGGTAGGCCGCGTATACCTGGTGGTACGGTCCCGCCGCAAGAAAGACGGCACCACCCTGTCGGCGCAGACCCGCGTGGAGGACGAGATACTCCAGTCCACCGCCTTCGCCCGGCTGCGCAAGATCCATGGCGCACGTTTCGCGGAGGTCATGAACGAGAAGATCCATGCCGTCGAGGGCGACTTGACCCTGGATCATCTCGGATTGGAACCGGACCTCTACCACCGTCTGGCCGGTGAGGTAAATGTCGTGCTGACCTGCGCGGCTTCAGTCACGTTCGACGAAGAAATCGACGCCGCGCTCCAGCTTAACGCCCTGGGTGCCAAGCGGATGATGGAATTCGCCAAAGCTTGCAGTGACGCCATACTCGTTCACGTTTCCACCGCCTACGTCAATGGCCAGATCAAGGGACGCATCGTCGAAACCCCGCCCCGCCCGGACTGGTCCATGTCTCAGGAAATGGGGCGTGGAGACGCTACCTTCGACCTGGAAAAGGAAACGCGGGATATCCTTGCGAAGTCCAGTGAGATCCACGACGAGTCCCGGTCGCCGGTCCAGCAGAAGCGGTTCCGGAAAATGGCGCTTCAGCAAAACGCGCGCCCTACGCCCCGTTGGCTCGACGCCCAGATGGAGACCTTCCGCAAGCGCTGGCTGAAGGAACGGCTCATCGAAGAAGGAATGCGCCGCGGGCAGCAGTGGGGATGGCACGACAGCTATACCCTGACGAAGGCCATGGGCGAGCAATTGATCGTCAAGCATCGAGGCGACCTGTCCACGGTCATCATACGGCCGTCCATCGTGGAAAGCGCACTGGTAGAACCGGAACCGGGTTGGATAGAAGGGCTCAAGGTCGCCGATCCGCTGATCGACGCAGTGAGTAAGGGACGCTTGCCGGACTTCCCCGGCAACAAGAACATGATCGTGGATATCATCCCGGTGGACATCGTGGTCAACACCATGCTGGCGGCCATGGAGCGGACGGCCCGGGAAGGCGGGATTAGCGTTTATCACGTCTCGACCGGCGACCGGAACCCGATCCTCTTCCAGCAGTCCTTCGAGCTATCCTTCGAGTACTTTCAAAAGAACCCCCGCCGCAACCGAAACAACGAGCCCATTCCCATCCAGCGCTGGACCTATCCGACCCTTGCCCGGTTCAGGCGACGGTACAACCTGCGCTACATCTATCCTCTGAACACCGCGCTCTGGGTGTTCAACCGTTTCAGCCGGATCTCCCTGCTGAACAACTGGAAGCGTAGAATCACCGTGTTGAAATCGGCGATTTCCCGCATGCTGTACTACGCTTCGATCTACAGTCCCTACACGTCCCTGGAATGCACCTTTGAAACCGACCGGACGGTCAGGCTGCACGAAAGTCTCGATCCGGAAGACCGGCAGCTGTTTAACGGCGACGTCTCCAGGATTCATTGGAAGACGTATTTCCAGGAAATCCATATACCCGGGTTGAAACGGCACGTGCTGAAGACAGACGAACCGAAGCCCACGATCACGGAAGAGGAGGAGGTCGCGGAACGGTCCGGGTTCGCTCAGGCGCAGGAAGACGCCCTGCCCCATCTCGACACGTTGACGGACATACTGGCCAAGAGCGCGGACATGTACGGGGACAAGACCGCGTTGCAGATGGCGCGCGAAGGTGATCAGGTTAGGTATTCATTCAAGGACGTCTTCGACCTGGCCGGTCACATCGGCTGGCAGTGGCGGTCCAGCGGTCTGCGTCCGGGCGACCGCATTTTACTTTTCTCGGAGAACAAGCCCGAATGGGGTATCGCCTGTTTCGCCGGGATGGTGGCCGGAGCGGTGCTCGTGCCCGTCGACCGCCGGTCATCGGCACAGGAAGTATGGCGCATAGCCCGGTTCACCGAGTCGAGGGCGATCCTGTGTTCGGAAAGCGGTTATGAACTGCTGAGAGCTGCGGAAACGCCTGGTCCGCCTGGTCCGCCTGGTCCGCCTGGTTCCGACGTTCAAGTTCTGGAATATCGATAACTACGGTCTACCGTTCGATGCCCCGCGCCGGCTGGCGTCACCGGTCGCATTGAACGAGGAACCGCCCGCCTGGGCGCCGGTGCAACCCGATGAGCCGGCTGCCATCATGTTTACCCGGGGCATGGCGGCGGAATCCCACGGCGTGGTGCTGTCCCCATCGGAATTTCGTATCGAACCTGCTGTCCCTCGCCGAGATCCTGCGCGCCTACCGGACTGATCATTTTCTCTCCCTGCTGCCCTTGAGCCAGGCCCTCGAGTTCACGGGGGGATTCCTCATGCCCTTTTACGCAGGGGCATCCATCACCTATACCGCGTCTGGTCAGGCCTCGATCCCTGGTAGCCCTGATGGACGAGACCGAAGTCAATTGCCTGATCGCGGCGCCTCGGATATTCAATCTTTCTGCATCGGCCACTGAGGCGCGCGGCCGAAGAACCGGACAGGGGTACGGCATCCCGCATGCGGCTGCTCGTCAGTGGCGGCGGCACGCTCGATTCGGACCTCTACCATGCCTACCGTGAGATCGGGCTGACGATACACGAAGGATACGGGCTCACGGAAGCGGCCCCGGTCGTGTCCGTGAATCCCATGGACCGGAGCAAGCCGTCTTCCGTTGGCGTAGCGCTACCGTCGGTAGACGTGCGTGTCGCCGACCCCGATGAAAAAGGGAAAGGCGAGATCGTCGTGCGTGGGAAGAACGTCATGCCGGGGTATTTCAAGAACCCGTCGGGCGACGGAGAAACGAATTCGCGACGGATGGCTACATACGGGGGACATAGGCTATATAGACCGGGACGGCTACCTGTATATCGCGGACCGCTTAGACCGCCTGAACAGCATGGACCGCACCCGCACAGATCCTGCGGTCCCATCGACCGATGGAACGGAGGAAAAAACCGGGAACGGCCGAACCCAGCCCGCCACCGCCTTCTTCGACGTGGACGGCACCATAATAGACGCCACGGTCGTACACTACTACGCCTGGTACAGGACCTGGGGCTATTCCGCCCTGAGGCGCCGGATCTGGGCGTTGGCATTTCTCCCGAAGATCCTCTATTACCTGGTGCTGGACAAATTCAGCAGAAGCCGTTTCATCCAGGTTTTCTACCAACAGTACCGGGGTTTCGGGCGAGGGGACTGCGTTTCCCGCAGCGAACAGCTTTTCGAAGAGGTCATGCGTCCGCGCATGTTCACCGGGGCAGTCGAACGCATACGGGAGCATCAGCAGCGCGGTGAGCGTGTGGTCCTGGTCACCGGGTCCCTTGATTTTATCATGGAACCCCTGGCTGAGTACACCAAGGCGGACGATCTCATCGCCCTGTCCATGAAGGAGCATGACGGCCGGTTGACGGGAGAGACGGAAGGGCCGCCGATTGGCGACGAGGAGAAGGCGCGAATCGTTCAGGATTACGCTGAACGCCGGGGAATCGACCTGGTCCGGAGCTATGCCTATGCCGATAGCAGTTCGGACCAGCCCATGCTGGACCTCGTGGGGCACGCCGTCGCGGTGAATCCGGGCGGAAAACTGAAAAAAGCCGCGGAAACCGGCGGCTGGGAAATCGTTCGCTGGACCCATGAATGAAAGCGATTCAATACATCAAAAGCGTACCCCGGTACCTGTTCGTCCGTTCATTCGGACATCGGCGTCCCGCCTTGGCGACCGGCGCCATGTCGTGCATTCGCATGGTGGACATCGATCCCCCGGCGCTTCCAACCCCCGAATGGGTGCGCGTCCGGCCGATTTTAAGCGGGATCTGCGGATCCGACCTTTCCACCATACGGGCAAAAGGCAGTCCCTATTTTTCTCCCCTGATATCCGCGCCTTTCGTCCTGGGTCACGAAGTGGTGGGCGAGGTCCTTGAGCCCGGTTCCGGACCCGGTGTCGTATCCCGTGGGGACCGCGTGGTGATCGAACCCGGCCTCTGCTGTGCCGTTCGGGGTATCCAACCGCCGTGCCCCTCCTGCCGGGAGGGTGATTTCGGACTGTGCGAGATGATCATGCACGGCGACCTTTCCCCGGGAATCCAGACGGGGTATTGCAGGGATACCGGCGGTGGATGGAGCACATCGCTGGTCGCGCACCCCTTCCAGGTCCACCCGGTACCCGACCGTCTTACCGACGAGGAAGCGGTTCTGGTCGAACCCTTCAGTTGTAGCGTGCACGCCGTTCTGAAATCTTATCCCGCGGACGATGAAACGGTGCTCGTAATCGGCTGCGGCGCGATTGGACTGCTTACCATTGCATCCATACGGGCCCTGGGCGGTAAATGCCGGATCCTCGCCGCCGCCCGCTATCCACATCAACAGGCCATGGCGGCCGCCCTCGGTGCCGACCGGGTCATCGGCCGAGATGAAGACCTTTACGATACGGTAAGCGATGTGACGGGGGCGGAAGTCCATCGGCCCGAGATCGGGCGACCCGTATTCATCGGCGGCACACATCGGACCTTCGATTGTGTCGGTTCGTCGCGTACGATCGACGACGCGCTTCGGCTGACCGGTTCCGGCGGATACGTCACCGTCGTCGGCATGCCGGGCATACCATCCGGCATCGACTGGACGGCCGTCTGGTACAAAGAATTGAAAGTACAGGGCGCCTACGCCTATGGAACGGAGAACTACCTGGATCGTTCCGTCCGGACCTTCAGCCTGGCCATGGATCTGCTGGTTGGGGACAAGGTCGATCTGAAACCTCTGCTGACGGACCTGTTTCCGCTGAAGGACTATCGTAAAGCGATCGGGCGGGCTATGGAAGCTGGTCGGCACGGTGCCGTCAAGGTGGCCTTCGACCTGCGAGATGAACCGGCGCGGTAGCCGGGATTTACTGAAAATAACGTTAAACGGAGTTCACTGGTGCCCTACCTGAAGTTTTTGCGCGCGGAAGATTCGCAAGTGTATGTCCTGTCAAAGGATGTCACTACCCTGGGTCGTTCGGGAGAAGTCGATGTTCCCCTACGTGGAGATCGCGGCGTCTCCAAGTTACACGCGCGTATTGAAGGGGCGGCAGCGGGCCACGTGATCTCGGACCTGGGCAGCCGAAACGGGACATTTGTCAACGACCATCCGATCGGCGGGGAGCCCGCTCCGCTGCTGTCGGGAGATCATATTCGGATCGGCCAGACGATTCTCGTCTTCGAGGGGGGAGAGCCCGAAGAGGGGAGGTCCGCAGGGACAGAACCCAACGACGTGAAATTCGCAGGCACAAGCGGCGCTGCAAGCGCGGACGGTCTACGGGCGCCTGCGTCTCTCTTCCGGGCGGATCAACTTCCCTACACGCAGGCTGGCGGCACGCCCGGTCGCCGGCGCGATGACGGCGACGGCCAACTGCTTAAGTTGACGGCACTGGGTAAGGCCGTCATGACGGTGAGAAGTGAGTCGGAACTGGGCGACCTCGTGACGCAGCGCTTGCTGGAATGGCTGAAAGCAGACTGCTGTGCGATTGTCCACCCACGGGAAACCGAGGGTGGATACGACCTTGAGATCCAGACGCTGTTTTCACGTCCTGGGAACGAAGAACGCGAGATCTCGATCAGTACGACAGCGGTGAACCAGGCCCTTGAAAACCGAATGGCCTCGATCACCACCAATGCCATGGGGGATGAACGATTCAGGGATCAACAGAGTGTCATCGTCCGCAGGCTGGCGTCCATTCTATGCGTGCCCCTGTGGCACGAGGACCGGGTATTCGGATTGCTGTACCTCGATTCTTCGGACCCGTCCGTTCAGTTTACCGTGGACCATCTTGGCCTGGTCAGCGCGGTAGCCAATCTGGCCGCCATCAAGACGGACAACCTGCGCCTGTTCGACGCGGCCGTGGCCAGGAGCGCGCTGGACAAGGAACTGGCCCTGGCGGGCGAGATACAGGCGGGCCTGCTGCCCGGGGAGCATTACGATTTCCGACGCCTGGCGTGCGCGGGTAAGCACCGGTCCTGCACGGAGATCGGTGGGGACTACTATGATTTCATTCCCTATGGCGAGGATGTCCTGACGGTGACGATCGCCGACGTAACCGGACATGGTCCTTCCAGCGCGCTGCTCATGGTCGCATGTAAAACCATGCTGACCACGCTCGTCGATATCCGGGTTCCCCTGATGGAACGCGTGGAGCGGTTGAACGAATACATGATCCATCACGCCGCGGCACACCAGTTCATCACCTTCTTCCACGCCGAAATCAACCTGAAGGACCAGACGCTGCGCTACTGCAACGCCGGCCACAATCCTCCCATGCTCCTGCCGCCTGAGGAAGCGCCATTGGCTAGACTGGTTTCCGCGAGTCCACCGCTGGGGATCATATCCTGTCCCTTCGAGGTGGAAACCGTGGCTTTTACGCCAGGGGCCAAACTGGTCATGTACACGGACGGTATCACCGAAGCGGCTGATCCGGAAGGCGTACTCTACGAGGAAGACCGGCTGGAATCGCTGCTGACGAGTTGCCGCCGGCAGGACGCGGACCAATTGAAAAACAGCGTGATCGCGGAGATCCTGGCATTCACGGTCGGGCGGGAACCGGAAGATGACGTCACCCTGGCGGTGGTGGAGTACACCTGATTTCCGGACGCCCGGTCGCGTCGCCGGCCGCGCGCGTTTTATATCCAGCCGTGATCGATGTTGACCGGCGTGCCGGGCTGCTGGTGGGTCCAGTGGCCGCCGCTGGCCAGCGGGACTTCACGGCCGGAAATCGAGGACTCTTCGGCGGCGAACACGATTTCCATGATATGGCGGCCCCATTCTCCGGGCGTGGGCGGTTCGATATTGTCACGGACCGACTGGATAAATCCCTTCCACTCGTTGTACATGGGATGGGGCGGATCGTCGAATGGTACGTCCTCCCACTTGTTGTCCTTGCCCACCTTGACGTATTTCTCGCCTGATTCGCAGAATCGCAGCGACCCGTTCGCGCAGATCACCTGGCATTCGTGGTTGGGTCCGCCGTCGGCGTAACCCACGGCCACCGCCACGCCTGCCGTGCCGTTCTTGTACCGGATGAAGGCCGTGGCGGAGTCATCCGCTGCCTGGTAGTGCGCCCGGTTGCCGATGGATGCGGAGACCGATACCGCCTGGGATGCCATGACCCAGGAGAGGCGGTCCACCACGTGCACTCCGTTGGTCATCCACATGCCGCCGCCGTGAAACCGGCTGCGGTACTGCGGCCGGCGGGAACCATACCCCCAGTGCTTGGACATGTAACACACGGCCGTGATTACCGGTCCCAGGGCGCCGGAATCCAGGATTTCCTTTGCCTTGATGCTGGTGCCGTAAAAATGCTGTGTCAGACCCACCATGAGCTTGACGCGGTTTGCCGCGGCGGCGGCGATCATGTCGTCGCACTGGTCAAGGCTGATCGCCATGGGTTTCTCCACCAGGACGTGCTTGCCGGCGTTGCAGGCATCCATAGTCAGCTGGTGGTGGAGCTGGTGGCCGAGGACTACGGCCACCGCTTCGACGTCGGCATCCTGCAGCAGTTCCATGTGGGTAGCGTAACCCCTGGGGATGCCGTACTTGTCCATGTATTCTCGTCGCTTTTCCTCGAGCAGGTCCGCAACCGCGACGATCTCCACGCCATCCAGGTTGGTGATGGCTTCGCAGTGGGAACGGGCGATGCCGCCCAGTCCGATGATTCCGACACGCAGGTTTGACACGGGTTAGGCTCCTTTACCGGGTGCGGGGAAGTGGGTAGGTAGCGAAGGTCCCGGGCACCCCATCTCCGGGATCTTAGTAGTCTGCCAGCTGTAATCGCCTCTGTATGCTTTACCTGATATAAAAGACGCCGAAGCACCGGCAGGCAATGCATTTCACAAATATACTCGTTGAATGGCCGGGAAAAGTCGGCATTCCTGCTCCCGGCCCAGCCCGGCCCAGCCCAGCCCGGCCCAGCGCATCACTCCCGATGCGCTGCGGGTTACAACCACCATGAGAAAGTCGAAGCAATATATCCGGGCCTGTATGCAAATTTTCTGCACATTTAAAGTTTTGTGCGTGCCGATTTATTGAACTCAATTGGATTTTTATGGATCGACGAAGTGCGTCTCGATATATTACCGATCGCAAATCAGCGCTATTACCTCCATTCCGTAGACGAGAGGATTGAGGTGTCGTAGCATATCGTGGCATGCACAAGACCATGTTAATATGCAGCAATTAAATTGCACCGCCGGCCAGTGGCGGATTGTCTGCCTCCCCGGAACTCACCCGGTTTGCACGGTGATGGCGCGGGAGATCCTGATCGCTTCCCGTTCAACATCATAAGTTGTTAGTGGAATATCTGGATATGTTTGGTTGGAAACCCTTGGACCCTATAGCATAGAATGGAACCTCTGGATGACTGGTCTTGTACCTTCGTTTAAGCGTCAGTGGAAGCAGGCGACGTTTGCCAGTTTGATCATGGCCATGATCCTCATTCCTTATTGTTTCGCGCTCGCGGCACTCATCTTCAACGGTCCGCTTCAATCGTTTACTGTGCCTGGGACCGGCATGTTGATATTTGGCGCTGCAATCTCATGTTTTTTGTTTGCCCTGGCCGGCAGCTACCGAGGTGTGCTCGCCGGGCCACACGAAATTTCCGCTGCGGCGCTCGGAACGATGAGCGCCGTGGTCACAGCGAGTATGGTGAACGCGCCTGGCGAAGCGGCCTTCATGACCATGACCATTCTGCTGATCCTCACCAGTGTAATTACGGGTCTTATCTTCTTCGGCATCGGTATTAGCCGCCTGTCCTATATGCTTCGTTTCATCCCCTATCCGGTCGCTGCCGGGTGTTTCGCCGGTTTCGGCTGGATTCTCTGTGTGGCCGCCCTATCAATGATGAGTTCGATGTCGCTTGAGTGGCAGACCCTACCTCGCCTTTTCGATGCCGATGAAGTTTGGAAATGGTTACCTGGAATCGCATTCGGAATCATACTGTGGCTTGTCATACGGCGCAGAAACAGCATTGGCATTCTGGTTTGGAGTTTCCTGATCCTTACCGGTGTATTTCATCTGGTGTTATACGTTTTCGGCATTTCCATTGAAACCGCCAAATCGGCCAATCTGCTGTGGTCCGGAGTCGGGGCTTCCGGCGGCCTGTGGCCCGCGTTCGGCCTGGATGACTTCAGTCTCGTGGATTGGAACGTGGTTGGGGGACAGATCCCAGCAGTCATGGTCGTGGTATTGCTCTTGGTGCTCTGCCTGCTTTTGAATTCGAACATTCTGGAGGTGGCCTCCGGCGAGGAAATCGATCTTGACAGAGAATTTCGCGTGGCAGGTGCGGCGGGCATCATTGCCGGGGCGGGAGGCAGTCCCCCGGGAATACACTTCCCTGTATTGTCATTGACATCACGGAAGCTGGGCGCCGACACTCCGTGGACAGGTATCCTGACCTCCATTTGGTTAGGTATGACCCTGTTCTTCGGCAGTACGATCCTGGAACTGATCCCGATATCGTTAACAGGCGGGCTGTTGTTCTTCATTGGTGTCGACCTGCTGCACAACTGGTTGCTAAAAGTTCGCAGGAGAGTCGCCGGGACGGAATACGGCATCATCATCCTCATGGCCCTGGCCATCGTTATCTTCGGATTTGTCGAAGGAGTTGCTATCGGGATGCTCGCCAGCCTTTGTCCTTTGGCTGTCTATCTCGTGCGGTTGGATCCGGTCGTGTCGGTCGAGACTGGAACGGACTACCGCAGTGCCAAGGTCCGTTCCATTCCTGACCAAGGCATCCTTTTGGTATATGCAGAGCGGATCAAGATCGTCCGGCTTTGCGGCTATATGTACTTCGTCATCAATTACCGTCTGATGAATCACCTTAAGAAACTCATGGGAAAGTCGCCTACCCCGACACACATCGTGCTCGACTGCAGGGAGGTCCAGTGGTTCGATGCATCTGCGATCAACGTGCTATGCATGTTTCTCCACACTACCAGACCCAGCGGAGTAAAGGTCGTGTTTGCCACGCCGCCTGCCAAGCTTCAGTCAAGTCTTGCCAATGACCTACCGCGCGAGTTGCATAACAGGGTCTGGTTCGAAAAAACCCTGGACCACGCGCTGGAACGATGCGAAGACACGATCATCGCGACTGAGATGAGGAAAAAGAACGTCTCTTTGGATGACGAACGGACTGAACTACTGAATCGCGTGGGCAACGAACTGGAAGACCATCTAGATCGGCAGATTCGCTTTGAAAACCTGGTCGAGCAACTCATGCCCTGGTTGGAAAAGTGTGAATACGATGCAGGAGACATGCTAGCCGGACCGAGCGATATACACGACGGGATGCAACTCGTCGTCAGTGGTCGAGTCTCGATTAATGACGCATTGGGTGTGCGCCTCTTTCAATACGGTCCTGGCAATGTGCTTGAGCCCAAGGCCGCGTTCGAAGCGCGGCGACCCTCTTCCAACGCCGTTGCGGAAGAGCCTTGCGTTACGTTGAAGCTGACACCCAGACAAAGACGCGGCCTGGATTCTCAAATGCCGGATCTCAGTCGTACACTCTACAAATACATGTTGACCGATTACCCTGCGGCAGCGCCTCTCCTGAGCGCCCATAGACGAGCATAACCGACCCGACGTTGGTACAAGTCCCAGAAGAGATCCTCAATTCATCATGGGTCGGGTAGTTTCCTTCAGCGAACTTGTAATCAAAAGCGGAATAAGCAATTGGGCTAGCGGAATTCATTGACGTGTTGCAGTTGTTGCTGTTAAGATCAAGGCAATGGCACGGGCTTTGATTTCCGTTCCACCTTTCCGCGCCCGGCCCCATGCCTTGCACCAGGATCTGATCTGGAACTGTTTGAGATTAAAAATCCCATCTCATTTATCTCCGAGACCATACAAATCCGAACGCCCAGGGAGCGCACCATGTACCATCTCCGGAAGTACGGACGCATTGGTAAACCGGCCCTAAGCCTGGCCTTCATCGTCCTCATCCAGTTGACCACCCTGACGGCCGGCGCCCAGTACGCGCCGGTGGGGTCCGGGGACGTGATAGACCTTTCGCCGGTCATTTCCGGAAAACACTACCAGTACTGGCCGGGCGGCCAGGTCCATCACCAGCCCCTCGTCGTTCCGTATATCGTCCATGGCGACCGCCCCTGGGCATCGGACCTGATTATCCTGGACGAGAACACGGCTACGCAGATGGACACCCCGGCCCACATGATGCCGCCGCAGCACAGCGGTCTGCCGAACGCCCATTACTGGGGCGAGTTGACGGTGGAAAAAGTCCCGGCGTGGCAACTGGTCGGCGAGGTTTTCAAGATCGACGGCCGCTCCATGCTGGACCGGGCGCCCCCGGGGGTAAGCCCGCTATTTACCATGGACCAGGTAAAGGCCGCCGAGGCTTCACATAGACCTATGGAACCGGGCGACGCCGTCCTGTACTGGAGTGGGTACGACGACCGGCACGACCGGGCCGCGCCCGACGACCGCCGATTGATCGTCGATCCGATCGCCGGTACGGTCCCCGCCTGGCCCGCGCCGGACTACGACGCCGCGGAATACGTGGGCAGCCGGGGTGTCTGGATCATGGGCATCGACAGTCCGAGCATGGGCGGGCTGGGCCCCCCGAAGTACGGGTCGCCGGGCCCCGAGGGCATGTTCGAGAATCCCCTCGCCCTGGAGAGCCATCTCGGTCATTTCAAGTACGGCGCCGTCCATACGGAGGGATTGATCAACCTGGACAAGACCCCAAACGGTTCCCTGTACATCTCGCTGCCGGTCAAACACGAGAACTCCCCCACGGTCGAAACGCGGGCCGTCGCCATTACCAATCCGACCCTGGCCGCGCGTCTGCTCAAGGCCGTCAGTGCCAAACGCGTGGTCGACCTGTCCGTCACTCTCTCCATGACGCATCCGGTATGGTGGCCGGGCCGCCGTGTAGGCCGCCACGTCTTTCCCTATTCGAGCGTGCAACCCGTAAACTACTTCGATGGACCCTTCGGCCCGTACTGGGTCAACACCCACATCATGGACGCCCATACCGGTACGCACGTGGATCCGCCCGCGCACTACGGTCCTCCGCCCGGTTTCGATGTCGCAGGATTTAACGAAACGACCCGCGAGGCGCTGCGTGACTTCGAGGCGGCGCACGGTCCGCTGAAGCGCACGGAAATGACGACGGACAAGGTCCCGCTGCACCGGTTCATGGGACCCGCCCGGGTCATCAACGTGCAACACCGCGTGGGGACGACCTCCCGGGAGGACTGGCCGGCATCGCCGGTCATCATGGTGGACGATGTCAGGAGGCACGAAGGGTTATACGGAGAAATCGTGGACGGCGAGGTCGTGCTGTTTCACACCGGGCATACGGACGCCCACTTCCGCCGCTTCGAACGGGGCCGTGTGGATCGAAGCGTCAAGGCGCCTCTGGACGGGCTGTCCGAGGGCTGGCCGGCGCCGAGTGCGGAAGTCATCGGCTACCTGGCCGGGAAAGGCGTGAAGCATGTGGGCATCGATGCGCCCGACATGGGATCGGTGGATCCGGTTGAATCGATGAAGACGCACTGGGCGGCGGTGAACCACGACATGATCTTCACGGAGTATCTGCTTGGCGTTGGGCAACTTCCGCCCAAGGGCGCGTTTTATATCTTCCTGAGTCCCCGGCTCGAAAACAACCACGGCGGACCGGGCAGGGCCATCGCCATACTCCCCTAAATCAAGGCCCTGCACATCACCCTTATACAGCGTCTTACGAATCCTCCGCGTCCCGTCCAATCCCCAGGGCGTCCGCCACACGGTTGATGTAGTTGAACCACGACGCGATCAGCGTGATCTGAAGGATGGCGACGTCGTCGAATCCCACGGATCGCAATCCATCTAGATCGGTTTTCTGAATCTTCGTAGCATCCTCGGTGAGCCGGATGGCGAAATCCAGCATCGCCCGGTCCTGCTCGCTCAGCGGCGCCTTGTCGTAATCGTACTTTATCGATTCGACCAGCGCGCTGTCCAACGTGACCCGACGCAGAAACTCTGCGTGCGAATCTATTCAGTAAACACACCGGTTGACCGCGGATACGGTAGTCGAGATCATCTCGTGCTGCCGGCGGGTCAACGGAAGATCGGGTGACAGCAACACGCCGAAGGTGGCGAAGGCGTGATGCAACGCATCCGGGATCAGCGAATGTGACGCCACAATGCCGGCAGTACCGTCATCGTTGGGGTGCACAGGCGATTCGTATTCCGTGGGATAGAGCGAACGCTGTGCCTCGAGGGCCGCGAGCAACTGGTCGTCCCCCTCGGAGGCGGATACGGTTTTAATCCAGGCCATGGTCCTCTCCTGTCTGTCTTTGCTGGATGGATTGATTTCGAAACACGAGGTAGTACACCGGTATCCCCAGTGCCGTCGCCCCAACACCCAGCAAGGCCTGCAATGGACTGTTGCCGAAGAGCAGCACGAGCAGGACCGAGGCGAGGATCAGGAAAACGATTGGGGTGACGGGGTAGAAGGGGGTCTGGTACGGTGGTATCTCGGAGGTTTTCCGGCGTATCACGAACATGCCCGCCACGGTCAGCGCGATGAACAGCACGGCCACGAATATGAAATAATTGAGAATCTGGCTGAAGGTCCCCATCCAGACCAGCAGTGACGCGAGTCCGCCCTGGATGGCGATCGCGCGGTAGGGCGTGCCGAATGCGGGATGAACCGCGCTGGCGAAACGGAGGAAGACCCCGTCCCTGGCCATGGCGAAATACACCCTGGGCGCCATCAGCAGGAGCCCGGTGAGGCTGCCGACAATGGAAAGGACGACTACGGAGGAAAACAGGATGCCGCCGCTGCGTCCGAAGAGCACCTCGCCGGCCTGCGCCGCGAAGGTCTCGTCGCTGGTGACCTGCGAGACCGGTACGAGATACATGAAGACGGCGCTGGTGGCGATATAGGTCAACGCGACGATACCCACCGCCAGCAGCAGCGCCCTGGGCAGGGTTTTCGCCGGATCCCGGATTTCACCGGCCACCTTGTTCAGGTCCCACCATCCGGCGAAGGCGAAGAAAGCGCCCACGATACCGCCGGCTAGAGCCCCGAACAACGGACTGGAGTCCGCCGGACGCTCCACGAACGGGGTGAAGTTCGACCAGTCGCCGAGACCCAGCCCGAACCCCAGGATGGATATGATCGCGAGCACGCCGACCTTGAACACGGTCAGCAGTACGATGATCCAGGCTCCGATGCGCACGCCGTAGATGTTGACACCCGTAAGGACGATCAGTACGGCGATGGACAGCGCCTTCATCGCGAGCGGTTCCATCGGATAGATGTGCCCCGCGTAACTCGCCAGGCCGGTCGCAAGGGTCGCCGTAATACCCGGATCCAGCACCATCAGCGACATCCAGCCGTAGAGGAAGGCCGTCTGGGTGCCGTAGGCCTCGCGGAGATAGATGTAACCACCGCCGGCGTGGGGATATCGTGAAGCCAGTTCCCCGAAACACAGCGAACCGCAGAGGGCCATCCCCGCCATCGCCAGCCAGATGACGAGCAGCAGCAGGGGCGATCCCAGGGACTTGGCCATCCCGGCGGGAACCAGGAATATACCCACCGCGATCATGCCGCTGATCACCATCGCGGTGGTCGGCCAGATGCCCAGTTGGCGGCGCAGACTATCCGTGGTCATGGTGTAAGTTTGTTCAAGAACGGGATAAGGGCTGTTTCCTCACACCAGTTCGGGTTCGTTCTCGATCCGGGATAGCCAGTAGTGGTTGTCGAACTGGTCGTCTCCGGTCAGGAACCGCCAGAAGTGGATCCGGTTGACATGTTCGATGCGGTCTTCGTTTCCATGCCACGGATGGTTGATACTAAGCAGGTTGGCGACCTCCGGATCGTCGATATCATCCGTATTCCACAGGCGCAACTGCCTGACCGTGGGGTTGAGGCGAAGCTTGAACATGTACCTCAGCTCGTCGGTAAGGTTCGGCTGGGCACAGTGCCACATGCCGTGATGGAGGACGATCACCGTCCCGGCTTTACACACCATCGGGACCTGGCCCACGAAGTTGTGGTACCGGGCGATGTCGGATTCGCTGATGCGGCGGTAGTGGCTTCCCGGCAGGATCAACGTTCCGCCCATCTCCCGGGGCGTGTCGTGGGCGAAATACATGAACTGGATGTCGAAATGCATACGCGTGTCGATGATGGCGTCCGCATGCCAGTGCTGCCCTACGTTGTGGCCTGCCGGTACGGTATGCACGGCGTGATGATCGTACAACGGACCCGGTCCGACGAGACTGTGGGTGATGCCTTCAATCTCCGGCAAACGGAACACGCGACCTATGGCCGTATCCCCCCAGATCTCGCTCAGCGGAGTACCCGCCTCTTCCCGCGGGATAGCCTGGTTGTCCATTTCGGCCTTCACGGCCTGGTTCAGATCATTGGAAACCAGTTCGTCGAAACGGAGATATCCCTCCGCGACGAACCGGGCCATCTGTTTTGTATTCAATAGATGCGTTCTGTCAGCCATCGACCACCTCCACTTTTTCGAGTATGTACTCGTACTTGAGATAGGACGTCTGGTATTCCGTACCCGGATAGGCCGGGAATTGCTGGGGAAACTGGATGACCCGCCAGCCTTCACGCATGGCGTCTACTACCGAATCGTAGGGCGGGGTCGTAGCGCCGCCGGAGTCAGCGGCGTCGCCCGAGGAATGCCGGTCGTCGGCAGTTGTAGTCCCGTCGAATTCGGACCAGGCCACGACGCCGCTGTGCAGGTCGGGGGTCCGTAGATAGAGCACCAGCAGTTTCTGGCGTGTTTCGGACATCTTGGTCCTTTCCGGTTATCCGGTTCCTGTAATGCGTTTTATCGTACCGGTGGTGGACATCCCGTCCAGTACGGGCACCCTTTCCACCCGACCGCCATAACTTTCCACCACGTCCCAGCCCACCACCTCCCCATGGCCGTAGTGGTCGCCTTTGACGAGCACATCCGGTTTGAGCAGGGAGAGCAGGGGTATGGGGGTCGGTTCGTGAAAGAGGATGACATGATCCACACAGGCAAGGGCGCCGAGCATGTACGCCCGCTCTGTTTCGTCGTATATCGGGCGTCCATCGTCCTTGATCGTCCGGACGGATTCGTCGGTGTTTATGGCCACGATCAGCATGTCGCCGAATGATCGCGCGGTCTGGAGCAAATGGACATGGCCGGGATGAAGCAGATCGAAACAACCGTTCGTGAATACTACGGTGCCGCCCTTTTGCCGTGCGCACGCCACCACCTTCGCAAGTTCATCGCGATCGACGAGTTTGCCGCAGGACTGCCGAAATTGCATAACTGGCCACAAGGGGTGCTGTTAACAAGCATCAATGAGTTGTCATTGATTTAATATCGCAGGAGGCGGGCATGTCAACCTAAATAAGCAACAGTACGACAGTCGTAATCAGGAGTTCAGGATATTACAAACATCATGCCCGGCAACTGCCGCACCGCGTCCTTCAGTTCGAGCGCCAGCAGGACGCCGAGCGCCTGCGAGGAAGTAAGGGCAAGGGCGGACGCCAGCTGATCGATGTGTTTCGGATCCGAAGACAACTGGCCGTACATGGCTTTTTCTTCCGGTAGAAGGTCGAACGACGGGACTGACGGTTTTCGTTCGATCTTTGCCGGATCGAAATCAAGGCGGGGCGCCAGTTCATCGATCACATCCTCGACCCGCTGGATAAGCTTGGCCGTACCATCTCTGATCAGCCTGTTGACCCCCACACTGCCGGGTGCGTTCAGCGGACCGGGGACGGCAAAGACTTCGCGGCCCTGTTCCAGGGCGTATCGCGCGGTGATCAGCGCCCCGCTGCTTTTCCCGGCCTCCACCACGATCGTTCCCAGCGTCGATCCGCTGATGATCCGGTTTCGCTGGGGGAAGTTGACGGCGTCCGGACCAGTGCCGAAGGGTTGTTCCGTCATCACGGCGCCGTGGTGACGGATCGACGCCATCAATTTACGGTTTTCTGCGGGGTATGGCCTGTCCAGTCCCGATCCCAACACGGCCACGGTGCGGCCGCCCCCCTTCAGCGTGGCCCTGTGCGCCATCGTGTCTACGCCCCGCGCCATGCCGCTTACGACGGTGAGTCCGAAGGAACTCAGCTCCGCGCTGAACGACTCCGCCATGCTTCTGCCATAGGAGGAGGTAAACCGCGACCCCACGATGGCCACGGACTGATCATCCTGCGCTTCCCAGCCGCCAGAGACAAACATCAGCGGTGGTGGATCGTATATCTCCCTCAAACGCCTGGGATAGTCCTGGTCACTGAACGTGACGATTCGAGCTCCGTGCCGCTCCACAAGCCGCAACTGGTGGTTGACGAAGGCCTCATCCCGGTGGGTGCGTATCGACCGGGCTATCTGCGGGCCCAACCCCTCTATCATGGTCAGTTCGTCCACGGAGGCGGACAGGGCCGCGGCGGGAGATCCGAACTGGCGCAGTATAGCGAGGAACCGCGCCGCGCCCACGCCTGGCACGCGAGCCAGTGTCAGCCAGGATGCCAGGTCCGACATGGGCTGATCCTTACAGAACGGGGTATCATTGCAGGTTCGGATTACCGAGGTGATCGAATAATTGTTCGAGCGTACTGCTTTTCGACGTAAATTTAGTCGAGTGTGGCGGGGCCGATCTCGAAAAGAATCTGGCCGATTTCCCGCAGGAGTTCGGGGATTCCTTCACCGGTGGCGGAAGAGATCGCCAATACGGGGATGTTTCGCTGACCCGCGTGTTTCTCACGGTCGGGATCCACCGTGATACTTTCCAGTATGGTACGATCCACGATCAGGTCCAGCTTGGAGTATACGACCAGGGCGGGACGGGAGAGGAGTACGGGATTGAACTGCCGGAGTTCGTTCACGAGCACTTCATAGTCCTGGATGGGATTGGGCTGACTCGCATCGAGCAGAAAGACAAGGATCCGGGTCCGTTCGATGTGCCGGAGAAACTGGTGCCCGAGTCCCCTGCCTTCGTGGGCGCCCTCGATCAGGCCCGGGATGTCCGCCAGCACGAAGCGGTCGTACTCCCCCAACTTAACGATGCCCAAGTTGGGCTCGAGGGTGGTAAAGGGATAATCGGCGATCTTGGGTCTTACGGCGGACAGGCGCGACAGCAGGGTGGATTTACCCGCGTTCGGGTGACCGACCAACCCGACGTCGGCGATCAGTTTCAACTCTAGTTCCAGCAGCCGTTCCTCGCCCGGCTGACCCTCCTCCCAACGCCGGGGAGCCCGGTTGGTGGACGTAGTGAAGGCCGAGTTCCCCCGGCCTCCGTTTCCTCCGCGGGCGATGACCAGGGTCTGATCCTCCGCGACCATGTCGGAGATCACGGCGCCGGTCTCCCGGTCCTTGACGATGGTCCCGGAAGGGACCCCGATGACCAGGTCCGAGGCGTTCCGTCCGTGCATGTCCTTGCCCTGACCGTTCATGCCGTTCTTGGCCCGGTACAGGTGCTGGAACTGGAAATCGAGCAGGGTACGCTTGCTCTGGTCGACCCGCAGGATGATATGGCCGCCGTCGCCGCCGTGTCCGCCGTCAGGTCCGCCTAGCGGTACGTTCTTCTCGCGGCGGAAGCTGCAGCAACCATTGCCGCCGCGTCCGGCCTTTACGTGGACTCTCGCAAAGTCGACGAACATAAGGGATATCCTTTGATCCGATCACCCGCGTTTCAGGTATTGGACGCGCCGTTCGAAACCTACATCCGGTCAATGATGGCGGTGCCGAATTCAGAGCACTTGACTTCCTTCGCACCATCCATCAGGCGGGCGAAGTCATAGGTCACGATCCTGCTGCCGATAGCCTTCTCGATCCCCTGCACGATCAGGTCGGCCGCTTCATCCCAGCCGAGGTAGCGCAGCATCAACTCGCCGGAAAGCACGACGGAACCCGGGTTGACCTTGTCCTGGTTCGCGTATTTTGGCGCCGTGCCGTGGGTTGCTTCGAACACGGCGTGGCCGGTCTTGTAGTTGATGTTGCCGCCCGGCGCAATGCCGATGCCGCCCACCTGGGCGGCCAGCGCGTCCGATATGTAATCGCCGTTCAGATTCATGGTGGCGATGACGTCGAACTCGTCGGGCCGGGTAAGGATCTGCTGCAGGAAGATATCGGCGATGGCGTCCTTGACCAGGATCTTACCCTCCGGGGCGTTGCCCTGGCATTCATCCCAGCTGACCAACTGGTCCGGATACTCCTCTTTCGCGAGTTCGTATCCCCATTTCTGGAAGGCGCCTTCCGTGAACTTCTGGATATTGCCCTTGTGCACCAGGGTGACGCTCTTTCTGTTCCGCGCGATGGCGTACTCGATCGCGGCGCGGATCAACCGCTTGCTGCCGGTCTCGCTGACCGGTTTGATGGCGATACCCGAATCGGATCGTATGTCCCATCCGAATTCTTCCTTGCAGAATGCGATCAGTCTGCCGGCCTCGTCGCTGTAGGCCTCCTGTTCCTTTCCGGCGTACACGTCCTCCGTGTTTTCACGGAAAATGACCATGTCCACCTTCCCGGGATGGCGCACGGGACTGGGAACGCCGGTGAACCATCGAACCGGCCGCAAGCACACGTAGAGGTCGAGAATCTGGCGCAGCGCCACGTTCAGGCTGCGAATGCCGCCTCCCACGGGCGTTGTCAGGGGACCCTTGATCCCCACCAGGTATTCGCGGAAACTGGCTACCGTCTCGTCCGGAAGCCAACTGCCTGTAAGGTTGAATGCCTTTTCTCCGGCCAAAACCTCGTACCACATGATACGCCGGTCCCCACCGTACGCCTTTTCAACGGCGGCGCCGAATACGCGCCGGGCCGTCCTCCAGATATCCGGTCCCGTGCCATCGCCCTCAATAAAGGGGATGACGGGTTGGTCGGGAACGTTGAGCACGCCCCGCGCGTCGATAGTAATGTGTTGCCCACCAGCGGGTGGTTTAGTAACCATGCCTGTTTTCTCTCCTCGTCCGATTTTGGAAGATAACTATATGCCCAGTTCGTCCAGGCTCTCCTGGTACACCGTCGCGGAAGCATGCAGCGCCGCGCGTTCGTCGTCCGACAGCTCCAGTTCGATAACCTCCTCGATTCCCGCGCTGCCCAGCTTCACGGGTACGCCCACGCAAACGTCCCGGAGGCCGTATTCTCCTTCCAGCATCACCGAGGCGGGCAGAACGCGATTCTTGCCCTTCAGTACGGATTCCACCATCTGGACCACGGACGCTGCCGGGGCGTAGTAAGCGCTGCCGGTCTTGAGGTAGTTTACGATCTCCGCACCACCGTCGCGGGTCCGTTGCACGATGCGGTCGATGGCGTCACGGGGAAGCAATTCGGTTATGGGAATCCCGGATACTGTGGTGTATCGAGGAATGGGGACCATGGTGTCGCCGTGTCCACCGAGGATGATCGCCTGCGTGTCTTCCATGGATACGCCCAGTTCCATGGCAATGAAGGACCGGTAGCGGGCGCAATCGAGTACGCCGGCCTGTCCGTAGACACGTTTCCGTCCGTAACCCGATACCTTGAGTGCGACATAGGTCATGACGTCCAGCGGGTTGCTGACCATCAGGATCTGGGCATCCGGCGCGTACTTCACGATGTTCTCGGTAACCGACGTGATGATCTCCGCGTTTTTCTTCAGCAGGTCGAGCCGGTCCATGCCCGGCTTGCGGGCCAGGCCGGCGGTGACTACTACGAGGGCAGCGTTTTCAAGGGCTGCGAAATCGTTGGATCCTTCGATCGCCGAATCATATCCCAGTACGGGTCCGGCTTCCATCATGTCCAGTCCTTTGCCCTGCGGGATTCCGTCGACTACATCGATAAGGGCAATATCGCCCAGTTCTTTCTGGGCGGCGTACAGCGCCGCGGTCGCCCCGACGTTTCCCGCACCGACAAATCCAATCTTTACCATATGATCCTCCATGAATTAACGATGTATCGAACCTCGTCCGATGCGCCTATGCTCACAGGCTACCATAGTTTCTGGTTCCTCGATCCCGTCCGTCCTTATCTACCGTTCAAAATGACCCCGCTCCGGTCATTAAGCCGGATCCATGCCGATCAGCAGAGATTCGTCAATAGGGTGGTAATGGTCAGAGGCCTCCACCAGGTCCCGCGCCGTATTGTGAAGGAAGGAGAACACCTCTACGCGGGGGCCCAGTTCCTTGAGCAATTGGAGGAGCGACACGAAATCACCATCGCCGCTGGCCAGAATAACGACGTCGACCTTATCGGCCATTCTGATCATGTCGATGGCCATTTCCATGTCCCAATCACCCTTCGCGGAGCCGTCGCTGCGCCTGCGGAGGTCCTTCCGCTTCACCTGGTAACTGAACTGTTCCAGCATGGTAACGAATCCGCTCTGGTCCACCTCGGGGGTCTGTATCACGTATGCGTAGGCGCATATCAGGCGCCTGTCGCCCACGGCGGCCTGCATGAGCTTTTCGAAATCCAGCCGCGCCGATATCCCGTAGTGTTGCCGGGCGGCATACCACATGTTTTGCACGTCGATGAAGATGCCCACTCTTTCATCGGCCGAGCGACCGGGACCGCCATAAGAGCCCGGACCCGATTGCCGCCGCAGAATACGCAGTTGATCCACCTCTTCACGGACGGCTTTCATGGTTTTCTGAACTTCCGTGTAGTGCGTTGCTATGCGTTGCACGGTGTCCCGTATCACCGTACCCATTTCCTGAGCCGCCGCGGAAGAAGTGGCGCCGGTGTTTTCCTGGACCTGTTCGATTCGACGCTGCATCTCCCTGACGCGGTCTTCCAGGATCCGATTCCGCTCTTCCGATTCCGCGCCGTTCCGCCGGGCTTCGATCAACGCCAGGACCAGACTCTCCACCTGCCGCGCGTCCGTAGTATCGCCGTTCAAGATCGAATCATCCTGTAAGTAAGTGGACGCCGTTCCCTCCGATACGGTGGACCAGGGTTGAATCGCCGGTGTCCGGTTCAAGAGATCGATGGCCGGGGTGTATACGGTCTCCCGCTCATCCAGCAACATGGCGACCGACAACCGCCCGCATTCCAGGGTGTAGGCGCCGGTCCGATCACGCACCAGGGAATTGATGCGATCCGGGGCAGTTTTTCCGATCAGCGTGATCTCTCTGGCACTGGTTTGAACCAGGGTACTGATGACCTGCGTCGCCGTGACTTCCCGTTCGAAGCAGTCCTCGGCGAGTTGCGCGGCAAGCGTATGCATCTCTGTGCTCTCCAGGTCCTGGCCGTCGTGGGCCAGTCCGCAGATTTGGCACAGCTTTACAATCAACTTGCGGTCGAGGGCGAGTTCCAGGATGCGGGTGAGCCCCTTTTCGTCGACCCTTTTGAACAGATGCTGATAGTCCGACATTGTAGTGTTCGGATGCTCCATGTATCCACCGTGCGTTCGACAGTCCCCGCGTGATTTAGCAGTCAACCGTTCAACGCCGATAACCCTTCCGCTACCCGGTCCATGCCCTTTTCGATGATATCCAGGGTGGTGGCATAGGAAAACCGCAAACACCCTTCCGTTCCGAAGGCGGCGCCTGGTGCCGAGATCACCTGGTACTCCTCCAGCAGGTACATGGCCAGGTCCAGCGATCCTTTAATGGCACGTCCGTCGGGCCGTCTGTAGCCCGAATATGCCGACAGGTCCGGGAACACGTAGAAAGCGCCGCCGGGCCGGGCGCAGGCCACGCCTTTCATGTCTTCCAGTCTTTCTATGATGTAGTTGCGGCGCCGATCAAATGCCGCGATCATGGGGGGAAGGAAATCTTCCGGACCGGTCAGCGCGGTAACGGCGGCGTGCTGGGTAATGGCGCTGGGATGCATGACGGTCTGTCCCTGGAATTTAACGACCAGGTCCATCACCTCGCCGGGACCGGCGGCGTAACCCAGGCGCCAACCCGTCATTGCATACGCCTTGGACAGCCCGTTAACCACCAGCGACTGTTCCTTCATCTGCGGGTGGAGCGCCGCGATGCTTTCGTGGCGATGTCCGTCATAGAGGATCTTCTCGTACAGTTCATCGGTGATGACGTAAATGCCCGCATCCATGACCACTTCGGCGATGGCGGCGAGTTCTTCCCGCGTGTACACCATGCCCGTAGGATTGGATGGGGTGTTGAGCATCAGCGCCTTAGTCTTCGGCGTGATCGCGGACCGCACCTGGCCGGCCGTGACTTTGAAAGAGGTATCCGCTCCCGTGTTCAGTACCACCGGCGCGGCGCCCGCCAGTTTCACCATCTCTGGATAACTGACCCAGTAGGGTGCCGGGACGAGGACTTCGTCTCCTTCGTCGCAGATCACGTAGAGCAGGTTGTACAGGGCGTGTTTGCCCCCGGAGGTCGCAGCAATCTGGTTCGGCGCGTATTCGAGCCCGTTGTCCCTGGCCAGTTTGTGGCAGATCGCTTCCTTTAGTTCCAGGATGCCGGTCGCGGGCGTGTACCGGGTGATGTTGTCCCGGATCGCCTCCATACCGGCTTGCTTGATATGGCCCGGCGTAGGGAAATCCGGTTCGCCCACAGCGAAGTTGAAAACCTCGACGCCGTCGCGTTTCATCGCGATGGCCCGTTCGTTGAGCACGGTGGTCGCGGAAGGTGCGATGCGATCGAGTTTTCGGGAAGGAAGACGGATAGCAGGCATGGGAATGGGAAGGAGGGTGGTGTCGAGCAGTCCTTGGATAACCGCAGGTCAGCTTATTGAGTCGCGCATTTCCGATAGCGCCTTTAACACGGGAGGCGGGACGTGATGGCTTACATCGCCACCGTAGCGGAAGACCTCTTTTACGAGCGAAGAACTCACATAGACCGATGGTTCGTCCGGAAAGAACGAAACCGTGGTCACCGATGGGGCCAGACGGCGGTTCATCAGCGCCATCTGGGACTCCGTCTCAAGGTCGCCGGCGGAACGAACGCCCCGGACGATGGACCGGGCGTCGAGCCGCGCGGCCAGGTCGACCGTCAACCCGTCCGAAGATAACACCTCGACCCCCTTCCAGCCATCCACGGCCTGCCGAAACATCTCCACACGTTTCTCCACCGAAAACATCGGGTTCTTTCCGATGTTGGGTGCGACGGCAACCACGACCCGGTCGAAAACGGTTAGCGCCTGTTTCAATACATCCAGGTGTCCGTTGGTCACGGGATCGAATGTACCGGGATATACAGCAACTTTCATCGCCGGGTTCTCGATGAAGGAGGTGGAAGGTCGATAGGCAGGTTTTCAGACCGATTCGTGGTAGTCCCCGGATCGGACCGGTCGGACCAATCGGACCGGAAGAACGATAGCGCTGTCTCGCCGATGTCTCGTCTGCGCACCAGCTCGAGTCCGCCGCAGGTTTCCGGTGGATCGTCTCCACGATGTTCTATGACGAGCAGGCCACCGGGTGTCAGCAGGCTCCGTTCGCCAACGATTCGTATGATTTCCTGTGCAACGGGGTCGCCATAGGGTGGATCGGCGAGTATGAAGTCCACCGTACAGGAACGGTCAGCCAGTTGATCGAGGCCCCGAACGGCATCCGTCAGCCATACGCTGCTCTGACCAATCTGAACATTCCGGCCATGCTGAGCATGCCGGCCATGCTGACCAAGCTGGCCACCGAATCCACACCGGCCCAGGTTATCTTTGATCATCCGGACGGCGCGCCGGTCGTTGTCGATAAAAAGACAGCAGCGCGCGCCCCGGCTCAGGGCTTCAATGCCCAGGCTTCCACTGCCGGCGCACAAGTCCAGCACAATGCAGTCGTCGATTCTGGACGACAGGATATCGAACAACGATCCGCGTACGCGGCTGCCGGTGGGACGAATCGCACCGGTTACGGATTTTAGCCGCCGTCCCTTGGCGATTCCTGTACCGACTCGCAGCATAATCCCCCACTTCCAGCTATTGCCGTTCGGACCACACCGAAAATAGGATTGCAGGGGGTAGTTGTCAACTAAAAACCCTTGCGGAGAATCCCGGTTTCACGGGGTCCGAGGGGGAACCAGGTACCGGGTTACCATATGCGGCATCGGCCGACTACCGTAGTTCCACAAAAGGGCGTAACCGATCGAGTTTAGCCGGCCCGATTCCCTTCACCTCCATCAGTTGTTCGACGGTCGCGAAGTTTCCTGCCTGTTTCCGAAAATTGATGATTCTCTCCGCCAGCTTCGGACCGATGCCAGGCAGTTTCTGCAGTTCGGACGCGGGGGCGGTATTTACGGGTACAAGCGGTTCATCGAAGGAAGAAGAGGACGTTGAGGAAACCCCGGAAACCTGGTATCCCGGGCCCGCCCTGCGGGACACGGCCTGGGAAACCGGAACGTCGGCGAGGGGATTTCGGTTCTCGATGTCAGAAATCCCGCCAGTAGTTACACTCGCCATGGCCATGGTATTTGCGGTGGTTGCGGTGAATTCAGGCCGGATACCGCTATGCTCCTGTCCGTCCACCGCGGCCGGACCCAGATCGGGCAGGAAATCCGAATCGTATTGCTTCACCAGCAGCACAAAGGCCCCGATCAGCAGGCTGGACGCGACGAATAGTACGGCCTGGATTTCGCCTTTTGTCATGGTTGTACCTTAAGCCAGTATACAGAGATGGGCCGAGCCTGATGCTGTGGTTGCGCTCATCGCACGTCAGTTGAAAATAAACTCGGTCCACAGCCCGCCGCCTCGACGAAGCCGCTTCTGCTGGGTTATGACGTTCAGCGTATTCGTCAATTCGACCGTGAAGCCACCGCGGACGTACCTGCTGAAACGGTAATCCGTCGTGACCGAGAACCGGTTCTGATTCTGTCCGTTGTTGGGTTGAAAATCGCGTCCCAACCGGGATATCAGCATCCTGCTGGAATTCCGGGTGAATTGCAGGCGGGCGTTTATGTCCCCGCTGGTCCTCTTCCCGAAGATCCGGAACCCGGGTCTGAGCCGATAATCCATAGCGACCGTGATCGACCTGTTCCGCTGTTTCTGGTCGGTCGCGTTCCGCCCGAACTGGGTCAATCCGTCCAGCGTGGTGAAATTGCCTCTCAACACCAGGCCAGCGTTCAGATCGATAACGAAGCCGATCAGCGGAGACAGCGTAGTGGTGGTCGTCCTTGTGACCCCTGCTTCACCGGGATCCGTGGTCCCTGTAGCCGCATTATCCTGCGCGGCCGCAGGGTCGGTCAGTCTCAGGTCGGTGTTACGCCCCTTGCGTCTCGAATACCCGCTGGACACTTCGATGCGGCGGAACATCCGTCCAATGTCTCCCATGCTCCTGGGATTGGGGCTCCAGCGCAGGTTCATCTCGGGCCAGGTGGTGTTTTTCTGTTTACGGTTCAGATTCGTGGTCCTGTTGTGGGTCGATACCCAGGTAGGCCTGATGGACAGGGTCGCCCCCAGGAACCTGAACCCGGTGCCCAGGTTGAAGGAAGACCGGTTCGCTTCCGTTTCCTGGTTACGCTGTATGCCGGTAACCCCCGCGTTGGCACCCGGGGCATCGAACGGAACCGAAAAGTAATCTGACAATCCCATGCGCTCTCTGAGGGTTGGACGAGATAACGCGTTGAAAAAGTTCTGGTTGCGACTGATGGTGTAATTGAGGGTGATCGGCGTGAAATTGCTGAAGACCACGGCGAACCTGTCTAACACGTTTCGGCGAAACCATCCGGAATCATCCCGGCTCGATCTGCCGGACGATTCCCCGAAAACACTCGATACCATCCTCGCCATATTGACGCTTGTTCTTATGCCCTGCTGGTTGTTGAACGCGATGGTCCGGGCTTCGGGCGATGCGCCGGTTGGCTGCAACTGGGGATTCCGGTTCTCCGCGTAAGACGTGGTAAAGTTGTATGAGGGCCTGAACCAGGTCGTAATTTCGGGACGGTAGTCGATGCCCAGGTTCTGGCGGTAGCTGGTTTCCGGTCCGAATTCAAGTCGGGTCAACGCTACCGTGGTATCCGCTTTCATGTCGTTTGACACCGCGAGGTTGTAGTTTAATCTCACGGATTTGAAGGGTTCCATGATCGCCCTGACGTTTCGATTCAAATAACGGATGAACCGTTCGCCACGGTTCATACTCCCCGGTTGGTCTTCACCGGTCTCATTGTCCCCGACTACCTGGTTCAGCCTGTTGAGATAGCTCTGTTTGTTGCGGTTGATTTCGGACAACAACTCCAGTCGAATCGGAAGTGGGTTGAAGGTCAGGTCTGAAAACAAACCCGGTAGCCGGGTCCATTTGAGAATCGGCCACTGGATCCTGTTACGCGGGGTCAGATTGTAGTGTAGACGGGCCCTGTAGGAGCCCGACGTATCGATCCTCGAGACGGAATGCCGGAAATAGCTGGTCGAAGAGAAGTCCAGGCGGAGACGTTCCAGCGTCCAGGCGACAAAGGGATTTTCTGAACCGATACTCTTGGAGAACGATGCCGTAAACGAGTGGTCGGTGTTCTCCCTGCGTTGTGCTTCTCGCTGTTCCCTGTCTAGCAGTACGATATCGGAACCGACCTGCAACCGCGGCAGACTCAGATCGTTCCTCCAGCGGAATCGCAGCGGGATGGACAATCCCCAATCCTCCGGCAGCATGCTCCCCAGGTTCAGCAGGGTGGAAAGGTTCATTACCGTGGATCTGCTCCCTGATTCTTCTCCGCCTATCCTTCGAAAGTGGCTGCCCACGCTTCTGACCGTACCAAATAGCGAGAAGACGTCGGCAATATCGGCATCGATCTTCAGACGTCCGGCCAGGCCGCGGTCCCTCCGGACGTCACCCGCCCTCAACTCGTCCAGCCAGAGCTCACCTCCCGCGAGCGTTTCGTCGTACGGGTTGTAGATCCCAACCGTGATATGACGTACCCGGGCCAGGGCGGGAGAACCGAGGACCCTGTACTGCCTGTTCCCTTCCAGCTCGACTATCGCCAGAGTAAGCCCTTTATCCGGCGGACCCTCCTTGAACCGAACGGGACGATCTCTTCCATCGCTCAGCGTGACCGTATGGCTGGTGTCTGCCGCCGTCGTCGTCCTCCGCGCCGTATCCGTTTCACTCTTGAGGATGGTCAAGTCGTCGAAAATCACCCTGAGATGATTCGCTTCGTCCCAGCCTGGCATCACACGCGTCCTGTACTCGTAATAGTCGAATTCCCCGCTGCCGAATCGAATAAAAAAGTCGGGCGTACGACCGGCTTCAAAATGGTCCGATCCGTGAATGTACAGTCTCAGGGTGTTGTACAGCGTGTAATCCTGTTCGGAGAACAACGTTCGGTAGGCCTGGGCGCTGTGATGGGGCTGCAGGTTGGTATAGGTGAGAGTCAGCGACTGCTCTTTGTTCTGCAGACCGGTTACTCGATCGTATTCGATGATCGCGCCGGGGGGCGTCGTGTAATCACCCGGGTTGTCGTAGGTATTCTTCACGGCGACATCGAAGGTCTCATGGTAGGCGGACAAAGTGGAAGCCGATACCGGATTGCCCGTGGAATCGGTGATGGCCCCGTGAAAGTCTTCCTGCCACTGGTTGCCGACGATATTGATGGAGGCGATACGTGTTTTTACCGGCTCATTCACATTCGTGATCCAGAGCCGGACCATTTTGATCCGTTCGAAACTCGGCATGCCCACCGTACCGTCGTAAGCCCGGTTCAAGTCTGTGGTACCACCGCCCTCCGCTTCATCGGCTGGGCCGGCCGGTTGTCCCCCGCCGTTACCCGCTGGATTCCCGCCGGTCGCATCTGCCGCGAAGCGTTCGGTATCCAGCGGAATGCGGTACATACGCCAACTGGTCGGGCTCCCCCAGTTGGACCGCTCCTGGTCGCCTCCCGCCACGAGTACCGAGTCTTCGTGGATCGGGCTCAGATTCACGACGAACCTGAAATAGTCGTTCTGACTGTCCAGGTGTCCGGAGTTGTCGAGATCCTCGGTGTCGGGCCGCCGGTTCTGATCGGGATCGGAAGCATTGTCTTCCGGTCCGTTGATCCTGGTGTAATCAACCTGGTCGACCGGCACGGTACCGCCCAACGTGCCCTCGAAGGAGAAGTTGTCCCCGTGCGGGTCCGGATTGGTCAACGGGTCGTAACCGTGCTCGTCCTCGTCTCTCAGACCGTCCATGCCGATGTCTTCTTCCGGCTCAAGGAGATTGTTGCCAAATCCGTCGCTTCTATCGTCTTCCGTATCGAGCCGGTCGTCGTCGTTGACATCCTCGCTAATGGCGCCGAGGTCGATATGCAGCTCACCCTGGTTTCCGTTCACCCACACCTCGATGAATCTGCTGCGCGTCTGGTCCACGGTGCTTCCAGCAAGCGGATGCATCAATCCGGCCCACCGGTTCAACACGCCATCCATGCCGGTTTTCCGCCATGGCGCGTTGAAGGTCGAATCCGCGGCTATCCCACCCCAGCGCAGGTCGGGCTCCGTGGGATCGAATTCCAGGATGAGTACGTGTTGTAACTGGTCCCGGCCCGTGACCTCGCGGTTGGGATAGATCTGGCGGACGTCGACCTGCTCCAGAGGATTGTACCAGATCATCCTGCCCCGTTCGTCGTGCATGTGCCCATCGGGTGGACTGGATGGCCGCCAGCCGCTGCGGCGCACGCCGAGGTCGGTTTCCTCCTTGCTCCCTTCGAAATCGTCGATGAAACCGTCGCCCAGTATATTGGGGTTGGGTACGCTCTGGGCCAGTTCGGCCTCGATAATTAAAGAGGACACCTCGTCCTCCAGGTCAGCGGGAGAGATGAAGTCCATGAACGAGGTAAGGAAATCCGGTTCGAAATCCAGGCGGGTATCGATCCCCCACGTCATGTAGCGGCCGGTTTCGCGTCCAATCCGGGATTTCTGCTCCAGGGACTTGTCGGACCGGTAGAGTAGCGTACCCTTTATCCACGACCTTTCGCTAAACTGGTATTCACCCTGTACGCCGAGCAAGGTGTTCGACACCGGTTTAAAGAACGGGGCGTACTGGAACTGGACGGTCACGTCCGCGTCCGGACTCAGGGCCTCTTCGTTCGTAAAGCGGATCTGCCCCACCTCGTACAGGATGATGTAATCGGTTCCCCTTTGCAGTCGCTGTCCGTTCAACTGCACGATTTCACTTCCCTCGATGATATTGGACCGGCCAAGAGAGTACTGGGATAACTGGTTCCGGTATTCGACCTCCAGGTAATACTTGTTCAATGTACTGAACTGGCTGCTGACCATCTGGCTCGTGAGGGTATAGAACTCGGGCGTTTCATCGGGAATGCCTTCGCCCTGCGTATCCGGATAGGCCAGTTGACCGGCAGAAGTCCGGGTCAGGGTCGGTGCAAAGGGATACTGATCCGGAAAGATCAACTCACCCCGTTCGAAATCGATCAACGCGTAGTCTATATCGACGAACCCATCGGGATCGGAAACGGAATCCACCGCCCTGCGGTCGAGTCCCAGCAACTGTATGTAGGGCGTTCCATTCTGGTCGACTTCACTGTGCTCGCCTTCGGATTGGCGACGAAAGACCTTCAATTCGAAGTTATCCGGATTGATGTCCGTCTGACCGAGATAGTATACGTTACGCCACTCGTATTGCCAGGTACCCCACTGGGAGGGATCATCCGGTATCTCGGGCATGAGCTCCTGCCGTCTCTTGAGCATGCGCAACAGCGGATCATCGCCGTCGAGACGACCATGCCGTGTGACGTCGCCGTCCCGGTTGACGGTCTCGTAGTAAACCGCCAGCATGTCGTCTTGCTGGAGCGGAGTATTCAGTACGATATAGCCGAATTGTTCATTTACGTAAAATTCATCGGATTCCAGGTACTTGAACTTACCTTCCACTGATTCACCATCCTCCGATCCCTGGATGAGAACGCCCGCCGAGTCGTACACCGGGGGATCGGGATAGGCATCGGCGATGATCAGCTTCGCATCGTTGGTCGAGGAAAACTGGCTTGATACGTATACCTGAATAACCCGGACCGAATCCTCGGCGACGACATGATATCCGTTTTCGTCCCTGAGGGAGAAATTACGGCGGTATTCTTCATTGATGAAATAGTAGGTCCGGCGCCTGAAGTCGAGGTCCCTGATCACCCGTTGGGACCCCTTCGTGCCAGCCTGGAACGTGGCGGACTCCCCTTCACCCTTCTCCTGGCTGGCGATTGCGGTCAGGTGAAAGTTGCCGAGCTGGCTTATCATTTTTATCCCGAAGAGACCGGTGTGCTGTTGCGTGTAGCCGGTGAATTCCGTGTTCTTCAGTTCGAGGGATACGTTTCCCGCCTCGAAGCTTTTCAAGATGCCGTTGCCTTCCCGGCCGTCGTCGGAAACGTCCTGGTAGCGGATGGCAAGATTGTTGTCGAGGTCGGTGAACGCTTCGCTGTTCTGCTTGATGTTTACCTCTATCTTCTCGCCGATATTTCCCGTAACCGTAAACTCCTGGTTCTGTCTCATGGACGCGTTGGGTGCTCGAGAAACCCGGTTCGTAGCCGTACTGGCGCTGCCTTCCGTCCACTCGCTGGCCATGTCCATCTCGATTCTCTGGTTTCCAATAATCCGGATTACGGGCGTGCCGCCGCCCAGAAAAGTAGGCAGGTTCACCGGAAGATCGAGGGTCAGCAGACCGTCCTGACTTATTCGCATTTCGGTGTCGAAGACGTAGGACAGTACGGATGTTCGCCAGAGTTTCCTGAATTGCGCTGCACTGCGAAGCCGGTAGTACTGGTCAAAGGAAAGGACCAGCGGCACGCGGCGACCGAGTCCGTCTTCTTCGTCGATAAACGCAAGGAGCTGGAGATTGGGATAAACTACGGTCCGGCCGCCCAATGGCCACGGCTGGTCGGTGAGGGTACGCAGCGCTGGTCTGCTCTGCCCACGGGCGATTTCGTCAACCTCTTCGAAAGTAACAACATGCAGCCGTGCGCTGTCGAGCCGGATCGTCGGTCCCTCCGCCTGTACTGCGAAGGCCCAAAGAGATACCAGCACGTGGCTGAAGACAATCGTGCAAAAGCGTTTCATAGGTAAACGAAAATAAACCAGGGAGGCGACACTCGCAACACATGTTCATACGACGGAAGGACGTCAGAAGGTTACCGGGCGTTCCATAACAAAGAACCCGGTTTGAAAAGACTTGACGGGGACCGGGGACGGGAATAGGGTATGTGCGAACACCTTCAAACCCGATTCTGAAACGGATACGTGGAGTTTGCTTCCCATGGAACAACAGACCACCGAGTTAACCACGGGCGGATGGGTTTTTCTGATCATCGCTTGGACCGTTATCACGGTGCTGACCACCGCCTGCTTTTACCGGGTAAGAAAGCTGAAGTAGGCCCGGCCTGCAAACGGGTTGCCGCGGAAGTTTTCCGACGCTGCTTGCCTCGGCGCAGATCCCCCGCCGAAACCCCCGCTCACGCGGTGCTTGAGACGAATTGCCATCCCGCCCTAAACGATCGCCCCGCTTGACATTCGGGCGTTTTTGTCTTATCCTGTAACGGTTTTCCCGACTTCGAATGACGCCTGCGAAGGATAGCCATGCGGATCATCGTGAAATGTTTCGCCGGGTGCAAGGACGCGGTGGGTGCGACATCGGTCTCGGCGGAGTTCCCGCCGGGTACCACCGTGGGCGAGGCCTTTGCGGGACTGATCGAATCCTATCCGGCCCTGGCAAGCTACGACAGGAGCGTGATGCTGGCCGTTAACCGGGAATACGCCGATCGGCAGGCCGTGCTGGAAGATGGAGATGAACTGGCGTGTATACCGCCTGTAAGCGGTGGCGCAGATCCACGATGAAGGACGGAAACAAGCGCGTGTACAAGATCACGACCGACAAGATCGATCCGGGTGCCCTTTTCGAATGGACCCTCAAGCCCCACCACGGCGCGGTGGTTACCTTTGCCGGTACGGTGCGGGACAATACGGATGGCCGTCGAACGCTGCGGCTGGAGTACGAGGCTTACGCCGAGATGGCCGAAGCCAAGATGCAGGAAGTGGGTGATGAAATCCGCGCCAGGTGGGGCATCGAAGACGTGGCCATGATTCATCGCGTCGGCACGATCGATATCGGGGAGATCAGCATCCTGATCTCCGTGGCGACCCCTCACCGCAAAAACGCTTTCGAGGCCTGTTCCTACGCGATCGACCGCGTAAAGCAGATCGTGCCCGTCTGGAAGAAGGAAATCTGGGCAGACGGGGATCGGAAATGGGTGGAAAGCGATTCCTGAAGACCGGCCCTTGTCATGATATACTTCGACCACAGCGCGGCGGCGCCGGTTGACCCTCGCGTCATCGACGAGATGGTGCCCTACCTCCGGCATCACTTCGGCAATCCGTCAAGCCTGCACCGGTTCGGCATGGAGGGGCGCCGCGCGCTGGACCTGGCGCGCGGCCGGGTCGCGGGACTGATCGGCTCCGAGCCCGGAGAAATCGTATTCACGGCCAGTGGTACCGAGGCAGACAACCTGGCCGTAAAGGGGCTGGCGCAGGCGAGGACGAAGCAAGGACGGCACATCGTTGTATCCCGCATCGAGCATCATGCCGTGCTGTATGCCGCGAAAGCGCTGGAACGGCAGGGGTTCACGGTCACGCAGGTCGCGGCTGACAGGGACGGCGTTGTGCAACCCGGCGATCTCGCGCGGGCCATGCGGGATGACACCGTCCTCGTCTCCGTCATGCTCGCAAACGATGAGACCGGTACCATTCAACCCGTAAGTGAAATCGCCGAAATCGTCCATCGGCACGGCGCGGTTATGCATACTGATGCCGTGGCCGCGGTGGGACGGTTGCCCGTAAACGTGCGGGAATTGAAAGTCGACGCCCTGTCCCTTTCCGCCCGGCCCCTGCACGGTCCGCCCGGCGCCGGTGCGCTTTATTTAAAAGTAGGTACGCGGATACGTCCCCAGCTGGAAGGGGGGGTACAGGAAGAGGGCCGCCGCGGCGGCCATGAGAACATCCCCGCCATCGTGGGTTTCGGGAGCGCGGCGGACCTGGCGGTGAATGAACTGCCCAGTCGGATAGACCGGTTGAATCGGCTGGACGAACTGCTGTTGGGTGGCTTGAAGGACCGTCTTCAGGAGGTCTCTATCAATGGACACCCGAACCAGCGCATACCGGGGCATCTGAACCTGTGGATACCTGAAGCCGACGGGGAATCCGTTGTCCTGATGCTCGACGCGCGGGGGATTGCCGTTTCCGTCGGTTCCTCCTGCGCCGCCCATGCTACAAAACCCTCGCACGTGCTGCTGGCCCTGGGCAGGACGCCGGCCGAAGCGCGCTGTTCGCTGCTGGTCACCGCCGGTCCCGACGTAGACGAGTCCGAAGTCGGGGAAGCCCTGGACGCCCTGGCCGAAGTCGTAGCAGCATTGCGCGCCATCGCCGGCGTGACGAATTGATTTGTCGTGCGATTCAACCGGGAGGCAATGACGAAACGTGATCCAACCGGTCATGACCCTTGACACGTTCGGCCTGCTCTGTCCCGTGCCGATCATGAAGACCGCTGCGGCCATCAAAGAGATCGCCGTGGGTGAAGTGCTGGAAGTGCTGGCCGACGATCCCCAGATCCTGGAGGACATGCCGGCCTGGTGCGCGAGTCACAGACACGCACTGCTCGATACCATCGAAGAGGACGAAGAGATCAGGCTGTACGTGATAAAGGTAAAATGATTGCTCTGGCGAACCGCGGGATGTAGATTGCGCAACGAGATTGGCCCCGACGCAGGTTTTGCGCCGTATCGCCGTCATTCTGGAGGAAAAGATGGCCCATGAAGTGAACATGCGGGACGTGGTGGACAGGTTGAAGCAGATCATGTACCCCGGCTTCGACCGCGACATCGTCTCCTTCGGCCTGGTGAAGAACGTACAGGCCTCCGACGGTCACGTGGCGTTCAGCCTGGCTTTTTCCACGCAGGACGAATCCATGCGGCGCCAGATCACCATGACGGCCAAGGAAGCGGTGGAAAGCATGCCCGGGGTGCAGGACGTGCAGATCACCGGGCCTCCGCCGGGACAGTCGTCCACGGCCCAGGGACCCGCGGCGGGTCAGCCTGGGCAGTCCGGGCAGCCCGGCAAGATCGAACTGCCCGAGGTCAAGACCATTGTGGCGGTAGCCAGCGGAAAGGGCGGTGTGGGCAAATCCACGGTCTCGGTGAACCTTTCCGTGGCCCTGGCCGACGCCGGCGCAAGCGTGGGTCTGCTCGACGCCGATATATACGGCCCCAGCATTCCGACCATGATGGGCGTCAAGGACCAGCCCGGCGTAGTCGGGCAGAAGATCCTGCCGATGATCGCCCACGACATTAAAATGATGTCCTTCGGATTCCTGATCCCGGAGGATCAGTCGGTCACCTGGCGGGGACCCATGGTCCACCAGGCCGTGCAGCAGTTGTTGCGCGACGTCCTGTGGGGGGAACTGGACTGCCTTGTCATCGACATGCCCCCGGGCACGGGGGACGCGCATCTGACGTTGACCCAGTCCGTACCGCTGACCGGTGGACTGGTGGTGACGACGCCGCAGGATGTGGCCCTGATCGACGCGCGGCGCGGCGTGGCCATGTTCCAGCAAGTAAACGTGCCCATACTGGGCATCATCGAAAACATGAGTTATTTCAATTGTCCCCACTGCGGCGACCGTACGGACATCTTCACGACGGGCGGCGGGAAACGAGCCAGCGAGGCGCTGGGCGTACCCTTCGTCGGCGAATTACCCATTGATCCGGCGGTCTGCCTGGCGGGCGACCAGGGTACCCCGATCGTACGACAGGATCCGGACTCGCAGCAGACGGAAGCCTTCCGCCGGGTGGCGGACACATTGCGTAATACGATAGGGATATAAGGGAGAAGCGACCATGTCCAAACCCGTGAAGGCGGTAGGTCTGCTGTCCGGCGGACTGGACAGCACGATCGCGGCCGCCATGCTGATGCGGCAAGGCGTAGAAATACAGGGACTCACCTTCTACACGGGTTTCTGCGTGGTGGAGCACAACCGCAGATCCAAGACGCGGAAACGAGCGAAACCGGTACGCAACGAGGCCCTGCAGGCCGGTGCCAAGCTGGATCTTCCCGTCGAGATGATCGACATTTCCGGGCCCGATTACCTCAAGGTGCTGACCGACCCGAAATACGGTTACGGAAAAACCGTGAATCCGTGCATCGACTGCCGAATTTTCATGTTCAGGCGCGCCCGGCAGTACATGGACGAGATCGGCGCCCAGTTCATGTTCACCGGCGAGGTCCTCGGACAGCGGCCCATGTCCCAGCGACGCCAGCCCATGCACATCATCGACCGGGACGCGGAACTGGAAGGCCTGCTGCTGCGGCCCCTTTCCGCCAAACACCTGCCGCCCACCGTGGCGGAAGAGAAGGAGTGGGTTGACCGGGAGAAACTGGGCGACATCCAGGGACGCTCCCGCCAGAAACAGATGGAACTGGCCGAAGAGTACGGCATCGAGGACTATCCGTCCCCCGCGGGCGGATGCTGCTATCTGACCGATCAGAACTTCGGCCGGCGCATCCTTGATTTCTTCGAATACGAGGGTAAGGAAAACCTGACGATGGACGACGTGATGCTGCTCAAGGTCGGCCGCCACTTCCGCGTCAGTCCCGACGTCAAGGTGGTGATGGGCAGGGAAGAAGGGGAGAACAAGTTCCTGGACCGTTATACGCCTGGCCGGTGGAGACTGGAGACGAAGGACGTCACGGGTCCGACCACCCTCGTCGAGGGCCAACCCACGGACGAAGACCTGCGGCAGATCGCGGGCATGACCGTGCGCTACGCCGGCTCGAAGGCCGATTCCGACACCGTAGTGGCCTGCCGTTTCGAAGATTCCGAGCGAATCCTCGAACCTTCCCCGGTCGAGGAATCGGTGGTAGAGGAGTGGCGGATTTAGGATGACAGAAGCAGGATACCGCGATCAGTTCTTCAAAAGCCTCACTGCATTGTTCCCCAGGAGATCGACAGCCGCTTCGTCCGGCAGGTCGTTGAGCACCCGCGCAACGGCCGCCGCCGGCATGAATACCGGCGCGTGGGATCCGAACAGAATCCGCCTTCCAAGGCCCTCGTCCACCAACATCTTCACACTATCCATCCCGTCCACCTGGGATAGATCCGCGTAAAATCCAGGCAGATCGCGTAGCCGAGCCGCGAGATTCCGCAGGGTCGCGGCGCTCACCCCTCCGATGACAAGTTTCAGTTCCGGATGGCGTTCGGCAGCCTGCACGATGTCCTTTGCAGGAACATCCGGCACCTTCGCCAACGGGTGGTGCCGCCGGGGGTCGTCGATGCGGACCTGGACCATCACGACCAGGTCCTCGCGCGGCGCCTCCTTTAACAGGTCGTCTGCGCCGGACAGCTCATACCCTCCATAACCCGGCAATAACTTGATCATACGGACAGCGGGGTGTTCGGCCGCCTTATCCAGCTCTTCACGCCAGGTCGACAGGGTCGGATCGATGACCGGCACCGGGTGGATATCGTCGTACTCGTCCGCCGCCGCGTAAACCACCTGATTGCAGAGATGCGGATTAGCACACCACGCGGCCGCCAGGGGCGACATGTAGATGCGTTCGACTCCGTATGCCCGCAGTGAGGCGCGTACTGGTGCGGCATCAAAAGGTACATTGACCAGCGCCGGCCACGGTCCGGTCCAGGCGTTGACGTCGATGATCACCGTGAATCTCCCGGATTACAGTCCAACTTCAATATCCGCAGTGCGTTGTCCCATAGGATCGCCCGCTTGTCCGCGGCTGATATGTCTGCCCCCAGGACCTTATTCATCGTGACGCCGAAGTGTCGAATGGGTGCGTCCGAACCGTAGACGACCCGGTCCGCGCCCAGGCGGCGGACGGCCATTTCAACCATGCCGCTTTCCGGGTCGCCGCCCGACGTATCGACCACGACGTTCGGCACGTCGACCAGCGCCTCGATGCCCCGGTATCCCGCGCCGTTGAGATGGGCCATGATGATTCGCGCTCCGGGGTGGCGCCGGGCGAGATCGGCCACGTCGAAGGGCGTCGATTCCCCGGGCAGGTTGCCGGTAGTCTTCAGCCAGGCGTGCTGCAGTACGGGTACGTCCTTTGCAACGGCCGCTTCCATGATCGGGTCGAGTCCAGGGTCTGTCGCACGACGCGCCACCCAGAGCTTTATGCCGGCCATGGCCTGGCCGCTCACGCAACGCTCGATTTCAGCGACGGCCTCGTCGGGGAAAGCCGGTGTTACGTAGCAGAACGGCAGGATGGCTTCCGGTTCGGCGTCGCGCATCCGCAGCACGTAGTCGTTGGCCAGCCGGCACTGGTCGGAGGTGGGTTCATAGGGGGTGGCCTCGTACAACGAAAACACACACATCCTGGCAACCCCGGACCGCCGGCCGGCGTCGATCAGCCTTTTCGCGTCCGCCCCGGGCGAGGAAACACCGTAGGGTCCGAAACAGTGCAGGGGATGCACATGGATATCGAGTGCTGGTCCGGAAGGCAGGAGTTTCTGACGCAGAGAAGCAAGAGTCATGGCGTGTAGGGATGTGGCAGATTCCGCCAATAGAACGAGACCGTTACAACCGGTAGAGGGAGATGGCGTTGTCCCGAAACAGCTTTCGTCTTTCCGAATCAGATAGCCCGCTGGTCGCCCACGAAAGGGTCTCCACCCAGCGCGGATACTCCGTGGCCTGGGAGGCGACCGGCCAGTCCCCTCCGTACATGACCCGGTCGATGCCGAAACACTCGATCACGTGATCGATGTATGGCTTCAGGTCTTCGGGCGTCCATCCTTCCATGTCCGCTTCGGTGGCCAATCCCGAAATCTTGCAGGACACGTTGGACATTTGCGCCAGGGTCCTCAACTCGTCCTTCCAGGGTTCGAACACCTGGTACCTGATGTCAGGTTTGCCGATATGATCCAGGATGAAGGAGACTTCAGGGCATTGCCGAACGAATTCGATCACATTCGCCAGTTGCGGATGGAATATGCAGATATCGAAGGACAGTCCGTGTGACGGCAGAAGTCGGACACCCTCGATGAATCCCGGCTGGAGACAGAATTCAACGGACTCGGGCTGCAGCAGGCGGCGGATGCCCTTGACCAGCGGAATACCGGCCAGGGTCTCGAGATCTGTGTTTACGGCATCTCCCAGTTCGAGCGGCGCGTTGGCTACGATCCCGCGAATCCGGCCGTCCTGACGGGACAATTCGGAAACCCATTCCGCTTCCTGAACGTGCTGGCCGACGTCGCACTCGCACTGCACGAAGACCATCTGCGCCACCTGCACATCCCCGCAGGCCTGCCGGTATTCTTCCAGCAAATGCGGTCTGTTCAACAGGGGTATGTCGTCCAGCCAGCTGTATCGCAGGCGATCAGGGTCCCAGAGGTGTACATGGGTGTCGACAATAGGGAAGTCCACCATGGCGAATTCCTCTAAAGCAGTGATTTCAGGCAATGCGCAAGCTTGGATGAACGAGTGACCATTTTACCCAGGGGATCGTTTTCCGTCAATGGTATTCACGCCTTTTGTACTTGAACAATTACCCTTCAGCGTGTACTATGCTGGATCGTTTCCAAATCGTATCTCGCGGCTTACGCAAGTGAGGATGGCACGGTCGATATCGACCCGATCCGTGTCTTTCCATCCTGATCGATACCAGCACACAGACCCCACCAAATGTCCACAGAAACCGTACCCGAAGGTTCCCGTCCGCTTGGCCGCCTGGCACCGCTGAAAATGGCCGCCGTGCCCACATTCTCCGGCATGCTCAAGTACATCGGTCCCGGCATTGTCTGGGCGGGACTGGCCCAGGGTAGCGGCGAACTCATCTGGTGGCCCTATCTGACCGCCAAGTACGGCGCGGCCTTCATCGGCCTGCTCATACCGGCTGCCCTGATGCAGTACTGGGTGAACGTGGAGATCGCCCGGTATACCATCATGACGGGCGAGACGGCCCTGACCGGCTTCAGCCGCATTGGCAAGTGGTACGTGTCATTGATCTGGGTGGGGGTCTTCCTCGAGAACATCTGGTTCGGCGCCTACGCGTCGGCGGGCGGCGGCGCGCTGGCGGAACTGACGGGATTCCCGGACGGATGGACGATCCGGGGCCAGTCGCTCTTCTGGGCCTACTTGACTATCGGGATCTACCTGGTCGCCCTGTTCATGGGACGGGTGGTCTACCTGATCGTGGAACGGCTCACCATGACGGTTGTCGTCATCACGATCGTGGGGATTGTCTTCGCCGTGTTCCAGCAGCCTGTGCTGGCCGTGGCGGGAGAATTCTTCGGGGTCCTCCTCACTCCAGGATACCATAAGCCCGCCAACTGGGATCCGGCGGACCTGTCCACGGTGCTCACCGCCATAGTCTTTGCCGGCGCGGGCGGCTTCGGCCAGCTCTTCCTTTCCTACTGGATGCGGGACAAGGGCGTGGGGATGTCGGCCTATATCGGCCGCATAACCAGTCCTCTGCGAACCGCGCCGGAGGCCATATCGGCGACGGGATTTGCTTTCGAGGACAATGAGCCCAACCGGACGAACTACCGAAAGTTCATGCGGTACCTGCACATCGAATCCGGCCTCGGCGTCACACTGAACCTGGTCACGACCGTCATCATGTGCTGGCTGGCCTGGGCGCTGCTGAAACCACAGGGCATCGTTCCCCAGGGCTGGGAAATCGCCGTGGTGCAGTCCGCTTTCTTCGAGGTAAGCTGGGGCGCCATCGGCAAGATCATTTTCCTGGTCATCGCCGCGGCTTTCCTCTGCGATGCTTGGCTGCAGTCCACCGATGGGTTCGCCCGCATGCAGGCCGACTATATCTACGCCAACGTGAAGCGGGCGCGGCGGTTTCATTTCCGTACACTGTACTACGGTTTCGTCGTGGTTTTCACCATTCTGACGACGGTCACGCTGCCCCTCGCGCAGCCTGGGGATCTGCTCATCATACGGGGCGTCATCGCCTTCATGGCCATGGGGCTTTTCTGTCCGGGGCTGATCTATCTGAACTACGTGCTGGTCCCCCGGGCATTCCCGTCGTGGACCAAACCCCATCCCCTCACCCGGGTCATCATGGTCGCCATCACCGCGACCTACATCTCTATCGGGCTCTGGTACATATTCGTCCGGCTGACCTGAGCGTACCCACCGATCTCGAGCCGTCCAACCCTATCACATTTCTATACCGCCGTCGGCACCACCCGCGCCGTTCGTTCTTCGGCGATGCGCACACCGGCTTCGATGATCTCGAGGGACTCGTCGATCTGGGCTTCGGTAATGGTGATCGGCGGCATGAAGCGCAGGACCTGGGAACCCGACAGTTCCATGAAGCGCAGGCTCAACGGGTCCTTATTCTGCATCTTGGGCACAATGGGCAGCCAGAGCCCGTTCTCGTAGCAATACTCCGTCACCATGGCGGCGCCTTCGAAATTGGGCTGCCGGCTTTGCTTGTCCGTCACCAGTTCGAGGCCCAGGCAGAGTCCGAGTCCACGCGCCTCGCCCACGATTTCGTATTCCGACTCCATGGCCTTGAGCTTTTCCATGAAGTAGTTGCCCACGACCCGGGCGTTTTCGACGAGATTGTCCCGGTCGACGATTTCGATGTTGGCCAGGCCAGTCATGCAGAGCAGCGGGTCGCCCGCGTGGGACGAGAAGGGCATGAATCCCTTTTCCACGGCGGCGTCCGCGATCTCCGCGCTGGTCATGACCGCGCACAGCGGCACTCCGCCTCCGAGCCCCTTGGAACAGGTCACGATATCGGGCACGAAATCGAAATGCTCGAAGGCGAACCACTTGCCCGTCCGCCCAAAGCACGTCAGGGCCTCGTCGGCCACCGTCAGGATGTCCCGTTCCCGGCAGATTTCCACGATACGCTGGATCCATTCCTTGGAAGGAACGATCTGTCCCGCCGCGCTCATCAAGGGTTCGAAGAAGAAGGCCGCGGGTCGTCCGGAAGTCGACGAGTCGATCACGTCCTCAGCCGCGTCCGCGCATCCGAGGTTACAACAGGCTTCATCCCGGCAAAACTTGCAGCGGTATTCATAGGGCGTCGGAATGAACGAGGCGCCCGTGGGCATGGGACCGTAGCCTTCGCGAAGCATGCCGCCGCGGCCGGTAATGGACGCGCTGCCGTAGGACTGGCCGTGGTAACCGCGCATGAGGGCGATCACCTCGAAGCGGCCCGTGTACTTCCGCACGAGGCGCAGCGCCATTTCATTTGATTCGGATCCCGTGCAGGCGAAGAAGGATTTCTGCAACGGGTCCGGCGCGATCTCGGCCATCTTCTTGGCCAGCAGTACCTCGGAAGGCGCGATGAAGGTCGTTCCCACCTGGATGATCTTGTGGGCCTGGTCACAGAGGGCCTGTACGTAATCCGGGTGGGAATGGCCCAGGGACACGCACAACTGTCCCGACTGGAAATCGATAAACCGCCGGCCTTCCACGTCCCACATGTATAGGCCTTCGCCGCGTTCGGGCACCAGTGGAGCGGTGCGCATGGGATGTCTCAACAGATACTCGTTTCCGAGTTCAATCCAGCCTTGGTTCGTAGTCGGTAGCGACGCCATGATCCGTCTCCTGGAGTAAATGTTCTTGGGGAATGCGTGCTAATTTAAGGGGGAAAAGTTAAGGGCATGCTAAATCTCCACACAAGGCGTGTCAATACAAATCGCAGTCGCCGGATGGGGCGAGAATGTTTTTGCCCTGCCGCCGGCTCCGTTCTATCTTCAACCGCAACGGAATGAGGCTGTTTTACACGTAGATCTTAAGATTGAATCAATAACCCCCCCGGAGCATATCATGAAAACCTATCGCGTGGGAATCATCGGACTCGGCCGCATGGGCAGTACGATCGACGACGAGGGACATTCCCCGCTTCCCTATTCCATCGCCGCGGCCTGCCGGGCGAGCGAACGACTGGAAATCGCCGCCGGATGCGACCTTCTCGCGGAGCGCAGGGGGGACTTCGGCAGGCGCTGGGGCGTCAACGCCCTGTACGAGGATTTCAGGGACATGGTAACGGAGGAGCGACCGGACATCGTCGCCGTCTGCACCACCGCGTCGGGTCTTCAGAAGCCGGCCCGGCAGGCTCCCGACGCTTCGTTTCGCGGAGACGCTCACGCCGAACTGGCCGTCGCGCTGGCGGACATGGGTGTGCCCATGCTCTACGTGGAGAAGGCCATGGCCAGTTCCATGTCGGCGGCAGACGACATCAGGGATGCCGTGGTGAAGAATGGAACGGTGTTCAATACGGGGGTGCTACGCAGGTTCGACAACCGGTACGAAGTGGTTCGAGACGCGGTGCTTCGCGGTGACGTGGGCGAACCCAGGGTGGCCGTCCACTACGCGCAGTCATCCCTGATGCACGGACACATTCATTCCATCGACACCCTGTCCTGGCTGATCGGCGATCCCGCCATTTCATCCGTTCGCGGCGAGATCGTTCCCCGGGATAATGTCATCGAGCAAAACCACATCCCCTACGACCCGATCGCGACGTACGAACTGGTCTTCGAAAACGGCGTTCGGGCCTGGTCGATTCCCGCCGCGGGATGGGAGTTTGAAATCATCGGGACCGAAGGGACCATCCGGTCTCTGAACAACGGTGCCGGCGTTTCGTTGAGGCGAGCTTCTCAGGAAGAAGGTGACATCCGCGGGGGTCGCCGTGCCTGGGAAGAGGCGCCCTTCGAATCCATTACGCCGAAGAGCACTGTCGTGTCCTGCCTTGAAGACCTCGTTTATGCCTATGAAACGGGCCGGAAGAGTCTCGGGCACGTCGAAAACGCCCACCATATCACGGAAGCGTGCATCGCGGTAGCCGAAAGCCACCGGCGTGGAGGCGCCTGGGTTGACCTGCCGCTGGCGGACCGGGACCTGTATATCTGGCACGTGTGAAACTACCCTTAGACGGGGAATGTGCCATGAATCTCGTAAAAGACAGTGAACAAAAAGCTGTTTATCGAGAGGCCCTGCCCTTCTTACTTGGTTGGTGTTTTAGAAAAGTCTGAAGGATCCTGGCGGCTTTCTACCTGCACGACCAGATCCTCCTCCAACACGTAGGCGCTCAACGGGCCACCATAGATACACCCCGAGTCCACACCCACTACATAGGGCGAGCCGTCATCCCGGCGCTTGATGACGAGACCGCCAGGCGCGTCGTGGCCGAATACGATCAGTTTACCTGATGGTTCGTACGCGTCGTGCCATCGCGGACCGACGATGCCTTCAACGGGTGGCCAGGTGCGTATGAACAGGAACTCGTCTCGCGAAGTACCTTCGAAGCCTTTTTCAGGATTTATACCCGCATGGACCAGGAGAAAACCGGGTTCGTCAATCCACAGGGACAGCGATTCCAGCCAGGGGATGACGGAATCCGCGACCGGCGCAAGGGCTTCCAGGGTTTGCAGTTGATTCAGCCATCGGGTGGGCATCGTGGATCCGGCTAGGTGCTGACGGAGACGGTCCGGCAACCTGACATCGTGATTGCCGAGGACCATCCTGGCGTCGGTATCCAGGATCAACCGCCAGACCCCGGCGGGGTCCGGCCCCCTGGTAAAGGCGTCGCCCGTCAGGTAGAGGAGATCGGAGTCCCTCCGGAATTCCAGTTTGGACAGCAGTTGTTCGAATTCACGGGCGCAGCCGTGGATGTCGCCGACGATCAGGGTTCGCACGTGGCCTCTTCATGATGAAATCGTCGAAGAGAGGCATCCGAAAGAAGATGCGCTGATCGTTTTCTCTTCGAACGAATAGGATCGTTACGCAGTCTAAGAAGCAATGCAACTGGACCTTCCAACATTATACCCGCGTTAATCTGAAGCGGTCAAGGGATTGAACCCGGTGGGGTGAATTGCCTTGAGTCCACCCCTTTCCGCGCTTATATTGACGAGGCTAAAGTAGCGGTTGGAAAACCCGGGATCAAGTAGACATATCGAGGTTTACATTGCGTAGAATCGGAATATTCGGCTGGGGCATCGTGGCGCCCCGCTCGCCCAACATGGAAGCCTTCGCCCGCAACCTGGAACAATCCGATAGCTGGCTGGCACCCTTCAACGGGTTTGGACCGAACAATTTCCTGGTCGGCGAACCCGATTTCGACTTCCAGGTTTACAGGGAATGGATCGACGCACGTTTCCCATCGAACCGGTACACCCGCCTGGTCGAGAAGATGGACCCCACCACGCTGCATGCTGTCGGGGCCTTTATCCAGGCGTTGGACCAGAATCCGGGGCTGGAGCAGGAATTACAGTCGCTCGGAACGGCCTCCCACGTGTACGTCGGTACCGGCGTGGGTAATATCCCGACGATCAGCCGGATCAGCATGGAGCTGTACCGGGCCCAGCGCGCCTGGGACCGGTTCTGGGGTTCCGCGGAAAGGAACACCCGGCTTCGCGCGTATCTCACCAGGCATGACGACGAAGATGTTCCGGATGGACTGCCGGCCCACCCCGAGACGGCACCTTCCGCTACGCAAGATCAGGCGGAGGAAACCTGGAATGCGTTCTGGACGGCTGAATCGGAAGAACTGAGGGCATATCTGAAGACCCTCGCCGAGATCGAGGGAATGAACGTAGAGGGAACCGTCGAATCGGGCAAGCTGAAACTCATTCGGGAAAAGCACCGCCGCAAGCAACAGTTGCAGGATGAATGGGGAGCCCCCGACCCGCCGTGGGAATGTGTATCGGCCGACCTGATCTGGAATATCCATAACACGCCTGCATCGCAGGTCACCATGATGGGGCAGTTACACGGGCTCTCCCTGGCGCCCGTGGCCGCCTGCTCCACATTCGGCGTGTGTCTCAAGCTCGGGATGGACGCGATCCAGCGAGGCGAAGCGAAGGCGGTCGTCGTCGGCGCCACCGACCCCCCGCCCACGTCCCTGCTGGTAGGCGCCTTCTACCGCGCACGTGTTTCCGCCGCCGATGGCGCCGTGTCCAAGCCCCTGACCGGGCTGCGCGGCACCCACGTCTCGGGAGGTTCCGTGCTGTGGATCATCGGGGATTTCGTATACATGACCGGGAAGGGGTTCAGGCCGATCGGGATGGAACCCCTTGCAGTGGGCGTCAGTTCCGACGCCGATCATATCATCACGCCATCGAAGGAAGGCCCGCAGTTGGCGGTCCAGCAGGCCATCGAGGGCGCCCGTGTTTCCCCCGAAGACATTGCCTCGTGGGATCTTCACGCCACGGCGACGCCCGGCGATTTTCTGGAGATGGAAAACCTGCTTGAAATGGTGCCTGGCTCCGTGACGGTCACCGCCCGGAAGGGCACCTTCGGTCATGGAATGAGTGCCGGAGGAGGGTGGGAGCTGACGGCGCAGTACCTGGGCTACGAACGGGGCGCGCTATACCCCACGCCGCTTTCCCGCGACGAAGTGAACCCCGAAATCGGGAGCCTGCACACCCGGTTCGTCTACGATGCGTCCTGCCCGCTTCCCACCGGCATTGCCGGAAAACTTTCAATGGGAATCGGGGGCATCAACGCCTGTGTCATCTCCAGGCCGCTGCAGGACGACTGACGCGGTAAGATCCCGCCTTTTCTTTACTTCTCTACTTCTCTTCTTCTCTACTTTTTCAACAGCGAAGCCAGCCCCTCGACCGTCGTGACGGGTTCGCGGCACACGAACTGTTCGCAGACATAGGCGGTGGTCTTGTTATCTACGGCCGGCCGGTTCGCGAGCAGTGGTATAAGCTCCGCAGCCCGGCCATCCCCCGTGGTCGGATCATGCAGGGCGACGACCGAGTTCGGCAGGAACGTGCTGTCGATCAGATCAAGCATGGCCTGCGTTCCGGTGTCATCCCTGGCGCCGACCAGGGCGATCTCGACGGGTGTATCGAGATACCAGGACAGTCCGCACAGCAGCTGACCGAAACCCCCCGGAGCCGCCCCCATGTAATCAGTGAAGAGGGAGAGGGTCCGCCCGGCCTTGTCCCGGTAGCCGGTATTGCCGGTGAACGCGGCCAGCCGCAGCAGGTTTTGCACGCATACGGCGTTGCCCGAGGGAATCGCGTTGTCGTAGGGATTCTTGGACCGGACGATGAGCGTCTCGTGATCGTCGCTGGTGAAGAAGAAGCCGCCGTTCTCCGTGTCCCAGAACCGCTCGATCGTCGTGTCCATGAGCGTAGTGGCATGGGCGAACCAGGACGGATCAAAGGTCGCTTCGTACAGGTCGAGAAGAGCGGAAACCGTAAACGCATAATCGTCCAGGTAGCCGTTGAAGCGTGCACGGCCGTCATTGAATGTGTGCAGCAGCCTGACGTCTTCGTACAGCGAGTCCAGGATGAACCTCATCGAATCCGCCGCCGCGTCGAGCCAGGCTGGTTCACCGAAAACGCGGCTGGCCTGGGCGAGACTGCCGACCATCAGCCCGTTCCAGTCCGTCATGATCTTCTCGTCCCGGCCCGGGTGTATACGCTTTTCGCGGTGGTCGAATAGGGTCCTGCGGCCTTCGGACACGATCGACCGCAAATCGTCCGTCGCAACCCCAAGGTGGGCCGCCAGCGGTTCGAAGTCGACGTCCACGTGCAGGACGCTGGTGCCGTGTTCGAAGTTTCCCCCTGCTTCCACGCCGAAGTATCGCGAGAACAGTTTGCCCCTTTCCTCGCCGAGCAGATCCCGGATTTCATCCGGTGTCCATACGAAGAACCGGCCTTCCTCTCCTTCGCTGTCCGCGTCCTGGGTCGCATAGAATCCACCGCCGGGCTGCAGCATCTCGCGGATGACGTACGACGCCGTTTCCGAAACGACCTTACGAAACAGAAGGTTCCCGGTGGCCTGGAAGGCTTCGGTATACGTCCGCAAGAGCAAAGCGTTGTCGTACAGCATCTTCTCGAAGTGGGGGATCAGCCATTTCTCATCGACGGAATAGCGGTGAAAGCCGCCGCCGAGATGATCATACAGACCGCCGTTGGCCATCTTCGCAAGGGAATGGTCGACCATGTCGAGGCTAGTCTTCCGGCCGGTCCTGAGATGTTCTCGCAGGAGATAGGACAGCGCCATGGACGGGGGAAACTTGGGCTGCGTACCGAAACCGCCGTTGGTGGAGTCATAGGAGGCGGCGATCCCGGTGAAAGCCTTGTCGAGCAGGCCGATTTCCAGGGTCTCGTTGCTCGAGGTGAATCCGGCCAGATCGACGAGCCGTTCTTTCAGCTTGTCGCCCTGTTCTTCGGCGTCGGACCGGCGGTCCTGGTAAAACTGGGACACCGCCTGCAGAATGCGGGGAAACCCGGGCCGCCCATACCGGTCGTCCGGAGGGAAATAGGTGCCCCCGTAGAAGGGTTTAAGTCCGGGCGTGAGGAAAACGGTCATAGGCCATCCGCCGCTGCCCGTCATGGCGGTGACGGCGTTCATGTAGATCTCGTCCAGGTCGGGCCGCTCCTCCCGGTCCACCTTGACGTTGACGAAGTGCCGGTTCATGATCTCGGCCGTTTCCCCGTTCTCGAATGATTCGTGGGCCATGACATGGCACCAGTGGCACGCGGAATAACCGATGGACAGCATTACGGGCTTGTCTTCCGTCCGGGCTCTCTCCAGGGCTTCTTCGCCCCAGGGATACCAGTCCACCGGATTGTAGGCGTGCTGCCTGAGATAGGGACTGGTCTCGTGGACCAGGCGATTGGCCTGCTGTTCGGCGTTCTGTTCGGCGTTCAACTCACACCATCCCTTCCCTTGCCATGCGTTCCAGGGCAAAATCGCGGACGTCGATGGGGAATTCCAATACGCACCGCCTGGCGGAGGATTCGAAAATGCCCATGATGGTTTCCAGGGCCACTCGGGCGATCTTTGCTTCGGACCGGTGGGCGGTGCGGCCTTCCACGGTGGAGACCAGTTCCTCCAGTTCGCCGCAAACATTCGAATAGACCATGTTCAACCTGGGTGTCTGCCACCCGTCGGATCGGAAACTGGACAGCACCTTCAACGGTGGTCCGTCCGGATTGTTCACTTCAATGACGCCGTCGGAACCGATGATCCGGAAAGAGAAAGCCTGGTTCGCCCGTTCACCAAGTTCAATGAACCCTGCCACCCCGTTGTCGTAGCCGACCCGTCCGACCGCCATATCTTCGACCGGCATGTCGGGATGGTTGCGCCGGCCGTCGATCTTTCGATGACGGTCGATCTGCCCCATGACCCAGCGGGGTGGACTGTCACCGTTCAGGTAGTTGATCAGGTCGATGACGTGCGTGCCGTTGTTCATCAGGTCGAGGGTACAGTGACCCCATATCATGGCGACTTCGCCGATTTCTCCTGCCTGGATCAATTCCCTCGCCTGAACGGCCTGGGGAGAAAACCGGTGGGCGTGGCCGATCGCGAGGACCACACCGGCCTTCCCGCACGCTTCGATCATCCGGTCGGCTTCGTCCAGGGAGACGGCCATGGGTTTTTCGCACAGAATGCCCTTCACGCCGCTTTCCGCCGCCGCGATGGTCGCCTCGCAGTGTCCGCGGGGCCAGGTGCATACGCTTACCAGGTCGAGTTCTTCCCTCTCCAGCATTTCGCGATGGTCCCCGTATATCCGGATGCCGTGTTCTTCGGCGAGATACAGCGCCTTCTCCCCTTTCGGACTGATGTCCGACCCCGCGACCAGTTCAACATCGGCGTTAGCGACATGGCGGTATCCGTTCGCATGGGCGGTGGCGATGCCGCCGCATCCTATGAAGCCTGCCCGGTACTTGTTCATGGGTGGGTTTCCAGTCTGGTGTCCCCTGTCACGCCCGGTGAAGGGGACGCGTCAGGCAGGTCGGTCCGCCACTGCCCGCGTAGCAGATGTGATCGCCGTCGAATTCTTCCACCACACACCCGGCCTCCCGCATCCGATCGACGGTGACGGGATTGCCGCTTCGCAGAACGACGCGGCGGGGTTTTACGGCCAGTACGTTGCAACCGAGGCTGTCGTATTCCTCGTCCGGCACCTGGACCAGGTCTATGCCCAGGGCGGTCAGCATTTCCCGGAAAGGGATGGGCATGATTCGTTCGTAGACGACCGCGAGGTCCGTGTCCAGCATGCTGATGATGGACATCAGGTGCAACACCGCCCCCGGACCGTCCCAGTGGACCATGGGGATGGCCACCGCGTCTATACCATGCGGTTTAAGCAGGGCCTGAAACTGGCGGATCCCCTCGCCGTTCGTGCGGTAGGTAAGACCGATGACGACCAGGTCGTCCTTCAACCAGACTACGTCGCCGCCTTCAACACTCCCGGGTGATTCAATGCGTCCCGCAATAGGAATGCCCGCTTCGGCGTACCAGTCCGCCTGGGCATCCGGCTCCCGCATGCGGGCTTCCTTGCCCATGCGTCCCAGGATCACGCCCTGGTCGATCACGGAGGCCACGGGATCTTGCGTATAGAGGGAGTCCAGTCCCGTGCTGCCGTCCTTCGGAAGGTACACCACTTCGGAGTCTGCCTTTTCGAGTAAAGAAACGAAATAGCGGTGTTCCTCGACCGCACGCTTGAAATCCGGCCTGGAAAGATAGTCCAGGGACCGCCACTGCGCGTCGATCCGGCCCTGGCTTTCGAAGGCTTCTTCAGGACGCTTGACCAGCACCTTCTTCAGCGGGCGCACCATGCATTGGCTTCCGTAAGATACCATGGCAATCCTAGTTGGAAAACAGGGCTTCGAAATCCGCTTCGTTCAGTACCTCGACGCCGAGCGATTGCGCCTTCTTGAGCTTGGAGCCGGCGTTTTCTCCGGCAACGAGGAAATCCGTTTTCTTGCTCACGCTGGACGTGACCCGTCCTCCGGCGGCCGTGATCCGATCCGCCATCTCGTCCCGGGTGTAGTGCGGAAGCGTTCCCGTGATGACAAAGACCTTGTCCGCCAGCGCCTGGGAATCCGCACCGCTTTCCGGCGAAGGCAGCTCCATGCTGAGACCGGCCGCTCTCAGTTTCTCGACGATCTCGAGGTTTCTATCATTCCGGAAGAAAAACACGATGCTCTCGGCGATCTTCGGACCGATCTCCGGTATGGCGACCAGTTCCTCTTCCGATGCCCCCATGATTCCTTTGATGGAACGGAATCGGTCGGCGATCTGCCGGGCGACCCGCTCTCCCACGTGGGGGATGCCCAGGCTGAAGAGGAGGCGGTCCAGGGGCCGTTCCCTGCTGGTTTCGATACCCCGCAGCAGGTTGTCCGCGGATTTCTCGCCCATGCGGTCCAGTGTGCCGAGTTGCTCCTGAGTCAACCCGTAGATGTCTCCCACGTCCCCGATCAGGCCATGCTCCAGTATCTGCTCGGTGACCGCCGGACCGAATCCTTCGATGTCCATGGCGTTCCGGGCGGTAAAATGAGTGACCCGGGCCTGCATCTGCGCGGGACACGCCGCGTTCTCGCAGCGTACCGCGACCTCGTCTCCCACCCGTACCAGTGGAGAAAGACAGACCGGACAGTCCATGGGCATCACAAAGGGCAACGCCCCTTCTTCCCGTTTGGCCATATCCACGGAAACCACCTTGGGAATGACGTCGCCGCCCTTTTCGATAAACACGGTATCCCCGATGCGAAGATCCTTCCGGCCGATCTCTTCCTCGTTGTGCAGCGTAGCCCGGCTGATCGTCGAGCCGGCCAGGAAAACAGGATCGAGTTCCGCGACCGGGGTCACCACGCCGGTACGGCCCACCTGGAGCCGGATGTCCGTAAGACGGGTTACGGCCCGTTGCGCCGCGAACTTGCTCGCGATCGCCCAGCGTGGACTCTTCATCGTCGCGCCGAGTTCACCGTGCAGTCCGATGGAATCGATCTTGATGACCATGCCGTCGATATCATAGGGCAAAGACGATCGTCGCGCCTCCCATTCGTGGCAGAAATCGATCGCCTCGCCTACGGCGGCGAATCGCCGGGCTTCGCGGTTGGTTGGAAAACCCTGGCCGCCCAGCCAGTGCAGCCGCTGGTAATGGCTGTCCAGGTCGGGCCGCGCCGCGAGCGCGCCGCCTTCATCTTCGAAACGCAGCGTGTAGAGAAACACCCGGAGGGGTCTTTCAGCGACGACGCGGGGATCGCGGAGTTTCAGCGAGCCTGCCGTGGCGTTACGGGGGTTCGCGAAAAGCGGTTCTTCCCGTTCAGTGCGCAGGGTGTTCAGATTCTGGAACCCGTCGTGTGGGAGGTATACCTCGCCCCGCACCTCGATGTTGTTGAGCTGGGGCTGGTACTCCGGAATGCGAAGCGGAATGGACCGGATGGTTCGCAGGTTCGACGTGATGTTGTCGCCCTGTTCGCCGTCCCCACGCGTGGCGCCGAGTGCGAGCACGCCATCTTCATACCGCAGGCTGACGGCGACGCCGTCGATCTTCAATTCGACCACGTAGGCGTATTCCCGTTCTTCGCCCAGCATGTCGCGGATTCGGCGGTCAAATCCCCTGATCTCCTCGTCGTTGTACGAGTTTCCGATGGAGAGCATGGGAACCGGATGCCGGACGACGGGAAAGGAAGAGGAGAGCGACCCTCCGACGCGCTGCGTCGGTGAATCGGTACTGATTAAATCGGGATGGGCCGATTCCAGGTCCCGCAGTTCGTTCATCAGTAAGTCGTAGTCGTAATCGCTGATGACCGGATCGGCGAGTACGAAGTACCGATGATCGTGCGACCGGATTTCACGGCGCAGGACTTCAATGCGTTCGGCAGGCGACATGGGATCTGCGGGTTACGCTAACCAGCGCTGGCGGTTTTCGACCGCGATGATTTTCTTGCGCGTCGTATTTCTTCGCGTTTCTTCGATATCCAGTTCTGCCACCAGACCACGATGGGACTGGCAATGAAGATCGAAGAATAGGTTCCGGTGATGACGCCGAAGGTCAGCGCCAGGGCGAAACCCCAGTTGGTCGACGCACTGCCGGCCAGCAGGAAGACCAGGACCAGGAGGACGGTGAGCGACGTCATCATGGTGCGGTTCAGGCATTCGTTGATGCTTCGGTCCACCACGCCGGAGAATCCCTCCGTACGGGTTCGGCCCAGGCTTTCCCGTATACGGTCGTAGACCACGATGGTATCATTCGTTGAATACCCCACGACGGTCAGCAGGGCCGCTACTACCGCCATGGTCAGTTCCTCGCCCACCAGGGTGAGCATAGCCAGGACTATGAGTACGTCGTGGATCAGGGCGACGACCGTTCCGATACCGAACCGGAAGCCGTTGACCTGCCGGAAGCGTATGGTGATGTAAAGGACGATACCGATGATGGAAGCCCCGATGGCGCCCATGGCGTCGACCGTGAGTTCCTTGCCGATTTTCGGGCTGACGTTGAATTCCTGCCGCAGCCAGTCCTGTTCATCGCCCTTAAGGTTACCGGGAAACTGTTCCTGGAGGACCGTCTTCACCGCGCCGGCGACCTGCGATTCGTTCCAATCGCTGGCTGCTGCCCGTATGAGGATGTTTCCTTCCTCGCCTATGGCCTTGATCTCGCTCTGGCTCAGATCCACACCCTGATTGTCAATGGTAACACCAGCCAGCGCGCCGCGGATTTCCTGTACCTGAACCGGGGGATCGAAACGCATCTCGATCAAAGAACCGCTTTGAAAATCCACACCCCAGTTCACCCCGCCACGGACGAAGATGGTTCCCAGGCCGACCACGATCACGCACCAGGTAATCAGGAACGCCACCTTGCCGAACCGCATGAATCCGAAGAACAGGCGGCCGAACGGATCGGTCCGTCCGATGCTGACCTGCAGGAGTTGCCAGCGGTCGATGAGCGCGTCGAACAGGGACCGCGTGATGAAGATCGCCGTGAACATGCTGATCAGGATGCCGAATCCCAGCGTTACGGCGAATCCCTTGATGGGGCCAGTGCCGAATTCGTAGAGGGCGAAAGCGGTGATCAGGGTGGTGATATTGGCGTCCACGATGGTGCGGAGGGCGTTCCCGTAACCGCTGTCCACGGCCTGCCGGATCGTCTTCTGACCTGCCTTGAGTTCCTCCTTGATCCGTTCGAATATGAGGATATTGGCATCCACCGACATGCCCATGGTGAGAATGATACCCGCGATGCCGGGTAACGTCAGCGTCGCCTGGAAGGCCCCCAGTACGGCCAGGAGCAAGAGCAGGTTCAGGATAAGGGCGAAATTAGCGATCAGCCCCGCGGTACGGTAATACACGGACATGAAGACCATCACCGCGATCAGGCCCAGGATCGACGCCCACTTACCGGAATTGATGGCGTCCTCGCCCAGGGACGGCCCCACGACAAATTTGCTGATGATTTCCATGGGAGCAGGCAGGGCGCCGGCCCGCAGGACGATGGCCAGGTCCCTGGCCTCCTCCAGCGAGTTGATGCCGGTGATCTCGCCGCGGCCATTGGGAATGCGTCCCTGGATTACCGGTGCGGAAAACACCCGCCCATCCAGGACGATGGCCATGCGGCGGCCGATATTGTTCCCCGTAACCCGAGAGAAGGTCCTGGCGCCGTCGTCGGTGGTCGTAAAACCGACCGATGCCACGCCCATGCTGCCGATATCCGAGCCGGAACCGGACTGCGGATAGGCGTCCGCCAGTACAGCGCCGGTCAGTTCCGGCCGGGCGTTCATGTAGAAGTAGGATCTTATGCGCTGCCCGCTGGCCGCCGTGCGCACGACACCCCCCCGGATTTCGGCGCCGGCGGGTATAAAGCTTTGCACCTCGGGCTGGGCCAGGATCTCGTCCACCCGGGCGATGTTGCTCGCAGGTACGATGATTTCATTGTCCGAGATGTCGATCAGCGACAGAAAGGGGTTGCTTGCCGGGGTGATGTCTGCTTCGGGAATCAGGGCATTCGTGTCCGCCACCGCGGTGGTGGTATCCCGGGCAGCGAGGAGGGCATCTATCCGTTCGACAACACCGCGCAGTTCAATCCCGTCGCGCAGCAGCCTAAATTCCAGCTGTGCCGTCTGGTTGATCAGCGTCATCGCCCGGTCGATGTCCTTCAATCCCGGCAACTCTACGATGATGCGGTCTTCGCCTTCCTGCTGGATGATCGGTTCGGTAACACCAAACTCGTTGACCCGATTGGAGATGACCTGCATGGCCCGCTCCACCACGTCAATGGCTTCGTCTTCCGGCAGGTTGGACTTGTCCACCTCGAGCTTGATCTGCACGCCGCCCTGAAGGTCCAGACCCAGGCGAATGGACTGGTCCTGAAACCGGTCGCGCTCGCCCTTGGTCAGGTTCAGTTGCTTAAGCTGGGTCTTGTCTTCCTCGGTCAGCAGTGGATCCGAGTCGATCGCTTCGATCTGACCGGAGTTCAGGGTATCCTGAACGGGAGAATATTGCCAGTAATCAGATGTTCTTAAGGAAGGGTAGACGTACCAAAGCGCGGTGAAGATTACAACCAGAATGAGGACGATGCGTACCTGTTTCCACTGCATGCAACCCGGCTCCTAAGCAGACGAAGGCGGGTTGCCTGACTTCCTGCGACCCGCCTTCGTATCTGCGTTGCGTATAGTTGAATCAATTTTCTGTGGGAATCGTAGCGATCAGTCTCTCAGGGCGAAAAGTACGTTCTGGCCGGCGAAATTTTCCGGCGTAAGCAGTTCGATGGATACCCTCTCGCCCGAGGGATGGAAAGCGACGACGTAGTCCTGGCCGTCCCGGAAGCTACGCGGGAAGACGTCAACCTTCTTGATTCGATCCAGCGAAGGGAAAGCCGACCGTTCGATTGTCAGGACCGTGCCCTCGCGCAGATCCTGGGACTGTGAGAAGTCCACGCCGGTGAGCGATTCCACGCGGGGTCCGCCGAAGAAGGGATCCTTGATCACCATGGAATCCTTCCAGTGGTCCATGGTGTTTGCCGCGAAGAATATGGAGTTCAACTTCATCTCCGCTTCCAGCTTGGCCTGTTCTTCCATGTCCCGCTGGGCCAACGCTTCGTCGCGCGCCTCGGAAAGCATCGCGATCTGTCCATTGAGTCGCTCTTCCTCGCTGCGCAGGAAGACGATACGCTCTTCGAGCATATCCTTGACCTGGTTCAGCGAATCGGCAATGAAGGCAGACCGGGCCTGGGCCTCGTCGCGTTCGTCGGTCAACGTTGCGATCTTGCGGTTGATACGCGCCCTGGCTATGCGCTGCGCACGACCCGGCGACGTGTCCGCCGTACCCTGTGTCACGTATGAGCCGAGAATCCCGTCCTTGTAGAGCAGCCATACCTGGTTGCCCACGTTCAGGTTTTCAACCAGCGCGGTCTGCTCCACGGCGTCGCGGGCTTCAGCAGCCATCAGGCCATGATTCTCCATGAGGTACTCCAGTGCGACCTGGAGGTGAGAATCGCCCCGCTGTACCGTGTAAGGCGCCGGCAGATCGTCTCTAAGCGCCTGCATATCCTGCTGCAGTTCGGCGACCTCGCCCCGCGTGTCGACGATTTCCTGCACGAGTCCGCGGTAGGAGACATCCGCTTCGCTGGCCAGCATTTCGTTCAACACTGCTTCGTGGTCGGGATTCAGCGCCATGTTGGTCAACGATTCCGCATCGACCTGGTCCTCGGGATGGGTTTCGATGTATGTCGCTATCGTCGTCTGGATTTCATCCTGCCTGGCACGGATTTCCTGCTCCGTCTCATTCAACCGTTCCACGAGTTCCTCGAAGTTCTCGATCTCGGTCGCGCATCCCATGATCAGCGTCATGGATAGCAGTACGAATATACCTCGCATTTGTTTCCTCCGTTAAATGGGTTTACCGGGAATCCCCTTGATTCACGGTAGCTTTTGATTTCAGACGTAATTACAGAGTTTCAGACATTACACCATTATATACCGGTAGTCGATATTTGTCAAGGATACTTGGTGTAAGTATCCAACATATAAGGGTTATCTATTCGATATACGTTTTTGCACGACAATCGTTCCAATGAGATGGTTGATTGACAGTTTTCGATGCACTTCCGTCCTTCAACCTGGGAACATCCGCTTCATATCCGTAACCGCCGTGTGCACAAGCTTCTCCAGCACGTTCATGTCCACGTCGGCGAGTTTGTTGACGTACAGACAGGACTTGCCGGTTTTGTGCTTGCCCAGGCGAGACAGCAGGTCCTGGTATCTTTCAAAACCGGGCATGATGTAGATCGACAAGTTCTGTCTGCGCGGCGAAAACCCGGTGATGGGCCAGTCGCCTTCCTGTCCGCTTGCGTATCGGTAGTGGTAACTTCCGAACCCCACGATGCTCAGTCCCCACATCACGGCCTCTTCGCCGGTCACCCGCCGCATGAGTTCCAGCAGGATTCGCGCGTCTTCCCGTCTGCCCGTATGGTCCACTGCGTCAATGAATGCTTCCACGCTGGTGTCATTGGGTCTGGTCTTGGGATCGGACAAGGCGGTTACTCCTGACAGAGTTGGGCGCGTGGCGTTGTTGACTGCAAGTGATCATCCCGCACCGCTGGCACAATGGTTCTCCTGGTAAAGCTGTGTCTGTGCACGTAAACGATGGCAACACTTAATTTACCACGCGTTCCGAGATATCGCCAGTCCTGTGTCCGAGTCCGATGGAATCGAATTTAGTCCTGTTTATTACGGCTTGACAGTGCCGCTCATTGTGCTACATTTCAAGGTGCCCCTCACGAAGCGGACCAATGCACTTCGTGTCGTGGTGGCAGTGACCTCGATTCTGATCGAAGCCTTCCGGAACCGAAGAGGCAAAACCGATATCCGGCGGTACGGATCAGTGCGCTCCGCCCGGATGACGGCGTTGCCGTGACCGGATATCCTCCACAATGTCTCAGACGACCCTACAACATGATGCGGTGCGTTCGGAAGCGGCTGAAGTTGCTCCTGCCCAGACGCGTCCCGTAACCTGCGTTTTTACCGGTGGCGGGACGGGCGGCCACGTTTATCCCGGCCTGGCCATCGCCGACGAGGTGCGTTCCCGAAACCCCGATGCCCGTATCGTGTACATCGGTGCCCGGGGGAGAATGGAAGCCTCGCTCGTACCGAAGCGGGGATACCCGATTCACCTGGTCCAGGCCCGGGGACTGCCCGCGGTGCGTCAGCCCTTTGCACTACTTCGCTTCGCGACATCAACCGGCATCGGCATCCTTCAGAGCCTGGTTCACCTGATCAGACACCGCCCGCGCATAATCGTCGCCACGGGGGGATATGCCAGCAGTCCCGTCCTCCTGGCCCACGCATTGTTGCAGTTCCTCCACCTGACGGGCGCCCGCCGTTGTTTCGTCCACGAACAGAACGTCGTGCCCGGCAAGGTAAACCGGCTGGCCGGCCGAATCGCGGACCGGATCGGCGTGTCCTTCGAGGCTTCGCTGAGTTTTTTCCCACCTGGAAAGGCAATGTGGGTGGGTTACCCGGTAAGACGGGAGATCGGCGCCGTATCCCGGGACGACGCACGGGCTTCGCAGGGCCTGCCGGCCGACGCGAAGGTCGTATTCGCCTTTGGCGCTTCATCTGGCGCCCGCTCCATCAACCGGGCCATGGTCGATGCGCTGCCGCGGATACTGGCCAGGGAGGATGTTCACGTCATCCATGTCATCGGGCAGTCGCGAAGCGCGGAATACCATGCTGAAAGCGATACGCGGGAACGCCTGGAAGGAATCAATCTCACCGAGGAACAACGGTCGAGATATCACCAGTCGGACTACTCCCACGAAATCGAGACGCTCTACGCCGCAAGCGACCTGGTCATCAGCCGTTCCAGCGCGGGGGTCGTCACGGAAATTGGGATCTGCGGGATTCCGTCCATTCTCGTACCATTGCCCTACGCGCCCGGCGACCACCAGGCCATGAACGCCAGAACGCTCGAATCGAGGGGCGCGGCCCATGTCCTGTACGAATCGATCTTCATCGAAAATGGTCAGACCATCGGGGCGGTCGACGGCGAACGACTGGCTGGCCAGATCCTTGGTATCCTGGACGACCCCGCCCGCCGCGAAAACATGTCCCGCAGGGCGCGGGAGACCTTTGACCACGGTGGACTGGACCGAATCGTCGACCAGCTGGATCACCTGCTCTCAGACCGACCCGCGGGCCCCGTACTATCAAACGGCAAGCCTGATGAATCCGATGTGGCCGGCCTGCCCGGGCGGCCCGGGCCGCCCGGGCAGGCCGCGCCACCGGCATCCGTACTGTCGCCCTACGCGCTCGTCCGCCGATTCGGTGAAGGCCGCGACCAGGCGTTCATCGACACCGTGGGCGAAGACTACCTGAAATACCGTGTCGATGGATTCCTCAAGAACACCCGCTGGCAGATCCGTAACGAGGGGGTCAAGCTGGTCGGCCTGCTCGGTTACCGGGACCGCCTTTCCTTTATTCTGGCACTGCTCCGTGACAAAACGCGGGCGCCCTGGCTGCAGCGGGTCTTCGGCGGAGACTACAGGCAGGTCGGCTTCATCCGCCGCAATGCCGTGACCTCGGTCGGGCAACTCGGTGTATATAATGAATCAGTGCGCGCCATATTGCTGGACCTGTTGGCGGATCCATACTACGAAGTGCGGTCCGCGGCCGCGAGGACCTTCGGCGCACTCGCCACTGGAGACGGGGACACGGACGTGGAAGTGCTGAACGGACTGCGCCGGCTGCTGCGCGAATCCTCCTTTGAAATCAAATCGGCGGCGATACTTGCCATGGGAAAAATGGGAGACGGCGCCGTACTGGACGATCTCCGGCCGTACTACCTGGATCCGAACTGGAAGGTGCGTCAGGCTGTCATCGATGCGCTGACCGACCTGGTCGGAAGGCGGTTGATCGACGACCTGGACGGCCTGCACGATGAACTGGACGGCATCCTGGTCACCTGCAACCATTTCGACCCGGACTTCCCGATCAAGCGCACCCTGAACCGGCTGATCGACCTCATCGACGGCCAGCAGACAACCGCGTGAGATACCCATGATATACCATCTTGTTACCTATCTGTTCGATACGATCGACGCCCTGTCCTTTCTACGCCTGTTCCAGTACCTTAGTTTCAGGGCGATCTGCTCGGCCTTGACGGCCTTTGGCGTCACGCTGCTCTTCGGTGAACGCATCATACGCATGCTGTATGTGAATAACGTGCGGGACAACCCCCGTACGCACGGCGTGATTTCCACCGCCTCGAAGGCCGGCACACCGCTCATGGGCGGCCTGCTGATCATTTCGTCCATCTTCGCGAGCGTGTTGCTGTGGAGCGATCTGTTCAACCGCTTCACCATGATCTTCCTGTTCGCGCTGGTCTGGTTTTCCGTGTTCGGGTTCATCGACGACTATCGGAAGATCAAGTACCGTGACAGCGACCGCGGCCTGTCGCAGGGAACCAAGCTGCTCTCCCAGGCGGTGTTCGGTCTCGCCTTCGGCTTTATCTTCCTGGTACCCGCTTTATCGCCCGTAACCGAAGGAATCGCCTCGGAACTCTACATCCCCTTCGTCAAGGACGCCGTCCTCGACCTGGGCTGGTGGTACCTGCCCTTCATTGCATTCGTCGTCGTAGCCATCGCCAACGCGGTGAATTTCGCCGACGGCCTGGACGGACTGTCGATCGTCCCCGTTTCGTTTACCGTGGTCGTTTACGGGGTATTCGCCTACGTCATCGGAAACGCCATCTATTCCGGGTACCTGCAGTTCACCTATCTTCCGGGCAGCGGTGAGCTGACGGTGATCTGCGCGGGAGTCTTTGGCGCTTGCCTGGGATTTCTATGGTACAATGCCTATCCCGCCCAGGTCTTCATGGGCGACGTGGGCGCCCTTCCGCTGGGCGGTATCGTCGGCACCCTCGCCGTACTGCTCAAGCAGGAGTTCCTCTTCGTCATCACCGGCGGTATCTTCGTGGCCATGGCTTTCTCGGTACTGGTCCAGGAGAAGATCGGGATCAAGTGGCTCGGCCGGCGCATCTTCTACATGGCGCCACTCCACCACGCCTTCCAGTACCGCGGCCTGGCCGAGACCAAGGTCGTGATCCGGTTCTGGATCATCGCCGGCATCCTGGCGATCATCGGACTGTCGACCCTCAAGATCAGATAGTTCACGGCGGAAGTGCGGTGATCGGAATGATCGAGATACAGTACACCAGGTGGATCCCCCATCCCGACGAAGGCGAAGACCGCCTCGAACAACTGTTTGGCCTGTTGAGCCAGATTCTCATACACACCAGCGGCGACGTGGAAGAAGCCCTGAAGTGGATGCGCTACATCGACCAGCGACAGGGCATTTTCGACGACAGCATCAGTTATGAATCCTTCGTCAAGGAGCTCGAGAAGCGGGGTTACATCAAGCAGGACGAAGACGCGTTTACCCTGACCGAAAAGGGTGGCCGGCGCATCAGGGAAGATTCGCTTCGGTTTGTCTACAGTAGCCTGAAGAGAGGTCTGAGCGGAGGCCACGAGACGCCTTTCGAAGGCGACGGCGTGGAAAGACTCAGCGAAACCAGGCCCTACCGTTACGGCGACCAGGCGTCGAACGTCGATTTCACCTCCACCATCGGGAACGCGATCCGCCGGTCCGGATTCAATCTGGATCTGCACGAAGACGATTTCGAAGTCTACGAGGTCGAACACACCACTTCCTGCGCCACCGTCATGCTCCTGGACATCAGCCACAGCATGATCCTGTACGGCGAAGACCGCATTTCCCCGGCCAAGCGCGTGGCCATGGCCCTGGCGGAACTCATCATCCGCAAGTACCCGAAGGACGAACTCCATCTCGTCCTGTTCGGCGATGACGCGAAGCAGGTGAAGATCGAAGACCTGCCCTTCGTTTCGGTCGGCCCCTACCATACGAATACCAAGGCCGGCCTACTCATGGCCCGGAACATCCTGCGCCGGACACGAAACGTCAACAAGCAGATTTTCATGATCACAGACGGCAAGCCCTCGGCCATCTATGACCGGAACGGCCGCCTGTATCTGAACTCCTTTGGCCTGGATCCACGCATCGTAAACCGTACCCTAGACGAGGCCATGACCTGCCGGCGGGAGAAGATCACCATCAGCACCTTCATGGTCACCCAGGATCCCTACCTGGTCGGTTTCGTGGAGAAACTCACGGAGATGAACCAGGGCCGGGCCTACTACTCCTCCCTCGACAGCCTGGGTGAATACATCCTCGTGGACTACGTGAAGAACCGGCGGCGGCGGGTGAACTGAGTGCGGGGCTTCCGGATTGATCCGAACGGAACATGGTGAGTCTGACTGTGGGCGGATGCGGAAACATAGCGTCCTCCATGGATTGGTATTCTGATTTACTTCTTAAATTAGAATAGTAACTCGGTTATTCTTTAAAACATAATAACAGGATTAACCCGTCGTCATTTGAGTAAAATACGCATTCGGATGATTTCAACTTGTACATTAAAGATTTGTTATTTTAATTTAGAACTCAAAATGGAATAACGTTTTTGTTATTCCTAAAACTGAAATAATGAACAAGGACAACAGTAGTGAAGCGTGGACTGGTTGGCCATTATGAGTGCATGACTATTGGCGCAGAAACAGTAAAGGCCTTTGTGCCATTGCCGTTACCACCCCACCCTAACTTGGTTATGGATGGTCCTTTACAACGATTACTCGAATCAGCGGTACTCGCCCTGGGACGACTCGACAGCATTACGACGTTCCTTCCGGATGAGGAGCTTTTTCTATACGCCTACGTGCGTAAGGAGGCGGTGCTTTCCTCCCAGATCGAAGGTACTCAATCTTCTTTGTCAGATCTCTTGCTCTTCGAACTTGAGGATGCACCCGGCGCACCAAACGTCGATGTACATGAAGTTTCGAACTATGTCGCGGCGATGGAACATGGACTGAACCGCCTGAAAGCCGATTTTCCGTTATCGAATCGACTTATCCGTGAAACACATGAAATACTATTGTCACACGGTCGTGGCAACTCAAAATCTCCAGGCGAATTCAGAGGGTCGCAGAACTGGATTGGAGGCACTCGCCCTGGAAATGCCGCCTATGTACCCCCACCACATACTGTCGTACAGGACTGCATGGCTGCATTCGAGCGTTTTCTGCACGCGGAGGACGACGGGTTGCCTGTGTTGCTTCGAGCGGGACTCGCCCATGTCCAGTTTGAAACAATTCACCCTTTTCTCGATGGTAATGGTCGAGTGGGTCGGCTGCTAATTACATTGCTGTTATGCCACGCGGGTATATTGCATCAACCCATGCTGTACCTGAGTTTGTACTTTAAGCAGCATCGCAGTGCATATTACGAGTTGCTTAACAACGTACGCCTCACCGGTAACTGGGAAGCATGGCTCATCTTTTTCCTCGAAGGAGTTAAACTGACAGCCGACGGCGCCGTTGGTACGGTTGAACGGTTAAATACCATGTTCAGAAGTGATCGAAACAGAATTGAGGAGGTCGCCGGTAGAAAAGCTGGATCAGCGCTACGTGTGCACGAAGCGCTTAAATCTCAATTGCTTCTGTCTCTTCCCGCTACCCGTCTCGAAACCAGCTTGTCTTTCCAGGCAACGGCTTCGGCTATGGATCTTCTGGTTACATTGGGTATCGCGCGGGAAATCACGGGAAAGCGCCGCAACCGACGGTACGTCTACGACATGTATTTGTCTATTCTTAACGAAGGAACCGAAGTGTGATGATTCCGAGTGATTCTGTCTAGATCGTAGTAAACGTATGGTTTTATCCCAAAGTAAGGTTCCAAAGTGTTGAATTTCATATACAGATTGCGAATTGCACACTGCAGGTTGATTGAGTGTCAGCCAGCATGAACCCCACCTCGTTCGTACGAACCCTTCAGCAACTTGAATTCGCCCATGTATTCAACCCATACACGGACCGCTGCCCCGATTACGACCTGGAAGACGCGCCTCAACTGAGATCCAGAATCCTGCTTTCTGTACTCGAGGCGGCGCTGAAGCACCCGGCAGTAGCCCTGTGGATCGGTCGCGATTTCAGCTATCGCGGCGGCCGGCGGACTGGCCTGGCCTTCACGGACGACGAACGTCTTGACGAACATGCGGGCAGGTGGGGACTGGTGGCTCAGCGGCCTACCCGGGGAGAGATGGTCAGGGAACGATCTGCCCATGTAGTGTGGAAAGTACTATCGAAAATCAAGGCGCCTGTTTTTCTCTGGAACGTCTTTCCGTTGCATCCCCACGAACCGGGTGATCCTTTCAGCAATCGGCCGCATAACGCGGTTGAACGCCGGTCAGGCCAGGTCTTGCTCGTTCAGCTGGTCCAGACCCTGAAGCCGTCGAGGATATTCGCCATAGGAAACGATGCGGAACGGGCGGCAAGGGAATTGAGCAGTCCGGCCGGGATCACCAAGGTACGTCACCCCAGCTATGGGGGTCAGAACGAGTTTCTGGCGGGGATGAGATCGTATTACCCATTACGGTGAACGAAAAGCGGTCAAACCATCTTGACGAAAACGTTTGCTCCGTGTAGAATGTCTCGACGTTCAACAAAACCACTCATAATCAGCGCACAATCTTACTTCACATGCTATCATCGGTGTCATCCGGGAGATCACTCCATGAGTGCATTCTACGACTTCCTCGTGTCACACAGACCCCACGGCTTATCTATCATGAAACTGCTGGCGGTGCTGGCCGTGCTCGTCTGTGGTGCCGGGGTCGCGTACGCCATGAGCGAACATGAAGGCGCCCAGGTCGGAACGGCGGACCAGTTCGTGTTCAATACCCTGTCTTTCATGATCTGGGGTGCCCTGGTGATGTGGATGTGCGCGGGATTTACCATGTTGGAATCCGGATCGGTGCGGACCAAAAACGCCTCGGTGATCTGTCTGAAAAACATCGGGCTCTATTCCATAGCCGGGATCGCCTATTACCTGATCGGTTACAACCTCATGTACGTGGACGTGGGGAGCTATATCGGGAGCTTCACCTTACTGTATGGACCGACGGCCGAAGAGATCGACCTGCTCAACGGCAACGAGGCCGCCGCGGCGGCCGTAATGGCTAACAGCTATTCCACCATGTCGGACTGGTTCTTCCAGATGGTTTTCGTGGCGACGGCGGCCTCCATCGTTTCGGGCGCGCTGGCCGAGCGGGTCAAACTCTGGTCTTTTTTCCTCTTCATCCTGATGCTGACAGCGTTCATCTATCCCATCGTCGGCGCGTGGACCTGGGGAGCGGGATGGCTCAGCCAGATGGGGTTCAAGGACTTCGCGGGTTCCACGATCGTACACAGCACGGGCGGCTGGGCGGCCCTGGCGGGCCTGCTGGTCGTGGGTCCAAGACTCGGCAAGTACCGTAAGGACGGTTCGGTCAGGCCAACGCCACCCTCCAACGTGATCCTGGTGACCCTGGGTGTTTTCATTCTCTGGCTCGGATGGTTCGGATTCAACGGAGGTTCGCAACTGGCCATGGGAAGCGTCCTGGACGCGGTTGCAATGAGCCACGTGCTGGTCAATACCAATCTGGGAGCCGCCGCCGGTGCGCTCGCGGCATTGTTGTGCGCGCGACCGATCCTGGGACGCATCGACCTCTTCGCCTGCCTGAATGGCGCCATCGCGGGACTGGTTTCGATCACGGCGGGACCTGACATGGTCCAGCATTACTGGGCCATTATCATCGGCGCTGTCGGCGGTGTCATCTGCACGGTCGGTATGAGGATGCTGGAATCGTTAAGGATCGACGATGTGGTCGGCGCCGTGCCTGCGCACCTCTTCGCGGGTATCTGGGGCACGCTGGCGGTGTGTATCGTGAGCGGCGGAAACCTCGGTGTACAACTGATCGGCATCCTGGCGATAGGCGCCTTCGTGTTCATCGTTTCTTACGCGATCTGGCGCTTGATCGATCTCGTCATGACTGTCCGGGTGACGGACCAGGTCGAACGCATGGGCCAGGACGTTGCGGAGCTCGGAATCGAGGCCTATCCCGAATTTGTGCTCATGCCCGAAGAACCAGACGACGAATGAGCCACGCCGCAGGTCGGTCGTGAATTCGCAGCCACCGGCCGAGCCGCCGGTCGAATTAGCGTCTGCCTGATCATCCTCGCACGGTTAACGCGTGGCATCGGACGCTCAAATAAAAATGGCGATAACCGGTACCGGTTATCGCCATTGCTATTCATGCTGGATTTGGACCTCTGAGTTGCGGGTCGACTTAATCCCGTCTCAGCGTCTACCCGAATCGGGCCGGTACTTCGCTCAGCCGGTCTCTTCGTTCTCAGCCTGGTCTTCCTTCTTTTCTTCGGTCGTTTCGGCGTCATGATCCTCCGTTGCGCCTTCCCGGTCGATCAGTTCGAGTATCGCCATATCTGCCGCATCGCCCTGCCTGTGTCCGACGCGGATGATGCGGGTGTATCCCCCTGGCCGTTCAGCGTAACGGTCGGCGAGCGGTCCGAACAGCTTCGCGACGACGGACTCGTTATGGATCACCCGGAGAACCTGCCGCCGGGCGTGGAGATCGTTCCGTTTGCCGAAGGTAATGAGTCTTTCTACGAGTCTCCGCACTTCTTTTGCCTTCGCAGTGGTGGTCTGCACGCGCTCCACTTCCAGCACCGAGGTGGCCAGATTACTCAGCATGGCCTTGCGGTGACTGGGAGACCGGCTCAACCCCCGTCCCTGCTTTCGATGTCGCATTCCTGCACTCCTGTTCCGACCGTGGTATGACCCGACTACACGGTCATACGATTACTCGCTTTCGGCTTCTAAGTACTCTTCGATATCCATGCCGAATGAAAGATCCATTTCCTGAAGAATCTGGCTCAGTTCGGTGAGCGACTTGCGGCCGAAATTGCGATACTTCAGCATCTCGGTCTCGCTCTTTTGAACCAGGTCCGCCAGTGTCTTGATGTCTGCCGCCCTCAGGCAATTGCTCGAACGAACCGACAACTCCAGTTCTTCCACGTTCATCTTCAGCATCTTCCGGATTTCTTCGAATTTCTCGTCCACTTCTTCTTCTTCCTCGGAGACGAGATTGTCATCGATGGAGATAAACAACTGGAGATGGTTGCGCAGAATCTGGGCCGCGGTCGACAGTGCGTCCTGCGGTATAACGCTGGCATCGGTCCAGATCTCCAGCACCAGCCGGTCGTAATCCGTCCGCTGCCCGATTCGTGTATTCTCCACCTGGAAATTAACACGCGTTACCGGGGAAAACATCGCATCCATGGGAATGACACCGATGGGTTGGTCAGGCATCTTGTTTTGCTCGGCGATCACGTAGCCCCGGCCGCTGTCGACATAGATTTCCATTCTCAACTGGCCGCCCTCGTCCAGGGAGGCGATATGAAGATTCGGATTGAGAATCTCCACGTCGATATCGGTCTGTACATCCAGGGCTGTGACGTCACCCTGGCCTTCCGCTTCGAGCATCAGCGACTTGGGTTCTTCGCTGTGCAGCTTGAGCCGCAGTCCCTTGAGGTTCAGGATGACCTCGGCCACGTCTTCCACCACGTTAGGCATGGTGGAGAACTCGTGGGCAACCCCGTCGATACGGACACCGACCACGGCCGCACCGGGGAGGGAAGAAAGCAGGACCCTCCGGATGGAATTGCCTATGGTCGTCCCGAATCCACGCTCCAGCGGTTCGATCACGAACTTGCTGTAGCCATCGGTTACCGATTCTTCTTCGATCGTTACGCCTTTCGGCATCTGGAAATTCTTTAATTTCATATCTTTCGTCGCCCCTCATCGCTCTTTTCGAGTGAACACAGGGATGGCAGAATGGCGGCCCTATTTCGAATACAACTCGATGATTAACTGTTCCTGTACAGGTGTTGGTATGTTTTCTCGAATGGGTGCTTCCAGCAACCGCCCGGCAAGGGTGGTCTTGTCCAAGTCCAGCCAATTCACCGCCGGGCGCTGGTTCGCGGCGCTCAAGGAGGCGTGAATGCTGTCGAGTTGACGGCTCTTCTCCTTGACCTGGATGACTTCTCCCGTACGGACGATGTACGAGGGTATATTGACAATGCGGTCATTGATCAGGATATGGCGATGGCGGACCAGCTGGCGGGCCGCCTTGCGCGACGCTGCGAAGCCGAGGCGGTAGACGATATTATCCAGCCGGGTTTCGAGCAGTTGAAGGAGGCGTTCTCCCGTATTACCCTTGGTTCGGGCCGCCTTCACGAAGTACGAACGAAACTGTCCTTCGCCAATACCGTAGGTCTTGCGCGTCTTCTGCTTTTCACGAAGACGGATACCGTATTCCGTAGGTTTCCTGCGACCGACGGATCCATGCTGGCCCGGGGGAAAGGCACGGCGGTCCACCGCGCATTTCTCGGAAAAGCATCGATCGCCTTTTAAAAACAACTTCACGCCTTCACGTCGACATATCCGACAGTTGGCTTCCGTATAACGAGACATATATGCTCCTAACACGCACGTATCCGGGCAACAGACAAAATCGGCTTTCGCCCCCTCGCGTCCGCCCGGTGTTTCAAGATCAGACGCGACGTCTTTTCGGAGGTCGGCATCCGTTGTGGGGAATAGGTGTAACGTCCTTGATTGCGGAAATTTCGAGACCCGCGGCCTGCAACGCCCGAATGGCCGATTCGCGGCCGGCGCCGGGACCCTTCACCCAGACCTCAACGCGTTTCAACCCCAGTTCTATGGCTTCCTTGGCCGCAGACTCCGCTGCGATCTGCGCGGCAAAAGGCGTACTCTTCCGGGAGTTCCGGAACGTGCCTCCCTTGCCGCCGCTCGCCCAACTGATCGTGTGTCCCTGCAGATCTGCGAGGGTAACGATCGTATTGTTGAACGTCGCCTTGATATGGGCTACGCCGATGGAGTCTATGTGCCGGTCTCGCTTGCGGGAGCGGCTTCGTCTAGCATTAGCCAACCTTCTACCTCCACGGAATAAAGTAAGTTGCTAAATCTTCTTGCGCTTCGCACCGATGGTGCGCCGCGGTCCCTTTCGTATTCGGGAATTGGTACGGGTCCGCTGCCCCCGTACCGGCAGCCCGCGGCGGTGCCGCAAGCCCCGGTAACACCCGATATCCATCAAACGGCGGATATTGAACGTGATATCGCTACGTAACGCGCCTTCGACCTGGTAATCGTTTTCGATGCTCTGGCGAAGTTTCGTGATTTCCCGGTCGGTCAGGTCCCTGACGCGGGTTTCCGGATCAATCCCGGTCGCATCAAGCACCTTGCGGGCGGTTGTCAGTCCTATACCGTATATATATGTGATGCCGATCTCCACGCGTTTGTCACGGGGCAGATCGATTCCGGCAATACGTGCCACCATTCCCTCCTTGGCAACGAGTCGTTGCTATCCCTGCCGCTGTTTGTGGCGCGGGTTCCGACAAAGCACTCGCACAACGCCCCTGCGGCGTATGACCTTGCAGTGTTCACAGATTTTCTTAACAGATGCACGAACTTTCATCTTCTGATCCTCAGTTTCGGGCTGTTTCCGGCTTTACTATGTTCCCGACTACAAACGGTTCCCGGATGCAGTTGCCCCCGGGGTTTACTTGTAACGATATGTAATCCGGCCACGCGTCAGATCGTAGGGCGACAACTCCACCATCACCTTGTCGCCCGGCAGGATCTTTATGAAGTGCATACGCACCTTGCCGGATATGTGAGCCAGGACCCGATGTCCGTTCTCCAGTTCAACACGAAACGAGGCATTGGGCAGGGGCTCCACCACCGTACCTTCTACTTGTACAGGGGGCTCTTTCGGCATGCGAATCAACCTTTCACCAATCAGCCGCGCTCGAATGCGACAACGACCGTGGTCGGTTTTCCAGCCCTGTTCACACTGTCCGGGCCAGACTCTTCAGAATGCGTTGCGTTACTTCCTCCAGCGAACCATCGCCGTCGATCCGCTTCAAAATGCCCGTCCTGTCGTAGTAATCGACGAGCGGTGCCGTAACCTTCCTGTAGATTTTCAGCCTGTGCCGGATGGTCTCCGGCGTGTCGTCCTTTCGATGCCTGTTGGTCAGACGGTCGATGACCGTACTGTCGGACACCTCTATATTGAGCACCATGTCCACGGGTGCCTTCATGCGCAGCAGAGCCACTTTCAGGAAATCGGCCTGGTTCAGGTTCCGGGGGAAGCCATCCAATATGAACCCAGACTGGCAGTCTGCTTCCCGTACTCGATCTTCCAGAATGGCCTGCGTGATTTCATCAGATACCAGTTCGCCCTTGTTCACGAATTCCGATATCCTGCGCCCGACCGGTGTCCCTTCCTCCATTTCCCGACGCAACAGTTCGCCCGTTGAAATGTGCGGTATGCCAAACTTCCTCGACAGTATCGTCGCCTGTTCGCCCTTCCCTGCCCCCGGCAATCCAAGAAGAATCAGTCGCATAACCCATACACCTGATGCCAAGCCGCCGGCAACCGCCTGGATCGGACGTTCCGAAGCCTAACCCGCCCGCCCTCGTACGCGTCCGCGTTTCATGAATCCTTCATAGTGGCGGGACACGAGATGCGACTCGATTTGCTGGAGCGTATCCAGGGCGACGCCCACCACGATCAGCAGGGCGGTGCCGCCGAAGAACGAGGACGCGCTCAGAGAGACGTTCATGCTTCGGATGATGAGAAACGGCACGATGGCGATAATCGCCAGAAAAACCGAACCGGGCAAAGTAATGCGTGTCAGTATGTGATCGAGATAATCCGCCGTTCTCTTACCGGGCCGAATCCCCGGGATGAATCCGCCGACGCGCTTCATGTTGTCCGCCACGTCCACGGGATTGAATATGATCGAGGTGTAGAAATACGTGAAGAACACGATCAACATGCCATACAGGGCATTGTAAATGAACGCGCCGGGCTGAAACCATTCGACCATGGTCTGAAACACGGCCATGTCCGGGAAGAAACTCGAAAACGTGCCCGGAACGAACATGATCGACTGGGCGAAAATTATGGGCATCACTCCGGCGGCGTTGACGCGCAACGGTAAGTGCGTGCTTTGACCGCCGTAAACCTTGCGCCCGACCACGCGCCGTGGATACTGTACCGTGATCCTCCGTTGCCCCTGTGTGATCATCACCACCGAAGCGATGATCAGGATCCACACAGCCACGATGAAGATCTCGACGAGGCCGCTGCGCAGCCCGTTCATCACTGCCTCGATCTCGCTCATGGCCGCTATGGGGAACTGGGCGATAATGCCGACGAAGATGATCAGCGATATGCCGTTTCCGATGCCCCGTTCCTGGATTTGCTCTCCCAGCCACATCAGGAAGATGGTGCCGGTGGTCATCGTCACGACGGTAACGAAGATGAATCCCGCCCCGGGGTCGACGACGGCGGATCGGCCCACCTCGTCCCGGATATCCTGGAGCCAGTAACTGATGCCGAGGGCCTGGACCATTGACAGCAACACGGTACCATAGCGTGTGTACTGGTTGATCTTCTTCTGCCCTTCCTGCCCCTCCTTCTGGAGTTTCTGCAGGTAAGGCCACATGGACCCCAGCAGCTGCAGGATAATCGACGCACTGATATAGGGCATCACGCCGAGGGCGAAAATGGTCGCGCGCTCGAAGGCGCCGCCCACGAACATGTTATACAGACCGAATATGGTCCCGCCCATCTGGCTGAAGAAGGCGCTCAACACGTCGTGATCGATGCCAGGCGTCGGAATCTGGCCGCCGATACGGTATACCGCGAGCAGACTGAGCGTAAACAGGATGCGCCGACGTAGTTCCGGAATGCGGAATACGTTCTGGAAACTTTCGATCATCCGGAGATCACCTCGACCGAACCTCCCGCCGCCTCTATTTTCTGCCGCGCCGTTTCACTGACCTTGTGGACGCTGACTTTCACCGGCCGGTCGATCTCACCCTCCCCGAGTATCTTGACCGGTTCCGTGGATTTTCGGATCAGATTCCGGTCCGCCAGCGAACCGGCGTCTACGACCGTCTCGTCATCCCAACCTTCAAGATCCTTCAGGTTGACGATCTGATAGGTCTTGCGGAAAATGTTGGTGAATCCGCGCTTGGGCAAACGCCGCATGAGGCGCATCTGCCCACCCTCGAAGGAAGGATGGATCTTCTTGCCCGACCTGGAACGCTGACCCTTGTGCCCCCTGCCGGAAGTCTTGCCCGTACCGGAGCCCGGTCCGCGGCCAAGGCGTTTCACCTTGCGCACCGCGCCGGAGGCGTGTTTCATATCGCTGCCATTCATAAAAGCCTTGTTCCTTTCATCATCATGACCTGCCGCCGACTATTCCTCATCCGTCGTGATCTGTTCCACTTCGATCAAATGGCCGACGCGGGCGATCATACCCTGAATCTGGGGCGTATCGTTATGGACGGCGCTGTGATGCAGCCGCCGAATGCCCAGTGCTTCCAGGGTCCGTTTCTGCCGCCGGTGTCTGCCGATCGCGCTTTTTCTCTGTGTTATGCGCAGCCGCGTCGCCATGAGTACTACCCTTTCAGTTCTTCGATATCCACGTTGCGCGCATCGGCGATCTCGGAGGCTACCTTCAGGTCACGCAGACCCTGCAGGGTAGCCTTTGCCACGTTGTACGGGTTCGAGGAACCGATCGACTTCGTGAGTATGTTGTGAATGCCTGCCGATTCCAACACCGCCCGTGCGGCATCGCCCGCGATAACGCCCGTACCGGGCGCCGCAGGTTTCAGGATTACTTCCGCCGCGCTGAATCTCCCGATGACGTCGTGGGGGATCGTGCCGTTGACCACCGGTACCCTGTGCAGGTGCTTCCGGGCTGTTTCCGTGGCCTTGCGAATCGCCTCGGATAATTCCAGGGCCTTGCCCATGCCCAGGCCCACGTGGCCGTTACCGTCGCCCACCGCGATCAACGCGTTGAAGCTGAACGTGCGGCCGCCCTTGACTACCTTGGCAACCCGGTTGATATCGACCAGACGTTCCGACGACAGATCGAATTCATCGGGATTGATTCTCGGCAATGTCGACTCCCTTCATCAGTAATGATACGCTGGACGTACCGACGCGCAGCGCGGTTTCAGAATTCCAGTCCGCTTTCACGCACACCGTCCGCCAGGGCCTTGACGCGGCCGTGATACCTGTATCCGCCACGGTCGAAGGTCACGCTGGACACACCCTGCGCCTTCATCTTCTCACCCAGCACCTGGCCCACGACCTTGCTCTGCGCCTTCCGATCCATACCCGACTCCAGTTTCGACCTGATCTCGGGCGTGTTGGTGGAGAGGGACAGCAAAGTGGCGCCCGCCGTATCGTCGATCACTTGGGCGTAAATGTGCTTAAGACTTCGAAATACGTTCAAGCGCGGTCGGGCCGCATCACCCCGGATGGACTTCCGTACGCGGCGATGGCGGACCTTTCGCATTCTGGCTTTCTGTAGCGTTTTCTTGGACATGTAACTCTACCAGTCTCCCGTCAGGCGCCGGTCTTTCCGGCTTTCCTGCGTACCTGTTCGTCGTCGTATCGTATGCCCTTGCCCTTGTACGGTTCCGGTTTCTTAAACGACCGGATCACCGCGGCTACCTGGCCTACGAGTTGCTTGTCGATGCCCCTGATCGTAATCCGGTTTCCACCGGTGACCTCGAGGTCCACGTCCGGGGGCGCCTGGAAAATCACGGGGTGGGAAAAACCCAGGCTGAGCGTCAGGTTCCTGCCCTTCAGTTCCGCCCTGTAACCCACGCCGATGATCTCGAGCGTCTTGTCGAATCCATTGACGACACCTTCCACCATGTTGGCGATCAATGAACGGTTCAGGCCGTGCAAAGCGCGCGACTGCCTGGATTCGTTCTGACGTCCCACCAGCAGGTGGCCGTTTTCCAGGACAGCGCTTATCTGGGTCGGAATCCGGTGGGAAAGCTCGCCCTTCGGTCCCTTCACCTTAACGGCCTGGTCATTTACCGACACTTGGACCCCGTCAGGGATCGCAATCGGAAGTTTACCTATTCGTGACACCCCGACTCCTTCCGGTATTCCAGTCTACCAGATGTAACACAGCACTTCGCCGCCCGTGTTCAACTGACGCGCTTCGCGGTCTGTGACGATACCCTTGGGCGTGCTTATTATGGCCATGCCGAGTCCGTTCAGTACCCTGGGCAGCCGATCCGACTTGACGTATACCCGCCGGCCCGGCTTGCTGATGCGCTTTAGCGTTGAAATGATCGATTCGCCCACCGGTCCGTACTTGAGGTAAATCCGGATGGTGCCCTGTTTTCCGTCTTCCACCTGGGTATAGTGGCTGATGAACTTGTGGTTCAGCAGGATACGGGCGATCTCCGCCTTCACCTTCGAAGCCGGTACTTCGACCCTCGGATGCTTCGCCTGGCACGCATTGCGTATCCGCGTCAGCATGTCCGCGATCGGATCTGTCATTGACATCTTGCGGTTCTCCCTGAGAAACAGCCCGTGTTCTACCAACTGGCCTTTGTCACGCCCGGAATCTCGCCCTGCAGGGCCAGTGTCCGGAAACAAATGCGACAGATCCCGAAGCGGCGCATGTAGGCGCGGGGACGTCCGCACTGCCTGCAACGGCTATACGCACGCACCTTGTATTTCGGCTTTCTTTTCGCTTTCGCGATTAATGACTTCTTGGCCACTCGTCCCCCTCTCGATGATTCAGATGTCCGGCTCGAAACGGCTGGACCGCCTGGACCCTACACCGGCTGATCCCTGAAAGGCATGCCGAGATGCCTGAGCAACTCCGCACTTTCTTCGTCGGTACCCGCCGAAGTTACAATCGTGATGTCCATGCCCCGGAACAGATCGATGCCGTCGTAGTCGATCTCCGGGAAGATAGTCTGTTCTGTCAACCCGAGGGTGTAGTTGCCCCGGCCGTCGAAAGACCGAGTCGATACGCCACGGAAATCTCGGATACGGGGTATCGCCACGTTGATCAGACGATCGAGAAACTCGTACATGCGGGCGCCCCGGAGCGTCACCCGGCAACCGACGGGCATGCCTTCGCGGATCTTGAAATTCGAAATGGATTTCTTTGCCCGGGTCACTACGGCCTTCTGACCGGTAATTGCCGTCAATTCCGAAACCGCGCTGTCCAACAGGCTGGCATTCTGCGAAGCCTCGCCCACGCCCATGTTCAGGACCACTTTTTCAATATGCGGCACCTGCATGACATTGCCGTAAGCGAAATGCTGTAAGAGAGCGGGTTTGATCTCGCTGTTGAATTGCTCTTTCAAACGTGCCATACTCGTATTCCTGTTATCCTTCTGCGATCACTTTCACATTGGATGCGTGCATGGGGGCCTCTTTCTCGAGACGGCCTCCCTGCGGATTGGTCTGCGTGGGTCGTGTATGGCGCGTTACGAAATTAAGGCCTTCCACGATCACCCTGTTTTTCTCCGGCAAAACCTTCAATACTCTTCCTGTTTTACCCCGGGCAGTGCCGGTGAGAACCACCACGGTGTCGCCCTTCTTTACGTGCATCCGACTGCTCCTTCCATCCGGCTGGTTCGCGGGCTTTAAAGAACTTCCGGGGCGAGTGAAACGATGCGGGTATATTCACGCTCGCGTAATTCCCGGGCGACGGGGCCGAAAATACGCGTGCCCCTCGGTTCGCCTTGCGGATCGATCAGCACAGCCGCATTCTCGTCGAATCGGATGTAGGACCCATCGCGGCGCCGCACTTCCTTACGCACCCGCACGACCACGGCCTGTACGACCTCGCCCTTCTTTACCGAACCGCCGGGAGCGGCTTCTTTTACCGATGCCACGAACCGGTCTCCGAGGCTTGCGTATCGCCGGCCGGTTCCGCCCAGAACCTTGATACAGCGGACCTGTCGGGCGCCCGTGTTGTCGGCTACGTTAAGCCAGGTATATTCTTGAATCATCTCGAATCTTTCCTCTTCACCGCTTTCCGGACTACCGCCGGAAAACTAGATCTGTTCCGCCCGCTGGATAACTTCAGTCAACCGCCAGCGCTTGTTCTTGCTCAACGGACGCGTCTCCGTAACCCGGACGATGTCGCCGATCCGGCACGTCTGTTCCTCGTCGTGGACCGTCAGTTTGGTGGTGCGCCGCACGTACCTGCCGTAGAAAGAATGTTTCACCATCCGTTCAACGGCAATGGTTATGGTTTTCTCCATCTTGTTGCTGAGCACGCGTCCCACGCGATTCTTTCTGTGTCCCCGCTCCATCATGCCTCTTCTCCCGGATCACTCTGTCCGTCTTCCCGGTTCTGATCGCTCGCCGCCTGGATGGATCGAATATTGAGTTCATCCTCGTGCAGGAGCGTGAGAATCCGGGCGATTTCCCGGCGGGATGCCGACATGCGCTTCGCATCCGCCATCTGCCGCGTCGCTTTCTGAAAGTTCAGATTGAAGATCTCTTCCTTCAGTTCGGCCACCCGATCATGCAGTTCCGTTTCGGTTAATTGCCGAAGTTCATAAAGTTTCATTACTTCCCTTCCTCGAGAACACGCCCGCTAGAGATCTTCACGTTCCACCAGGCGGGTCTTGACCGACAGCTTCTGCTGGGCAAGCTGAATGGATTCCCGGGCCATGTCGGAGGCCACGCCCCGCAATTCGAAGAGGATGCGTCCGGGCTTCACCACGGCGACCCAGTGTTCAGGATTGCCTTTTCCCTTGCCCATGCGGGTTTCGGCGGGCTTTTCCGTGAGCACCTTGTCCGGAAAGACACGAATCCACACTTTGCCGCCTCGCCGCATATGGTGGACCATCGCGATACGGGCCGCTTCGATCTGCCGGTTGGTGATCCAGCCCGGCTCAAGCGCTTGAATACCATAATCGCCGAATTCCAGCGTAGCGCCGCGCGTTGCGGTGCCTCGCATGCGGCCGCGCTGTTTCTTCCGGTATTTCAATCGCTTGGGCATTAACATCGCAAAGTCTCCTCGCTTGGTTCCGTGTCCAACGGACGGACACGCTCCTCAAACCTTCTTAATGCGTAGCTTCCCGTCCGGTCCCGGCTTCCGCACCTTCACCCTTGATGATCTCGCCCTTGCAGATCCACACCTTGATGCCGATGCATCCGTAGGTGGTATGGGCGGTGGACTGGGCATAGTCTATGTCTGCCCGGATCGTGTGCAGCGGTACCCGTCCGTCGTTAAAGGTTTCAGACCGTGACATTTCCGCTCCACCGAGCCGCCCGCCGCAGGTGATCTTGATACCCTCGGCTCCCATGCGCATGGCCGCGGTGATGGATTTCTTCATGGCTCTTCTGAAACTGATCCGCTGTTCGATCTGCCTTGCTATGCTGTCGCCGATGAGCTGGGCGTCGAGTTCCGGACGGCGGATTTCCTGTATGTTGATATAGATCTCTTTTTTGGTCAGGTGCTGAAGTTCGTCCCTGAGCTTATCCACTTCGGCGCCCTTGCGTCCGATCACGATGCCGGGACGGGCGGTATGAATAGTAATGGTGGCCTTCTGCGGCGCCCGCTCGATTTCGACCTTGGATATACCGGCCCGCGTAAGGCGACTCTTGACGTAACGCCGGATCATCAGGTCTTCCTGGAGCAGATCCGCCATATTCTTGTCGGAATACCAGTTGGACTGCCAGGTCTTGATCACGCCAAGACGAAACCCTATTGGATGTGTTTTCTGGCCCACGTCGTCAACTCCTGTTGTCAGGACTTCCTGGTGAATGGCTTGTCCGCACTTGTCCAGCCTAAACCTGGCTAGACCATGCTAGACCATGCTAGACCATGCTAGACCATGCTAGACCGCGCTAGACCGCGACCACCACGGTAATATGACTGCTACGTTTCCGGATTGTGGACGCACTGCCCCTGGGGCCGTAATGGATGCGTTTCATAACCGGTCCGCCGTCGACAAAAACGGTCTTGATCTTCAGATCCTCGATATCGACTGTATGTTCGTCGTCCACGTTCATGGCGTTCGCCGCCGCGGAACGTACGGTTTTTTCCATCGGCTTGGCACACGCCTTGGGCACGAATTGCAGTATATTCAGGGCTTCCTGCACGGACCGGCCGCGGATCATGTCCGCCACCTGGCGTATCTTGCGTGCGGACCCGCGTACCTGCCGCGCCGTTGCACGAGCTTCCATCGCGCTGCTCTCCCCTGTTTCAATTCCGGCCTACTTCAGTTGGGTAGACCGTTCCGTAACGCGGCCGCTGTGGCCACGGTAAGTGCGTGTCGGCGCGAATTCGCCCAGCTTGTGGCCTACCATGTTCTCCGAAATATAGACCGGAATGAACTTGTTGCCGTTGTGAATAGCCAGGGTGTGTCCGACGAAATCCGGCGTGATCGTGCATGCGCGGGCCCAAGTACGTAACACCCGCTTGTCGCCGGTTCGATTCAGTTCGTCAATCTTCTTCTTGACGTTGCTGTCAATGTACGGCCCTTTTTTTACCGAACGAGCCATCATCGCCTCCTGCGATAATCCATCACCTATTTACGCCGCTTTACAATCAGCGTGTCCGACTTCTTGGTCTTCTTACGTGTACGCAAGCCCTTGGTCTTCTTTCCCCATGGAGTCACGGGATGGCGTCCACCCGAACTCTTGCCTTCTCCTCCACCCATGGGATGATCCACGGGGTTTTTCGCAACGCCGCGTGAATAGCCGCGCCGTCCCAGCCAGCGAGAGCGACCGGCCTTGCCGAGCGTAATGTTTTCATGATCCGTGTTGCCCACCTGGCCGATCGTAGCGGAGCACGCGCTGGGCACACGCCGGATCTCGCCGGAAGGCAGGCGCAACTGGGCAAATCCGCCGTCCCGGGACATCAGCTGTGCGGATCCTCCGGCGGAACGTACGAGCTGGCCGCCGCGGCCGGGCGAAAGTTCGATGTTGTGCAGCATGGTTCCCAGTGGGATATTTTCAAGCGGCATATGGTTGCCGCTCCGAACCTCCGACTGGCTGCCGGCCATTACCGTATGTCCCACCGACAGGCCGAGGGGCGCTATGATGTAGCGTTTCTCGCCATCCGAATAATACAGCAGCGCGATGCGCGCCGATCGGTTCGGATCGTATTCGATGGAATGAACCCTGGCCGGGATGCCGATCTTGTCGCGCCGGAAGTCGATTACTCGATAGCGCCTTTTATGGCCGCCGCCACGGTGGCGGGAGGTCATGCGTCCCAGGTTGTTCCGGCCGCCCGACTTCTTCAGGGGGCGGATCAAAGTGGACTCCGGCGTCTCCTTCGTGATCTCCTTGAAGGAGGACACGGTTTTGAAACGCTGTCCGGGTGTCTTGGGTCTAAATGTACGTACTGCCATATCAGGTCTTCCTCTTCCTGGCTCGACCGGGTTGTCAGGTTCCCGAGTACAGGTCGATAATTTCGCCATCGGCGAGTTTTACTATGGCCTTCTTCCAATCGGGCCGACGTCCTTCGAAACGGCCGAGGCGCTTCACCTTGCCCTTCATACGCAGCGTGCGCACGGATTCTACCCGCACGTCGAATATTTCCTCGATGGCCTGCTTGATTTCCAGTTTGTTCACATCCCTGGGCACTTCGAACACGTACTTGTTCTCTTTTTCCTGGAGTACGTGGTTCTTCTCCGTTACCAGGGGACGCGACACGATGGCGCGTGGTTCTTTCGTCATGATTTCAACGCCTCCTCAACCTGCTTCAGTCCCTCGCGGGTAAAGATGAGGTAGTCACTGCGCAGAATCTCATGCACATGGGTGTCCGTGGCCACGTTGATGTTGACGTCGGTTATGTTGCGGCAGGACTTGTACACGGCATCGTCGCTGTGGTCCATGAGGACCAGGCACTTATTGTCGTTCACATTCATGTTCGATAGCAGGGAAACCATCTGCCGGGTCTTGGGCGCGTCAAACTCCAGCGACTCAATGACCAGTACCGAACCGCTCTGCGCCCGGGTCGAAAGCACGGACTTCAGCGCAAGGCGCCGCACTTTCTTTGGTATCTCGTAACGGTAGCTGCGTGGCTTCGGTCCGTGGGCTCTTCCACCACCGATTCGAACCGGGGATCGCCGGGAGCCCATGCGAGCGCGGCCCAGGCCCTTCTGCCGGTAAATCTTCTTACCGGTGTAGGACACTTCCGATCGGGATTGCGCACTGGCCGTTCCCTGTCGCTGGTTGGCCAGGTACATCTTTTCCGCTTCGTACATGGCGTGCGCATTGGCAGATATGCCGAAGACCGATTCTTCCAGATCGATCTGGCCCTGTTCCGTCCCGTCGCTGTTGAACAATCTTGCTTCCGGCATGATTTCTCCCATTACGCCTTCCAGATCCGCGCCGACCCTTACCCGGTCCGGCTGATCAGTACGTATCCGTTTCTGTGGCCCGGAACCGCTCCCTTTACCAGGAGGATATTCTTCTCTGCGTCCACGCCGACCACCTGCAGGTTCTTGACCGTCCCGCGCTTGTTTCCCATCCGGCCGCCCATGCGGGTTCCCTTGAAAACCTTGGATGGCTGCGCGCTCTGTCCGATCGAACCGGGATGACGCACGCGGTCGCTTTGACCCCGGGTCGTGTCGCCGCCATGGAATCCGTGGCGTTTCACAACACCCTGGAATCCCTTTCCCTTGAAATATCCCGTCACGTCCACCAGTTCGCCGGTCTCGAAAATGTCGGCACCGAATACCTGGCCGAGTTTGCAGGATTCGATATCGTCCACCTCGACTTCGCGAACGATCCGCTGGGGATCGACTTTCGCCTTCTTGAAATGGCCTTGCAACGGCCTGGTGGTCTGCTTTTCCTTCTTCGTCTCAAAACCGATCTGAGCCGCCTCGTAGCCATCACGACGCAGTGTCTTCACCTGGGTAACGTAACACGGTCCCGCTTCAATCACCGTAACCGGTACCGCGTCCCCGTTCTCGGCAAAGATCTGGCTCATCCCGATTTTCCTGCCTATCAGTCCGCTTAGACTGCTCATCTTTGAGACTCCTACACCCTGATTTCCACGTCCACGCCAGCGGGCAGATCCAGCTTGAGGAGCGCGTCCACCGTCTGCTGGGACGTGTCATAAATGTCGATCAGACGCTTGTGTACACGCGTTTCAAACTGTTCCCGCGATTTCTTATCGATAAACGGAGAGCGCAGGACGGTATAGACTGTACGTTTCGTCGGAAGCGGTATCGGTCCCATAACCCTGGCACCGGCCCGCTGTGCCGCCTGGGTGATTTCCCTGGCCGATTTGTCCAGCATGGCATGATCGCATGCCTTCAACCTGATCCTGATTTTCTGGTCCGTCTGATCGGCCATGACGGCCTCCTTCTCCGGTGTTACTCGATGACTTCGATAACGACGCCCGCGCCGACCGTGCGTCCGCCCTCTCTGATGGCGAACCGCAGTTCCTTGTCCATGGCGATGGGCTGCATGAGGTTGACTTCCATGTCTACGTTGTCTCCGGGCATCACCATTTCCACGCCCGACGGCAGTGTAACCGACCCGGTCACGTCCGTGGTGCGGAAGTAGAACTGCGGCCTGTAGTTGTTGAAGAAGGGCGTATGCCTTCCGCCTTCCTCCTGCTTGAGCACGTAGACCTGCGCCTTGAACTTTGTATGTGGCGTGATGGACCCTGGTTTGGCGACGACCTGTCCTCTTTCGAGAGATTCCTTGTCTACGCCTCTCAGCAGCAGTCCCACGTTGTCTCCTGCCCTGGCGTCATCGAGGAACTTCCTGAACATCTCGATGTCTGTGACAACGGTCTTGTGTGTGTCCTTGATGCCGATGATCTCGACCTCGTCGTTCTTGTTGATGATGCCGCTTTCCACGCGTCCTGTACCGACGGTCCCTCTTCCGGTAATGGAGAAGACGTCCTCGACGGGCATGAGGAAGGGCCTGTCCTCGTCCCTGACCGGGGTGGGAATGTAGTCGTCTACGGTTTGCATGAGTTCAACGATGGGCGTGGAGTCGTCTGATCCGGCCTCGCCCTCCATGGCCAACAGGGCGCTGCCCCTGACCACGGGGATATCGTCGCCGGGGAAGTCGTAGGAGGAGAGCAACTCTCTCACCTCGAGTTCCACGAGTTCGAGGAGCTCCTCGTCATCGACCTGGTCGCACTTGTTGAGGAAGACGACGATGGCGGGCACGTTGACCTGCCTGGCCAGGAGGATGTGTTCCCTGGTCTGGGGCATGGGCCCGTCGGCGGCGGAGACCACGAGAATGGCGCCGTCCATCTGCGCCGCGCCGGTGATCATGTTCTTGATGTAGTCGGCGTGTCCGGGACAGTCCACGTGGGCGTAGTGCCTTTTTTCGGTCTCGTACTCCGCGTGGTGTACATTGATGGTGACGCCGCGCTCCTTCTCTTCGGGCGCGTTGTCGATCTCGTCGTAATCCTGGAACTTGGCCAGACCCTTCTCGGCGAGGACCTTGGTGATGGCCGCCGTCAATGTCGTCTTGCCGTGGTCCACGTGACCGATCGTGCCGATGTTCACGTGGGTCTTTGTACGCTCGAATTTTTCCTTCGACATGCTGCAGATCCTCCAGATAATGAACCGTTATGCGCCGCCGCGAATCTTTTCCAGGATTTCCAGTTTGATGCTTTCGGGTACTTCTGAGTAGTGCGAAAACTGCATGGTGGACACGGCCCGTCCCTGTGTGGCGGAACGCAACGACGTCGTGTAACCGAACATCTCGCTCAAGGGAACCGTGGCCGCCACTACCTGCGCGTCCGTCCGGGGAATGATTCCGCCGATGCGACCCCGGCGCGAATTCAGATCGCCGACCACAGCGCCCACGTATTCGCTGGGGACCGCCACTTCCACGTCCATTACCGGTTCCAGCAGCGCGGGATTGGACTTGCGCATGCCGTCCTGAAAAGCCATGGAGGCCGCCACCTTGAAGGCTACTTCTGACGAATCGACATCGTGGTAGGAACCGTCGTACAGGGTCACCTTCACGCCCTGCACCGTGTATCCGGCGAGCACGCCGTTATGCGCGGCTTCCCGCACACCGGCCTCGACGGATGGAATAAACTCCCTCGGTATGACGCCTCCGACGATGCCATTGACGAACTCAACCCCGTCGCCGTCCTCCACAGGCTCCATTTCGAGCCAGACGTGACCGAACTGACCACGTCCGCCCGACTGCCGTACGAACCGGCCTTCACTTTTTACGGCCGTGCCGATGGTCTCCCGGTAGGCGACCTGGGGGCGCCCCACGTTCGCTTCCACGCGAAATTCTCTCAGCATGCGATCAACCAGGATCTCGAGGTGAAGTTCACCCATGCCTGATATGATCAACTGGCTGGTTTCATCATCGGTATGTACGCGGAAAGTAGGATCTTCTTCGGAGAGCTTTTGGAGAGACTGGCTGAGCTTTTCTTCGTCTGCACGGGTTTTGGGTTCGACCGCAACGGACATCACCGGTTTGGGAAACTCCATCGCTTCGAGGGCGATGGGCCACTCCGGGTCGCAGAGCGTATCGCCCGTCACCACATTCTTCACTCCAACCAGCGCAACGATGTCGCCGGTCTCGGCGAACTTGAGCTGCTCACGCTTGTTGGCATGCATCTGCAGTATCCGGCTGATCCGCTCGCGCCGATTGGTCCGGGTATTCAGTACGTAAGTGCCGGCGGATAACGTGCCGGAATAGATCCGGTAGAATGCCAGTTTGCCGACATGGGGATCGGTCATGATCTTGAAGGCCACCCCGGAAAGCGGTGCTTCGGGAACGCTTTCCCGCGATTCCTGGTCGCCGGTCAACGTATTCTTTCCGGTAACCGGAGGTACGTCCTGTGGCGAAGGCAGGTAATCGATCACTGCGTCGAGCAGCGCCTGGACACCCTTGTTGCGGAACGACGAACCGACCAGGACGGGGATAAGGCTGACCGAAAGCGTGGCTCGGCGAATGGCGGCCATCAATTCCGAAACCGTGGGTTCCTCACCGGCCAGGTAGGTTTCCATCAGTTCCTCATCGACTTCGGCGATACTCTCGATCAACTTGGTCCGGTGCTCCGAGGCGTACTCCACCAGGTCCATCGGAATGTCGTGCTCGTCGAAGGTGGCGCCCATATTGTCTTCGTGGTAGCTGCGGGCTTTCATGGTGATCAGGTCGATGGAGCCGGTAAACAGGTCGCCGGAGCCGATGGGCAGTTGAATCGGGATGGCGTTGGCCCCCAGCCGCTCGTGTATCATGGAGACGACCTGATGGAAGTCCGCGCCCACGCGGTCGATCTTGTTCACATAGGCTATGCGGGGGACGCCGTACTTATCGGCCTGCCGCCACACGGTCTCGGACTGCGGCTCTACACCGCCCACGGCACAAAAAATCGCCACGGAGCCGTCAAGCACACGCAGCGATCGTTCTACCTCAACTGTAAAATCGACGTGACCGGGTGTATCGATAATGTTAATCCGGTGGTCGCGCCAGAAGGATGTCGTGGCCGCAGAAGTGATCGTAATGCCCCGCTCACGTTCCTGGTCCATCCAGTCCATGGTCGCAGCACCGTCGTGGACCTCGCCCATTCTGCGCACGCGGCCCGTATAATAGAGTATACGTTCCGTCGTGGTCGTCTTCCCTGCGTCGATATGGGCCATGATCCCGATATTCCGGGTCTTTTCCAGGTTCGATTCGGAAGCGTTCTTTCGGTTTTCCGTAGTCATTTTCTCTTTCGTTCTGATCGTTGCTTCTGTCACGGTTCTTTGCACCTCATAAAGTACGGATCATCGCGACGGATGATCCGTTTTTACTGTTTCGACGTATTACCTATACGCGCTTACCACCTGTAATGGGCAAAGGCCCGGTTTGCTTCCGCCATCCTGTACGTTTCTTCCTTGCGACGTACGGCGGCGCCTTCTCCCTTGGCTGCGGCGGTAAACTCACCGGCCAGACACTCGTACATGTTTTTCTCGGGACGGGATCGCGCCGCTTCGATAATCCAGCGAATCGCCATGGCCCGCTGCTGATCATCCCGGACTTCCACGGGAACCTGGTAGGTAGAACCACCCACCCGGCGGGATTTGACGTGCACTACGGGGCCGACGATCTTGATCGCCTTCTCGAACACGGGCAGCGGTTCCTGCTCAGTCCGTTCTTCGATCAGGTCGAGGGCCTGGTAGAATAGACGTTCCGCGATGCTTTTCTTCCCCTTGCGCATCAGTCCGTTGATGAACTTGGACACCAGTACACTATTGTACTTCCAGTCCGGTTCCGGTTCCCGTCTTACGACTTCTTTCCTTCTTGCCATCTCGCACTCCCGGTCATTACGCGAAGACCGTCTTCAGCTTACTTGGGTTTCTTGGTTCCGTATTTGGAACGTCCGTTGCGCCTGTCGGGTACTCCGCTGGCGTCCAACGCCCCGCGAATAATGTGGTAGCGCACGCCCGGAAGGTCCTTCACCCGGCCGCCGCGGACCAGCACGATGTTGTGCTCCTGCAGGTTATGGCTTTCACCCGGAATATAGCAGGTGGCCTCGATGCCGTTCATCAGCCGGACACGGGCGATTTTCCTTAACGCCGAATTCGGCTTCTTGGGCGTCTGTGTTTTCACCTGAAGGCAGTTACCCCGCTTCTGGGGGCTACCGCGCAACGCGGGTGATTTCGTCTTTCTCTGCGCCTTTTTCCGACCGTGACGAATCAATTGATTGATCGTTGGCATTTCCGCCTAACCTTCCCTGTCACATGGACCCGATTCAGTCAACACAGCGTGGGTCATTCCACGCTCAACCAGCGGGCTTTTTCACAAAAACCACAGGGAGAGAAATTTACATAGGTCTGTATCACATGTCAAGCGTTTTCCCAAAAAAATCGGGCGCCGCGTTCATCTCGTTCCGACGGCTTTCAAATTGCGAAATCAACTCCCGCCCTGGACCGTTTCCACGGGCGGTGATTTGGCCTCGGCCACGTTCGGCAGAGACTTGGTATCGGCATCCCCATTCACCGATTCCGCGTCGAAGAAGGGTTCCGCTTCCACAGTCGGCGCTTCGATCTCGTTGCCCTTTTCGTCGACGAGCCGCATCTGGCGGTATCGGTCGAGACCAGTACCCGCCGGAATGAGGTGCCCCATGATGACGTTTTCCTTCAGGCCAAGGAGCGAGTCCCTCTTGCCCTGGATGGCCGCTTCAGTAAGCACGCGGGTGGTCTCCTGGAATGCCGCGGCGGACACGAAACTCTCGGTACTGAGAGCCGCCTTGGTAATGCCGAGCAGCAGGGGCTGGTTCGTCGCAGGGTCTCCACCCTCGCGAAGCACGCGTTCGTTCTCCGCATGGAACTTGGTTCGGTCGACGGCTTCACCCTTGAGAAATTCGGTGTCGCCGGGGTCGTCCACCTTGACCTTCTGGAGCATCTGGCGCACGATCACTTCCACGTGCTTGTCGTTGATACTCACGCCCTGCATGCGGTATACTTCCTGGATCTGGTTGACCAGGTATTCCTGCACGGCGTTCACCCCCTGAATTTCGAGGATGTCGTGCGGGTCGATCGAGCCTTCGGACAGGGGTTCGCCCGCCTGTACCCGGTCGCCGTCACGTACGCTCAAATGCCGTCCCTGGGGGATCAGGTATTCCTGCTCCGACCCATCGTCGGCACGCACGAGGAGGCGATGGGACCGCCGGACGATGCCGGCGACCTTGACGACGCCGTCTACCTTCGCCACCGTGGCGGGATCGCGGGGCCGGCGTGCCTCGAAGAGTTCGGCGACGCGGGGTAGTCCGCCTGTAATGTCCCGGGTTCTGCCGATGGAGCGCGGAATGCGCGCGAGGACCATGCCGGGCTGCACCTGGGTGCGCTCGGTATTGTTCTGGTCCGTGTATTCTGATACGAGCAGGTGGGCGCCGGTGGGCAGGTTGTACTCGTCCCGCTTCTTACCCTTGGCGGCCGCGATGTATATGCGGGGATGGAGCGCCCGCGACCCGCGGTTTTCCGTGATGACCTGCTGCCGCATGCCCGTGGTGTCGTCCAGCTGTTCACGCAGCGTCTCGCCCGCTACGACATCTTCCAGTTGCACGAACCCTGCCTTTACGGCAATGATCGGAATGTTGTAGGGGTTCCATTCGAAAAGGGCCTGGTTTTCCTCGACGATCTCGCCGTCCGTCGTCAGCATGACTGCGCCGTACGGGATGAAGAAGTGGGCGCGCCGGTTGCCGTCGGCGTCCAGGATGGTGATCTCGCCGGCCCGGCCGATGACGACCTGGGAGGCGTTTTCCTGGGTAACGGTTTCGACCGCGGTGAAGACGACCCTTCCCGCCTGTTTTGTGGTTATCTTGTTCTGCGTGGCGTCGCGGCTCGCGATACCCCCGATATGGAAGGTACGGAGCGTCAGCTGCGTACCCGGTTCGCCGATGCTCTGCGCTGCCATGACCCCAACGGCTTCGCCCCTTTCCACCATGGTACCCGTGGCGAGGTTACGGCCGTAGCACCGGCCGCACACACCGCGCTTGGCCTCGCAGGTCAGCACGGACCGGATATGGACGGTCTCGCTCATCTCCGCGTCCGGGTCAGATGCATACTGTACGCCGCCGCGTTGCTCGATGAGGTCGGCGACTTCTTCGATGATCTCGTCGCCGGCGGCCGTCAATTTTTCCCGCGTGATGGGATCGTAGATGTCGTCCAGTACGACCCGGCCCAGCACCCGGTCCCCCAGCGGTTCCATGACGTTCTCGCCTTCCTTCAGGGCGCCGATTTCAATGCCGCGGATCGTGCCGCAGTCCGGCTCGTTGATGATCACGTCCTGCGCCACGTCCACCAGTCGCCGGGTCAGGTATCCGGCATCGGCCGTCTTGAGGGCCGTGTCGGCGAGTCCCTTGCGCCCGCCGTGGCTGGAAGTGAAGTACTCGAGCACGGTCAGCCCTTCCTTGAGGTTTGACAGGATGGGCGTTTCAATGTATTCGCCGATCTGGCCGACGACTTTCCGCTGCGGTTTGGCCATGAGGCCGCGCATGCCGCACAGCTGTCCCACCTGGTCCAGCTTGCTCCGCGCGCCGGAGGCCATCATCATGTAGAAGGGATTGAAGCCGTCGTCCGCTTCTTCGAGCGTGGTTTCGACGACTTCGTTGAGCTTGGTCCGCGTGTGCTGCCAAACGTCGATCACCTTGTTGTACCGTTCGCCCTCGGTGATGGCGTGGCCCTCGTACTGGTCCTGGATGGACTGCACTTCGGCCTGTGCTTCCTGGATCATCTGCGCCTTCTCTTCCGGGATGACCACGTCGTCGATGCCCGAGGTCAGGCCCGAAAGGGTCGCGTAGTGGAAACCCAGCCGCTTGACCTCGTCGAGGAGCACGCAGGTACGATGGTTGCCCAACTGGCGATAGACATCGGACACCATCTTTCGGATGGCCTTACTGTCGAAGACCTCGTTCTGGAAGCCGATTTCCGGCGGCAGGATCTGGTTGAAGATCACCCGGCCGACGGTCGTTTCAATCATTTTTCCGTCGAGGCGCAGCCTGACGATGGCATGGAGATCCACGAGGTCGTTGTCAGAGGCGAGCATCACCTCGGACACGCTCGCGAAAGCCTTGCCTTCACCCCGGCAGTCCTTAAGTTCCTTGGTCAGGTAGTAGCATCCCAGGACGATGTCCTTGCTGGGCGCGCAGATCGGTTGCCCGTTTTTCGGGTCGAGGATGTTGTTGGAGGACAGCATCAGCACCCGCGCCTCGATCTGGGCCTCGAAGGACATGGGGACGTGCACCGGCATCTGGTCACCGTCGAAGTCCGCGTTGAAGGCCTCGCAGACGAGTGGATGGATGCGGATGGCCTTGCCTTCCACCAGCACCGGCATGAAGGCCTGAATGCCCAGCCTGTGCAGCGTGGGCGCCCGGTTCAGCAGCACCGGGTGGTCCTTGATGATTTCTTCGAGAATGTCCCAGACTTCAGGTTCTTCCCGCTCCACGATCTTTTTCGCGCTCTTGACCGTCTGCACGAAGCCCTTGTCTTCAAGCCGCTGGATGATGAAGGGCTTGAAGAGTTCCAGGGCGATGTTCTTGGGCAGCCCGCACTGGTGGATTTTCAACTCGGGTTCCACCACGATCACGGAACGGCCCGAGTAATCCACCCGCTTGCCGAGCAGGTTCTGGCGAAACCGGCCCTGTTTGCCCTTGAGCAGATCGGAGAGAGACTTGAGGGATCGATTCCCGTCGCCACGAACGGCCCGTGAACGCCTGCCGTTGTCGAGCAGCGCATCCACAGCTTCCTGCAGCATCCGTTTCTCGTTTCGGAGAATAACGTCCGGTGCGCGGATATCGAGCAGTTTTTTGAGACGGTTGTTCCGATTGATAACGCGACGGTAAAGGTCGTTGAGATCCGAGGTGGCGAACCTTCCGCCTTCCAGGGGCACCAGCGGCCGCAGGTCGGGGGGGATGACTGGAAGTACTTCCAGGATCATCCATTCCGGGCGGTTGCCATCGGAGTCGGGTCCGTTGGAATTCCGGAAGGCCTCGACCACTTTCAACCGCTTCAGGGCGTCGTTCTTTCGTTGTACCGAGGTCTCCATCCTGACCTGGGTACGCAATTCGACGGACAGGTTATCGATGTCGATCTCGGAAAGCAGGCGGCGAAGGGCGCCAGCGCCCATGTCCGCCTCGAATTCCTGACCGGCCTCTTCGAGGTCCATGAAGGTGTCCTGGTCGATGATCTCGCCCTTCTGGTATTCGGTGTCACCCGGATCCAGCATGACGTAGCACTCGTAGTAGATCACCCTTTCCAGGTTCCGTATGGACAGGTTCAGCAGGTTGCCGATACGGCTGGGCGGCGACTTGAAGTACCAGATATGGCATACCGGAACGGCCAATTCGATGTGGCCCAGGCGTTCCCGCCGCACCTTCGCCTGCGTAACCTCCACGCCGCAGCGGTCGCAGATGACGCCGCGGTACCTGATCCGCTTGTACTTGCCGCAATTGCACTCCCAGTCCTTCACGGGACCGAAGATGCGTTCGCAGAAGAGTCCGTCCCGTTCCGGCTTGAAGGTACGGTAGTTTATGGTTTCCGGTTTCGTCACTTCCCCGTACGACCATCGACGGATCGTTTCCGGAGAGGCCAGTTTTATCCGAATCGTGCTGCGGTGCTTTGGCTGTTTGTTCATTAGATCAACCACTGATGACACCTCCTGATCTTGATATCATCTGCAAGCCTGTGTCGGCGAACGGAGCCCGAACCGGGCTCCTCGGGTGAGGTGTAAACCGTTTCATTCCTCGAGCTGGACATCCAGGGCCAGGCTCTGGAGTTCCTTGACGAGGACGTTAAAGGATTCGGGTATGCCCGGCTCCGGCGGATTCTCGCCTTTGACGATGGCCTCGTACAATCGGGATCGGCCGTTGACGTCGTCCGATTTTACAGTCAGCATCTCCTGCAAGGTATAGGAAGCGCCATAGGCCTGCAGGGCCCAGACCTCCATTTCCCCGAAACGCTGACCGCCGAACTGCGCCTTGCCTCCGAGGGGTTGCTGCGTGACCAGGGAGTAAGGGCCGATCGAACGGGCGTGTATCTTGTCTTCGACCAGATGGTTCAATTTCATGACGTACATGTAGCCTACCGTGACTTCCTTGTCGAAGGAAAGCCCTGACTTGCCGTCGAAGAGCGTGCTCTTCCCGGTTCTGGGCAGGTTGGCATTCTCCAGAGCCTGCTTGATTTCGTCTATGGAGGCGCCGTCGAACACAGGTGTCGCGATATGGTTGCCTTCCTGCTTCGCGACCCATCCTATATGAATCTCCATGATCTGGCCGAGATTCATGCGGCCCGGCACGCCGAGGGGATTCAGGATGATGTCGATGGGACGTCCGTCCGGCAGGTAGGGCATGTCCTCTTCCGGGACGATTTTCGACACGACACCCTTGTTACCGTGCCGCCCGGCCATCTTGTCGCCCACGGAAAGCTTTCTTTTCTTGGCGACGTACACTTTGACCAATTGAATGACGCCGGGTGCCAGTTCGTCACCACGCCGGATCTTCTCCTGTTCCCTTTCCAGCTGGTTTTCCAGTTCACGGATGCCCTTGGACGAAGCCTGGATCACCTTCTGAACCTGTTCGTTCAAGCCGGCGTTGACTACCCACCGCTCGCTCTGGATGACGCGGTCGAAATCCAGGTCGGCCAGCCGGCTGTCCGTATACTTCCGCTTGGCCTGGACCACAACTTCGTCGGCCTCTCCGTCACGCAGTTCGACGCACACCTTGCCCCGTAGCAGTTCTTTCAACCTGTCGTTGCGCGTCTCCTTGACCTGGTCGATCCGTTGCTGGTAATCGCGTTCGAGTTCGCGCAGGGTCTCCCTTTCCTTCTCGCGGGCGACGCTGTCGCTGTCCTTGCGGCTGTATAGGCGGGTATCGATCACGATGCCCTGCATACCCGGCGGCGCCTTCAGGGAAGCGTCCCGCACGTCGCCGGCCTTCTCTCCGAAGATCGCGCGCAACAGGCGTTCTTCCGGCGACAGCTCCCTTTCGCCCTTGGGTGTCACTTTGCCTACGAGGATATCGCCGGGTCCCACTTCGGCTCCGACCCGGATGATGCCCAATTCGTCGAGGTTACGGACAGCGTCCTCGCTCACGTTGGGAATCTCGCAAGTGAATTCCTCGGTGCCTACCTTCGTTTCACGGGCCGGCAGTTCGAATTCGGTGATGTGGATGGAAGAAAAGACATCCTGCTTGACCAGTCGTTCGCTGACGACGATGGCGTCTTCGAAGTTGTACCCTTCCCAGGACATGAAAGCGGTCAGGACGTTACGGCCCAGGGCAAGTTCGCCGCTGTCCGTTGCCGGTCCGTCTGCCAGCACCTGTCCCTCATCCACGCGCGTACCGGTACGTACGATAGGCTTCTGGTTGATGCAGGTTTCCTGGTTGGACTTTTTGAACTTGGTGAGGGGGTATACGTCGGGCGGTGTGTCGAACAAGTCGGAATCATCGGTGGCGTCAGGGGTCACCGTAATCATGTCGGCGGAGACCTGCGTCACCGTACCGCTCTGCCTTGCGACCACCACCGCGCCGGAATCCACGGCCACTTTACGTTCCATTCCGGTACCCACCAGCGGCGCCTCGGTACGCAGAAGAGGCACGGCCTGGCGCTGCATGTTGGATCCCATGAGGGCCCGGTTGGCGTCGTCGTGTTCCAAGAAGGGAATCAGGGCGGCGGACACGCCCAGAAGCTGCTTGGGCGATACATCCATGTAGGCGACCTCGGTGGGATCGACCAGTTTGATGTCGCCCTTGTTCCGAGCCGGGATCCGTCCTACCAGGCGCCCTTCATCATCCTGCGAAACAGCGGCCTGGGCGATCATGTAGTCTTCTTCCTGGTCGGCCGAAAGGAAGTCGATCGCTTCGGTGATCTGTCCGTTTTCGACCTTGCGGTACGGCGTCTCGATGAAACCGAACTGGTTGATTCTGCCGTACGTGCCCATGTAGGCGATCAGGCCGATATTCGGACCTTCCGGCGTCTCGATGGGACATATGCGGCCGTAGTGCGTATGATGGACGTCACGGACTTCGAAACTGGCGTGCGACCGGTCCAGGCCGCCGGGGCCGAGTGAACTCAGCCGCCGCTTGTGGGTCAGTTCGGCCAGGGGATTGGTCTGCTCCATGAACTGCGACAGCTGGCTGCTGCCGAAGAACGCGGCGATTACGGAAGAAACCGTCCGGGCGTTCACCAGGTCCTGAGGTGTGATCGAATCGGCGTCGTGGAGGCTGATTCGGTCCCGTATGGTCCTCGCCATGCGCGTAAGCCCGGTGTTGAACTGTTGGGCGAGGAGTTCGCCCACGGTTCGCGTCCGTCGGTTCCCCAGGTGGTCGATGTCGTCGGTAATACCTTCACCGCGACGCAACCTGATCAGATAGCCGATGATGGCGATGAAGTCTTCCGACGTCAGGATGGTCTTATCGATCGGAACGTCCAGACCCATGCGCTTGTTGATCCGGTGGCGCCCCACGGCCGCCAGGTTGTACCGCTTCGGGTTGAAGAACATGCGGTCCATCAACGCCTGGGCCGTTTCGAGATTGGGCGGGTCGCCCGGCCGCAGCAGGCTGTACATTTTGGACAGTGCTTCTTCTGATGAGGAAGTCGGATCTTTTTTGAACGTATTGGCCAGGACATCAGGCTCCCTGGTCGGATCCATCCGGACGACCTTGACTTTACCTGAATGTCCATTTCCTTCGGCGAGGCGGGCCGCCAGCGCTTCCGTCAGTGGTTCGCCGCTTTCGGCGATGACCTCACCCGACTCCTTGTCGACGACAGGGGCGCCGATACTGCGGCCAACCAGTTCAGTGGTCTTGTTTGCCCGGACGTTGTCGAATTCATAGAACAACTTGTAGATTCGCTCGTTGCTTTCGTAACCCAGCGAGCGTAGCAGCAGCGTAACGGGCAGTTTCCGCTTCCGGTCGATATGGACGAAGAGCACGTCGTTCACGTCCAGGCTGAATTCGAGCCAGGTGCCATGTTCGGGGATGATGCGGGCGGAGTAGAGCTGCTTGCCGTTGGGGTGGGTCTCTTCGGAGAAAAACACGCCGTAGGACCGTTGCAGCTGTGACACGATGACCCGTTCGGCGCCGTTGATGATGAACGTACCCTTTTCCGAGATCAGGGGAAGTTCACCGAGGAAGACGGTCTGTTCAATGATGTCCTTGACCTTCTTTTCACCGGAGCCGCTACCCTCCTCGCGTATGACCAGGCGCAGCCTCGCTTTCAGAGGAATCGCGTAGGTCATCCCCCGTTCCTGGCATTCGAGCACGGTGTACTTGGGCTCGCCGAGCATGTACTCGATGAACTCGAGCGAGAAGTGCTCGTGGATATCCGTGATGGGAAATATATCGATGAAAACGGCCTGGAGACCCTGGTCCTTACGCTCGGAAACGGGTACGTCGGCCTGGAGAAATGCCTTGAAGGAATCTATCTGTACTGCCAGCAGATTAGGCATTTCGATGATAGAGGGCAGTTTTGAATAATCTTGGCGTGTGATCTGAGTTTTATCCATCGGCTGACCACATCCTTTCGGCAGGAAGGTTAAAAGAACCCGTGGACGAACCGCGCAACGACCCTGTGCTGTCACTGGATCGCCGCACGCGCCACTTGGACCCAATCCGGAAAACCGCCCGCCTATTTGAGTTCGATTGTACCGCCCGCATCTTCAATTTGCTTCTGTAAGTCGTCGGCCTCTTCCTTGGTGACGCCTTCCTTCAGAGCGCCGGGAACGCCGTCAACCAGCGCCTTGGCCTCTTTCAGGCCCAGGCCCGTAATTGCCCGTACGACCTTAATGACCTGGATCTTCTTATCGCCGAAACCTGTAAGGACGACGTCGAAGGAATCCTTCTCTTCCTCCACCGGCGCGGATGCGTCGGCGCCACCGGGCGCGGCGACAGCCACCGTCGCCGCGGCTGAAACTCCGAACTTGTCTTCGAGCGTCTTCACAAGATCATTCAGTTCCAGTACGGTAAGCTGTTCGATCTGATCGACGATTTCGGACACGGGCATGATACATACCTCCGTTATATATAAAGGGATACTACCTTTGATTATTCTTGACGGTCACAAACATACGATTACCAGCAACCATACCGGCTGAACCGGCATACCTGGTTTTCATTCGCCGCCTTCCTGCGACGCCTTCTGCTGCGAAATGGCCGATACGGTGCGGACCAGGTTGCCCAGTACGCCGGACAACGTGAACACCAGGCCGGTAATGGGCGCGGCGATCCCGCTGACCGCCCTGGCCAGCAGTTCATCCCTGCCGGGCAGTTTGGACAGCGTCTCGGCCTGCGCGGTATCAATGAACTCACCGGTCAGGAATCCGCCCTTGATGTGGGGACGGTCCTCGTGATCCTTGCCGAAATTGAAGATTATCTTCGCCGGGGCTACCGGGTCGTTCGACATGACAAGCGCGGTCGGACCATCCAGGGTCTCACCCAGGTCGGGCAGGCCCGCGTTGGCAACGGCGAGGCGGGTAAGGGTATTCTTGATAACGCGGCATTCAACGGATTCCGCGCGCAACTGACTTCGCAGTTCCGTTACCTCGCCGACATCCAGGCCGGTAAGGTCCGTAAGGTACACGCTTTCGGTTTCCTTTAATCGCGTCGTCAGATCCTGAACGATCTGTTCTTTAACGGCACGCGGTTGGGGCATGGTGTCAAGACTCCTTTTATTCCAACGGCTCCTGGCCGCGGATGCATCTACGCCTCTACGGTCGCCGCCTGGCGTTCGACCGATACACCGGGGCCCATGGTAGATGATATGGTAAGTCGTTTTATATAATGCCCTTTGGCGGATGCAGGCTTCGCCCGCATGACCGCGTCGATAAACGCCGAAGCGTTTTCCGTCAACTGCTGTACGGAGAAGGAGACCTTGCCCACGGGACCGTGCAGGTTGCCGTTACGGTCCACGCGGTATTCGATCCTGCCGGATTTCACTTCCCGTACCGCCGGACCGACGTCAAAGGTGACGGTGCCGCTTTTCGGGTTGGGCATGAGGCCCCTCGGACCCAGTACGCGTCCCAGCTTGCCCACGTCCCGCATGATATCGGGCGTGGCAATCACGACGTCGAACTCGGTCCAGCCCTTCTCGATCTGTTCGATGTACTCGTCGGCGCCGACGTAATCCGCGCCCGCTTCCTTGGCGTCTTTCTGCACTTCGCCGCGCGTCAGCACGAGCACCTTGGTTTCCTTGCCGGTTCCGTGGGGCAGCGCCACCGCTCCCCGCACCATCTGATCCGCGTGACGGGGATCCACGTTCAACCGCATCGTCACCTCGACGGTCTCGTCGAATTTCGTCTTCGACGTCTCCTTGACGATCGTCAAGGCGTCACCGAGGGGGTAATCCTTGCCCGCTTCCATTTTCTCCCTAGCAGCCAGATAGCGTCTGCCTCTTTTCATGGCCCGTCTCCTTGCGACTTTCCCTGGTTATCCTTCCACCTCTATACCCATGCTGCGGGCCGTGCCTTCGATCATCCGCATGGCCGCTTCGGTATCCGCAGCGTTCAGGTCCGGTTTCTTCAGTTCGGCGATCTGCCTGACCTGGTCCCTGGTGACTTTGCCGACCTTGTCACGGTTCGGCTCGCCCGATGCTTTTGCCAGCCCGGCTTCACGCTTAAGCAGCACGGCGGCCGGGGGCGTTTTCGTGATAAAGGAAAAACTTCGATCGGCGTAAACCGTGATTACGACCGGTATGATCAACCCCATCTGGTCCTGGGTCTTCGCGTTGAAGACCTTGCAGAACTCCATGGGATTGACGCCGTGCTGACCGAGGGCCGATCCCACCGGTGGCGCAGGATTCGCCTGTCCGGCCGGTACCTGGAGCTTGATCACTGTAGTTATTTTCTTGGCCACAAAACCCTCCTACGTAACTTGGGAAACCTGGAGGAAATCAAGCTCCACCGGTGTCGCACGTCCAAAAATACTCACCATGACTTTTAGTTTCTGCCGATCGGGATGTATCGCCTCCACGACGCCTGTGAAATCTGTAAAGGGTCCGTCCGTTACCTTGACCTGGTCGCCGGTCCGGTAAGGGATATCCACGCCCTCTCCCTTGTCCTTGTGGGGCTCGTCCCGGTGCAGAATGCGGTTCAGTTCATTTTCCCTCAGGGGCTGCGGCCTGGGACCGCTTCCGACGAAATGGGTCACGCCCGGTGCATTGGTCACCAGGTGCCAGGAATCGCGGTCCATCTCCATTTCCACGAGGACGTAACTGGGGAAAAGCTTGCGAATGGTGGACGTTTTCTTCCCCTGCTTCATTTCGACGATTTCTTCGGTAGGGATCAGGATTTCGCCGATCTTCTCTTCCAGACCCTCCCTGACTTTCAGCTTCTCAAGGTGGGTCTTCACCTTGTTTTCATGACCTGAATAGGTATGTATCACATACCAGCGCTTTTCCATTGCTCACCCCATTATTCCTTGCGACGCGTCAGGCCCCGAGCAAACGGCTCAGTATGATGGAAAGTATGAAATCGATCACTCCGGTGAAGGCGGCCAGGATGAGCGTGATTATAATGACCACGGTCGTCGAACCGATCAGTTCGTTCCGGCTTGGCCAACTCACCTTCGTAAGTTCCGTTCTTACTTCCCTTAGGAAATCAACCGTTCGTTCGTACATGATCCGTGTTTCGTGGTGAAATGACCGCCTGTCTTCCGTCTTTTCGGAATGTGACGGCCATTCACAGGTTCATAGTTTCCGTGCGCCTACCTTCAGCGTGCCTGTGCGCATGTGAGCATCGCATAAAAAGGCAGGCCGGAACTGTGGTCTCCGCTCAGTTCGAGTCTCCGGCCTGCTATTTTGTGCTTCTTCTATGTCAAAATCATCCGGACCAACCGGGCGGAAATCGTTCTGATCGTTCCATCCCGTGTCTTAAATATCTATTCCCGTCGTTACTCGATGACTTCGATAACGACGCCCGCGCCGACCGTGCGTCCGCCCTCTCTGATGGCGAACCGCAGTTCCTTGTCCATGGCGATGGGCTGCATGAGGTTGACTTCCATGTCTACGTTGTCTCCGGGCATCACCATTTCCACGCCCGACGGCAGTGTAACCGACCCGGTCACGTCCGTGGTCCGGAAGTAGAACTGCGGCCTGTAGTTGTTGAAGAAGGGCGTATGCCTTCCGCCTTCCTCCTGCTTGAGCACGTAGACCTGCGCCTTGAACTTTGTATGTGGCGTGATGGACCCTGGTTTGGCGACGACCTGTCCTCTTTCGAGAGATTCCTTGTCTACGCCTCTCAGCAGCAGTCCCACGTTGTCTCCTGCCCTGGCGTCATCGAGGAACTTCCTGAACATCTCGATGTCTGTGACAACGGTCTTGTGTGTGTCCTTGATGCCGATGATCTCGACCTCGTCGTTCTTGTTGATGATGCCGCTTTCCACGCGTCCTGTACCGACGGTCCCTCTTCCGGTAATGGAGAAGACGTCCTCGACGGGCATGAGGAAGGGCCTGTCCTCGTCCCTGACCGGGGTGGGAATGTAGTCGTCTACGGTTTGCATGAGTTCAATGATGGGCGTGGAGTCGTCTGATCCGGCCTCGCCCTCCATGGCCAACAGGGCGCTGCCCCTGACCACGGGGATATCGTCGCCGGGGAAGTCGTAGGAGGAGAGCAACTCTCTCACCTCGAGTTCCACGAGTTCGAGGAGCTCCTCGTCATCGACCTGGTCGCACTTGTTGAGGAAGACGACGATGGCGGGCACGTTGACCTGCCTGGCCAGGAGGATGTGTTCCCTGGTCTGTGGCATGGGCCCGTCGGCGGCGGATACCACGAGAATGGCGCCGTCCATCTGCGCCGCGCCGGTGATCATGTTCTTGATGTAGTCGGCGTGTCCGGGACAGTCCACGTGGGCGTAGTGCCTTTTTTCGGTCTCGTACTCCGCGTGGTGTACATTGATGGTGACGCCGCGCTCCTTCTCTTCGGGCGCGTTGTCGATCTCGTCGTAATCCTGGAACTTAGCCAGACCCTTCTCGGCGAGGACCTTGGTGATGGCCGCCGTCAATGTCGTCTTGCCGTGGTCCACGTGACCGATCGTGCCGATGTTCACGTGGGTCTTTGTACGCTCGAATTTTTCCTTCGACATGAAGACGTTCTCCTGAGCCAGTTAGGTTAACGAAACGAAACACCTAATAAAGTCAGAGCCTAAGCCCTCGGCCGGACTTGAACCGGCGACCCACACCTTACCATGGTGTTGCTCTACCAACTGAGCTACAAGGGCGCTTTGTTCAAGGTTCAGATAAACTGTTACATTTCAACGATCGAAATCTTCAGTTTTTCCGAACCCGGTCACGGGACCATATAGAGCGGGAAACGGGATTCGAACCCGCGACCCTCAGCTTGGAAGGCTGATGCTCTAGCCAACTGAGCTATTCCCGCCGGTCTTCATTCTGACGCTGCCTGACAGCCCTCTTCCGACTTGCATGGGGAGGGCAGGATTCGAACCTGCGAAGGCTGAGCCAACGGATTTACAGTCCGTCCCATTTGACCGCTCTGGAACCTCCCCTGGCTGCCATTAAGCCACCACTCGGATTCGAACCGAGAACCTACTGATTACAAATCAGCCGCTCTACCATTGGAGCTATGGTGGCCCATTATAATCAGTACGGATCCACGTCTGGAGCAGCTCAAGAACACAGACAGGCAAATATAATCAACATCACTGCCCGTGTCAAGGATGAATGTAAAATAACACTAAGACGGGGTTGGATTACCGCCGCAGGCGAATATGGAGATCCCGGAGCTGTTTTTCGCTGACTTCGCCGGGCGCGCCCATCAGCAGGTCCTGGGCATTCTGGTTCAGGGGAAAGGCGATGACTTCCCGGAGATTCGTTTCGTCGGTGAGCAGCATCACGATGCGGTCGACGCCCGGCGCGATACCGCCATGGGGCGGCGCGCCGTATTTCAACGCGCTGATCATTCCGCCGAATTCTGCATCGACTTCCCCGGCGGAATAACCTGCGATTTCAAAGGCCCGATACATGATGTCGGGACGGTGGTTCCGGATGGCGCCGCTGGACAGTTCCGTTCCGTTGCAGACGATGTCGTACTGGTAGGCCAGGACATCGAGGGGCGGCGAGTTCTCGAGGGCTTCAAGTCCACCCTGGGGCATGGAGAAGGGATTGTGGGAGAACATCACCTTGCCCGTTTCCGCCTCGTATTCGTACATCGGAAAATCGACGATCCAGCAGAAACGGTAGACCTTCGGATCCCTCAAAGAAAGCAGGTCGGCGAAATGCAGTCTGAGCTTGCCCGCCACGTCGCTTGCCCGTTCCTCCGTGTCGGCCACGAAGAAGCATGAGGAGCCCGGTTCGGGTTCAACGGTAGATTTCAGCTGCTCGAGGGTCCGGTCGTCCAGCGCGCGGGCGATGGATCCCTTGATCCCTTCCTCGGCAAATGAGATGTAAGCCGCGCCCCTGCCCCCGAATTCCTCTTTCACGGTCCGGTCCAGGTTGTCGAAGAAACTGCGCGGCCGCGCGGCCACGCCCGGGACGGCCAGGGCCCGCACGACCCCCCCTTTTTCCACGATCTGGCGAAAGGCGTTGAATTCGGACTCCCGGAAGGCTTCGGTGACGTCTTCGATCTCGAGGCCGAAACGGAGATCGGGCTTGTCGGTTCCATACCGCAGCATCGCGTGGCGATAGGGGATGCGCGGGAAGGGCGGCGTGGTGACATCCCAGTCGCTGAATTCCTGGAAGAGGCCGTGGAAAAGAGATTCCAGTGCTTCGAAAACGTCATCCTGCTCGACGAAGGACATCTCTACGTCCAGCTGGTAGAACTCACCCGGCGATCGATCGGCCCGGGCGTCTTCATCCCGAAAGCACGGGGCGATCTGGAAATACCGGTCGAACCCCGAGATCATGAGGAGTTGCTTGAACTGCTGGGGCGCCTGGGGCAGGGCGTAGAACTTGCCGGGATGCACGCGGCTCGGGACCAGGTAGTCCCGGGCGCCCTCGGGTGAACTGCTGGTGAGGATGGGCGTGTTGAACTCGTTGAAACCCATGTCCGTCATGCGGCGCCGTATGCTCGCGATGATGCGCGACCTCATGATGATGTTCTGGTGTAGCCGATGCCTGCGGAGATCGAGCATTCGGTACGTCAACCGGGTGGCTTCCGGGTACTCCCGCTCATCGGCGACTGAGATGGGCAGGGGATCCGCGGCGCTGAGTACCGTCAGCGTATCGGCCTTCACTTCGATGTGCCCGGTGGGCAGGTTGAGGTTGATCGCATCTTCCGCCCGCAGGATCACCTCGCCGGTAAAGGTTGCGACGGTCTCGGACCGAAGGTCGCCCGCCTCCTGGTGGAATCCGCTTTCCGGTGTGATGACGACCTGGGTAATCCCGTAGTGGTCTCTCAGGTCGATAAAGAGCAGGCCGCCGTGGTCCCGTTTTCGGTGGACCCATCCGGCAATCCTCACCGATGTTCCGTCGTCGCTCTGCCTCAATGCACCGCAGGTATGTGTCCTGTATGGGTGGTCTTTCATCTACGGGTCCTCTCTCCCCTTTACTGTTGGACTTCTATGCGGGTCGATTCACGCCCAGTTCGTTCAAGAGGTCCAGCGTGTTCTGCATGCATATCCTGGAGGCCGCTTCGCCCGCCTCCGAAAACTGTTCTCCCCCGGGCAGTTCCAGCAGGTCCTGTTCGATCTGCTCCGGTCCGATGCGCCAGTGGGTCTCGAGAGACAGGCAACCGTCGTATCCCTGCTCGACCAGGTCGGAGAACTGCCCGCGGTAGTCGATCTCGCCTTCGCACATTGGGACGTTGACATACGCCCCATCCTTGCCCCTTGCCCCGTCCTTGAAGTGCATGTGACACATGTCCGACCGGACGTGATTGTAGCCATCGGGATAGGGTGCATACCCGTCGTTGGCGAACAGTTCGTTGCAGGGATCCCAGAGCGGCTTGACGACCGGCGTATCCAGGGCGTCGATAAAACGGCGCGTCTCCGCGCCGGTGCCGATCATGGTGGACATTTCGTTTTCCAGTCCCAGCACGACGCCCTCGCCCCCGGCGATCCGGACAGGTTCCGCGAAACGTTCGATAATACGGTCCCAGTGCTGATCGAGGGGATCCTGTTTCCAGAATGCGAAGACACGGACCAGCGTGGTGTCCAGGGTGTGAGCGACCCGGATGCACCTGCGGAGCATGTCGAGATGTTCCCGGCACGACGCGTCGTCGTCAATGTCGCATTTGTAGAAGGGCGGCGCCACGCCGACGACCGCCAGTCCGGCCTCGCCGGTCCGGTCCCTGATCCGAACGATCTCGTCGTCGTCGAGGTCCTGGGGCGGTTTCCCCCAGATCGATCTGATCTCGATCCCGTCCAGGTTGTAGTTCCGTGCGAATGCGATGACGGTATCCAGGTCCTGGGACACCTCGTCGGTGATTACGGCGATTGTGAACATGGGACTTGCGATCTCCTTTTACGCGTCATGTCTGGACAAGGATTCGGCAAATCGGAAAATCGACGATTCCTGGTCGAATGTCTCCACCGATCCGGGACGGTTGACGCGGATTTCTTCAATGGCCGCTTCCGGTGTGGATCCCTGCCAGACGAGATAACCGGCCAGCACGGTTCCGGTCCGGCCTATGCCTGCCATGCAATGCACGACCACGCCGCCCTGTTTGATATATTCATCTATATAAAGCACAGCCCGGTTAATCTGTTCCGGCGAAGGCGCGGTCATGTCCTCCACCGGGAGATGCAGGCTCCGAAACCCGCAATGTCCCAGTGTGCTCCCGTGCATCGGTTCGCGCGTCAGGGACACCACGGTGTTCACGCCCAGCTCTTCAAGGCTCATCAGGTCCTGCTTCAAGGCTTGGTCCGTCGTCTCACCGGCGTGCGGGCTATATGCGCTCGTGGGCAGGGCCATGCCGGCCAGCCGCCGGGGAATGACCCACGTAAAGTTCCTCAGCATCCTTTGCTCCCGGTGTTACTTCTCGGGGATGTCCTCGAACCGCCCTTCCACGATATGCTTCGGATCGATGGTCGTCTTCGGCTTCTTCGGTGTCCTCGGCTCCGGCGCAGATGCCCGCCGGGGCGGCCGGGTGATCATGGCGGCCAGGAAACGAACGGCCTGTTGAATCAGGAACCCCGCCAGGAATCGCATCGCGAACCTTAGTATGTAATGTATCATGCCTTTACCTGCCGCAATAGGGTTGCATCACTGCTTCCACCTGCTCGCGCACTTCCGCCTGCACTACTTCGGGCGTGCGCGCGCCATCAATGACCTTTATTCGATCCAAGGCTCTTCTGCGGCGCGCCAGTTCCAGGTAATTCACGCGGATGGCGCGGAGCGTTTCCAGTTCCTCAAAAAGTTCGGTATCAGATCGCGCCCGGTGTATGCGTTCCATGCAGACCTCGGCAGGCGCATCGATCAGCAGGGTAAGGTGGGGATTGATCGCCCTGGCGTTGATCGATTCTATCCAGTCCAGTTCGCCGGGCATCTCCCGCCACTGGTAGGCAAAGGACGAGAGGAAGTACCGGTCACACAGCACGGGGATTCCGCGTTGAATGTTGGATTCGATTTCCGACTTGACGTGATCGATCCGGTCGGCCGCAAACAGCAGCGCGTGGCAGATGCCGTCGAGTTCCACCCGGCGCTGAAGGGCGTCTTTCAACAGCCTGCCAATGGGACGGTTCGTAGGTTCCCCGGTGGTATGTACGGAACGTCCGTAACGCGTTTCCATCCACTGGTGAAGCTGTTGCAACTGGGTCGTCTTGCCCGCCCCGTCGATTCCCTCGATCACGATAAATGGCGCCGCGGTGTCACCGGAATCGCCCCGGACCGCCTTCCCTTTCATGAATACCCCCAAGGTCGTACCAGGTCCCGCCACCCCCGCGCTTCTTCCAGGACGTCCGCTTCCGTGAGATCGTAGCGTTTCAGCATCTCTCTCAGTCCGGTGCTGAACAGCACGCCGATGGCCCCGACACCCAGAAAAAGCAGGCCGACACCGCTGGCCAGGCTGAAGGCCATGATAAGGGAACCGCCAAGCAACAGCATGAAGGAATACCGCGCGTTGTCCATAGCCAGGAATACGCCGGACCGGATGATTTGCCTGACCGTGGCCTGGCTCCGCTGCATAAGCGGCAACGTGTAAACGGCCGTCATGCAGACGAAAACGATCACCCACATCATCACACCGCTCAGGATCGCGCCCGACCAGGGCCAATCGTCCATGAGTCGAACATAGAAAAACACGTTTGCCGCGAGGAGTATCAGGACGCCCGCATACAGTCCACAGAGCCGAAAGCTTCGGGCCAGGTCCCTTCGCGTGTGGCCGAAGAAATCCCGTATGCCTGTTTCTTCGTAGGCCGCGATGCGTCCCGTGACCCGGAACAGACCGGCGAAGGCGAGAGGAAGGGTTACCAGCGGAAGGGCAAACAATATCCAGAGGATGTTGATCACGATCAGCGTTCCCAGGTAATCATAGGTATTCCAGAACCATTTTCTGAACAGCCCGGGTACCTTGTCCGGCATATACGTCGTACCTTGTTGTGCGGCATTCGACCGGCCGCCGCGGCTTGCAATACCCAAATCCACAGGCCGGCCCGGCCGGCTCAACAACGCCTGCATGGTACAGGCCCACCCCTGAATTCGCAACTGTTTTCTTAGTGACAAAAAACCTTGACTTCACCATCAGACCGGTCTATATTCACGCAATCTACATCTGATAGTCGAACAGGTTCATTACCAAATCCTGGACTGAAATGACAGCCGTTAACTCCTCCTCGCCATCCCGATTCAACTATTCGCAGAAACAGCGCGACCTGTTTACCTGGTGGCCTTTCTATGGGACGAGGCGGCATGTCATGCGAAGCAGCGCCTGATTGAAGTAGATTCATCCTTCGTTGATTTGACCGGCCTCTACCCTCATAAGGTAGCGGCTTTTTTTGTTTTATATGGACAAAATCTTGACGGGCCGCTCCAGGTAGAGGAAATCGCAGGGACTTGTCACCAGTTAAAGGTCCGCAACCATGCATCGAACATCATACGACACCTTTCTGGAATACAACAGCGAACCCGATTTCCCGCTGGTGCCCATATGGCACGAACGCGAACTGACGGATGAAACGCCCGAGGAGACCTTTCACCGGATCAGCGCGGGATACCGCTACGCCTTCCTGCTCGAGAGTATGGAAGGCGATCAGAAAACAGCCCGGTATTCATTCGTGGGCGCGGACCCCTTCGAGCGTATCGTCGGAACGAAACAGGGGATCAACCGGATCAACGACCGGGGGGTGCTGACGCTGGAGGGCAACCCCATCAAGTTGATGCGGGAGATCATGAAGGAATACCGGACCCCGGTGCTCGAACATCTCCCCCGGTTTACGGGCGGCGCGGTGGGCTACTTCGGGTATGACGTCGTTCGGCACTTCGAAGAGATCCCGGACGAGAATCCGGACGACCTGATGATGCCCGATCTGCACTTCATCGTGGCGGGGAAGATCGTGGTTTTCGACCACGCGCGCAAGCGCATGTACGTGATCGTCAACATGCTGTCCAATACCACCGATCCTGCGTCCGCCTACCGGCAGGGGATGACCCAGGTGGACGACATGCTGAAGCGGATCGCCCAACCATTGCATGCCGCCAATTCCTTCGATGAAGGCGCATCTTCGGACTGCGATCGCTCCGTATCTTCCAACATGTCCCAGGCAGACTTCGAGGATACGGTGCGAACGGCCAAGGAATACATTGCGGCGGGCGACGTCTTCCAGGTCGTGCTGTCCCAGCGGTTCAGCATGGAAATCGACCAGGACCCCTTCGACGTGTACCGGGCGCTCGCCAGGCTGAATCCGTCGCCCTACCTGTTCTACCTGCGGCTGGACGACGTGCATATCGTGGGCGCCTCCCCCGAGACGATGGTGCTCGCGGAAAACCGCAGGGTAACGGTTCGGCCCCTGGCCGGGACGTGCCGGCGGGGGGTGGACGAGGCGGAAGACCGGCTGTTGATAGAAGAGATGTTGAGCGATCCCAAGGAGCGCGCGGAACACGTGATGCTGGTGGACCTGGGCCGAAACGACATCGGCCGCATCTGCGAGTACGGTACGGTCCGGACGACGGAGTTGATGGGCATAGAGCGGTATTCCCACGTGAGCCACATCGTATCGAACGTGGAGGGACGCCTCAAGGAAGACATAGACGGTTTCGATGTGCTGGAAGCGACCTTTCCTGCAGGGACCCTGTCCGGTGCACCGAAAATACGGGCCATGGAAATCATCGACGAACAGGAGACCGCGCGGCGGGGCGTCTACGGGGGGGCACTGGGCTATATCGGCTTTTCCGACAACCTCGATCTGTGCATCACCATACGGACCATGGTCATAAAGGACGGCCAGTCATACATCCAGGCGGGCGCCGGCATCGTTGCGGACTCGGATCCCGGCAAGGAATTCGAAGAATGCCGGAAAAAGGCCGAGGCGTTGCTCCGGGCCCTGAAGGACGCCGAGGTGGTATCGTGATCCTGGTCATCGACAACTACGATTCCTTTACCTACAATCTGGTCCAGTACCTTGGGGAACTGGGACAGCAGGTTGTGGTACACCGAAACGACCGGATCACCATGACGGACATCGAAGCCCTCGATCCGGACCACCTGGTCCTTTCGCCCGGGCCGTGCACGCCGGACGAGGCGGGCGTGTCCGTCGACGCGGTCCGGCACTTCTCCGGCCGGCTTCCCATACTGGGCGTATGTCTGGGACACCAGTCCATCGCCCAGGCCTTCGGCGGTCGGATCGTCCGGGCACCCGAGCCGGTTCATGGTAAGACCTCATCGATCGCCCACGATGGCGCGTCCATCTACCATCGATTGCCGAACCCCTTCACGGCGACGCGATATCATTCTCTGATCGTGGAAGGTGCGTCGTTGCCAGCGTGCCTGGAGGTTACCGCCCATTCGGAGGACGGATTGATCATGGGACTCCGGCACGGTTCCCTGCCCGTTTACGGCGTGCAGTTTCACCCGGAGTCCATTCTGACCGATGTTGGAAAGCAACTATTGCGGAATTTCGTGGAGCTGAAAGGCATATGATTCAACAAGCGATATCGAAAGCCATCGAGGGTGTTTCGCTGACCGAGGTCGAAGCCGTGGAGGTTATGAACGAGATCATGTCGGGTGACGCGACACCGGCACAGATCGGCGCCTTCCTGGTCGCCTTTCGTCTGAAGGGCGAGACCATCGAGGAGGTAACGGGTTTCGCACGGGTCATGCGCGCTAAGGCCACGCGGATCGAATGCCGTTCCTACCCCATCGTGGACACCTGCGGTACGGGAGGCGACGGAAAGCACACCTTCAACATTTCGACGGCGGCGGCCTTCGTGGCCGCGGCTGGAGGCGCCTTCATCGCCAAGCACGGCGGCCGCGCGGCATCCAGCAAGGCGGGCAGCGCCGACGTGTTGACGGCCCTGGGGGTCGATATCGAAACGCCGCCGGAAAAGATCTCGGCGTGCATCGACGAGATCGGCATCGGGTTCATGTTCGCGCCGGCTCTGCATTCGGCCATGCGCTTCGCCAGCGGCCCGCGCCGGGAACTCGGCGTTCGTACCGTGCTCAACCTGCTCGGACCGCTGACCAATCCTGCTGGCACCACGGCCCAGGTCATGGGCGTATACGACGGAAGTGTCGTCCAGACCGCGGCCCACGTACTGAACAACCTGGGCGCCGAACGTGCTTTCGTAGTGCACAGCGCAGATGGACTCGACGAGATCACGACCACGGCGTCGACCCACGTGGCCGAGGTCAGGGACGGCAAGGTCGAAACTTACGATATCGCACCGGAGGAATTCGGTCTGCCGAAGGCTTCTATCGAGGACCTGAAAGGCGGCGAGGTGGACGAGAACGCCGAGATCATCCGGTCCATACTTTCTGGGGAGCAGGGGCCCCGCAGGGATATCGTCCTGCTGAATGCCGCGGCAGCGCTCATCGCGGGCGGCCGGGCGGACGATTTCGACGAAGGCATCGCCACGGCGGCGCGGGCCATAGACACCGGTGCGGCACGGGAGAAACTCGACGCGTTGATCAGGATGACCAACGAATAAGCACCTGGGGATCAGCGGGAATACGACAGAGAAAACGTGGTAACCATGAATATCCTGGACCGTATAATAGCCCACAAGACCAGAGAGGTCGAAGACCGGAAAGGCCAAACGCCGCTGCCTGGTTCCGAGCCTGGACGCCGTGCTGACGTTCGGCCGTTTGACCGCGCGTTGCAGCAGGGGGACGACATAGGGGTCATCGCCGAGTTCAAGAAGGCTTCGCCGTCGAAAGGCGCGATCCGTCCCGACGCGGTACCCGCGGAGATCGGGCCGGTCTACGCGGCCCACGGGGCTTCGGCCATATCGGTGTTGACGGACAGGCGGTTCTTCCAGGGTTGTGACGAAGACCTGGTGGCCCTGCGTCGAAGTGTGCCGGTGCCTGTGCTGCGCAAGGAATTCATCGTCGATGAATACCAGGTACACGAGACCGCGGCACTGGGTGCGGACGCCATGCTGCTGATCGCGGCGGTTCTGGACGACGCCCGCCTGGCAGCACTGCAGCAGACCGCGGCGGTATACGGTCTGCACTGCCTGGTGGAAGTACACGACGAAGGGGAACTGGAACGGGCCCTGGAAGCGGGCAGCCGCATCATCGGCATCAACAACCGGGACCTGACGGATTTCACCGTTTCGCTGGACACATCGTTGAGGCTGAGGCCGCGTATTCCCGATGGAATCGTGACCGTCAGCGAGAGCGGGATCCATACGCGTGAAGATGTCTTGCTAATGCAACAGGCGGGATTCGATGCCATACTCGTGGGCGAGTCCCTGATGCGCTCGGAGGAGATCGGCGTACAAATGGACGCCCTGCTGGGCCGTACGGCCGTACGAACGGAGCAGGGGTCTGAATGATCTCCCTGAGGATACTCCCATGAGCACGGTCAAGATAAAGATATGCGGCATCACGAACGAAGCGGACGCTAACGCCGCGGTTCACGCGGGCGCGGACGCGCTGGGATTCATTTTCTATGCAGGCAGTCCCCGTTACGTGGAACCCGGTCGCGTCGCCGACATCGTGGCCGGCCTGGCGCCATTCGTCGTCCCTGTGGGTGTGTTCGTGAACGCCCCGGCCGACGTGGTAGGCGAGGTCTGCGAGAACACGGGGATCCAGGTCGCCCAACTTCACGGTGACGAATCGCCCGGCTTTTGCAGGGCACTGGACCGGCCCGTCATCAAGGCCCTTCGTGTCAGGGACGAATCGTGGCAGTCCGATGCCGCGAGTTATCCCGTCGGCGCGGTGTTGCTCGATACTTTTGCCGAAAATCGATACGGCGGTACGGGGGTCACGTTCGACTGGGGGCTCGTGGAAGGCAGTCCCCATCGTATCATACTGAGCGGCGGGCTGAATCCGGACAACGTGGCCGAGGCCGTGCGGTGCGTGCGGCCGTACGGCGTGGATACGGGAAGCGGCGTGGAACGGGAACCGGGCCGCAAGGATCACGAAAAGATTCGGGCCTTCGTAAAGGCTGCGAGGCGATCATCATGACCACTTCGAACGAGACCGGGTCTACCGGCCCCGTTATTTCCGGATCGACCCGCGTGGTCGGCGTGTGCGGCCAGGGTATCGGATACACGCTTTCTCCGGCCATGCAAAACGCCGCTTTTCGGCATTGCGGACTGGATTATGTGTATGTAACCTTCGAAATCGCGGCAACCGCCGTTCGACAGGCGGTCGACGGTATCCGGGGACTCGGGCTGGCGGGCGTCAACGTGACCAAGCCGCTCAAGACGGAGGTGCTGCCCTACCTGGATGAGGTGTCTGACGAGGCCCGAAGAATCGGTTCGGTCAATACCATCGTCAATTACTCGGGCCGCCTTGCCGGCGCGTCGACGGACGGTACTGGTCTTCTGCGGGCGCTCAGGGAAAAGGGCGTCACCGTCGCGGGTTCGAGGGTACTGATCCTGGGTGCAGGGGGCGCGGCGCGTGCGGCCTGCGCCATGGCTGAGAACGTGGGGGCGACCTCGATTGTCCTGGCCGCGCGAAACGCGGCGCGAGCCGAGGATACCGCGGCAGTGGGAGACGCCAGGGCGATCACCCTGGCACCGGGTGAACTGGGTGCCGCGATCGGGAACGCCGACCTGGTCATCAACGCGATACCCACGGACCTGCCCCTGGAAAGGCACTGGTTCATGGACGGACAGTTCGTCTACGACACGCGTTACGACCGGGAGGAGACCGGGCTGATGCACCGCGCCCGGGCGGGAGGTGCGGAAGCGTCTAACGGCATCGATATGCTGTTGTTTCAAGGCGCGGAGTCCTTTGAAATCTGGACCGGCCGGCCGGCTCCGGTCGAGGTGATGAGAAACGCATTGGAGGATCAGCTTCGGCGCAGGGCGGTTCAGGAAGAGCCAGGTCATACAGGAGCGTCAGATAAAGCATAGGGACCGCTGGAAAAAGTTGAAGCAAATCACCGCCGCGGGGAATCACCGGCCGGCGGTTTTGGAACGCGTAATGGACCGGTTCGGAAGGGCCCGGACCGAAAACCTCGAAATCTGGAGACGGCATGTTACGATACCTGACCGCAGGAGAATCTCACGGACCGGCTATATCGGCGATCCTCGAAGGGCTGCCCGCGGGGGTGCCGGTCGCGGCGGAAGAGATCAACCTCGACCTGAAACGGCGCCAGGGGGGATATGGACGGGGCCGGAGAATGCAGATCGAGACCGATACGATTGAAATACGGGGCGGCGTGCGCCACGGAAAGACCATGGGCGGTCCGGTTTCCCTGGTAGTCCAGAACCGGGACTGGAAGAACTGGACGGACGTGATGGCGATTGAGGAGGTCGATGGACCGGTGAGGCGCCAGGTGACCCGGCCGCGCCCGGGCCATGCAGACCTGGCAGGCGGCCTCAAGTACGATCGCCGCGACCTGCGGGACATCCTGGAACGGGCGAGCGCCCGGGAAACGACCATGCGGGTGGCGGTCGGCGCGATTGCCCGGGCATTCCTGGCGGAGTTTGGCATCCAGGTGCTCAGTCACGTCGTCCGGATCGGGCAGGTGGACGCGGACGTGGGCGGTCTTTCGAACGAAGAAATAAGAGATCGGTCCGAGGGGTCGCCAGTGCGCTGTGCCGACGAGGACGCCGCTACGAAGATGATCGGAGAAATAGACCGGGCGAAAGACCTCAAGGATACAATCGGCGGCGTCTTCGAGGTCAAAGTGTTGAACGTTCCGCCCGGCCTGGGCAGCCACGTGCAGTGGGACCGCAAGCTAGATGGCCGTCTGGCGCAGGCGATCATGAGTATCCAGGCCGTCAAGGGCGTCGAAATCGGATTGGGCTTCGGCGTGACCCGGGTGCTCGGTTCAGAGGTCCACGACGAGATCTTCTACGATGACCGCCGGTTTTACCGGGAAACGAACCGGGCGGGCGGCATCGAGGGTGGCATGACCGAAGGCGAGGAGATCATCGTCCGGGGCGCCCTCAAACCCATCGCGACTCTGATGCGCACCATCATGTCGGTGGATATCGAAACCAAGGAAGCCTTCGACTCGGCCAAGGAACGTTCGGATGTGTGTACCGTACCCGCGGCCGGCGTGATCGGTGAAGCGGTGGCCGCATTCGTCATTGCCGACGCCATGCAGGAGAAATTCGGCGGCGACAGCCTGGATGAAATGAAGCGAAACTACCAGGGTTATTTGGACCAGCTGGCTCATTACTAGTGGATCGGCTGGACCTTTATCGAAAGATCACGCGACCATCGGTCACACCGATCAAGACGCGTGCGACAGGTGGGCGGAACGTGGATGAACCCAGACAACAGAAAGCAGGCGGTATCGTCCTGATCGGCTTCATGGGTACCGGAAAGACGGCGGTGGGCCGGCGACTTGCGGGTGTCCTGGACGTGCCCTTCGTGGATACCGACACCTTGATCGAAAAGAAGACCGCGACGAGTATCCCGGTCCTTTTCGAGACGCGGGGCGAAACCGGATTCCGGGCGATTGAGAAGGAGGTCATCCGCGGCCTCGCGGACGGGGAGCGCAGGGTGATTGCCACCGGCGGCGGCGCGGTACTCGATCCGGAAAACTTCGACGTGCTCAAATCCCTCGGTCCGGTCATTCACCTGAACGCGCTGGCGTCGACGATCCTGACTCGAACGAAAGGCGACGCCGGAACCAGGCCCCTTCTGGCCGGGAACGATCCGCTGGAGCGGATCCGGTCCCTTCAACGGGAGCGCGCGCCGGTTTACAGCCGGGCGGACCACGAAGTCGACACGTCACGCCACTCGATAGAAGAAACCGTGGAGATGGTCATGACATGGATGCGTAGCAGCGAGCGCGTGATCAGGGTGGACCTGGCGTCCGACGGCTACGATATCGTCATAGGACCCGACTGTCTCGATCGGCTGGGACCCATGATGAAATCCTTCGACCTGACCGATCGCGCGCTGGTGGTAACGCACCCGTCCATCGCGAAGATGTATGGAGAACGGACGACGGATTCCCTGCGATCGGCCGGATTCGAACCGGTCGTGATCGAGGTGCCGGACGGCGAAGAACAGAAGTCGCTGCTATGGGCCGAAAAGCTCTTTGACGCCATGCTGTCTCACCGCATGGACCGTCGTTCGCCGATCATCGCGCTAGGCGGCGGGGTCGTCGGAGATCTGACCGGATTCGCCGCGGCCACCTTCCTGCGGGGTATCCCGTTCATACAGGCGCCCACATCACTCCTGGCCCAGGTGGATGCCAGTGTCGGAGGCAAGGTCGCCGTGGACCACCGGCGCGGAAAAAACCTGATCGGTGCATTTTACCAGCCTCTTCTCGTGCTGGCCAGCCTGGATACGCTCGACAGCCTTCCCGACCGGGAACTCCGCGCTGGCATGGCGGAAGTGATCAAGTATGGCGTCATTGCAGACCCTGATCTTTTCTCCTATATTGAGGGGCGCCTGGACGAGATACTCAAGCGGGACCACGGCGTACTGGCGCACCTGGTGGCCCGGTCCTGCGAAATCAAGGCAGAAGTGGTCGCCGGCGACGAGCGCGAACAGGGGCGGCGGGCCATACTGAACTTCGGCCATACCATGGGTCATGCCATAGAGACGCAGACCGGCATGCTGCACGGAAAGGCCGTGGCGATCGGCATGGTCTACGCCGCCCGGGTCGCCGAACGCATGGGCATGCTGGACGGCGGAAGCGTCCGACGGCTGATCGATCTGGTAAGGCGTACGGGGTTGCCGGACCGTTGCGACGGACTGGACGTCCCGGCGACGATCGAAACCATGAAGTTCGACAAGAAGTCGGTCGGCGGCCGCATGCGTTTCATTCTGCCGATTCGAATCGGCGAGGTGGTCATCCGTAACGATGTTCCCGATGATTACATCGTGTCGGTCCTGACGACGGGGAACTGAACGGCGGTGCGTCCGCGCTGAATTGGGATGGGATCATGAAAATACTCGTGTTGCACGGTCCGAATCTGAACATGCTGGGTGTCCGGGAACCGGAGGTGTATGGCAGGGATACGCTGGAGGACATCAACCGGTCTCTGGAGTCGGCCGCGGCGGACCGGAAGGTCGATTTGCGAATCCAACAGTCCAATCACGAAGGGGTGCTGGTGGACGAGATCCAGCAGGCCCTCGGGTGGGCCGACGGGATCCTGATCAATCCCGGAGCGTACACGCACACGAGCATCGCCCTGCGCGATGCGATCGTTGCCGTGGGCCTACCTGTCGTGGAAGTCCACATGTCCGATATTCACGCCCGGGAGAGTTTCCGGCGCCATTCCTATATCGAACCTGTGGCTCACAGTCAGATCTGTGGACACGGAAGCAAAAGCTACCTGCTGGGCCTGGAAGCCCTGGCGGATTACATCGGGAACGGGAGCGAAGGGTGAACGGTACCGCACTACCCGACGAAAGAGGGTATTTCGGGATCTTCGGAGGACGCTACGTCCCGGAGACGTTGATGACGGCCCTGGACGAGCTCCTCGACGTGTATGAAACGGCGAGACGGGACCCGGACTTCGAACGCGAATTCCGTTATTACCTGGGTGATTACGTAGGCCGTCCGTCCCCCCTTTACTACGCGGAACGGCTGACGGAAACCCTCGGCGGCGCGCGGGTCTATCTAAAGCGGGAAGACCTGAACCATACGGGCGCCCACAAGATCAACAATTCCATCGGCCAGATCCTGCTCACCAGGCGCATGGAAAAACCCCGTATCATCGCCGAGACCGGGGCCGGACAGCACGGCGTGGCCACGGCGACGGTGGCGGCCCGTTTCGGGCTGGAATGCGACGTCTACATGGGGTCCGAGGACATGGAACGCCAGGCGTTGAACGTGTTCCGCATGCGCCTGATGGGCAGCCGGGTCATCGGCGTCAACGCGGGGAGCCGCACGTTGAAGGACGCGCTGAACGAAGCCCTGCGGGACTGGGCGACGAATGTGCGCCATACCCACTATATCATCGGATCGGTGGCGGGGCCTCATCCCTTCCCGATGATGGTACGCGATTTTCAGTCGGTCATCGGCCGCGAAGCGCGCGAGCAGATCCTGGAAAAGGAAGGGCGGCTGCCCGATGTGCTCGTCGCCTGCGTGGGGGGCGGCAGCAACGCGATAGGGCTCTTTCATCCCTTTCTCGACGACGACGTTCGAATGATCGGCGTGGAAGGCGCGGGGCACGGTCTCGAAACCGGGATGCACGCCGCGACGCTCGGCCTGGGCTCGCCGGGCGTATTGCACGGCGCCATGAGCTACACGGGCCAGGACGCGAACGGCCAGATCCAGGTCGCCCATTCCATTTCCGCGGGACTGGACTATCCCGGGGTGGGGCCCGAGCACAGCTACCTGAAGGACTCCGGCCGCGCGGAATACGTCAGCGTCACCGACGACGAGGCGCTGGAGGCCTTCGAGTTGCTGTCCAGGGTCGAAGGCATCATACCCGCCCTGGAAAGCGCCCACGCCATCGGTCATATCACGCGGATCGCCCCGGAAATGGATCGGGACCAGGTCATCGTCGCCGGTCTTTCGGGCCGTGGGGACAAGGATGTCCAGCAGGTGTACGGATTCATGGACAAGGAGCGGATGGAGCGCTGAATGAATCGCATTGAAGAGACCTTTGCCTCGCTTAAATCCGCGGATCGCAAGGCGCTGATCCCGTACATCATGGCGGGAGACCCGGACCTGGAAACCACGGCCGAGCTGGTCGTGGAACTGGATCGCCGCGGCGCAGACCTGATCGAACTGGGTGTGCCGTTCTCCGATCCCATCGCGGACGGACCCACCATTCAGCGCGCCGCGCTGCGGGCCCTGGACCAGGGTACGACCCTGCGGGACATCGTCGATACGGTCGGATCGGTACGGGCCCATTCCAGCATACCGATCGTCCTGATGACCTACTACAACCCGGTGTTTGCGTACGGGATCGAGGCCCTTTGCCGGGATGCCGCGCGCGCGGAGGTGGATGGACTGATCGTACCCGACCTGCCGCCGGAAGAAGGGGCCGAACTGTCCGATGCCTGTCAACGGCATGGACTCGCCGCGATCTTCCTGGTAGCGCCCACGAGCACTTCGACCCGTATCGAACTGGTAAATCGACACACCACGGGATTCGTCTACTGCGTCTCCCTGACCGGCGTCACGGGCGCCCGGGGACAACTGGCGGACGGGGTAAACGAGTTCATGGCCCAGGTGCGGTCCCGCACGGACCGGCCCCTGGGACTGGGTTTCGGCATTTCGTCGCCGGAACAGGCCTATGATGCCTCGCGCCTGGCCGATGGGGTCATCGTGGGCAGTGCTATCATAAACATTTTGGAAGAACACGCCGGCAAGACGGATATGCTGTGTTCGGTAGGCGAGTATATCTCGTCATTGAGAGACGGAATCGACCGTAGAACCCCGGTAAACATACCAGGGTAACTAAGGGCATTCGGCTGAAACGGAGCCTGGTTGTATGTTGTATATGGGTTTGGAAATGAATCTCGTCAGATACATCAAGGGAGAAACGTGTGGGAGTCCAGAAGACCGAACGGGTCTTCGCGACTCCCACGTATTTCACCCCGGTTTCATGCGGTAGTCGGGTAGTGTCCAGTACGCACCACCCCGGGAGGGATTATGGTCCGAGGCGTTCGTGGCGCCATAACCGTTGAGTCAAATACCGCCGATACCATTCGGGAAGCGTCGCGTCGGCTGCTTTCAGCTATAGTCGACCACAACCGCATCGAATTGGAACAGATAGTCAGCGTTACTTTTTCGGCTACGAAAGATCTCGACGTGGAGACACCCGCCTATAGCGCGCGCCAGATGGGATGGACCTCGATTCCGCTGTTCTGCACGCAGGAAATGGAGGTCCCGGGCGCGCTTGCACGGTGCATACGGGTTCTGGTTCATGTAAATTCGGATAAATCACAGGATGAGATACGGCATGTGTACCTGGACGGCGCCGTCGTGCTCCGACCGGACATCGCCGAGGGGGATTGAAATGGTGGTTGTAATGAAACTTCAGGCTACGGAAGATCAGAAGGAGCACGTCCGGGAGACGATCCGGGCATTCGACTGTAAACCACGCGATATACAGGGTGACGCAATGTCCATCATCTGTGTCATCGGCAATACGTTGAGTCTTACACCCGAACAGTTTGAAATCCTGGACGGAGTCGATCGGGTTCAACGTATTCAACGACCGTTCAAACTCGTCAGTCTGGAAGTGCAACCGCACAAAACGACCTTCCGCGTGGGAGATGTGACGATCGGCGGCGAAGGCATCACCATCATCGCCGGCCCCTGTTCCGTAGAATCCTACGAACAGTTTAGCGAAGCGGCGCAACATGCGCGGGCGGCCGGCGCCCACATTGTCCGCGGCGGAGCGTTCAAACCAAGAACTTCTCCCTACAGTTTCCAGGGTCTCGGCGAGGAAGGCCTGCAGATCATGGCCCGGGTGAGCGAGGAGACGGGACTCCCGACTATCTCGGAGGTGATGGAGCCCGAAATGGAACCCATGGTCTCGGAGTACGTGGATATGCTGCAGGTCGGCGCCCGGAACATGCAGAACTATCCGCTGCTGAGCGCCGTGGGACAGAGTTCCAAGCCCGTCATGCTCAAGCGCGGCCTTTCCGCAACGATCGAGGAAATGCTGCTGGCAGCCGAATACATCCTGGCCGCGGGGAATCACAACGTCATCCTCTGCGAACGGGGTATACGGACTTTTGAAACGTGGACGCGGAATACGCTGGATATTTCGGCGGTGCCCGTGTTGCAGAAGTACACGCATCTGCCCGTATTCATCGACCCGAGCCACGGAACCGGAAACGCGGATTTCGTGGGACCGGCATCGCGGGCGGCCGTTGCGGTCGGCGCGGACGGGCTCATGATCGAGATGCATCCCAGGCCCGAGCGCGCGCTGTCCGACGGGGACCAGTCCCTGACACCGGAAGCGCTGACCGCCCTGATGCCGGAATTACAGGCGGTTGCTACGGCCGTGAATCGCACCATTGGCTGAGTTCGTCTATGCGAATCTCCATCATCGGCGTGGGACTGCTGGGCGGATCATTCGGCATGGCGGTCAGGAAGGCAGAGGCGGCGGACCGTGTCGCGGGCGTCGACCTGGACCGCACCGCGCTGGACAGGGCATGCGAGCGCGGGGCCATTGACGAGGGTTTCCTGGACCTGGCCGAGGGGGTGGACGGGGCCGACCTGGTCGTTCTCGCCACGCCCGTGCGGTCCATTCTGGAACTGCTGCCGGCACTGGTGCCGTTACTCGGCAGGGAAACGATCCTTTTGGATCTGGGCAGCACGAAGGAGGCCATCGTCTCCGCCGTCGCCGCCCTGGCCGGTATCAATCGGTACGTCGGCGGCCATCCCATGGCCGGCACAGAGCACGCCGGCATCGAGCATGCCGACGACGGGTTGTTGCGCGACGCGACTTTCGCCCTGGTTCCGCCGCCTGCGGCAGATGAAATGGCTGTCGATCTGCTCAAAGACCTGGTCCGCCGGATTGGAGCCCGCCCCGTCGTCATTTCCGCCGAACGTCACGACCGGATCGTTTCTATCACCAGTCATCTTCCTTACCTGTTGTCCGTCGTGCTGTCGCTCGCTGCCGAAAAAATGGCGCGGGAAGAAGAAGGTACGCGAGCGTTTGCCGCATCCGGCTTTCGTGACACCACCCGACTGGCCGCGTCCAACGTGCGCGTGATGGCCGATATCTGCCTGACGAACAGGCAATCCATTCTGTCCGGCATAGAGGACGCGAGGCGGCTGTTGGATGACCTGGCCGAACATATTGAACAGGGAAATGAAGTGGAACTGGTGAAGACGCTGACGAAGGCGAAAGAAAGCCGGGCCGCGGTGTTCGGCGAAAGGAGAACCGATTGAAGAAGTACAGGACCGGTTTTCAGGGAGAGCTGGGTGCCTTCAGCGAGATGGCGGTGCTCGAGTATTTCGGCGACGCGTCGGAGCCGGTGCCCCACGGGTGGTTCGACGATGTGTTCCGGGCCGTTGATCAGGGCAACTGCGACTACGGGATGCTGCCTATCGAAAACACCCTCGCGGGCAGTATCCACGTCAACTACGACCTGATGCAGGAGCACGATCTGCAGATCGTCGGCGAAATCATGCTGCGCATCGTTCATAACCTGATGGTGCGACCCGGGGTCCGCCGGGAAGATCTGCGAAGCGTCCAGTCCCACCCCAAGGCGTTGGAACAGTGCGTACGGTTTTTCCGTGAGAACCCTGCGCTGAAACCCGAAACCGTTTACGACACCGGTGGCGCCGCCAAGATGCTCAGTGAAGGAGATACCCGGGATATCGGCGTGATCGCGAGCACCCGTGCCGCCGAACGTTACGGACTCGAAATCCTGGAGGGTGGGATCGAAGACAACACCCAGAACTACACGCGCTTCCTGGTCCTGGCCAGGGGGGCACAGCCGGCGGATCCATCGAACGGGGAGCGCACAAAGACGTCCATCGTTTTTTCGGTTCCCCACGAACCCGGCATGCTGTTCAAGGCCATGAGCGTGTTCGCGTTGAGGGACATCTCCATCAACCGGATCGAATCGCGTCCCCTGATCGGGTCGCCCTGGGAATACCTGTTCTATCTCGATTTCGAGGGAAGAGCGGACAGCATCCCCTGCGCCCGTGCGCTCAACCACCTCCAGGAGATCGCGACAAACTTCAAATTGCTGGGATCCTACGTGGAAGGAAGGATCGTGGATCGGGGCTGATCGGCCTGGCTGAGTTCCAGCTTCGGTTCGACGAAGAGGGTCTTTTCGTGGGTGAATACGACCTGCCCAGGTCGCCCTTTTCTCATCTTCCGAACGTAGCGGCGCTCGGTGTAATCCACCGGCACGGTGGTGGAGCCCCTGCCCTTGCTGAAATAAGCCGTCAGGCAGGCCGCTTCGTAGAGGGTCCTCCTGCTCGGCATCTGGGTCTTGTCCACACGCCGAAGAATCACGTGAGAACCGCCCAGGTCCCGCGCGTGGAGCCAGATGTCGTCCGGCGCCGCCGATTTGGTGAGCACTTCGTTCTCGCGGCTGTTGCGGCCTACGAGCAGCAGGTGCCCGCTCGTGGTCCGGTATCTCCTCGGGTGAATGTCTCCCTTGACCCGTTTCCGTACCTTGTTTGAAGCATCTGACCTGGCGGGTGCCTTGATCAGACCCAATCGCGCGCATGCCCTGTGGGCGCGCTCCAGCATGATCCCGTCCGGGTCGTTCCCCAGTTTCTCGCGGATCGCCTTTACCTCATCCAACTGTTTCCGAGTCTGGGCGATGCGATGCTCCACCGCCATTCGGCCGTCCCTGGCTTTTCGGGCCTGGCGGAAATACCACCGGGCATTTTCGGCGGGCGACAGGTCCGGTTTCAAGGGGATGGAGACCACCTCCTGTTCTTCGCTGTAGTAGTCTTCGACCCGGGCATCCGCCATCCCCGCCTTCAGCTGTCCCAGGTGGGTCGTGATCAGGTCGCCGTACCTGCGGTATTCCGCTTCCCGTTGCACGTGGGCCAGGTCGCGATCCAGGTTCCCGGCCAGCCGATCCAGACGCTTGATTTCCCCCTGCAGGGCGCGCTGGACCGCCAGCGACCGCTGTTTCGTCTCCTCCTCGTCGATCCGTTCTGCGTAAAACCGCTCCACCGCGCCGCTGATGGACTCGTGGGTTTCAATCTGCTCACCGGGCAGGGAGTGGATCGGCACCGCCGAAAGGATGCGGGCCGGGCCGTCAGGGGTTCTGCCCACACAGGGCGTCCAATCTCCGGACCGCACCCGCTGGATCAGATCTCGCAGGGCTTTCCATGTCCGGACCTTGCGGGTGTCCGCGTCCGTACCGGCAAAGGCGGTCTCTTCCGCCAGCCCCGCATGGGACACGACCTCCGCGGCCAGCTCCCTTGAAAGGCCCGCAAAGGCACCTGCCAGGTACCGCGCCAGTTCCGAGGGCGATGCCAGGGATTCCGTCCCTTCCAGTCCTTCGCTTGTTGCTTCGGAAAGCTTTGTTTTATCCATCGGAGGCGGGAATACGTAGGTTTCGCCCGGGACCAGCAACCTGTAAGGGCCGCGTATTCGTCTCAGGGTCTCCAGGATCACCCGGTCGGGATCGGTCATGAACACCAGGACGCCCCGGTTTCCGATGAGTTCAGCGATCAACCGGTAGCGGCGGGAGCCCAGCGAAGTGCGTCCAATGCAGTGAATCTCCACTACCCGTTCGAATGGAACGGCCTCGATCTTTTCCATGATCCCGGGAAGGAGATGATCACGCAGCACGGTCAGCAGGGCCGACGAAGCGGTGCTCTTCGACGCGTCGGCGCCGTTGCCGGAAAGCTCCGCGAGATGAACCCGCGCGAAACGAGGATGCACGGAAAGCAGTAGCACGATTCTACCGGATGCGCCCTTCAGAACGAGACCGATCTCAGTAGATCCGTACTGATCGACGGCCACGATACGAGAACCATCCAGATCCTTGCATTCGTCGGTCACGGCCCGCAGGGTAAGGGCATCCATGGTGCGAAAATCCTGTGCGTGATTCCGGTAAGTTCCTGACCGAAGTCCGATCTACAACTGCCCGTTAACGTTATGCCACTCGCGTTCATAATATAGTCGACCCGGTATGCAAAGGGTCGGGAAACTTCGTTGCGACGGATCAAAACGCAAGCGAACCACCCCCGGTCGGGTGCCAATACGTTATTGACAATTCACCATTTAGCGTGTATTTTCATGTTTCTTGGACATTGGGCTCAAACGGGTATTCAGGGGCTTCGGATGATATGCAGCATGACCGGCTATGGCGCCGGAGAATCGGACCTTGCCGGCGCCCGCACCACCGTCGAACTGAGATCCGTTAACGGTCGATTCTGCGACATTACGGTGAGGTTGCCCAGGTCACTCGGGTCGCTCGAAGGAAAGGTGCGCGCCTTCGTGCAGGACCACGTTACCCGGGGGAACATCTCCATATCGATAAGATGTGATGAAGGCGACAAGGTCTCGCCTGCCATGCGGGTCGATGCGGAAGCCGGGAGAAAGTACTGCGAATCCCTGCGGCAGCTCAAGGAGCACCTCGGGGTTTCAGGAGAAGTGACGCTCGAGATGGTGGCCGCCTGGCCCGGACTGGTAACGTCTGAAATCGAGGAAGTCGACCCGGACAAGAGCTGGGTCGGCATCGAAACCGCCCTGGCGGAAGCGCTCGCCGCATTCAAGGACATGAAGCGAAGCGAGGGGCAGGCGCTCGAAACAGACCTGCGTAACCGGATCGAAGGCATTCTGGCGGTCCTGGGAAGTATCGAGGAACGGGCGCCGGATCGGGTATCCGAGGTAAGGGAACGGCTGAAAGACCGTCTCGCCGACCTGCTGGAGGAACGCCAGGTCGATCCGCAGCGGGTAGCCATGGAAATCACCCTGTTCGCGGAGCGCAGCGACGTGACCGAGGAATGCGTCCGCCTGAGAGCGCACTGCGACGCGTTCCTGGAAGCGCTGACGGCCGACGGAAGCCAGGGAAGGCGTCTGAACTTTCTCATACAGGAGATGAACCGGGAAATAAACACCATAGGATCAAAAGGTAACGACACGGAAATCAGCCATACGGTCATCGAGGCCAAGGAAGAACTCGAAAAAGTTCGGGAGCAGGTACAGAACATTGAGTAATTCCGCGCCATACGGTCCTTCGGCTTCGAAAGGGTTCTGCCTGGTCCTGTCCGCGCCTTCCGGCACGGGGAAAACCACCGTCGGCGAGTTGCTCACCGCCGGGGATGCTACTATCGTGCGGTCGGTATCCATGACGACTCGCCCGATGCGGTCGACCGAGAAAGACGGAGAGGACTACTACTTTACCTCCCCCGATGATTTCAAGACGAAGATCCTCGAAGGCGCATTTCTCGAATGGGCCGAAGTTTACGATGGCGTGCTCTACGGTACCCCTCGGGAGGCCGTCGAGCGGATCATTCGTTCCGGAGATGTTGCCCTGCTTGTCATCGACGTGCAGGGCGGGCGGGCCGTCAAGGCCATCTTCCCCGAGGCCGTCCTCGTATTCCTGATACCGCCTTCGCTCGACAGACTCTCGAAGAGGTTGAAACAGCGTGCCCTCGAAACGGAGGACGAAATACGGAACAGATTGAATAAGGTGCACACCGAAATGAGGTACCTTCCCGCCTATGACTACGGGATTGACAATGACGATGGAAAGCAGCAGCAAACTGTCGACGCCATTCGGGGTATCATAGCCGCCGAACGACGTCGCATCAGCCGATGGGAGGAGCAATGAGTACCAAGAAACCCACGCTATTCGTATCCCAGGAACGCATGAGGGAAATCGCCGACAATACCTACGAGGCAGTTATGGTCTCGGCCCTGGAGGCGAGGCGAATCAATCTTCATAACAAGATGCTGGGTACGCAGGAAGACCGATCGGAAAAGGTAACGACCATCGCGCTGGAAAGGTTGCTCGGCGACGAGTTGCGCTACCACTACCTGGAGATTGAGAGCGACGAGGCCGACGAGTAGATACAGGGGTTCCCGATGTCACGGTTGACAGGCCGCCGAATTGTCCTGGGGGTGACGGGCAGCATATCGGCCTACAAGTCGGCGGAAGTGGTCCGTGGGCTTGTCCAGGAGGAAGCGGACGTCCGCGTGGTCATGACGCGCGAAGCAGGCGCCTTCGTGGGCGCGGTGACATTCAGCGCCCTGACAGGACATCCCGTGGCCGTCGAGCAGTTCCCGGAAACCGGCCAGGCTGGTGAGGAGCACATCGATCTCGCCGTCTGGGCCGACGCGGTGGCTATTGTGCCCGCCACGGCCAATATCATCGGCAAGATGGCGAACGGCCTGGGGGACGACCTGCTCTCCACCGTGATGCTGGCCTGCGAAGCCCCCTGCTGCCTGGCGCCAGCCATGAATTTCCGCATGTGGAGAAACGAGGCCGTACAGGCGAATCTCGATCAGCTCAGGAGCCGGGGTATCGATGTCATCGAGCCGGAATACGGCATGCTGGCCAATGGCGAAGTAGGAGAAGGCAGGCTGGCGGCGCCTGACCGGATCGTGGAGGCGATCGCCATCCTGGCCGATCCCGAACAGGACCTGGCTGGTCGCAAGGTGCTGGTGAGCGCGGGACCCACGGAAGAAGATATCGATCCCGTCCGGTGCATTACCAATCGTTCGACCGGCAAGATGGGTTTCGCCGTCGCGCGGTCCGCCGCCCGCCGTGGCGCGTCGGTCACGCTCGTGACGGGCCCCACCGGGCTCGACGATCCATACGGAATCTCCATGGAACGCGTACGGTCCGCCAGTGAAATGCGCGAGGCCGTCCTTCGGTGCCGAGAAGGACAGGACGCCGTCATCATGGCGGCGGCGGTAGCGGATTACCGGCCCGGCGTCCAGGCCGGGCGGAAGATCAAGAAGGGGGAATCCGGCATAACACTGGAAATGACACGGACCACCGATATCCTGAAAGAAGTGGCCGCCGACAGGCCGTCCGTGTTGATCGGCTTCGCCGCCGAAACCCATGACGGTCTTGATTTCGCGCGCAGGAAACTGGCCGAGAAGGATCTGGACCTGGTGGTATACAATGATATCACTGTCGAAGGCGCCGGGTTTGGAACGGATACGAATATAGTCACCCTGATACACCGTGACGGCCGCGAGGAATCTCTTCCCAAGCAGTCCAAGTCCAGCGTGGCGGATCGCATCATGGACGAGGTCGCCGCCCTGCTGGCAGACCGGGAAGGCGCTCCTTCATGATTCGGCAAAAATCACTGGCTGACCTGATAGGCCAGACCGTCGAGGCGGTGAGACAGGAGGAGGAGCAGGGCATGGAATCCCTCTTTCTGCCGGGGGGACTGGATGCGGTGCTCCCGTTGCCGGAACCGAAGCGCCAACCGGTTCCAATAGACCGGATCGATTCCCTCGACGCCCTCTATGAGAAGTACCACCGCTGTACGGCCTGCGCCCTTGGTCACAAGAGAAAAAACTTCGTATTCGGCTCTGGCAACGAAAACGCCGACGTGATGTTCGTGGGCGAAGCGCCCGGAGCCCATGAAGACGAACAGGGCCAGCCCTTCGTGGGCGCGGCGGGCAAACTGCTGACCCGTATACTGAACGCCATCGGTTTTGCCCGGGACGAGGTGTACATTACCAACATCCTGAAATGCCGGCCGCCGAACAACAGGGACCCGCAGCCCGATGAGATCGATGCTTGCGACGCCATTCTGAAGGAGCAGATTCGCCTCGTCCGGCCCCGCCTGATCTGCGCACTTGGACGGGTGGCGGCCCAGGCGCTGCTGAAAACGACCGGTTCGATTCGAACCCTGCGGGGCAGATTTCACGAGTATCACGGCGTGAAACTCCTGGTGACATACCACCCCTCCGGCCTGCTGCACAACCCGGCTTACAAGCGGCCGACCTGGGAAGATGTGCAGATGTTGCGCAAGGAATACGATCGAATCCTGCAGTCGGATGCGAAGGCGACCTAGGAGCGCGAGTCCATGAACAGTCAAAGCGACGGGGCGGAACGACTGCCGCCACAGGCCGTGGAGGCGGAAGCGGCTGTGCTGGGCGCCATGCTGCTGGAACAGGACGCCATCTCGATCGCCATCGAAATCCTCGACGATACGGCATTCTACCGGGAAGCCAACCGCAAGATTTACAATGCCATCATCGCCCTGTTCGACCGGAACGAACCCACCGACCTGATCACGCTGAGCGAAGAACTGGACAAGCGCCAGGAACTGGCCTCCGTCGGGGGATCATTCTACCTGGCCGGGCTGGTGGATAGCGTGTCCACGGCGGCCAACGTGGAATACCACGCCCAGATCGTCCTGGAAAAATCCCAGGGCCGCAAGCTGATCAACGTGGCCACCCAGATCGCCTCCCGGGCCTATGAATCAACGGAAAATACAGCGGATCTGCTGGATGAAGCCGAGCAGATGGTGTTTGCCCTTTCCCAGCGCAATGCCCGCCGGGGATTCACCCAGCTCAATCCGATCCTGCACGATACCTTCGAGAACATCGAAAAGCTCCATGAACAGGACACCACCGTCACCGGGGTACCCACGGGCTTCACCCGGCTGGACGAAATGACCGCGGGGTTCCAGCGCGGCGACCTGGTCATCATCGCGGCCCGGCCGGCGATGGGGAAGACGGCCCTTTGCCTGAATATCATCCGCCACGTGGCGGTGGAAACCCAGGTCGGGGTCGGTTTTTTCAGTCTCGAGATGACCAGCCACCAGCTGGCCCAGCGAATGCTGTGCAGCGAAGCCCGGGTGGATTCCCACCTGATGCGTACCGGCCGTCTGCCCGGCGATGCCTGGTCGAACCTTAGTATCGCGGTGGGCGCCCTGGCGACCGCCCCGGTGTACATCGACGAATCTCCCGCGTTATCGGTCACCGAAATGCGTTCCCGGGCGCGGAGACTCATGTCCGAGCACAACGACATCGGCCTGCTGGCCGTCGACTACATGCAGTTGATGCGCGGACCGAAAGACGCCGAGAACAGGCAGCAGGAGATCTCCGCCATATCCCGTAACCTGAAGGCGCTCGCCAAGGAACTGAACGTCCCCGTAGTCGCCCTCTCGCAGCTTTCCCGTGCCGTGGAAACCCGCGGCGGGGACGGCCGTCCGCAATTGTCCGATCTCAGGGAATCCGGCGCGATCGAGCAGGACGCAGACGTCGTGCTGTTCATTTACCGACCCGCCCGGTACGGAGAGGGAGAGGAACACCAGGAGAACCAGGCGGAAGTCATCATAGGCAAACAGCGAAACGGCCCCACTGGCACGGTGGAACTGGTGTTTGTGGACCGTTTCGCCCGGTTTGAAAACCCGGATCTTTACCACGAGGATTCGGGTTCCCCCACCTACTGACCACCCATGCACGGGACGTCCTTTACCAATCCATGATCGAAATCATCCACTTGAAAAAGGCCTTCGGCAAATCGGTGCTGAAGGACGTCAGCCTGACCATCGAATCCGGCGAAACCATGGTCATCATCGGCCGCAGCGGATGCGGAAAGAGTGTGCTGCTCAAACACATCACGGGACTTTTGCACCCGGATGGCGGAACGCTCCTGGTGGACGGCAGGGACGTGACGCGGTTGTACCGAAGGGATCTGGACGCGGTCAGGAAACGGTTCGGTTTCCTGTTCCAGGGCGGCGCCCTGTTCGATTCCATGACCGTGGGCGAGAACGTGGGGATCAGCCTGAAAGTTCACACCGACCAGACAGAGGCCGAGATCGACGAACGGGTGCGGACCTGCCTGCAAATGGTCGGTCTGTCCGGCGTGGAGGAACAGAAACCCGCGGAACTGTCGGGAGGCATGCGTAAAAGAGTGGGACTCGCGCGCGCCATCGCCATGAATCCGGAATATATCCTGTACGACGAACCCACCACGGGCCTGGATCCGATCATGGCGGACATTATAAACGACCTGATCCTGGACATGAATCAGAGACTGTCGGTGACGGCGATCGCGGTGACCCATGACATGATCAGCGCGTACAAGATCGCGGATCGCATCGCCATGCTCCACGACGGGGTGATTCACATGGTGGGGACGCCGGATGAAATCAGAAACACCGACGACCCGCTGGTTCAACAATTCATTCTGGGCCACGGTGAGGGTCCCATCAAATCGCTGGAATAGTCACGAATGACACGGCAGGAGATTTACGGGTGTACCGGTATGGCGTCGCTGGACTTTAATCTGCTCGCCGCGGACCCGGCTTCCAAAGCACGGGCCGGGCGTATGAAAACTCCCCACGGCGAAATCCGTACTCCGGTGTTCATGCCCGTGGGAACCCAGGCGACGGTGAAGACGTTGTCACCAGCGGACCTCGAAGCGGCCGGCGCGCAGATCATACTGGGCAATTCCTACCACCTGTTTCTCCGTCCCGGACACGATCTGATCAGGAAGATGGGGGGGTTGCACGGCTTCATGAACTGGCGACGTCCCCTGTTGACGGACAGCGGGGGCTACCAGGTGTTCAGCCTGTCTGACCTCAAGTCCATCCAGGAAGAAGGCGTGACGTTCCAATCGCACATCGACGGCACACGGCACCTGTTCACGCCGGAACTGGTCATGGAAATCGAGACGGCGCTCGGAGCAGATATCATCGCGCCCCTCGACGAGGTTCCGCCGTACCCGTGCGACTACCGGTACGCGAAGGATTCCGTCGCCCTGACGCTGCGTTGGGCGGCCCGTTCCCGGAAACGCTTTGAAGAACTGGAAGGGGAAAGGACAAATCCCCAGGCGCTGTTCGGCATCGTGCAGGGAAGTGTGTACGAAGATCTCCGGGTCGACTGCGCACGATCGCTGGTCGACCAGGAATTCGACGCCTACGCCATCGGAGGCCTGTCGATCGGGGAGCCGAAGTCGACCATGGGTGAATTGATCGATGCCACCGTCGAATGCCTGCCAAAGGACCGGCCCCGATACCTGATGGGCGCGGGGACGCCGGAAGATCTCGTCGACGGGGTAGGCCGGGGAATCGATATGTTCGATTGCGTAATTCCCACCCGCGAAGGCCGTAACGGCGCACTCTATACCCGTTTTGGCCGCATCAATATCTATAACGCCCGTTTCAGGGAGGATGCGGGTCCCATCGATGAATCCTGTTCCTGTTACGCCTGCCGGACCTTCAGCAGATCGTATATCCGGCATCTTTACCGCGCGGGAGAAATCCTCGGGCCGAGAATGGGGACCCTGCACAACATCCACTTCTACGTCGGTCTGGCCGCCGAGATGGGAGAAGCCATCCTGGAGGAACGGTTCGCCGCGTGGAGCAGGTCGTTTCTGACCACCTATCGCAATGAAAACGAACGAAAGGAGTGTCCCAAGTGATTCAAGATGCCTTTGCCATGGGTCCTTCCGGCGGCGGAGATGCTTCCGGACCGGGATTCCTGATTTCCATGATTCCCATCCTGTTGATGTTCGGCATCATCTACCTGTTGCTGATCCGACCGCAACAAAAGAAACAGCGGGAACACCAGGGCATGCTGGAAAGTCTGCAGAACGGAGACAAGGTGGTGACGCAGGGCGGGATCATCGGCGTCATAACCGGACTGAAGTCGGACGTGATCACGGTGCGTATTTCCGATGACGTCCGGGTCGATCTGCAGCGTAGCGCCATTTCCCGCATTATCAGCAGCAAGAAGGGAAACCGGGAAGAATAGGAAGCGAACATGGCGGTCAGACCCATACGCATTTATGGCGACCCGGTCCTTCGGGAGAAAGCGAAGCCGGTAGAGGAAACGACGGATGATCTACGCCGACTCGCGCAGGACATGGTAGACACCATGATCGAGGCGGAAGGCATCGGCCTCGCGGCTCCGCAGGTCGGTGAAACCATCCGCATGTACGTCGTAAACCTCGGGGCAATCGATCCCGAGCTCTTCCTGGACCGCAAGGGTCCGTCTCTGGAGGAATGCCCGGACCATCTCGTGCTGATAAATCCGCGCGTCGTCAAGCAGGAGGGCGAGCAGACGGACGACGAGGGTTGCCTGAGTTTTCCGGAGCTCTACGACAAGGTAACCCGTCCCGACGTCGTGCGCGTCGAGGCCGCGGACCTGGACGGCCGCCCCTTTGAGATCGAAGGCAGCGGACTGCTGGCCCGGGTCCTGGTCCACGAATACGACCACCTGGAAGGCATACTGTTTATCGATCACCTCAGCAAGTTCCGCCTCCAATTCCTCCGCAACCGTTTGAAGAAAATCAAGGCGAGCAGCCAGGCGGACTGACATGCGTGTGATCTACATGGGTACGCCCGGATTCGCGGTGCCGAGTCTCGAAGCGCTGATCGGGCAACCGGAACACGAGGTAGCCGGAATCGTCACCGGGCCCGACCGGCCGAAGGGCCGCGGGTTGAAGACCGTATCCTCGCCTGTGAAGGAAACGGCCCTGCGCCACGGCATTCCCATCTGGCAGCCGGAAAAGCTGCGCGACCCTGCTTTTCTTCACGCGCTACGGTCACTTGAAGCCGATCTTTTCGTGGTCGTGGCCTTTCGCATCCTTCCGGACGCACTGCTGAAGATTCCACCCCGGGGCACGGTCAACCTCCATCCTTCCCTGCTTCCCAGGTACCGCGGCGCAGCGCCCATACAGTGGGCGGTGATGAACGGGGACGAGCAGACGGGCGTCACCACGTTTCTGATCGAAAGGAAGGTGGACGCGGGAGACATTCTCTGCCAAGAGACTGTGCCGATCGAACCGGAAGAAACCGCCGGGGAACTGCATGATCGCCTTTCCCGAATCGGCGCAGACCTGCTGCTGCGAACCGTGGACCAGATGGCGGCTGGCGGTATTAGGCCTAGTCCCCAGACGGGCGGCGCGACACCGGCGCCCAGGATCTCCAAAGAGGACGGCTGCATTGACTGGCGGCTGCCGGCCCGGGCCATTCACAACAAGGTGCGTGGCCTGAACCCCATTCCCATGGCCTTCACCTCCTGGCGGGGCAAAAGCCTCAGGATCATAACCAGTCGGCCGGCGCCTCCTGAAGAGGAATGTGGTTCTGAACCCGGCAGGATCGTTTCCGCCGACGAACGCCGGGGTATCACGGTACAGACTGGAGAAGGCGGCCTGAAACTGGTCAGGGTACAGCCCGAGGGACGCAGCCGGATCGACGGAACGGCATTCCTGAGGGGTTACCGGCCCGCGGTGGGCGACCGTTTCGGTACGCCAGACTCGGTGACCGGATAGTCTTCATGAGGTCGCAGGATCATGGTTCGATTACACGGAGAAACGACGACTATACCTGACCGGAAAGTACCAGGGATTCGCGAGATCGCGCTGAAAGCGCTGCAACGGGCTGAGACCCTGGGCGTCTTGCCGCGCGATGCCCTCAACACCTTCTTCCAGCGGCAAGTATACAGCGATCGGGACAAGGCCTTCGCGACCGAAGTGGTATACGGCACCATCCGCTGGCGGCGGCGCCTGGACTGGATGATCGGCCAACTGATGCGTGGAGACCCTGAGTCGTTGACGCCCTGGATTCGCCATATCCTGCGCATGGGCCTCTACCAGTTGATGATGATGGACCGGGTTCCCGATGCTGCCGCCACCCATGAGTCCGTTGAACTGGCCAGGCGGTTTGGACACCAGGGTACCGTCCGCCTGACCAACGCACTCCTGAGAACGGCCATACGAAAGCGCGATCAGCTGCAACAACCGGTTGGCGGGAAAGACCCCGTCACGGATCTCGGCGTCACGCATTCCTACCCCGCATGGTTGACGAAACGATGGATCGAGCGATACGGAATGGAAGGCGCGTCCGCCCTCATGAAGGCGGGAAACCGGCCGCCGCCCCTGTCCATCCGGGTCAATACGATGCGGTCCACGCCTGGGGGCCTCGCCGAGGCATTGAAACACAAGGGAATACAGGTGGATCCGGGTCGCTGGCTCGGTGATTTTCTGTCGATCCGGCACACGGGCGACCTCCGCCGCCTTTCCTCCCACGAGGCTGGTTTGTTCCAGGTTCAGGACGAAAGCGCGGGCCTCGCGGTGATGCTCCTCGACCCGAAGACGGGCGAGACTATTGTCGATTTATGTTGCGCTCCGGGGGGAAAAACAACATATATTGCGCAAATTGTTGGCGCGGGCGGACAGGTGATCGCCTGCGATACGTCACTGCATCGACTCCGCCGGGTGGAAGAGCACCGGCGGCGAATGGGGTTGGGGCAAGTGCGTCTCGTCGCCATGAATGGACGGGCACCGGGAATGGATATCGAAGCCGACCGCGTCCTTGTCGACGCCCCCTGTTCCGGGCTCGGCACCATCGCGCGCCGGCCCGATCTGCGGTGGCGGCGAAAAGCGGAGGACATGGACAGGCTCCGCAAAGAACAACTGGCGTTGCTGGAGCGGAGCGCTGGACTGGTGAAGCCGGGCGGCGTCCTGGTGTACAGTACGTGCACCATCGAGCCGGAAGAAAACGAAGGCGTCGTGGCCGCGTTTTGCGGTAAGCATCCTGGCTTTCAACTGGAGAAGCCCGGTGACTGGCCTGAGGAACTGGCCGGTGTAATGGATGACGAGGGCAGGATCTGCACGCTGCCTTCCGTACACGGCGTAGACGGAAGTTTTGCGGCACGGCTGAAAAGAGACGGCTGACCGCATCGGAGGCCATCGTGTTTGAAGAACTGTCCGGTCGCATGGAGGGGATCGTAAGAAAACTCCGCGGCCAGGGCAAACTGACGGAAAAGAACATCGACGACAGTCTCCGGCAGGTGCGTCGCGCCCTGCTGGAAGCCGATGTGAATTTCAAGGTGGCCCGCGGGTTCATCGACACGGTCAAGGAAAAGGCGCTGGGGCAGGGTGTGTTGAGAAACCTTTCCCCTGGACAGCAGATGGTGGGGGTTGTCCACCAGGAACTGGTATCCCTGATGGGGGAGGAGGCCGTCGAAGTCGCCTTCGCGGAAACGTCCCCGACCATAGTCATGATGGTCGGCCTGCAGGGATCCGGAAAGACGACGGCCACAGGCAAACTGGCCCATTACTGTCTCACGGCGGGTCGACGTCCCATCCTCGCCGCGGCGGACGTCTACCGGCCAGCGGCGGTGAAACAGTTGCAGGTGCTTGGCGAACAGCTGGGCGTGCCGGTCGTATCCCTGGGGGACGGCCGGTCTCCCGAGACAATCTGCAGGGCAGCCGTGGATCGTGCCCGGCAGCAGGACTGCGACGTGGTCATTCTGGACACGGCGGGACGCCTGCACGTCGATGACGAAATGATGGACGAACTGCGCGGCATACGCGGGTCGGTCCAACCCCACGAAATCCTGCTTGTCGTGGACGGGATGACGGGCCAGGACGCGGTCAACGTGGCGGAGGCCTTCGATCAAAGCCTCGACATCGACGGCTGTATCCTGACGAAAATGGACGGAGACGCCCGGGGCGGCGCGGCGCTGTCCATTCGACAGATCACCCGCAAGCCCATCAAGTTCGTGGGGGTAGGCGAGAAACTGGACGCCCTGGAGGTATTCCATCCCGAAAGGATGGCGTCCCGGATCCTGGGGATGGGCGATGTGGTGTCCCTGGTCGAACGCGCACAGTCCGCGATAGACGTGGAGGAAGCGAAGAAACTGGAAGCGAAGCTGCGCAAGCAGACCTTCGACCTCGAGGATTTCCGTTCGCAACTCCAGCAACTGGGGAAAATGGGTTCCATGCAGGAACTGGTCGAGATGATGCCCGGCGTCAACAAGAAGGCGTTGAAGGGTATGGACATGGATGAGAAAGCGCTCGTTCGCATGGACGCCATTCTGAGTTCCATGACCAGACACGAAAGGGCGCGTCCCGTGGTCATCAACGGCAGCAGGCGTCGTCGAATCGCGCGGGGAAGCGGAACGAGCGTGCAGGAGGTAAATCAGCTACTCAAACAATACAATATGATGCAGAAAATGATGAAACAGTTGAACCGGCCGGGCGCTCTCGAGCAGATCGGCCATAAGATGTTACCTTTCAGATAACAGAGGAGCGAAACATGGCAGTGGCCATTCGGCTTCGTCGCACAGGAGCCAAGAAAAGACCCTTTTACCGTATCGTCGTCTCGGACGACAGATCCCGCCTGCGCGGTAAGTATATCGAAAGCCTGGGTTACTACAACCCCATATCTCCGGAACAACTGGAGATGGACGTAGACAAGGCCGTCGACTGGCTCAATCGCGGCGCTCAGCCAAGCGACACAGTTCGGACGCTTCTGGTAAAGACCGGCGCGATGGCGAAGTGGCGCGGCGAAGACCAGGCGGAGGCCGAAGCCGAAGCGGCCGAGTGAACCGAAGTGGATCGGTCGCCGAAACGCCGGGGCGGGGTGCAGTGAGTGCTGACTGGATAAACATCGGATTCATCCGCAAACCCCACGGTCTCAAGGGCTACGTCCGGGTGGAAGGGTTGTCGGACGCCCCGGACCGGTTCGAGGACCTGGGCCGGATCGGCGTGGAACTGAGGGACGGACAGCGGGAGTCGCTGGAGATCGAACGCTGCCAGCAGGACGGAAAAAGCTGGTTGATGAAATTTCTCGGGATCGACACGATGGAAAACGCGGAACGCCTGCGCAGCGCATACATCCAGGTGTCCGAAGAGGCCGTCGCCCCGTTGCCGGCGGATGCGTACTATGTCTTCGAACTCGAGGGATGTACGGTATTTTCAGAGGATGGAGCGCGGATCGGAATCGTCCGGGAAGTGATGTCCATGCCGGCGAACGACATATTCGTCGTGGATGCCCCGGCTGGTGAAGCGATGATCCCGGTGGTCCGGGACATCGTGGTGGAACTCAGTCCGGAGGATCGCAAAATCGTCATACGAATGATTCCCGGGTTGATCTCGTAGCGGTATAGACTATGCGTATCGACATTCTGACGGCCTTTCCAGGCGTATTCGCGGGTCCCTTTGGCGAAAGTATCGTGGGCCGGGCGTGCAAGCGGGACATGGTGGATATCTTCGTCCATGACCTCCGGGCGTTTACGACGGATCGCCACAAGACCATCGACGATTACGCCTACGGCGGAAGCCCCGGCATGGTGCTCAAGCCGGAGCCCATATTCCGGGGGCGTAAAGCATATTCAGCGGCAGGCGGACGAGACTTCCCGGTCCCGTGCCGTGCTGCTGTCGGCCCGGGGCAGGCCGTTTCTTCAGGAGACCGCCAAATGCTTCGTGGAACTGGACCAGCTGGTCCTTATCTGCGGACACTACAAGGGCGTCGACGAACGCGTGGCAACGGGTCTTGGCGCCGAGGAATACTCCGTGGGTGATTTCGTTGTAACCGGCGGTGAGATCCCGG
>CBDEKM010000005.1:0-484541 GCA_965240335.1 bacterium
GATCTCCACCTGTTCAAGGCGGATCATACCATTACGCTCGGCACACACAACGAGTTCATCTCCTTCGACAATCTGTTTATTCAGGATTTTTTCGGAGCATATGAGTTCGACAGCATTGAGGATTTCGAGACGGGAACGCCCACCCGTTACCTGCTAAGTCAATCCCGGGTACCGGGTGTGGAACAACCCGCGCCGCATGGGATTATGTGCAAATGGGATTCTACGCCCAGGACAATTGGCGGTTCAGTCCGCGTCTCAGCCTGATCTTCGGATTGAGGGCGGACGTACCGATTTTGCCGGACACGCCCCTGGCCAACGACCCTTTCGCTCGTCAATTCACCGGCCACAGGACGGACCGGACCCCGAGCGGCAACGTGCTCTGGTCTCCCCGTTTTGGGTTCAACCTGGATGCCGGAGGGGATCGCCGGACGCAGTTGCGTGGCGGTGCCGGGGTCTTCGCGGGACTGCCGCCTGCAGTCTGGCTTTCTAACGCCTATAGCAACACCGGGGTGGACTTCACGCGGATCGACCTTGCGACCTTCCGGGATCAGGCTGTCCCTGGATTCGTGGCAGACCCCTTTGCTCAGCCGCTCCCTCTGGACGTCAGTCTCACCGCGCCACAGACCTCGGAAGTCAACGTCATAGATCCGGATTTCAGGCTGCCCCGGGTTCTGCGAACCAACCTCGCCGTCGACCACAGGCTGCCCCTGGACCTGGTCGGCACCGTGGAACTCCTGCTAGCCCGGAATCTGGACGATGTCCGTTTCCGCAATCTCAATATCGGCGACGAAGGCAGGCCGACGGGAAAGACACCCGACGGACGACCCGATTATGGCGGCAAGATAGCAAGCAGGGATTTCACGAACGTCATACTCCTGGAGAACACGAACAGGGGCCACCAGTTCAACCTGACGCTGCGGCTGCGAAAAGGGGTCAACACGTCCTTCCTTCCCGGTCTCTTCGGTAGTGTCGCATACGTATTCCAGGATGCAAACGACATCAACAGCGGGAGGTCGAGCAGGGCGATTTCAAACTGGCAGTACAACGAGACCGACGACCCTAACGGTGACACGATTGCGACATCCGATTTCGAAGTGCGGCACGAGTCCTGGCGCGGGTTCCTGGAAGTTCGACTTCGGCCGAAACCTGGCCACAACGATCTCCATGTTTTACGAAGGCAGCGCGGGAGATCCCTTCAGCTACATGTATGCCGACGATGTGAACGGCGACGGAATCCGGGGCAACGATCTCGCCTATATCCCCGCGAGCAGGAGCGAATTGAGCACGGATGTCACGCAGCAGAGTGGAGAGCGATCGACGACTTCATTGGATCCGACCCCACGCTTAGCAGGACCCGGGGCGGCATTGTCAAACGCAACGCGACCCGTTCACCGTGGCGGAACCGGCTGGACCTGCGTCTGATCCAGCAACTGCCCTCGATACGACATCACCGATTCGAGTTGACGCTGGACGTCCTGAATCTGACCAACATGATCAACAGCGCGTGGGGGCACAGCCGCTACGTTTTATTCGACGCCGTCGGCCTGTTCAATTTCGACGGATACGACGAGCAGGGCAGGCCGGATATGGATCTTCGGGTACGGGATGCCAACAAGGATGGAAGGATCGACCGCGAAGACGTGTATCAAACACCAATCTCTCGTCCCGCTGGCAGGTGCAGCTTGGGGTACGGTATACGTTTTGATGGTGGGATTTAGATTAAGTTAGACTGAGTAGTTTAGATTGGTTTTATCAGTGTAATCGGGCTGATAGGGATTGATCTGGTTGTCGGGAATGAAGTTGACGAGCCTTACGTGCCTGTTATATTAGTTCGGCCTTTTACAATCAGAATCAATTTTGAGTATACATTCGAGGTGAAACACCAATCTGAGGTTAATTTCAGCGGCATAAACTGTTCGTAAACAGGAGGCTTACGTGAAACTGGCATACTTTAACGACCACACCCTTGGCGTCATAGTGAACGACGCGATCATAGACGTTTCCGCCGCCGTTTCAGACACAGGGGCATCAAGTCCCCAGGCGCAACTCGAAGCAGTCATCAGTGGCTGGGATACATACGGCGCCACGCATCGCCGAGGCCGCGCAGGGACAGTCGGGAACGCCCCTTTCCTCGGTCAGTCTGCGGCCACCGGTACCGCGTCCCGGACAACTGCTTTGCCTGGCGGGTAATTACATCGAACCCGATCATCCGACCAAGGAAACCTTCAACGCCTTTCTCAAATCCAACACCTCCGTCATGGGACAGGACGCCGTCGTGGAACTGCCCGATACGGATGCCTCGGTCTTCCACTTCGAACCCGAACTCGCCATCGTCATCGGCAAGCGGGCCAGCAAGCTGAACGCCGACGAGGCCCTGGACCACATCTTCGGATACACCCAGTTCATCGACGTCTCCGCCCGCGGATTGCCCGGCGGATTCTTTCTCGGCAAGAGCTGGCACACCTTCGGCCCCATGGGTCCGGCGCTGGTCACGGCCGACGAGGTGGGCGACGCCAACGACCTGCCCGCGAAGGTGTGGATCAACGATGTTCTCTAAGCACGATTTCTCCACCGACGAAATGGCACGGCACATCCCCGAACTCCTGGCCGAAGTGACCGCCGTGGTCACCCTCGAGCCCGGAGACGTCGTTTCCACCGGAACGCATCACTACGCCCTCAGCCCCGTACAGGACGGTGATCACCTGCACCTCAGCATCGACAAGCTGGGCCCTGCACTGACCATCACCTGCGCGGATGACAAGAATAGGACTTGGGAGCGGTAGGGAGTGGAAGTTGGAGTTGTGTTCATAGGTTTTTAAGACACATTGAGATTTTAAACCGGCTTCATCGACCGTGACTACGACGATCGCCGACAGAGCACCGTTAATACAAGGGTCTCGTCATTCTTCCGTATAGTGACTAACTCTAGTCATCCCGGTTGTCGCTCAGTGATCGTCCCAAGTCTACGCTTTTGGCGCGACGTAAGTTTCCGCACTCTTGGATTCCACCAACATAGCGGTAAGGATTGTCGTTTCGTAGATCATGTTCGAATCCTTTTAGAATAACAATAGCTTCGCATCATCCGGGTATACAGTATAAGAATGCTACAAACTGAGGGAGCGAAGTTGCTAAATCCTAAGTATCAGAGAATTGCTGAAAGGATTGAAAAGCTAATAAGCGGAAGGCGTATACATCACTGGGCTCGCCCGCCCCACTGACGGATATGTGATTGATACCGTGCAGGGTAGAGATTTGATTGATTTGCAAAGTTGGATAACCAAACCCAAAAACATTTCGTTAACAGTATTTGGTACGGAAAGTCCCCATTCCAATCAGTTCAATTCTGTCATACCCGTCACGTCCTCGGGCCAGCAGTGGGATACCCCGAAAATCTACTCCATAGTCGGAGTCCTGCATGGAGCTCTCGATGATTTGAGTAATGGTTATCTCATAGGTCGGGAATTCATGATCGCTGGTGAAGTGTTCGATTCGTTGCTGAATCAGTCGAAATTCTATCTTGAAAATGATAACAAAGATATCGCGGCGATTCTTGCTAGAATTGTACTCGAAGATGCGTTAAAGCGATTGGCGCGTACTGAGGGATTAGGTGACGACCTCAATGCATCTAAAATAAACAACGAATTGAAAAACAGGGAACGATACCCTCAAGTACGCTGGAGATCTATACAGACTTGGCTTGATGTAGGAAATAGTGCCGCCCATGGAAGATTTAACGAATTCACCAAAGAAGACGTTGCCAGTGCCTTAAGTGGTATTGAGCGGTTTTTAGCGTTCGAGTTTCAAGTTTAGATACGGCGCGTCAACAGCAATTCGAAGAAAAGACTAAACCACTCATGCCCGGTCAACTATTCACTCAATACTTCCTCACCGACGGAATCAAGGAAACGGACGACTGGAAATCCTCCGCAATCCAACCGGAAGCATTTGCCGATTTCAAAGACAAGATCCGACAGCCGTTAGATGCTCTGTCCCAATCCGTCGAACCCAACGAAGCCACTACCGAACAGGACCTGATTCGCCCGATTCTGGAATCACTGGGTTGGACGGACTATCTGCCGCAACAAGGCACGACCGGCGGGGAGGACATCCCCGATCACATCCTCTTCGCGGATGCCGATTCGAAGGCCACAGCTGCCGCCCGGCAGAACTCAAACGATCGTTATCTCGATGCACTTCTTGTGCAGGAAAGCAAGCGCTTTGGTCTGCCCTTGGACAGGAGAGAAAGCGACGACAACCTGAATTCTGGTACGCCACACGGGCAGATCCTTCGGTATCTTGCCACTGCAGATAGCGTCACGGACGGACAGGTCCGCTGGGGCATGCTGACCAACGGTGCAGTCTGGCGCCTGTACGACTTCCGCGCAAGACCACGTGCAAGCGGCTACTTCGAAGCCGATCTGACCGGATTGATCCAATCGGGAGACGACGACCTGCGGGCTTTCCTCCTGTTGTTCCGCCGTGAGTCCTTCACGCTTCAGGAAGGCGCAATGACGACTTTCCTTGAAGCGGCTCTGGCGGATGGACGCCGGTACGAGGAGCGGGTCGCCCAGAACCTTTCCGAAGTGGTCTTCGACGAGGTGTTCCCTGCCTTGGTCAACGGATTCGCCAATGAATCCACCGGGGACTTGGAAGAAATCCACGATGCTTCCCTGATCTTCCTGTACCGTCTGTTGTTTGTCCTGTACGCCGAGGATCGAGGCCTGCTCCCCGTGAACGACGCGCGGTACGACGACTACGGTCTTCGCAAACGCGTCCGTGACGACATTGCAGACCGGATGGCCCAGGGCGACACGTTTTCGGGTACCGCTGCGAACTACTACAACCGGCTCGTCGAGTTGTTCCGGCTTATCGACAAGGGCGACACTTCCATCGGATTGCCGCCGTATAATGGCGGTCTATTCTCCCAAGAAAAAGCTCCGACAATCGGAAACGTGCGATTGCCCGACTCCGTGGTCGCTCCCGTCATTTATGCCATGAGCCATAGAGAAATCGATGGCGCACGCCATTTCGTTAATTACCGTGACATGTCAGTACAACAACTTGGATCCATCTACGAACGCTTGTTGGAACGCGAGTTGGCGGAAAACGATGAAGGCGGCGTGACTATACGGCCGAATTCCTATGCACGCCGGGACACAGGAAGTTTCTATACGCCCCAGGAACTCGTGGACCTCATCGTGGACAGGACGCTGGAGCCACTAGTGGAAGAACGGCTGAAAACTTTCGAGGAGAAGTCTGACGCGCTCAGAAGAGACCGTCGTCCTAGGCATGTGCGGGAAGCCACTTTGTCCAGGCACGATCCCGCTGAAGCAGTCCTGGATCTCAAGGTACTGGACCCGGCGATGGGCAGCGGCCATTTCCTGGTTACAGCAGTGGACTTCCTGTCCGATTACGTCGACGAGTTGATCGAATACGTTCCGGCCGTGCCCGCGTGGCTGGGTGGAGAGTACGAGTCGCCTCTAGTCGGCAGGATTGATCGGATACGCAGTGAAATCATGCAACGGGCGGAAGAATCCAATTGGATCATCGACGATTCCCAACTCACCGACCAGGCGATCATCCGTCGCATGGTCCTCAAGCGGTGCATCTACGGGGTCGACAAGAATCGGTTGACAGTGGAACTCGCCAAAGTGTCGCTGTGGCTGCACAGCTTCACTGTCGGGGCACCGTTGTCCTTCCTCGACCATCATCTCCGTTGGGGGGATTCGCTGATCGGGTTTCGTGTCGGAGATGTAGTTTCCGAGATGGAAAAACTAGGCACGATGTTTACAGGTACCGTGATTGCCGCAGCTGAAATGGCTACCGAAGGCATGAAGATGATCGAGGAAATGTCCGATTCGGATGTTTCCGAGGTGAGGGAGTCGGCTTCGCTCTATGACCAGGTGGAGGAAACCACGGCGGACCTGCGCGGTCTGCTAGATTTCCTTGTCAGCAGGCGCTGGTTGACTGCCGGAATGAAACGTAAGGAACTTGTGTCAGTCGAAGGGCCGTTGGTCGAGACGCTCGGGTGGTACCCAGGAAGTCCGTACGAGTTGTTGAGTCGCGGACCGAATCAACTGGACGGTAGCGTCCCCGAAAAATCCGATAACTCGTGGTCCCTGTTCAAAGAGTTCTGGCACCAGGCACGAGATCTCGCCGACCGCGAACGATTCCTCCATTGGGAGGCCGCGTTTCCGGGTGTGTGGAAATACTGGGCGAATGCACGCTCGGAGGGCGGTTTCGACGCCATCATAGGCAATCCGCCATGGGACAAGATTAAACTACATGAGGTAAAATGGTTCGCCGCCCGCGATCCGGAACTGGCCCGCGCACCCACCGCAGCGGCCCGCAAGAAGGAGATCGAACGCCTCCGCACCGCGGGCGATCCCTTGGCGTCCGCATTCGACGAAGCGAAGGAAAGGGCCGATGTCCTGGGCAGGCTGATTAGAACGTCGGGCGAATATCCCTTGTTGGGAGGAGGTGACATCAACCTGTATTCGCTGTTCGTAGAACGGGCAATGAAACTGGTCAAGCCCGACGGACTGGTGGGCTTGCTCACGCCCTCGGGCATCTACGCGGACAAGACCGCTGCCGCTTTCTTCAAATCCCTTTCCACAAATGGTCGGATATCGGGGTTGTATGATTTCGAGAACAGACGCCTCGGCACCGGACGACCACCTTTCTTTCCGGATGTGGATTCCCGTATCAAGTTTTGTGCCTTCATCTTTGGTAGGGAGGGTCGCCGATTTGACCAGACCGAATGCGCTTTCTTTATGCACGATGCGGTGACGATTGACGATCCGGATCGTTGCTTCCCGCTGACCCCCAACGACTTCGCGCGGGTGAACCCGAACACCGGAACCGCTCCCGTGTTTCGCACCCGTCGTGACGCCGCGATCATCCGCGGTATCTATGAACGGCATCCCGTACTGGTGGACCGATCAAGTGACGAGGAGCGTCGGACATGGCCGGTGAAGTACGTGCGCATGTTTGATAAGACCAATGACTCGAACCTGTTTCGGACTTCTGCGCAACTTGAAGAAGACAGTTTCTATCCAATTCAGGGAAACCGTTGGAAGCGTGGAAACGATCTATATGTGCCATTGTACGAAGGGAAGATGGTACAGGCCTACGACCACCGGGCGGCGAGTGTGGTGGTGAATCCAGAAAACCTGAATCGTCCCGCACAGCCAAGAAGAACTACTTCTGAAGAGCACAAAGACCCAGATTGGCTACCTGATCCTCAGTTCTGGGTTGGCACTGATCGAATCGGATGGTTTGAAGGTCTTAAATGGGCTGTGGCGTTCAAGGACGTAACTGCGCCAACTAATGTTCGAACCATGATTGCATCCATCGTCCCATTCTCAGCATACAGTAACACTTTACCTCTTTTGATGCCTGATGCAGTTGATCTTGGTTCATTTAAACAGCACGCCTGGTTGCTTATTTCCTGCCTTAACTCTTTCGCATTTGACTTCGTAGCGCGGCAGAAAGTCCAAGGCCTACACCTCAATTGGTTTGTCGTAGAGCAGTTACCGGTGATCGCAACTGACGGATATCATCTTAGATTTGGATCATTGACCGCTCGAGATCTTGTCAGAAAACATATACTGGAACTGACGTACACGTCCGTCGACATGAAGTTCTTCGCTCACGACTTGGGATATGACGGTCCGCCCTTCGTCTGGGACGAAGAGGGACGCCGACATCTGCAGGCCCGCCTAGACGCGCTTTATTTCCTGCTGTTTGGAATTACGAAGGACGACGCGGGATATGTTCTCGATACGTTTCCAATCGTGAGACGAGACGATGAGCAAGCTTTCGGGTTCTATCGTACACGGAAGATCATTTTGGCGTACATGAACGCGTTGGAAGCTGGGGATGCTGAGAGTGTGGTGGCGGTTTAGGTAAGCGTAGCTTTGTGACGAATACACGCTTTATTCTGAAAGCAAAAACTCTTAAGTTTCAGTATAAAAGGACAGGTATATGCGTCCATCCATAACGATTACAGGTTACAGCATCTAATCCGTGTCAATAGTGAGAAAAACCTATTCAAAGATCAGATTGTTACAGGATTAACTCATTGGAAACTACAGAACTTCTATCTAAACTCAAAATCGATACATATGGCTCCATCTAATCGAAACATCCCGCCGACTACGAGACGAATCCTGGACATTCGGAGCTGGAATCAGTGTGCATTTCCAGGATGTACGCACACACTCGTTGAGCCAGAAGTTGGGGAATCTGCTCCGGCAATCATTGGCGAGATTTGTCACATTCATGCTGTCAATCCTAGTGGTGCAAGATGGAAAGAGGGGCTCACAAGTGAGGAATTGAACTCTTTGGAAAATTTGATTCTTCTATGCCGGAATCACCACGGAATAGTGGACAGCCAACCTGAGCACTATGCGGCTGAAATGCTTCGCGAGTGGAAACGAGAGCACGAAACAAGAGAGTCAAGTAGGTATCCCGCCGGTTTAGATGTAATCACTGAACTTGTTAACGAGAAAATCAGGGGCGAAACCACTAGTCTCCGCAAATCCAGGTTCTTCGACGAATTCGATAAAGAACGGGTTACATCAACACTCGCGGGAAAGTTGATGAATGGAGAACTATCAGTTGGCGCCGCGACAGAACGAAGCCAAGCATTGGCTTGGTGTTCACGTATCCTGTGTTTCGAAGATCGAGAAAAGGCGGAAGAATTCCTGGAATGCGCCAAGGGACTAGCGCCTAGTCACGAGACGATCATTGCAGAGGCCTTTCTAACGTCGCAAAAAGGTAAGAAAAACGATGCTCTGAATAATCTAGCAGAAGTCGATTCATCAATGTCAAAGACGGCTGCCTTTGTGATTATTGCACATCATAATGACCGGCAATCTGCGATTGACTGGCTAAAGACAGCCGGTATTGACGCAAACAGTTTGGATCCTGACGGGAAACGTACCCTTTTGGCGTATCAACTCAGTCTCGCGGAATGGGAGGGAGCACAAGAGACTCTAGGTCTATTATCTGATACTGATCTGAATGAAGCTCCCGTTCTGCACCATTTAGTGGCAATATCCAACTTGGTGAGCACTGTGCCGATCGAGTTGCGCTCTCTTGTACTTGACCAGATTCCATTCGATGCGTTAAGGTTTCCACTTGATGACCAAGAGTCGGCGATTGAGGCTCGACGGGTTGCACGCCGACAATTTGACGAAGCTCAAAAAGTAGCGCTTCAGCTAAGCATGCCCCATGCGGCGGCGATGGCCGAAGAGTACGCACTTTGGCTCGAACTCAGGGATCCAAGCGAGTCGGAAAATGGGCGAAATCGATTGGCGGCCAAACTTCGCGATCTGACATCCGCCCTTCGTTTCGTTCGTCTCGCTATTCAGTTTGGTGTAGAGTTGGACTTCGATGCGGTTGAACGGGAGATTGAGCGACAAATCGCCTTGAACGACGGCAATATTACCTTTGACGCCGCGCTCGCGCGCTTTGCGCTCATCTTCACAATAGATACGCCAGAGAAAGCCTTGGCTTACTTAGATCTTCACCGGGACGAAATAGTTGGCATCCTCGACAAGAGACCCGTCGAATCCTTCCGAATCGAGTTACTTTCACGAACCGGGCAGTTTGAAAGTGCAAAATTAGTGCTGGAATCACTCATAGAGGAAGGACTTCCAGAGACGGAGATAAGCCGCCACAGACAGACAATTGCCAAGGCAGAAGGAGCCGATCCTGTCGAGGGTCTCAAAGAGCAGCTCAGAAGAACGGACTCCCTGAGCGATCTGGGCAATTTGGTCGATGCGCTCGAAGCGAGAAACGCCTGGGATGATCTCTGTGAGTACGGTGCGATGAAGTTCGAAAGGACACACGCTTTACCCGATGCAGAACGATATTCAGTCGCCTTGTACAATACACAAAGAATAGAAAGGCTGGTAGAGTTTCTGGATTCAAGCAGAACTTTGTTAACTCAGTCCAAACCACTTCGACTGCTTCGCTGTTGGACTTTATACTATGAGGGCAAACTCCTAGAGGCTTGCTCAGAAATCGAAGAACTGAGTGATTGGTGGGATAACCCCAATTGCCGCGAGTTAAGGGTTAATATCGGGATATACTTGGGTGATTGGAACTCTCTTTCCTCGGTTGTTGCTCACGAATGCGAAAAGAAAAGCAACAGAAGTGCCGAGGAACTGATAAGGACAGCTCAACTGGCCTTTCATTTGGGCTTGCCCCAATCACAGGTAGAAGAGTTGACAATCGCTGCCGTAGAGAAAGCAAGTGCCAACGCTCGCGTACTGGCAGACGCGTATTTCCTGGCATCAATTGCCGGATGGGAGGATGCCGAGGAAGTTTCATGTTGGCTTCAGCAAGCAGTAGCACTCTCCGGTGATGACGGACCGATCCGGAAAGCGACCATACAGGAGTTTGTGGATCAGAAACCGGAATGGGACCGTATACAGTCCGATGTATGGATGAAGTTACTTCGGGGTGAAATACCCATGTTCGGAATGTCTCAGGTTCTAAGCAGATCTCTCATAGATATCATGGCTTATCCGTTTTTTATTAACCTGACCGAAACCGACCTTAGACGCAAGAGCACAGTGTTTGCCTACAGTGGCAGGAAGCAGCGTGCCATTCTCGACCCAGGTGGAAAGATTGCAATGGATGTGTCCGCGTTGCTCACATTGAGTTCGCTGGATATACTCGATAAGGCACTGGACGCTTTCGAAGAGATTCAAATTTCGCATTCAACGCTTGGTTGGTTTTTCATTGAGAGAAAGAAGGCTGTGTATCATCAGCCAAGTAGGATCCGGGAAGCCCGTCAGATTCGTGACATGCTGGCCGAAGGCACCTTATTGAAATTGCCCCGTGATACATTACTACACAACGACTTAGCTGATCAGGTTGGACAGGAAATCGCCCATTTAATTACGGAAGCGGAATCAGGGGAAAGTGAAGACGGATTGCAGCATATAGTGGTCTGCCCCTATCCCGTACATCGTATCGATACGCTGATGGATGAAGAGGCTGATTTGAACAAACATGCTAAGGTTCTGGGTAGTTGTGCGTCAGTCGTGAAGGAATTACGACGCAAAGGTCAGATAACAGAGCGGGAAGAACGACGCGCACTCACGTATTTTATGCTTCACGAGAAACCCTGGCCGGATCAACCGGAGATCGCCGATAGCGCAACATTGTATCTGACAAATCTGGCAGCAACCTGTTTTTATCACCTGGGGTTGCTTGAAAAGCTCAAAGATGCTGGATTCAGACCGGTTATTTCTCCCAGTGTCGAATCTGAAATTAACCAGTTGATTTCCTACGGGAATACTTCTGACAAGATTACAACTGTAATAGAACGCATACGATCAGCACTAAGTTCGAGAATAGCGACTGGCAAAGTGAAGACTGACCCCAGAATAAGCCCTGTTAATCCAAATACGACGCCAGATGAACCAATAGAGCAGTCAATATCTGACCATCCGACTAACGGCGTTTTATCATTGGCAAGTCAATATGACGCAATCGTAATAGACGACCGGTACATTGGTCAATATGACATCAACGCTGAGTCGACTGTAACTCCTGTGTTTTCATCGCTGGACGTAGTAGACTCATTAGTCTCTGCCGATTCCATCTCGATTGAAGATCGCATGGAATACAGGACGAAGCTTCGCAATGCAGGATACATCCTCGTTCCTGTAGACGTAGATGAATTGATCCATCACCTGGATGCCGCTTCAGTCGATAACGGTGAAGTAAGAGAGACGGCGGAGCTGAAGGCAATTCGAGAGAACCTGCTTCTCGTTCGACTTAGTGGTTGTCTACTGTCATCCAACCAAGATGATTGGCTAAGGACGTTGTTCAGGACGTTCAGTGAGGTGCTTAGAGAACTTTGGAATCGTGGTGATGAAATCTCAGATGTGGGCATTCGTTCAGACTGGATTCTGGGTCAGTTGGACATCCGTAGTTGGGCTCACTGCTTCGACAAAGAAACTGGCGAGCACATGGTAAACCAGGGTTATGCCGCACACATCGTTTCATTGTTGTTGCTTCCCTTCACAGAGAATCAGGATGTTAAGGAAGCATATTGGAGATGGATTGAAGATAGGATATTACTTCCAATTAATGAGCAATCTCCATTGCTATATCAAGAGCTTGTGGAATGGTATCGTAGTCAGATTTCCAGCATGGTTAACGAATTCACAAATGAGATCTCAGAAAATGGGAACCAGTGTTAATACAGTAATTGCTCATTCAGCTTTGGATTACGTACCTCCGTTGATTCGTCAGACGTTGCTGAAGGACTCCGGTTTCAGAGATGAGCATCAGTTACCCACAGACGCGACGATGGCGTTTGACGATGTTGACATTCAGGTTTCGACAGTATCCAATGCGGTCAGACTGGTGCTTACAGACAACTCACCGGTGGAAGTGACCGACAGTAACCAGAAGAAATGGCAAATCAAGAACATTAATCCTGAGGGTAAATTACCTAATCTTGTGATGCACAGCGATGTTGAACGGAAACTACCACTATGCTTTACTGCACTTTCACCCGATAAGAACCTTCGTCTGGGGTCTTTCGAATTGGTGGCACAAAACGTTAACCTGCCTGAGATTGAATCGCAAAAATGGCGGGGAATTCTCGCCTGTCGAGCACTAAACGATGTAGAAATGTTTGACCTCGAAGATGCGGTCCGATTTACTCCGATGACAATTGCGAGGAATCTAAACAGCGAGATATCAGGGAGTGGCAGCCCAATTTCCTCGCTAGTTCCTCCCTCGCGTGCATATTTTGAACAACTTGTAGGCAAGTACGATGGTAGTCCTTCAGTCAGAGAGTATGCTGGTTGTAGTGGTAGAACTCTATTCAATCAGCTTTCCGGATGGAAACCATATGAAGGATTCCTATTGAGTCTACTTCTGTCGTCGCATACGTCGTTAACGGATGAGATAAAAACTGATAGTTTAAGTGGTGACGAACTGAAAAGAGCCTACGAATTCTTGGTAGAGCATGGAGACAGGATTTCACAGTTAGGTGCGATTGAGGTCGGTCTGCGGATTTTGCCCGATAGAACAGAGTTGACACAACCTCTTATTCACCTTATTGAACGGATTAGAGACGATGATGCTGATGGGCCCGCGAGCGGTTTTAGGCTCATTTCGACACTATTCTGTTTTGTAGATGGAGAGTTGGCACGGACCATGCTATTATCCGATACACCTCCGTTTTATAGAAGGTTAGCTGCAATTGCCCAGGCGTCATTGATTCATCGTCAATTGCTGGTTTCATCCATTGATATTGATAGGTTTTGTGCTTTGATGCCCGACGACCGGAGATTTCAGCACTTTTTACAATCGTTAACCGATATGCGGCAGGAACCGTGTTGGGATCCAAGGTTTGCGGCCACATCTCAAATGAAGTCTGAATTCGTCGGCCGGATCGTAATTGCTGCTGACAGATTCAGAGATACACTTGAGAACAGTGCGGTCGATAGACTATTGTATTCTGAAGAAGCCGAAAGTATCAGGTCATATAGCCATCTCCTGTTCTCATATTTACCAGGACCGTTAGAAGGAGCAGAGAAAACGCAAGTTAATCTGCCTTCTGAGTTAGCAGAAATCATACACAATCAACTGAGTTCTGATTCAACGGAACCATCCTCGTTCATCGCTTTGGTGAACTACGGTCTGGTCTTTGGGCTAAGCGAGGAATTGTCCGGTTTAGCGGTGAACGCATTGAGAACTGCCAACTACCATCTAAGGAATGTCGAAAACAGGGAGCAATTAGTAGCGACATTGTACGGCCTAGCGACCGTCGCTGCCGCCACCAGAAGCACTGAGTTCTCCGATGCAATTCGGATCATCGTTCGACGATATAGGTCAGATGCCAACTTTGCTCTGTCTATTCAAGAAGCGATGAACATATGTCTAATCTCGGCAGCTAGCCGCTCAGATTTACATGCGTGGTCTAAATACGTGGGCGATTGTATGACAGAATTCGCATTAAGTGATTTGCATAATGATGAAGGTCTCGCATGCTACGCATACTTGATCGGGCTTTGCCACGCTGTACCTGAACTTTGGGTTTCCTGTGGTAGAGCAAACGCGGCTTTGATGGCTTTTAACATGAACTAGACAAGGAGCACAATCTATGGCTATTCAGCAACACTTTGAGAATCGGCCTATCCTTGTTCGTTTTTTAACCCAAGTGATTTGGGTGGAAACCCCTGTCTTTAAGTCTCCACGGTCGTTTTCGTGGGATGCCGACGAAGTGCATGGGTTCAAAGATTCATTGGCAGGAAAGACATCGGGCCAGGAAGTGCCGCGTTTGACGGAACTTCTTCCTAGGAAGCTAGGCGCATGGAAGGGGAAAGTATGGACGTCCCCAGACTTCGATGACAATCAGGAGATTATCGAGTTGTTCGAGGGATCGGAGTTGTTCCCGGATGGAGACGATTAGTGCTACGCCTTCTGCTAGACACCTGTGTGTTGTTGTGGGCTTTAGAAGATAACCCTCGTCTTAGCAAAAGCGCTCGCCAATTGATCGTAGAACCGCGAAACGTGGTCTATGTCAGCGCGGCTTCAGCATGGGAAATGGCGATAAAGAGCGCTCGCGGCAATCTGAATGCGCCTGATAACCTTACTGAGGAACTTGTTAAGGCCAGATTCACCGAGTTGCAAGTAACCATTGCGCACGGTGAACAGGCTGCCCGCTTGCCACTGATCCACAAAGACCCGTTCGACCGCATGTTAATTGCCCAAGCACAGGTTGAGGACCTAACATTGATTACTTCGGATTCTAAAATTCCACAGTATGAAGTTGCGGTCCTCGGTGCTTAAAGCGAATAAGTGCTTGTTGGTTGTCTACTGATCCTCTCCAGCAAGCCGCTCCTCCAGATCTCCAGGCGCGCCAAATACCCACTTCCGACCTAACTTTTCCTTGTTGAAGATTCCTTGCTCGTATAGTTCGAGCAGATCCGTACGGGCCGTCTGATATACGACCCCGTGATAGGCCCTGTGTGCGTCGATGGTATATCGATGACCCGGGTGCCTTACGGCGTGGCTGAGTAGTTCTCTTTGACGATGGTTGTAAGCATTGAGGTATTTTACTTGTGCTTCGAACGTCTTTAATTGCCTGGTTCTCCGGCGAATGAAGTTGTGCAATTCGTCGATGGATCTGCTGATGACGTTAAGGTGGTAAATCAGGAAATAGGTAAGGTCATTTTCGTCGGTTTCGGTATGCAGGAATGAGAGACCATACTGCGCGGGGACTTTCAACAGGATCTGCGATATGGAGATATACTCGCATAGCCAATAGCCCTGGTGAAGCATGGACCAGTAGAATAACGCCCTGGCGCAACGGCCGTTCCCATCGACGAAGGGGTGATCGTATCCTAGCCAGAAGTGGAGAATGATTGATTTAAGTACAGGATGAATGAATGGCTGTTCTGATGGACTGTTGAAGAACTCGCACATCGCATCCATCCTGTCCTTCAAAGTATCTGCATGTGGAGGACGGTGAAGCACCTGACCTTCTTGATCTCCTACGTAAATGTCATCTGATGGACTGCGTAATCTCCCCTCCGCCGCAGGGTCGTCGAGCGTACCACGTGTTACCCGCTCATGGATGCGTAACACGTGATCCGGCGTCATTTTTTCCGTTTTCAGGTCGGCGATAATCTTCATTGTGAAATAGTTGTTTACGATCATCGTCTCGCTGCGTCCACGCGGATTACGTCCGCTACGTATCATATCCCTGGCGACTCTTCGCGTCGTCGACGCGCCTTCGAGTTGGCTGGAGGTTATCGCCTCTTCGATGAGCGACTCGATGTAATATCGATCTCTGGTCTCCGGGTTGGTTACCTGAGACGGCATCTCTATACGTCCACCTACCCTGAGATCGAATTCGTGTAAAAACTCGGGAATCGGGTCTACTAGACTGTATTTGAAGAATCCTTTGCTCTTGTCGACGAGAAAGGGGACCTGCTTTTGTGAGGTGCTCCTGGCCAGTCTTATTCCCAGCCACCACTCGTCATGGTTCAACCCCTCAGGCGGAGTTCGATGTAAGAGATCGTTCCAATGCAGGTATTTGCCGTTTACAAGTGGAGAGAATGTCCTCACCAGACTAGCGAATTTGTCCTGATCAGAACTGATCGTTGCGAACAGGTTTGCCAGGTCTGGAGGTGACTTGGGTATTCTCATCGTGGGTATCGTTGTTGTGGTTAAACTACTAATCTAATACTAATGCGTGCTAATTTAGTAGTTCAATGTATTTTACGCAACCTTAAAGTTTCGCAACTGCTGAGTTGATTCTAAGATTCCGTGGTATTCCATACTTACGGACATCGTTCAGTTTTGGTTAAGTCGCAACCATTCTACTAATTAACTACTAATAATCACTAAATTAGTAGTTTGAGGTGGGGGTGTTCTTAGACTTTTCGGCGGACAGAGAGGATATGGAGGCGTCCAGTCTTTGAAGCGATTGTAAGCGGACGTACGTGAAAAAGTTCCCGAAACCAGAAACACTCCACCCGGCAGAACCTAGGAGTATAGTCCGACGAATCACGTCAGTTTCAATTTCCCGCTTCGCAGTATTCGAACTGCTTTTCCTCAATGCTATCCAGCCAGGTCTCGAACGCGTCGGTCCGAGGTACGCACAGTCCGGTCCCGTCCAGCCTCAGGGTATCCATATTGGTTAATCCGGTGAGTGTGCTGGGAAGTGATCCGGACATCGACTCGTTGTTGTGCACCCACAACAGTCTCAGTGCCGTCAGTTTCCCCAGAGATGAAGGTATTCCACCGCTCAGGCTGTTGTTCTCCAGGTATAGCGACCTGAGTTTGGAGAGGTCGCCGAGCGCTGTTGGAATACTCCCGGTAAGCATGTTAGCGTCTAGACCCATAGCGGACAGGTTTTCGAGTCGGCCGAGCGACGATGGTATGCTGCCGCTCAAATTGTTCCGGTGGAGAAACAGTTGGAGAAGGTGGGACAGGTTTCCCAACTCCGAAGGAATACTTCCGGTAAGGCTGTTGCGTTCCAGGCGGAGGTACCGGAGATTAGCCAGGCTCCCCAGCGAGGAAGGTATTTCGCCGCTCAAACCCCTGCCGATCAAGCTGAGATTGCTTACATGGCCCGTACTGTCTACTAACAACCCCAGTCCATTCATACTATCGGGCGGTTACTCAAGCCAGTTCGTAGTGGAACTGCCAGTTCGGACCGTCCGTGGCGTTATAGAGCGCCACGAGCGTTTCACGATCCGCCGTGGAAAGCGGACACCTTGTGATGGATCTTGGTGCCCACGCCCTTAAGCCAGGTCACGAAAGCGATTATCTGGAGGTGAGCAGATTCCTGTACCGGCCGCCAGCAGCACATCGAGGCTTGAGTTAATGAGTCCATAGGGTAGTGGGCCAGTGAGACCTGAATTGTCGCCGAGCTTCAGTGACTCCAGGTTCTCGAGATTTCCCAGGGAAGAGGGCAGACTGCCGCTCAGATCATTGGCCGAGAGATTCAGATTCTCAAGGCCGTCGAGATTTCCCAATGCAGACGGGACGCCGCCGGTAAGGTCGTTGTTTCCGAGGAACAGTCTCTCGAGTCCGGCAGATACCGCCCAATGCGGATGGGATCCCGCCTGTAAACCCGTTGTTGGACAACGACAAGGTGGTTAGGTTGGAGAGGTTACCCAGACTCCCAGGTATATTTCCCGTGAGACTATTGCTGTCGAGCGTAAAAGACCTGAGCTTGGTAAGACCAGTGATCGATGCCGGAATTCCCCCACTTAGTTCATTCCCCCCGAGAGCCAGGATCTCCAGGTTGGCGAGGTCTCCCAATGAACCGGGAATCGTTCCGGTAAGTGCGTTATAGCCGAGATTGAGCAACTGGAGTTGCGACAGATCGCTTAACCGTCGATGGGATTCCACCGTTGAGGTCGTTGCTCTTGAAGGTACGCGAATTCCAGCTTGCTGAGCCCTCCCAGTGATGCTGGGATTCCACCACTGAGCGAGTTATTGCTGAGAGCCAACCATCGTAGTTCCTCCAGATTTGCCCACGGTCGACGGAATCCTCGGCCACTCCAGTCTGTTATAATCGAGATTCAGTCTCTGAACCCTACCGGCCGCATTGATGACGATTCCGTACCAGTCTCCCAGTGGCAGGTCACTCAGCCAGTTGTCATTGCGAAACCAGTTATCTCCATCCGTGGCGTTGTAGAGCGCAACCAGCACGTCCCGGTCGCTCGTTGAGGTAACGCAGTCGGCCACGCGCGCATCGGCTATACCCTCGATCCACGTCTTGAATGTCCTGATCATCCGAAGCACATATCAGGGTGCCCTGCAGCCACAAGGTCGACAGATCGAGGCTGACCAGTGCTTCTCGCAGGGAGCCGGACAGCCGGGGATTATCGTTCAGTTTTAACTCGGTTAGATTTTCGAGTTGTCTATATTCTCCAGGTATATTTCCGGTGAGATCGTTGCCGCCCAGGTTCAACCGCTTCGAGTTCGGAAAGACCGCTCAGCGCAATGGGGACAACGCCAACCAGGCCATTCATCGGCAAATGAAAGGCCGACGACCCGTGCCGAATCATCGACAGAAACCCCATACCAGCTGGATATCGGTTCAGCGCTACGCCAATTGGTGTTGTTCGACCAATTCGCACCTCCCGCAAAGTTGTACAGCGCTTCGAGTCCGGCCAGATCGGGACCGGCTTCACAGTTAAGGACATAACGGCTGTGAAAAGAAAACAGCCACTCCTGGAACTCCAAATCCCTGGGAGCGCATACCTGCGTACCGAACAGGTGCAGCGATAACAGGTTAAGGTTGACAAAGGTCCTCGGCAGGGGTCCCGTCAATCCAGCATTGTCCCGCAGATCTAACGACACAAGGTGTTCAAGATTGCCCAGCCCGGCAGGAATCGCGCCGCTCAGATTGTTGTGGGACATGTGAAGTTCTTTCAAACTGACAAGTCCACCGAATTCGGATGGAATCACGCCAGTCAGTCCGGCCTGCGAAAGAAAGAGCCGTTCTAACTTGTCGAGACGGCCAATGGACGACGGGATGGGACCACTCAGGGGATTGCCGCCCAGGCGGAGGTACGCGAGATTGGTGAGATTGCCCAGCGTAGAAGGTATTGCGCCCGTCAACTGATTGATCTGAAGATCTATAGTCACTAAATCAGAAAGTTCGCCCAGCGAAGAAGGTATGCCACCGGAAAGCTCGTTAATACTGAGATCGAATCGCTTTAATGAAGTAAGATTGCCAAACTCGGTCGGAATCTCTCCACTCAATTCATTGTTTGCTAAACGCAGGAACTCGAGACGGGACAGCGAGGACAGTGCTGCCGGGATCTGTCCACTCAGTTTATTACCTGTTAAATTCAGAAACTTCAGATGAGACATTGATGCAAGGGAAGTAGGTATGTGGCCCCTTAGGCTGTTGCGTAAGAGCCAGATTTCCGTGACGCGTCCCGTCGAATCGACATCTATTCCGTGCCACTGTTCCAGGGGTTGATCGGTGAGCCAGTTGGTATTGTTCTGCCAGTTCGGACCGTCCGTCACATTATAGAAGTGGACGAGTGATGCTCGATCCGTTGAGACTTCGCCTACCGCGACGACGTAGGTCACTGAAGCTGACGTCACGGTTATGTGCGTTTTGCCCGTCATCTCTGCCGTCACCAGGCCGCGATCGTCGACTGACACCACCGATGGATTGTCGCTTGTCCATGTTACTTCCGCTCCTGCTATTTCCACATCATTGGCATCGACCACCGAGGCGTCAAGCTGGATCGTTTCTCCGACGGTGGACAGGTGTGCGAATCCCGGTGTGATTACTATGTCGTCGGCCTGTTGGGCAACGGTGACCGATATGCTGTCCGAAAGGTCTTCCCAGGTTACCGTTACAATCGTCTGTCCGTTCATTTGTGCCGTTATACCGCCGTAATCGTCGACCGTGGCTACTGTGGGATCCTTGCTAGCCCAGGTGAGGTCCCGCGGCCCCGAAATCTCTTGATTGTGCGCGTCCAAAACCTTGGCTGTGGGGTAAACCGTGTCTCCGATCGCGGTCAGGCGCACGGATTTCGTTGATAGAACGAAGGTCGTCGGCATTTCCACTATAACCGATACATGGGCCGAATGGTCCCCTGAGGTGACGGTAACTAGGGTTACTCCTTCCATCCGGGCTGTGACCACACCCTTGACATCGACCGTGGCCACGGTGGTGTCCTCGCTGGTCCAGGTCAACACCGGATTGGAGATTTCCATTTCATTGGCATCAATAGCCAAAACGTAGAGTGTTAACGTATCTCCTACTGCGGCAAGGTGTACGGTTTGTGGCGCGGTGAGAACACGGTAGACCTGTTGTTCAACGGTGACTGTCACGCTGGCGGACACGTCTTCCCAGGATACCGTCACAAGCGTTTGTCCGTTCATATGCGCCGTTACCACACCCTGATTACTGACCGTTGACACGGTGGTGTCCGCACTGGTCCAGGTCAGTTCTGCCCCCGGAATTTCTCTATTTTCCATGTCGAACAACATTGCGATCAGTTGTATTGTTTCGCCGATCGCGGTCATGTCTACTGACTCCGGTGATACGACGATAAGATTAGTTTGCTGTACTACGGTGATTCTCACACTGGTGGACAAAGCGCCGGAGGTGACTGTGATACTGGTCACTCCTTCCATATGCGCCGTCACCACGCCCTGGTCATCCACCGAAGCTACGGCGGGGTCCTCGCTGGACCACGTCAGTTCGGCGTCGGGAATTACAACGTCGTTGGCGTCGAGGACCGTGGCGGCAAGTTCGGTCATGTCCCCGATCGAGGGCAGGTGCACGAACTGCTGCGCAACGACAATTTGGAATGCCTCCTGGTCGACGACAACCGACACATTGGCGGACAGGGCTTCCCAGGAAACTGTAACGCGTGTTTCTCCGTTCATTTGAGCCGTCACCACGCCCTGACCATCCACCGTGGCCACAGCGGGATCCTCACTAGTCCACGCCAGGACGGCCTCCGTGATTTCCATATCTTCGGCGTCAAGTACCGATGCGGTGAGTTCGATCGTTTGCCCGATCGATGTCAAATCTACCGAAGTAGGTGAGACGACGATCCGCCCCGCGGGCTGCACGACGGCGACCGTAACAGTTACGCTTGCCGACAGGTTGCCATCCGTGACATTTACACGGGTTTCGCCATTCATCTGTGCGGTGATCACACCCTGGCCGTCGACCGTCGCGACGTTGGGATCATCGCTCGTCCATGTCAGCGATACGTTTTCGATTTCGGAGTCGTTGGCATCCAGCACCGAAACAGTCACTACGATCGATTCACCGATCGCGGTAAGCAGCACGGATTCCGGCATCACGGCGATCCGAACCGCGCGCTGCTCGACGGCGACTGTTACCGTTACACTTGCCGAAATGTCGCTGTAGTTGACGGTGACACGAGTTTCACCAATCATCTGTGCGGTGATCACACCCTGGCCGTCGACTGTCGACACGCTGGGATCATCGCTTGTCCATGTAAGGGGGACGTTTTCGATTACGGAGTCGTTGGCATCCAGTACCGAAACAGTCACTACGATAGATTCACCGATCGCGGTAAGCAGCACGGATTCCGGCATCACGGCGATCCGAACCGCGCGCTGCTCGACGGCGACCGTAACCGCAACGCTTGCCGAAAGTTCGCCGTGGGTGACGGTGACGCTGGTTTCGCCATTCATCTGTGCGGTGATCACGCCCTGGCCGTCGACTGTCGCCACGCTGGGATCATCGCTTGTCCATGTAAGGGGGACGTTTTCGATTACGGAGTCGTTGGCATCCAGCACCGAAACAGTCACAGCGATGGATTCTCCGATCGCGGTAAGCAGCACGGAATTCGGCATCACGGCGATCCGAACCGCGAGCTGCTCGACGGCGACCGTAACCGCAACGCTTGCCGAAATGTCGCCGTAGGTGACATTGACACGGGTTTCGCCATTCTTCCGCGCGGTGATTACACCCTGATTGTCGACCGTTGCTACGCTTGGATCATCGCTCATCCACGTCAGCGATACGTTCTCGATTACGGAGTCGTTGGCATCCAGCACCGTAACAGTCACTACGATAGATTCACCGATCTCGGTAAGAAGTACGGATTCCGGCATCACGACTATTCGCTGCGCGCGCTGCTCGACGGCTACCGTAACCGATACGCTTGCCGAGAGGTCGCCGTGGGTGACGGTGACGTTGGTTTCTCCATTCATCTGTGCGGTGATCACGCCCTGGCCGTCGACCGTCGCCACGCTGGGATCATCGCTTGTCCATGTCAGCGATACGTTTTCGATTTCGGAGTCGTTGGCATCCAGCACCGTAACAGTCACTACGATCGATTCACCGATCTCGGTAATAAGTACGGATTCCGGCATCACGGCGATCCGAACCGCGCGCTGCTCGACGGCGACTGTTACCGTTACGCTGGCCGAAATGTCGCCGTGGTTGACGGTGACACGGGTTTCGCCATTCATCTGGGCGGTGATTACACCCTGATTGTCGACTGTTGCTACATTGGGATCGTTGCTTGTCCATGTAAGGGGGACGTTTTCGATTACGGAGTCGTTGGCATCCAGTACCGAAACAGTCACAGCGATAGATTCACCGATCGCGGTAAGCAGCACAGAATTCGGAGATATCACGATTAGCGCAGGACTTCTCGCCACGGTCACGGTTATGCTTGCCCGAATTCCACCCCAGGCGGCGGTGATCTGAGTGGCCCCGTCGGAGTTCGCGGTGATCCGTCCGCTACTACCTACAGTCGCCACGGCAGGATCACTGCTGGTCCAGCTGATATCGAAACCCGTCAATGTGTTGCCATTCTCATCCTGTATTCTGGCGTTCAACTGCAATGATTCTCCAGTGAACGTGAGAATGGCAGATTGAGGTGAAATATCTATCGAAACCGGTACGGGATCGGGCGGCCTGGTCGGGGTATTTTTACTGCATCCGGACAGTGCGGGAAGCGCGAGGCAGAGCAGTAGATAGAGGTAGGTTCGTCTGTTGTAGATCAAAGCCAATAATTTATAATAATACATGTACTTAGATACTTTATCGATCGTAGTCTGACGAGTAAGTGGGCTAAAGAGAAAAACATCCTGTTTGAGAAATTCGATGGTATGTTCAAGAACATCAACAGGTGCTAGACAATCAATATACACGTTAGCATTGTCGGAGCCTGCCAACAATATGGCGAAAGACTATTGCCCGGTTTGTGTCCTGGGTCGGATTCGCCCCCTTCACTCTTCTTCCACGATATGCCGGCACAGCCGCTGAGCCCGCGCGGATAGCTGGTCAAAATGCTTCCGGGGCAGGACCTTCTCCTCGACGGCCCGAAACCATGGCGCGTGGTAGCCTACGCTCGTCATCGGCCGCTTCATGTCCGAGTTGTTCGCGGTGCCTCCATGCCAGCAGCGTACGTCGCGGATGATGGCCGTGTTCGCCGGCGCGCACAGATGGTTGGTGCGCATCCATTCCGGTTCCTCGTCGAGCGAGGGGATCGGCGCATGGGATCGGTGGGTACCCGGAATGAATCGGATGGCACCATTTTCGACGGTGAAATCCACCATAGTGAAGTTGATCACGATGAACGGGGCGGTGACGTCCCTCAGGCTGACACGCCCGGTGGGATCGTTAAAAATGTCTGCGGTCCGATCGGAATGCAGGTGCTGGACCTTCGCGCCCGGCAGGGAGTAGTCACCGCCCCCGCCTGTACAAGTATAGTCGTCGCTCCCCCAGATCGCGTTGAGTATGGGCAGGATGGTGGGCAGGTCGACCAGGATGCACCACTCCCAGTTGTGCATCTGGCTGCCGAATGAATGGCGTGCGTAGCCCCGGTTCATTTTTCCGTGGCCGAACTCTGCTTCCTGCTCTTGCATTACACGCTCGGCGCCCGCCCGATTAAGTGTGAACTGCTCCTCGCTCAAGGGATTTGCGATACAAACGAATCCGTCTCGATGGAAGATCGTTGCGGCGTGTTCAATGTCAGCGGCATTGAGTATTTCGACGTTCAACATTGAATCTCCCTATGACCGGGCTTCCTTTGGAGGAGGGCCAGTTCCGTGGCTTATTCTTCAGGCCAGGCTATCCGCGTTGCTTCCTTCTCGGGCGTTTCACCTGGACCGATGCACATACTCGTCGTGTCGATTCCAGCCGGGGTATTGTTCTTCCAGCGACGCAAGGGTCTGTTCGGTATAGTAAGGGTGGCCGGCAGGCGGAAAACGGAATAGTTCGCGTTCTCTGGCGGAAATGGATCCGATGAATTTCTGGAAATGTTTATTGTTGCCGACATCCGTGTAGTGCAGTACGCCCTCCCAGTAATGGTCCGCCCGGCCGAATGCGAATTTCCATACGTATCGTTGCCCCTCGCTCCGTACATAGTTGCTTGCTGCATGCTGCGTGTAGTTGTGAAAAATGCACACCGAACCGGCGGGAGCGACCATCGCTTCCGATTTGCTCAGATCGAGGTCGTCGTCGTTAGCAATAAAAAGCGTGGGCGCCTGGTCGGCGGCAACATCTTCGAGATAGAACCAGAAATTAAGTTGTGAGTGGGTATGGTCCGATACGGTCGGAGGCAGCAACGAGTTGTTGCCATTGTCGATATGGCTCTTGTCACGCCCACCCTTGAAACCCGGATACCGGACGAGCGCCAGGCCCGGTCGATAGTGAATGTGATCTGTTTCGAGCCAGCGTTGAGCAAAGCGAATGGCTTCCGGATTGATGATGGCGTGGTTCAGGCACTGTTCCGGATATGGAAAATAGCTGGCGTCTACGCGAATTGCCTGCGCGTCATCTCCTATCTCTTCCCACGGAGGCAACAATCGCCGAACGGCAGCAGCCATCTCGGCGCACTGCGCTTCCGGGAGGAACCTGTGAACAATCACGTAACCTTTATTTGACAGTGCGTCGCAATGATCATCGGTAAGTTTGATTGACATATTCTGTTCATTTAGCAGCGCTGCGTAGCGGATTCGATATTCTAGACCCGTGTAACCCGGTAACCCCGGTGTTTGGGATCAAAGAGTTCCTGCCGCAGGCGGGTGCCCAGACCCGGTCCCTCCGGTGGCTGAGCATAACCGTTCTTTACGACGATGTTGGGCTCGATGAGCAGGTCGTAGAAGGTTCTGATGTGGGCCCGGACGGACTCCTGGATGACGACGTTGGGCACAGCAGTGGCCACGTGAATGCCCGCGAATAGGGTAAGGGGGCCCGTACAATCGTGCATGGCCGCCGGTATGTTATATCCCTGGGCCATTTCAACCAGGCGGCGGGTCTCGCTGATACCGCCCACCCACGTGGGATCCACCATGAGATAGTCGGCCGCGTTTTTATCCAGCACGTGCCGGTAGTCCTCCCGGCTGACATACATTTCGCTGACGGCCAGGGGCACACCGGCCTTGTCGCGGAAGTCCCTGAGTGTGTCCACGTTGTCCAGTCGCATGACGTCCTCGAGCCAGAGCAATCCCAGGTCGCGCACGGCGTCTGCAATGCGCAAGGCGGCGGGCAGCTGGAAGAAACCGTGTCCATCGAGGAGGATTTCGATCCGGTCGCCTACCCGTTTGCGTACCTCCTCAAGGGGCTTAACACATTCCCTGACCGTGGACATGGGAAGGTAACTGCTACCATGGGCACGGTAAGCCCGATCGAAGGTCCAGAATTTCATGGCCGCGTAGCCTTCCGCAATCAGTTCTTCCGCCAGGTCGCCTGCGGCGTGGTGGGCCGCCCAGTTGTCTTCCAGCGGACCGGGTTTACCGATGTCGCCGTGACCGGGCCAGCTCTGTTTGGATAGTTCTCCCGGTGGCCGGCGTCCATAGGTGGGACCGCCGCAGCTGTTGTAGACGCGGACGATTTCACGGGCCTTGCCGCCGAGGAGTTGCCAGACGGGAAGACCGCACGCCTGGCCCAGGATGTCCCAGAGGGCCAGGTCGACGGCGCTGACGGCACGCATTTCGGCGCCTCGCGATCCGAAGGCGCTCATCCGTTCGTAGAAGAATCGCCAGTGGTGCTCGATGGAAAGCGGGTCGCTGCCCAAGAGCCTGCGGGCCATCCAGTCATGGACCACCGCGGCGACCGCGTGGGGAACGTAGTAGGTTTCGCCGTGACCGACGACCCCGGAATCCGTATGGATCCGTAGCAGAATCAGTCCGGGCATGATGTCGTCGGGAATGAGGGTTTCGACGGCGGTGATCTTGAGATCGGAACTAACAGGGACGGGAGCGGGGTGCGGCGAGACGGCATCCAGTCCACCTGGAACTTCAGACATCTGTACTTCCTCTTTCAAGGATGGAATTTACCTGTGGGCTTCGCCGACTGGTTCGGCCTAAAGCGACCTGTTGTCCGCCGAATAGCTTCGGTTTCCGCCACTACCCAACTGCCAGGCACCCCGAAAGAGGGACTGCCGCCTGGGCGGCATCTGCTCAATGATTTCGTGGGAAAGACTGAGCTTGTGCCATTGCGCCCAGATCGAGTTGTAGCAGTTGAACACCGCGCATCGCCAGTTGTCCGGATTGGTCCAGTCGTTCGCGGCGTGGATGAGGCTTTCTGTGAAGACTAAAACGGATCCGGGTGGGCAACTGTAGTCTTCCATAGCCTCGTAGAGGCTTGCCTCCCAGGGAGATTCGCTGATATTCGGGCGATACCTGTCCGGTCCGCCATAGTTGAAATGGGCCTTGTGCGAGCCACTCAAAAAGGAGGTGCCACCGTATCCCGCCGTGACTTCTTCCAACTCCCATACTACTCGCGTGAGTCCCGCGAATATCTTGCCGCCCTGCACCTGGTAACGCATGGCGTTCGCCTGCTGCGGCGGGCGCACGACGTGGGGCAAACCCGTACCTTGCACGGTCGACTTCCAGCCGGGCTCACGTACCATGAGAAAGGAATTCTCGCAGCGAAATCCGTAGTGGTCGTCACCCACGAAAGGGGGTTCGGTCAGGATCTCGTTGAGGATACCTACGACTACAGGATGATCGAGCAGGTTGGCCAGTTTTCCCTGGTATCCCTGTTTCATGTCGATCTCATTCCCCTGGGAATCCGGTTTCACCGCGGCGTAAACCTTGGCCTTCATCTCCTCGATCTCGGTTTCCGTCAGTACCGACGGCAGGAGGATCCATCCCTTCAGATCGAAGAAGAACTTCTGCTCCTCCGTCATGGGGACCGGTTCGGCCGACGAAGAGGACCCGGCCTCGTTGCCCGTATCGGTAACCGTGGTGTGTTCGGTAGACATTCTGCCTCCGACTGTTTAGCCGATTCGACCAACTGCAGGGCCGGTTCGACTGTTTAGAATGCAGTGCTTTTCTGGTTGTGTAATGATGTTTAGCAATGCCCGTATTCCGGGCAATTGTCAAGGTCGAATCCTGGCGTTCCTTCCTCGATATTATTGGTGCTCATCGATGGCACGAACCTCGTCGGACCAGTCCCGCCAGATGTCGACGTTGGTTTTGTCGGTTACGAGTGGATCGGGAAGGGATTTCGGTGTTTTTTGGAATCCGTAGATGGTCGCCTGGCGGATGATATCGGCAGACGTATTCTGTCCGGCGATGTGCAGGATTTTGGTGTGCCACAAAACCACCGTGCCGGCGGGGCCGTGGCAATCGACGGGTTGGGTGTCGCGCTTGATGCGTTGGATGACGGGATCGTTGTAGCCGCCGGACTTGCGCTCGGCCAGGTGGTCGTCCGTATGCTTTTCACCTTCGAGAAAGGCCTGCCACTGATCGTGCCAGATCCGGCTGTGACTGCCGGGCCATACCGTGAAGCCGCCGGAGTCGGGCGGGAGGTCGTCGATGTAAGCGGTCACTTGCAGCCGGTTGCGTCCGTAGCAGGCTCCGTCGGAATGGGCACCGCGGTAATCCGGGCCGGGAGACGGACTTTCGGGCAGCGTGCAGTACAGGCCGCGCGTCCCTTGTCCAGTTGACCACACAGGACCGGTCCTGGGCAGGCGTAGCGATTCTTCCGTGGTGAAAGATCCCTTCTCAGGCCATTGTCCGGTCTCTTTAACCCCATGGCTGGCCAGCCCGCCCATCACGTCGTCGGACATGAAGCACGGTCCCGTCGTCATACCGGAGTCATCCGCTCCGGTTGGCCACACCACTGTGCCCTCGCCAAGTAATTGCTCGGCGACCTGCCACAGGGCCCTGGGGGCCAGATCGAGCATGAATTGCTCGGCGCCGTTTCGAACATAGATGCGGTGGCCTTCGTCGAATAAATAAGGGTCGCCGCCGATTTCGGGTCGCTGCGCTTTCAGTTCTGCGTTTTCCTCTTGGGTGACCGGTTTCCAGGTGGAGGGATCGTCGCGTTTCAAGCGGGGCAGGTACATCGCCACCGCGTCCCACAGCGCGTCCCTGGCCCGGCGGCATAGTTCGGAATCGAGCACGGCAGGGAGTACGAGGAAGCCGTCGTGCTTGAACCGGGTTATCTGGCTTGTGGTCAGTAGCGGGACTTGCTTCACGCGTGGGGTGGTTGGCGTTGGTTGCATTCTGTTCTTTTCCTTACCCTCCTGCCTCATGTTCGCCCACCTCCCTCAACTCCTGCGATACTAGCTCCCACCGCTGCCTTCACTGCCACCGCCGTGTTCTCCGCCCCCTTCACCACGTCGCCCGTGCTCGCCACCGCCGCCTTCGCCGCCTTCGCCACCTTCGCCGCCTTCGCCGCCTTCGCCACCTTCCCCGCCTTCCCCGTGCTCGCCACCACCGCCGTCTCCCGTGTCAACCTCGGCGTGGGGCGTCCAACCGGTGAAAGTTTCTCCGGTCGCGTCCAGCATAACGTCAGCGGATTCACCCGGTGCGAGGTCAACTGGCGTCGTGGGACCGAGTTCCGTGCCGTTTGAAAGGTGCACCTCGACTCTGACTCTGTACAACACGCTATCCGTGGTGTTCTGAACCGTACCCACGAACGAGTTACTTGCCGCGTCGTAACTCAGTATGAGCCGGGCGCCTTTACGGACGACATCATAGGTCTCATCCAGCGCCAGGGAATCTCCGGATTCTTCTCCTTCTTCCGATTCTGATCCGGTGTTATTGACCTCCGCTTGTTCCTCTTGGGCTTCACCTGTCACATTGCTGTCTTCTTCCCCACCATTTGCACATCCGCTCAATACGCCCGCTCCAATCATCACGACTAGTCCTATCATTGCGGAATAGGCTATCAGGCCGGATACCATAAACATACGCGACAAGCTGGATTTAATTCGTACCATTTGACCTCTCCTCGATCACATGATCCCGTAACATCGACATGGCCCCGTCAGGTCGAAACGTACGGGGCTCCAGATCGATTTCTTCACCCGCGATCATTTTCCGAAGCAGTTCGGCGACGCCATTCACCGCCACGGGCGCGAGGGCATCGCCTTTCTCCTTCGTCCCGTATTTGGCGGAGCTCTCCATTTCCATGTCCTCAGCGTGAACCCGGTGGGGGAAGAGGGCCATAGCCATTGAGGTCTCGTATTCGTCGGCGTGTCCGGGCAGCCGCTCGTCTTCCATGTACTTGTAGACGACGTCTGTCGGATAGGTGTCCCAGTAGGAATTGAAGCGCACGTTGACGCCGAGCCGCTGTCGGAATGCATCGATTCGGTTCATCATGGGAACGACGTTGCCACCGTGTCCGTTCAAGATCAGGATGTTGGTTACCCCGCCCCGTTTGAGGGCATCACACACGTCGTAGACATACTCGGTGAAGATCTCCGCGCGTACTGTCAGCGTGCCCTTGTGCTCCATCCAGTGTTCCGATACGCCGATCGCGATGGGCGACGCGACCACGACCTGGGGAAAAAGTTTAAGCGCTGCGTTCTCGGCCATGTAGGCGACGCTGGCCGTGTCGTGTATCATCTCCAGGTGCTCGAGGTGCTGCTCCGTCGCCGCCGTGGGCACGATGGCGGCTTTGATCGTGCCGTCCCCGATTCCTTCTCTGAACTCCTTACGGGTCAGATCCCCAATAAATACGCGTTTGCGTCCCATGAAACGGCTCCTGTCTGTTACGGGTTACAACGAACATGTGATGGGAGGAACATGCCAAATCGGGATGACCACCCGATTTTTTCACCCCGATTGCTGCAATCTTTCCTGTCCCGCTATCGTGTCAATCCAGCTATCGTGTTTTCCCGGCCAGTCGTTATTCCAGCGCTTGCTCGAGGTCCCGGATGATATCGTCCGTGTCCTCGAGACCGACGGACATCCTTACGCGTTGTCCTTCGCCTTCGCCGGCCACGAGAGAGCCCACGTCCCCCAGGCTGACCCAGGGACGGCAAAGGCGCACGCGGTCGAAGAACCGATCGGCATTCCCTTCCGCGAGTTCGAAGCTCACCATTCCGCCGTATCCTGCCCACTGCGACCGGGCGATTTCGTAGCCTGGCGTGGAGGGCAGTCCTGGATAGTATGTCCGCTTTATCTTGGGATGGGATTCCAGGAATTCCGCTACGGCGCGGGCGTTCACCTGGTGACGGTCCATCCGCATGGACAGCGTCTTTATCCCGCGGAGCAGGAGGAAGGCGTTTAACGGGCTGAGGATGCCGCCATAGGTGTTACGGGAGCGCAGGACCTGTTCGCCCAGTTCCGGGTCTCGGGTCGTGATGATGCCGGCCAGGGCGTCACCGTGACCGCAGAGGTACTTGGTGGCGCTGTGTAGCACGACGTCGGCCCCGTGGTCCATCGGGCGGAAGAGATAGGGGGACAAAAACGTGTTGTCGATCACGACTTTCGCGCCGGCCTCGTGGGCCTTGCGGATCAACGTGGGCGTGTCGATGATGTCCAGGGTGGGATTGGCCAGTGGCTCGAAGTAGACCAGGTCGGTGGGTTTATCAAGGGCTGCGTCGACCTGCCTCGGATCCCGCATGTCTATGATGTCGGTGTCGAAACCGAGCCTGGGCAGTTCTTCGATCATGAAGTGCCTGGTCCAGGCGTAAACCGTGTGGTGGCAAACGATACGGGAGCCGGCGCGAATCATGGTCATCACGGCCTGGGTAACCGATGCCATGCCGCAGGCGGTCGCGATGCTTCGCCCCCCACCTTCCAGCGCGCACATCTTTTCCTCGAAAGCGGTGAAGGTGGGATTGCTGCCCCGCAGGTAAGCGCCATCCACGGTCGTCGACTGGTAGATCGGCGTTGCCGACATGTTCTCCGCCTCGCCCGCGTGGATGGAGCGCGTTATGAACCCATGTTCATCATTCATTTCAGTCATCCTTTCCCGCCGATTGAATCACCTGGCTGGACCTTGCTGACAGCCACGGAACTTGCTGACAGCGACCTCCGATCATCTTACAGGATTGATCCAGGCAGCCTACAGCCGCTTTTCTATAGCCCGGACCATGCGATCGATTTCCTCCCTGTTGTTGTAAAAGTGAGTGGAAATGCGAAAAACGGGCACGTCGTTGATGTGAAAGGCCACGGTCTCGATCTTCTCTTCGTCCCACAATTCCTGTCGAATCCGTTGGAGATCGGCGCATTCTATGGTGAAGGTCGTGATGAATCCGGACATCTCCGGGTCCCGGGGAGTCAGGAAGCGGACGCCCCGTATGCGGCCCAGCCGCTCCCGCATATAATTGACCAGGCCGCGGCAGTAGGTCTGGATATGATCCAACCCGATCTCGTGCTGGAAATCAAGCGCCGTCCCCAGTCCGATAAAGGGCGTCTGGTCCCGGGTTCCCATCATGTCGAAACGGCTGGCGTTCGGGTTGGGATGCGCGCTGGAGCCCAGAATGAGCGGTTCCACATGGTCGTGGGCGTCGTCCGATACGTAGAGCATGCCCGTGCCCTTAGGGGACAGCGTCCATTTATGAAGGCTGGACGCATAGAAATGAGGTTTCCATTCATCCAGGCGCAGCGGCACCATGCTCACGGCGTGGGCGCCGTCCACGACCACCCAGATCCCGTGATTCCGTCCAATTTCGGTCAATTCCTTCACAGGCGTCACCAGGCCCGTCGACCAGTACACGTGCCCGAAGATCATCGCCGCGGTATGCTCGTTCAATCCGTTCCTGAATACGTCGATGATCTGCTGCTGGTCGGTAATCTCCATGGGCAGATGCACGCGCCGGACGGTCATGCCGTGCCGCTCGGCCACGTAGTCGAAACAGGCATTTACCGCTCCGTATTCCTGGTCGGTCATCAGGATTTCGCCGCCCACCTTCCAGGTCACACCCTGGGCGAAGACACTGAGGGCCATGGTGGTATTCTGAACCAACGCGATGCGTTCCGGACGCGTCCCCACGAATTTAGCCAGCTTCTCTCTAGATTCTTCGACGATCGGCCAGTACTGCTGCTGGTGTTTCAACGGATCGCTGTCAAAGGCTCGTATGGCCTCGGTCATCCGGTCCACGACCGGTTTGGGCGACGGTCCTACGGAGCCTCCCTGGAGAAAGGCAATATCGGAATCCAGGTAGAACTGATCTCGGCGGATCCCTTTCCAGAATGCGTCGTCCGGTGCAGGCAACTCGTCTGTTTTGGCCGGATTCGAAGCGTCGTACATTCGGTTCTCCCGTGGTTGCTTGCAGATAGGTCATCAGTCTTACAGGACGGTCCGCGCCACCTTGCGGAAGGCGTGGATCACGTCGTCTATGTCTTCATCCGTCAATTCCGCCGGAAGGGGCAGTATGCGCGCCCGGTCCAGCAAATCGTCGCTGCGCGGAAGCATGCCTGCCTTGTATTCCATGGGGCTCTCGGCGTTGAAGGGACAGGTCCACGGACATCCGGCCGTCGTGACCGGCGCCTTGTTCAACAGGTTGGACATGTACCTGTACTGGTGAATGCCGCCGTGGGGTTCACCTGCTGGAATCCCCTCCGCCCTGATGGCCCCGGTGAACCGCGCAGCAGCCTCCGCCGAATCATGAATCCAGGAAAAATAGGCACCGCTGTCGCCTTCGGGATCCGCGATGCGGCGAAGCTGGATGCCCGGCGTCTTGCCGAGGGTCTCCCGCAGTCGTAGCTGGTGGCGGCGCATGCCTTCAATGATATCGGGCAACCTGCCCAGTTGAACCAGGCCGAGGGCGCCTCGCAATTCATCCATGCGGACCCCCATGCCAAAGGTCTCAAACAGTGATCCTTCACCGGTGGAAACGCCTTCGATGTCTCTTTCGAAACCCGTATCGTGGTAGCATACCGCCCTTCGGAAGACCTCTTCGTCGTCCGTCGTGATCATCCCGCCTTCGCCCGTGGTGAAGTTCTTGTTATACTGCAGGCTGACCGCGCCCGCCGTTCCCATGGAACCCACGGGCCGCCCCGCTATGCTCGCGCCCGCGGCCTGAGAGCAGTCCTCGAGCACGGGGATCCCGTGCTTGCCGGCAACTTCCGCGATAGCGGGCATGTCGGCGACCGTCCCGGCCATGTGTACGGCGATGATGACCCGGGTGCGGGGAGTAATATGCCGTTCGATCTCACCGGGGTCGAGATTGAGGGTTTCGTCTATATCGGCGAGGACCGGCACGGCCCGCAGATGCACGACTGCATTGACGTCGGCGATCCACATGAAGGCCGGCATGATGACTTCCGTGCCCGGACCCACGTCGAGGGCGGCGAGGGCTACGGACAGCGCCGTGCTTCCGCTGTGGGTGGCGAGGGCGAAGCGTGTGCCGACGTAGCGGGCGTAGGCTGCTTCGAAACGGTCGACCTTGCCAAGGGGCTCGACGCCGTAGTAACGAAAGGGAGACCGGGCCTCGATGACTTCGATCGCGGCCTGCTTTTCCTCATCCCCATAGGTCGATCCACCGGGTATCAGCGGGGGCCACATTTCCGTGCGGACCGGTGTTCCACCGTCGATTGCCAGGGATTCCGCCATGGACGTCCTGCCTTAACGACCGAATGGGGTTGGTTCTCAGAATGGTTATATCGGGATTCAGGACTATAACGCGGCGAGCCACACGTTACAAGTACAATTTAAGGTGGAACTCGAGGCAGGCAACGGTCATTTATCCCGGCTCGTCAATCGGTCCGCCGTATCCAGGAGGCGATCCTTCCAGGCGACCCGTGCGAGCCAGTTATCGGGTATGCCGCTCAGACCGTAAAGCGCACCGGCGAGCTGTCCCGTCACCGCGGCTACCGTGTCGGCGTCGTCGGCCAGGTTGGCCGCGAGCAGCACGGCGCTCCGGAAGTCGGAGGTGCGGGCGACCGACCAGAGGGCGGCTTCCATCGTGTTGGCGACGTATCCGCTCGAACTGATCGTGTCCCGGCCCCTTCCTCTCCAGCTGCCACCCACAATCCTGGCGATTGCCGGCGCTCCGTCGAAGTCCCTTGGCGAGAGAATATCCGCCCGTGTTGAGCCGGCGATAGCGTCCGCCAGCAGCGCTGAAAAGGCGCGGCAGGCATCCACCGCGTCCGCGGCCGCGTGCGTGGTCCGCGACTGTTCCGCTGCACAGAAATCGAGTTGCGATCGATCGTCCCAGTAGCGCAGGGCGACCGGGGAGAGCCGCATCAGCGAACCGTTGCCCGCGCTATGCGTATCGGCCGAACCGGCGAGTGGATCGCCTGTCCGCTGATATCGCGCGAGTGACGCGCTCGTGGTGTTTCCGATGTCGAAACAACTCCCCGTGCAGGAATACTCGCCCTCTTTCCACCAGCGGATGAAACGGTCCATCAGGTCCCGGCAGTCGAGTGGTTCGTGCTCGGCGAGGCTGTCGGCAAGGGCCAGCGCCATCGTGGTATCGTCGGTCCATTCACCGGCAGACAGATTGAAAGGACCGCCGCCGACCATGTCCTCAAGTCGATCCTGCGCGTCGCGCGGCCGGAACTCGAGCGTCGTGCCGACCGCGTCCCCCACCGCGAGACCCAGGAGGGCGCCGTGGGCGCGGTCACGGATGCTGTCCGCAGTCGTGGAGGGCGAAGTTGGCTCCGGTGGCGCGCACTGCGCCACGTGGCGCTCCTGTTCCAAGGTTTCGAGAGCGTTGGGGGAACGGGCACACCGAACTCGGCGTATCGCGTCGCACGGGTCCGCTCCAAATTCGACGAGGAGGCGCGCGGCCACTGTACCGGCTCGACCCAGTCCTCCCTTGCAATGGACTACCACGTCGAAGCCGAGGCGGAGGCGGTCCCGGATGGCCGGTCCCGATGCGCCATGCCTTCTCGAAACCGGGTCCTGGTGGCTGCCCGTCCGGAATCGGCAGGTGCCACCACTCCATGTGACGATCCGCGACCGCCCTGGGGAAAGCCGGCACTTTCAGATCCTGAATCTCCTCCTCTGTGATGAGGCTGACAACCGCGGTCGCGCCCCACCTCTGGACCCGATCGAGATCCAGATCCAGGTCGCGTTTCCAGTTACCCGCGAGTCCCCAGGGGTACGTCTTGCCGGGGCACAGGGTGATTCCAATGCGGCCGAAGCCCTCCTCCGGACGGACCGAGTCGATGCGAAGTGGATGGCTCTCGCTGGTTTTTACATTCGACACGGATTCCTGTCCTTTCTATAGTCATTCGCGTTCTGTCTCATTGCTCCCTCGATCGTCCTCTATTGCCGATCCATCGGCAAGTGAAGAATATCCGGTATCGGACCGTCGTTCGCCCTCAAACGTGGTATTAAAATTAAACCCAGCGAACGGGTTGATTCAAGCATAAAAACGACGGCTGAGATGGACAGAAACTGATCCGCCGGCACCCGAATCTACGACATCATTACCCTTGACAGTAACCTGCCGAATTAATATCTTGGGCGGCGTCAGGGGCTGTAGCTCAGCTGGGAGAGCGCATGAATGGCATTCATGAGGTCAGCGGTTCGATCCCGCTCAGCTCCACTATTCGATGGTGACGGCCCAGCTTGGCCCTGCTTGCCCTTGCCATGAATGACTGTCCCTGGTGGATCGAGCTTGAGTAGGCAGACCCATCGAAATGTGAAGACCCTTCATACACAGTCGGCATGCCGTATACAGCGCTCACTATGCTCAGTACCATCTGCAGAGTCATTCGCAGTATACCGACCAATGGCCGCTTGCACTCTGTGAGACGGCTGATGATCTGTCTGTTTTACCTGGTCCTGTTTCCTTCCTTCCTCTATGCGGGATCTCTTTTATTCGAAGATGAGCCAACCGGCGCCTTACTGAATTCAGCGTCGGTTTTTTCTTTGCCGTCCTCGAATGCTCCTGATTTGATCGCGTCGGCGCATCCTGAAGCCGAATCCGAATTGGTAACGGAAGCGCATGCGACGGATCCGGTTACACCGACCGAAGTGACCGAGGCGGATCAGGGTTCATCGACCGATCCATACGTGGAAGAACAGCACGACGCGGCCGGGTTCTCCCTCCTTACACCCTACCTTGCAGGATCGACTCGCGAAGCGGTATCGGATCTACCCTGGCCGGATTTCGGTCGATTCGACGTACCTGTCAGTTACAATGACCAGGTGAATAAAGCGATTCACGTCCTGCGGAACGATGCATTCGGCGTTTTTGCCGAATGGTTGAGTCGCACGAACCGGTACCGGGCCATGATCCAGTCCATCCTTTCCAGGTCCGGTCTTCCTGGAGACCTGGTCTACATCGCCATGGTGGAGAGCGGTTTCGATCCTCGCGCACGGACGCCGGAAGGCGGCGCGGGGCTGTGGCAGTTGTCGCAACAGGACGCGGAAAAGTACGGTCTGGTACATAACGGTGAGATCGATGAACGCTACGATCCTGAAAAATCCACGCGGGCAGCGGCAGCGAGGTTCAAAGATCTGTACCTGGCACTGGGTAGTTGGGATCTCGTGCTCGCAGCGCACCATGCCGGGTCGACACCTCTTCAGAATGCCAGGGGTCTGAGCCTGTGGAACATGAGACTGCCCAGGCAGTCGATTCCCTTCGTGTCATTCGTCATGGCGTCGGCTATCATTTCCAAGTCACCGAAAGATTACGGTTTCGAACCCCTGGGCGGCCTCCCGTTGATTCACGAGTCTGTGCCGGTTCAGAGACCCATGGTCCTGGAGGAAGTGGCCGGGGGAATGAAGATCCCGATCGAGCAGTTGCGAGAACTTAACCCGGAACTGCGTCGTTGGAAGGCGCTGCCGGGATACAACCTCAAGGTGCCGCTGGGTACGATACGGTCCTACACCGCCTGGGCCGGTATCGAGCCCCCTGGACCGGATCCTTCCGAGATGACGTTCTACAAGGTCAGGCGAGGCGACACATTAGGGCGCATTGCCCGTCGCTTCGGGGTGCGAACGGGTGATATTGTCGCCGAGAATAACATCCGCCGGCCGAATCGCCTCAGGATCGGGCAGGTCCTTACCATCCCGTTATACGGTTCATCGATCCGGACGGCGAGTCGATCGATTCGCTATCGGCAACCGAGGAACGTCCCGCCCCCAGATCCGTCGACCCATCGGGCCATCTCGTACCGTATCAGGCGGGGGGATACGCTGGCCAGCATCAGCAAACGATACGGTGTGACCATGGCGAACCTGCAGGATTGGAACAAGCTGAGCAACCCGGGCGACATCATTGCCGGCCGCCGGCTGACGATATACCTCCGTCTGCCGCGGGGCGCCGCGGCGAGCGGTACTTCCAACTCAACCGAAGAATCCGCTTCAAGAGGCAGTACGACCCGCGGCGAGGGCGGCGCGGCGGAATCGAATACCATCATCTACACGGTCAGACCGGGTGACACGCTCTGGGATATCGCCCGGGCCCACAACGTGACCGTGAGCGCGCTACGCAGGGCCAACAGCCTTGGCAGACGCGACGCCATACACCCCGGCGACCGTCTACGTATCAATCTGTCCGATTCCTAGGAATCGATAGTACGATCTACCAGCTGACCCTCTGATCAAATTTATAGCGCTGGATGTGACTATAGATTCACGTTGACTTGCCGTCAAAATCAACTCCCGACAATCCTCCCCGGATTTGCGCTTTCCTAACCCGGAAACAATCGACTGCACGGCTGTTTCCCGGCACCTCCAAAATCCAAAAAGTCATTGACATACATAAACTAACGTGATATTTTGGTCACGGGTTATTACGTCCAGAAAGATCCACGGACTGACCAGTTTTTGTTTATGAAACGGGCTGGCGGAGCGATGTCATGTCACGCAAATCAGACTGGATCATCGGGGGTATGCTTGGCGGCGGTGTATTGGTGATCGCCATCGTCATGTTATTGCTCATCGCCGGACCCATGCTCAGCAGCGAAAGTACCCTCTCAAATATGGGCGCGGGCCGGATCGCGCTGGTCGAAGTAAGAGGTCCGATTACCCGGGCCGAGGATACGGTCAAGCAGATCATCAAGTACCGCGAGGATGATTCCGTGCGGGCTATCGTGCTTCGTATTGAAAGTCCCGGCGGTGCCGTAGCTCCCACGCAGGAGATCTTCGATGAACTGCGCAAAACCCGGGATGACGGCAAGGTCATCGTGGCATCCATGGGCAGCATCGCGGCATCAGGCGGCTATTACATAGCCTGCGCGGCCGATTCCATCATGGCCAATCCGGGGACCATAACCGGCAGTATCGGCGTGATTACTGTAGTACCTCATGCGGAGGGGCTGTTAGACAAGGTCGGAATCGGCTGGCAGGTCGTCAAGAGTGGACCCCACAAGGATATCGGTTCGGTAAGCAGAGGTATGACCGAAATGGAATTCGGGATTCTACAGTCGGTAGTGGACGATGTGTACGACCAGTTTGTCGAAGCGGTAACTCGATACCGACCGTTGTCGCGCGAGGAAGTAGTGGGACTGGCAGATGGACGGATTTACACGGGTAACCAGGCATTGCCCCTGCAACTCGTGGATCGTCTCGGTACGTACCAGGACGCGATTGCCCTGGCCGGCAAAATGGCTGGCCTCCCGGAAAAACCCAACGTAATCCGGCAGCGGCCCAAGACGTTTTTCGATATGCTGATGGAAAACATGGAAACGATGACCGGTCTGTATGCACCTGGCATTGTTGAATACCGGTATCGCTGAACGGCAACATCTACGATCAAGGAGAATGGTATGACTAAGGCCGATATCGTGGCTCGTATCGCACAATCCACCGGAATGACGAAGGTGGACACCGCGGAAGTGCTGAACGCGTTGCTTGATTCCATCTCATCCGCGCTGGGCAGAGGCGAGAAGATTGAATTGCGAGGATTCGGAATCTTCAAAGTGAAGGAAAGAAAAGCTCGTGTTGCCCGCAATCCCAAGACGGGAACGGGCATAAAGATCCCGCCCTGTGTCGTACCCGTTTTCAAACCGTCCGATCACCTTAAGAACCGCGTTCAGAAGGACAACTAATCTCAAAGGGAGATAAACGTGCCCAGTGGTAAGAAACGCAAGCGGTCAAAGATCGCTACCCATAAGCGAAAGAAACGCTTACGTGCCGATAGGCATAAGAAGAAGTAACAAGCGGTAACGGGCGTCCCCCGGGACGCCCGTGCACCGAGAACCACCCCCACCGCGAAGTCCTACCTCGCCTCGGGATAGTCCCCACCGATATAGAGATCAGTGAAGATCACGGTTTTACCGCCGAATCGGTTGGTCTTGAGTCCCCTGAGCCATGGCTTGAACAGTGAATTGGCAATAGGGTGGAAGATAAAGGCGGCACCAGCCTCTTCAACCAGGATACGTTCGGCACGGCGAAAGATCGCCGTACGCTCGTCAGGGTCTATTTCCTGGTCCGCCGCGTCCAACAGGGCCTCGAATCCGGCATTTTCGAAATCGTGGCGGTTGCGTCCCGCGGTACCGGGTCGCCAGATCATGTCCAGCATGTTCTTGGGATCCCGGTAGTCCCCAAAGAAGGGGACGAGCCCCAGATTGATATTCCAGTTAAACATGTAATTGGTGAAAACCGGATAATCGGCGCTACGGAAAGTAATGCCGATGCCCAGGTGTTCCCTGAGCATACCCTGGATCACCTCCGCGACCATACGGATATCCGGCCGGGGCTGCCTGAGCCACATCTCCATCGTCGGGAACCCCCGGCCACCAGGATACCCTGCCTCGGCCAACAGCCGCTGTGCCTTCGCCGGATCGAAGTCCTGAAATGCCTTGTAGTCACCGTGGGCGTCAAAGGTGACGGGCAACATGGAATATGCGGGAACGGCCGCACCCTGGAGGACGACGCGGCAAATCGTTTCCCGGTCGATGGCCCGCGCGATGGCGCGCCGGACCCTCGCGTCATTAAAAGGAGACTCCCTCGTGTTGAAGAAGATGTACCACGTACCGTCGGTGGGATTGGATACAAGTTCCGATCTCAGCACAGGATCGCGCCGCACACGCACCAGTTCGTTAGCCTGTACTTCGGCTAAACCGACCTCGTCGTTCTCGTAGGGCAGCAGGTTTGCCGTCGACGGGTGTCGGAATACGCGGTGTATCTTTTCCACGTAGCCCTTGATGGGGCCGTCGTAGTAGGGATTGAGTTCGAAGTCCATGTGGCTTCCGTGCTTCCACTCCGTCAATCGATAGCTCGAATTGGTCACGCAGTTCTCTTCCTCGGTCCACCGGGATCCATGCTTCTCTACCTGCCAACGGGGTACCGGCATGGAGGTGGGGGAGGCCAGGATCAGACCCAGATAGGGTGCGGGATGGGTGGTTTCTATGGTTAGCGTGTGGTCGTCGATGGCCTTGACGCCCAGCATGGCGGGGTCCGCACCCGCGGTCTGGCTGTAGGTCCGGGTGCCCACGATGTCGCTGTAAAAGGCGGCATAGGGATTGGCGGTCTCGTAGGATAGCGCCCTGCGATAGGTATAGACGAAATCGTGGGCCGTTACCGGCCTGCCATCGCTCCAACGGCCCGTTTTTCGCAGGTGGAATGTCCAGGTTTTGCCGTCAGGCGACACTTCCCAGCGTTCGGCCGCCGCCGGGATGAGGTCCCCGTTTTCGTCCTTCGCGACCAGGGTTTCGAAGAGGAACTCGTTCCACTGCCCCACGTAGAGGTTGACGCTTACGTCCAGGCTCGCGGGCTCGTCGCGCATGAATTGGTAGGTCTGGTATTCGAGCGGTACCGCGTCAGGCGGCATGGGCTTGCCAATGGAGTTAAAGATCGTGGGGCTGTTCCGCGAGGACACTGGACCGACGCCAATCAGCAGGATGCAACCCAGCGCGATGGTAGCCGGCAGGGACCAGAGCCATCTTCGGTCCGTGCAAATGTACTGTTCTCGCGAAAGACGCTGTTTCGACTCCATCAAGTAGCCTTCTTTCCCGGCGCCGAACCGACCGACCACCGGTCGCCGATGAGTTGTACGGCCAGCCGCAGCGCCTCGCCCAGGTTGCCGGCGTCAGCGATGCCTTTACCCGCTATATCGAAGGCGGTGCCGTGATCCACGGAGGTGCGAATGATCGGCAGGCCCAGGGTCACGTTGACGGTGCGGTCGAAGGCGATGGCCTTGACCGGGATATGTCCCTGGTCGTGGTACATCCCGATGATCCCGTCGAAATTGCCCTTCCCGGCCCGCATGAACACGGTATCCGGTGGCAGTGGACCGATAGTCCGCCAACCCCTTTCACGGGCCTTTTCGAGGGCGGGCTCGATGATCCGTATTTCCTCGTCCCCGAAGAGACCGCCTTCGCCGGCATGGGGATTCAGTCCGCACACGGCGATCCGAGGCGCCGCGACGCCCATGCCTACCAGTGCGCGTCCGACCAGATCCACCGTAACGAGGATTTCCTCCTCGGACAGACGGGCGATGGCGTCTCGCAGGGAGACATGGGTCGTCGCGTGGGAGACCAGGATCCCATCGAAGGCCAGCGAAAGCCGGTACTTTTTCGTTCCTGTGATTTCGGCAAGCAACTCGGTGTGACCGGCGTAGGAGTATCCGGCAAGGCCCATGGCCTCCTTGTTCATCGGCGCGGTGACCACGGCTCCGATCTCACCATTCATCGCCAGACGAGCGGCCAGCTTGACGGATTCCACGGCAAGATGTCCCGCTTCGGGCTGGACCCGTCCCGTAACCAGCCCATCGATATCAGCATCCATGGCGTTCAGTACGTCCACGGTGCCATGTTGATAAAGACCTGTTTCGGGACGGTCGGCCCGATGTATAGCCAGGCCACGGCCGGTCGACGGACCAACCTCGCCGTCCACGTCACTCAATGATCCATCTGCTGCCAGCCGCAACGCTCGGCACATTACCTGGTCATTTCCGATGACTAGCGGGCGGCATAGATCGTAGACCCATTCCTGCGACAGCATTTTAGCTATGACTTCCGGCCCCACGCCATTCGGATCACCCAGGGTGATACCAATGACCGGTCGATCATCCGTTCCGATACCGATTCGGTTACCGTGCGACCGCTTGTTACCAGCCCGGGTTTCACTTGTGCGCGCGAGGAGCCGGTCCATGGCCTTCGCCAGGGTCTGTTCGTCACCGAAGGATCCGGGCTTGATGACCACGCCCAGGCCATCGTGGGGTCCGCCCGCGACAACGGCCAGGCCAACGCCCGTTTCAATTTCGTCGATGATCCATGCGCCATCGCTGTTCAGTTCGTGAAAGACGCATCCGGCGGTTTCCCCACCTGTGAGTACAAGGCCGCCCGGGTCCACATTCGCGAACAGACGACGTGCGAATTCGCCCAGGTTTTCGATGACCATCGAGGTGGGATCGCGACCACCGGCTTCCTTCGACAATTGTTCGATCCACCCGTGAAGTTGAGACCGGCCGGGCGGTTTCGGGGTTACGACCGCATTCCGCCCATTTGCCATGGCCTCCGCGACGCTCGACGTCAGTCGATCCAACTCGTCGCGGCGGCTCCGTTCATTTACGATACGCAGGGGATCGAAGGGACAGATGGTTGTTGATTTCCGATCTCTGAGCTCCTCGACCTGGCGGACCGTCGTGTCGTGCAGGCTGCAGGCGAAGACGAGGACTGGACCGTCCGTCCGTGTTGGCGGAGGTACGGACGCGCGCACTTCATGAGAGGATGAATGGGTGCGCGATTCCCGCGAGGATCCGATCCGCTCCGCGAGGGCGTCTGCCATTCCGCCGGAGCCGCAGAGCAGCGTAGAGGCCGTCCCGACCGCTGAAGATCGTGGTTCGGCCGACACTTCACCGTCCTCGAGAACCGCATCCAGCAACGCGTTCCAGCACATTGGATCGGCCATGTCCACCACGAACCTGGTTCCCGGTGCAATCTCGATCCCGGCGAGCGCGCGGCGGATGGCCGCAGAGCCGCCGTGGACGGTTTTCAAATCGATGTGAACCGTCTTCCCGCTGGAGACGCCGCCCAGGAGATCCGGTATGAAGGCATTTTGCGGCGGGATATCGGGACCCGCCATGTCCGCGCCTCGTACCGGAATGCCATGCAGCAACTGATAGCCGCCCACCGTGGTACGTCCCAGTTCCGGGAAAGCCGGAGCGCATACCACCCGTTTGAAGTTCATCACGTCGCTGACCAGTTCGATTTCGAAACCGACGTGTCCCCTGAGTGTCGAGTCGATCTTCTTGTAGATTATAGATCCGGATCGATCCCGTATTCCTTCGCAGGCCGTGACCACGCGATCGCCGGCTTCCGCCTCGCTACAAGAGCGGGTGTTCGTGTTCAGCACGACGACGTCCGCCGAATCGAATCGGTCCAATCCGTCTGGATCGGACAGCACGGCCACGGCGAAGTCCCGTTTCGCGAAGGGAATCGCCACGTCGTGAGCGCCGGCGAGATCGTCGGCGAGCATGTACAGGGGTGTGGTCATTGAGGTGCGTTCTTATTCAGGCGCTTTGTCTAAGCCGGTCCGCGCCTTGATCTCTTCCCAGGAAGGTTCGACAGGCGCATCGTGATCGGCGAGTTCAGACATGACTTCCGGCCACTTGGCTCCCGAGCCGGTGATCAGGCACACGACGGTTTCATCTGAGGCGAGCCGCCCCTCGCGGCCTGCCTTGATTGCCCCGGCGACGGATGCCGCCGACGAGGGTTCGACGAGGTAGCCGCTTCGCGCGAGCAGGCGCACCGCCTCGACAATCTCGTCCTCGGTGACATCGGTCGCGTCACCACCCGAGTCGTAGATAGCCTGCAGGGCCGCGGGGCCGCCGGTGTCGTCCCGAATGGACAGGGCGATGGAACTCGGATCGGGATGGACGATCACGTCACCGCGTCCTTGCTGGAATGACTGTACGTAGGGGTTGCATCCTGCCGGCTGCACGCCGTGCATGACCGGATGACGGTCAACGAGACCAAGTGTCCGGATCTCGTTGAATCCCTTCCACGGACCGTACAGCGCGTCACCCGCGGCGATGGGGCAGAACATACGATCCGGGACGCTGCCGTCGAGTTGTACGTAGATTTCGAAGGCGATGGTCTTGTACCCCTCGACCCCGAAGGGCGTGCCTGTCGGCATGGGCGTCATGGTCGTCGAGGGATAGTATGCATGGTCCCGAATCAACGTGTCCAGGTACTGAAAGCGGTCTTTCAGCACGAAGGCGTGACCGCCATACATGGCAATCATATCCCGCTGCAGCATCGATGATTCAGGGTGGCAGAGGATGATGCAGGAATCCATTTCGGCGGCGGTGGAATAGGCCGCGGTCGAAGCGCCATGATTACCCGTGGTACTGGCCGTGATCCGGGAGTATCCCAGGAATCTGGCCATGGATACGGAGGAAGCGTGGAAGCGGTCCTTGAAGGCCCACGTGGGGTTGGTGGTTTCGTTCTTGATGTACAGGTTCGAAAGGCCGGCAGCTTCACACACCGCCCGGGGCCGCACCAGCGCCGTGTTCCCTTCGCCCAGGGAGATCTGTAACGCCGGATCCCGCAACGGCAACAGCGCGTCGAAACGCCATATACCGTGTCCGGCGCGGGCCCAGTCTTCCACGTTCAGTCCGGGCGCGATCGCCTGGTAGTCGTAAGCCACGGTCAAAGCGGCCGCGAAACCGTCCGTCTCGCTCGCGCAGGCGGGACAGCCGAAGAACATCGGTTCCAGGGGATACTGGGCTTCGCAACGGGTACAGGTCAAGCCGAGAACAGACATGGTTATCTTCAGGTTTGTGGTGGAGTTATGTCGGTCTTTGCTCTGTGACAAAGAGGGGTGCGCACGCTAAAACGACACCGGAATCGCTACCCGAAAAATATACTTCCGGTGTCGTCAGGTGTAAAGGACAACAGGATATGCCACCCCTGCCATTATCCGAATCCAGGTACCCTGTTCAGGACGGAATGCACACGCCATGCTCTTGAGGCAATGATTTTCCTCGCCCTCCCACTTGTCAGGTTCGAACCGGTTATTCTTGACACTGGAGATGGAGTACCAATATGATCCCTGAACCAGATCGAGGTCATGTTTGATGAACCAGTATGTTTTAAAAGGAATCTGTGCCATGTCCATGAAAACACTGCCCCACGGTCTCTGGCCGGTGATGCTCAACGCCTTTCACGAGGATGGATCCATCGACTTGCCTGGCGTGGACGCCCTGACCGACTGGTACATCGAACGGGGGTCCGCGGGACTGTTTGCCTGCTGCGGTTCCAGCGAGATGTTTCATCTGGACGACGCGGAGCGACTGGAGGTTGTCCAACGCGTCGTTGACCGGACCGGCGACCGGGTGCCCATCGTCGCCACCGGTACATTCGGCGGTCCCGTCGAGGATCAGGCCGCATTTGTTCGGCGTATGGCTGATACGGGTGTGGGCGCGGTGGTAGTAATCGTCTGCCTGCTGGCCGAGCAGAACGAGAACGAGGATATGCTAAAGCGGAACATGGAGCAACTGCTCGAGCTAACAGACCCGATCCCGCTGGGACTTTACGAGTGTCCGACGCCCTATCACCGGCTCCTTTCGCCCGGACTGTTTGGACATCTGGGCAGCACGGGCAGATTCCTTTATCACAAGGACACCGTCTGTGACATCGATCTGCTCCGGAAGAAGATCGATGCCGTGCGTCAAACGCCGCTTGGCGTCTACAACGCCCACTTTGAGACCGGCCTCGAAGGTCTGCGTTGCGGGGCCGCCGGCATTTCTCCCGTCGCCGGCAATGTGTTTCCTGAATTGTTTTCCTGGCTGTGTGCCGAGTACGACGAACAACCAGGTTCTGCGGAGGAGGTACAGCGAATGATGACTTCCCTGGCGCCGGTCGTAAACAACAAGTACCTCGTAACCTGCAAACGGTACCTGCAACGCATCGGACTACCCATCACGACCCGCTGCCGTTCAACGGACGCCAGACTGACGGCATTTGACGAGGGACTGATCGACGGCCTGGAAACGTCGATCGTACGATTTTCGGATGCCCTTGGAATCAATCGTGCCCAAACTGTCTAGCTCGCCGATTATCGCGAAATGATCTTGTGCAAAGGAACTCGCAAAACATGGCAGTAGCGGTTGGACAGATAGCGCCCAACTTCGGGGTTTCGGACTGGGTGCAGGGCGAACCTACCAACTTCGACCAGGAGCGGGGTCATATCGTTTTGCTGGAAGTCTTTCAGGCAAACTGCCCCGGGTGCTTCCTGTACGCCCTACCCGACGCGATAGGCCTGTATCACAGGTATAAAGAAGACGGAGTGCGCGTCCTTGGACTGGCCACCGCGTTCGAGGATTTTGACAAGAACACGCTCGACAACCTCAAGCTCCTGGCCAAGACCGGCCGGGTGATCGGAGAGACCAGGAAATCACTTGCTATGAGCGGATTATTGCAGGCGGGAGACAGGTTGCCGTACAAGATCCCGTTTCCGTTTGGGATGGACAACTTGACGAGGATGTCCGGCGAGCCCGGTCAGCAATCAATAATGGATTTGATCAACACGCAGATACCCGATTTCAACGGGCAGCCAAAAGACTACAGAATACAGGCCATAGCGCGTGCAAAGCAATACCTGGAAGCGAAGGAATATTCGGCCGAGACGTTTGACAGGTTCGCCCTGCACGGAACGCCGTCCGCCATTCTAGTCGACCGCAAGGGTGTCCTGAGGGATGTGTCTTTTGGCCAAACGAACCACCTGGATGAAATGATCAGAGCGCTAATCGCCGAGGAATGAGGCTTTGGAATCTCAACACCACGGATCAGTTCGTTCGGGTCGAAGTCGCCCGTTTCATCGGACCAATCCCCCACGGTCCATGCCGTACACCTATCTCTCCGCTGCCAGAAGCAGGGCCAGGCGAATACACTGGTTAATCCTCCTCCAGCCTTTCGATATCCACGTAATACGCCCCCTGGATAACTCCGGTTTTGTCGATGAACGAAGCATTCAGGTTCGTCGTTCCTGTTCGTGAGACTTCGAAGGTGAATTCGGCGGACGTATCGCCTTCCTCCACTGAACTTCGCCGTTCTTCATCGAATAGCGAAAGACACGCTTCGACGGGCTTTATCGCCACGGCCCGGGCATCTTCCGGGGCGTAGATGAGGTGGCGCGCTTCCTCCGAGGGAATGGCCCCGTCGATGGGAAGCTCGAGTTCTTCCGGCCACCGGCGAAGGGAGAAGCGGTATCGTCCAGTCCGTTCGATCTCGACCGCCCAGGTCCCTGTACTTTCCTTGGCCTGGGCGATGTGCGTCTGGTGCCAGGCGACATCGCCGAGATCGTCCATGGCGCACAGGCGCGCGGGGTTCTCGGCCGGGTTTCCGAGTGAGATGGGGCAGTATGCTTGAAGGCCTGGTTCGATCTCGTCCCACCATGCTTCGTGGGCGCGGCGAAGCCGGTCAACCACTGCCGGATGGTCCGCAGCCACGTCCCGCAGCTGCCCGGGGTCGGACTTGACGTCGTACAACTCCTCTCCCCGCACCAGCCGCCAGCGTCGCGTCATGACGGCACTGGTCCATTTTTCAGGTGGCACGGTGTCCTGCCGATACTGAAGGAAGTGGACGCGGTCGCCGGACATACCCGTCCGTTCACCGCGCAGTAGCGGCGCGACGCTCTGCCCGTCGAAGTCCACTTCGGGCGAGTCCAGGCCGTCCGGGTCGCCCGGGCCGACCGGGCCGTCCAGGCCGCACAATTCGATGAATGTGGGCAGTACATCGACGTGGAGGGTCATTTCGTCGACTTCTCTTCCTCCCTCCAGGCCGCCGCCGGGCCAACGGACCAGGAAGGGCACACGGTGACCACCGTCATAGTAGGATCCCTTCTTACCCCGCATTCCTGCATTGTATCCACGGACTACAAACTGATCGTCATTCAGTTCGCTGCCACCGGAACTGCCGTTGTCGGTCATGAAGACCAGGATGGTGTTTTCTTCCAATCCGAGTTGGGCTAGCCTGCGCCGTAAGCGCCCAAAGTTCTCGTCGATGTTCGCGATCATCCCACAGAACTCCGGTTCCGGCACGTCCGGATTGTCCCGGTAGGGGTGCGCGTATTCCTCGGATACGAGATAGGGCGTGTGCGGCGCGTTGGTGGCGAGATAGACGAAGAACGGCGCGTCATCACCCGGCGCTTGCGTTGCCGACCCTCCCTTAGATTGTCCGTCCGCGCATTGTTCGATGAAGTGGATCGCTTCGTCGAACCACACGTCCGTGCAGTAGCCTGCGTGCTCCACAGGCTCTCCGTTGTGAAAATAGGTGTCGTCAAAGTAGTTGTTTCCCCAGGAATCCGGCGTCTGTCCCACGCCGCCGCCCTTGTGCGCCACCACGTGCTGGAATCCCCGGTCCTGGGGCCGATAGGGATAGTTGTCACCCAGGTGCCACTTGCCGAACATGGCGGTACGGTAACCGGCGTCGGCGAAGACGTCCGCCATGGTCGTCTCCGTCTTTCGCAGAATGGACCGGCCCCAGCAGGTTGCCCAGGCACCGTTTCGCACGGGTCGCCGTCCGGTCATCAACGCACCTCGAGTAGGCGTGCACAGGGGCGACACGTGAAAGTCGGTAAGGCGCACCGCGTCGTCGTGAAAGGCGTCGATACTGGGTGTCTTCAACCACGGATGGCCCGTACATCCCAGGTCGCCATATCCCTGGTCGTCCGTCATGACCAGGACAACATTGGGTCTTTTGCCGGTCATCATATTCGCGCTCCTCACGTACTCCGGTCTCCGTTCCGATACCGATTCAGAATCCCAAGCAATTCCTCCGCAATACCTGGATTTTCATAGTAGAGATTCCTTTGTTCCTCCGGATCCGATACCATATCGTAGAGCTGCATCGGCGGCGCATCCGAGGGTACATCGGTTTCTTTTAAGCTCCATCCGCCCGAGCCTCGGCACGCGACCAGCTTCCAATGATCTTTACGAATCGCGAATTCCCCGCTGATCGAATGATGGACCGTCGCCTCGCGGATCGTCTTTTCCTTGTCACCCCGCATATACGGCAGGATATTACAGCTGTCCTCCCCGGCGTCACTCGGCAGATCGACATCTAGTATCCCTGTTGCCGTCGCCAGCAAATCCGTCAAACACACCGTCTTGTCACAGCGTGACCCCGGTTCTATTTCCCCCGGCCACGATGCGATAAACGGAATGCGATGGCCGCCATCCCATGCGTCCGACTTCTGTCCCCGATAGATGTAATTCCCCAGGTGACCGTACTTCTCCCTCAATCCTATCGGCTCTTCATGGCAGCCATTGTCGCTGGTCACGATAAGCAGCGTATTTTCCGCAAATCCATTGCGCTTAACCGCCGCCAGGATACGCCCGATACTCCAATCGTGCTCGGTCACGTAATCGCCGTATTCGCCCGCCTGGCTTCGGCCAGCAAAACGATCCCTCGAAAAGTGCGGCGTATGGGGTGACGGCGCGGGGAAATACAGAAAGAACGGCTTGTCCCCATTCTCCTTCGCGTGCTGATGGATAAACCCCTCGGCGCGTGTCGTCAGTTCCAGCAGACAAGTCTCGTGTGAAAAGCCTGGCGCACATGCTCCTCCACGCCAGAATGCCGGCCTCGGCGAATCCGCTACCTCCTCGACCGGCGGCTCCACAACCATCCCGTCTTCTATGTAACAATACGGCTCCATGTCCAGGGATGCCGGGATGATGAACGAATGATCAAACCCCACGGTATGGGGTCCATTGGACAACGGAGCAGAGAAATCCACCGTCTCCTTATTCACTGACTCAGCCCCACTCAAGGTCTGCCAGCCCAACCCCAGATGCCACTTGCCTACACAGGCCGTTGTATAGCCCTGATCGCGCAACATCGATGGCACCGTCATTCGCCGGTCTTCAATCAACGGCTCGGAATATCCATTCAGCACCCCGCGCTTCAAACGCGAACGCCAGCAATATCTCCCCGTCAACACGCCGTACCGCGTAGGCGTGCACACCGCGGAGTTACTGTGCGCATCCGAGAAAATCATCCCCTCGGAGGCGAGTTGATCGGTATGCGGCGTTGGAATCTTCGAATCGGGATTCAAACAACTCACATCGCCGTATCCCCAGTCATCCGCCAGCAAGTAGAATATATTGGGCCTGCTTGTCACCTGTACTCCCTTCATTGGCAGCGGAAAACCCCGGCACTATTGGGCTGATATTTTAAGTAGTCGGAAAGAGGTGCTCGCGTAAACCGTGTAGCGGAAACCTGCACAGTCTGAGCTAGTGCAAAAACAGCCGCAGGCCGGTGTGGGCCATGACCATGCCGTATTCGTCGGCCGCCCTGGTCACACCCATGTCCGCAGTAGATCCACCCGTCTGGGCAACAAACTTTACGTTGCTTCGGTCTGTCCGGTCTATGTTGTCGCGGAAGGGGATGTAGGCGTCCGATGAAAGGCAGATTCCGTCGAAACGGGACAGATGCTCCCGGCGTTCTTCCATCGAGATCGGCACCGGGCGTTCTTCAAGGTCGCCCAGCATTCGGGCCTCTTCCGTATCGGAAAGCTGTTCCCACAGGAGGTACTGATCCACGATATTCGTCTTCTCGGTGCGTTTGAGTCCTTCGCTGAATGGGAGGCCCAGCGTCCTGGGATGCTGTTGCAGGAACCACTTGTCGGCCTTGTCGCAGGCCAGGCGGGTGCAGTGGATGCGGGACTGCTGACCCGCGCCCATGCCGATCACCTGGCCATCGTACGCGACGCAAACGGAGTTGGACTGGGTGTACTTGAGGGCGATTGTCGCTACGACAAGGGTGTCGAGGACGGAATCCGGTATGTCCCTGTTGCTGGAGACGATATTCGAGAAGGTGTCCCGCGTGATCGCCGCATCGTTGCGGGGTTGTTCCAGTTGAATGCCAAATAGTGTTCGCTGCTCTACCTCAGCCGGCTCGTAGTCCGGATCGATCTCCAGGATGAGGTATCCGCCGCCCTTCTTCGCACTGAGGACATCCAGTGCTTCCGGTTCGTATCCCGGTGCGATGATCAGGTCCGATACTTCCCGTCTAAGCAAGTTGGCCAGGGTTCGGTCCACCACCTCGCTCACGGCCACCGCGTCCCCGAAGGAACACATGCGGTCCCCGCCCCGGGCTCGCACGTAGGCCGCTGCCACGGGAGAGAGCGCCTTCCCGGCCAGGAACTGGGACGCCAGGTAGGTATCACTCAGATCTCCGGCAATCGCCGCGCCCGCTGGGCTGGCGTGTTTGAAGGACGCCGCACCTGCCAGGCCCGTGGCTTCCTTCAATTCACGGGCCAATTGCCATGCGCCCAAGGCGTCGATGATATTGACGAATCCCGGCGTTCCGTTCAGCACGCGTAGCGGCAACGAAGAGGGCAGGGTAAGCTTAGCGGGATGTTGATGGGGATTGAGTCCGTATTTGAGCGATAAATCCATATGACGGCTTCCTGTTCCCAATAGCCAAACGCCTTAATATCAACTGGGAATTTGAAATGCCCGCGCCCTGTTCCGTTGCGTCTTCAATCGTTTCGCAGGACATCTTTCAGGCGGACAATATAACCTGCGTTCCTGTGGCTGGCAATCCCTCTTGTACCGTCATTCGGAGGTATAATCGTACAGCATGGCCAAACGTATGAGTGAAGGTTCCACCCGGTCAGTCCATCCGAAATCAGCCATGACCGATTACCAGCCACGATTGGTATTCCCTTGTATCGAGTTCCGGGCCGGACCATATTGTCGCGGTGCCTGGAATCTCCTGATTCAACCATCTCGACAAGCTCGACTTTCTACTGAAATAAGGAACCGTCCATGTCTTCCGTGTCTTCCCGGCGAGGCCTGCTTCGGGTGCTCGGCCTGATCACGGGACTGGCCATCACTTTCGGAGGCATCGTCAGTCTGGGCATCCTGCGGTCGCCCGGCGAGGTGGCGGCCCAGCTACCCGATCCGTGGTGGTACATGGCCACATGGATCGCGGCCGGTGTGTTCGTGCTGCTCAGCACGACTTCTGCCGCCGAGATGGCGACCGCACTGCCGCGGGCCGGCGGCTATTACGTCTACGCGCATCGGACCCTCGGTCCCTTCGTGGGTTTCGTCAGCGGGTGGACCGACTGGTTGAACTGGTGCGGCGCGACGGCCATGACCATCATCGTCATCAACGAATATCTCCACCTTCTGACTCCCGAGATTCCAAAGTTCAGCCTGTCATTGTGCCTGGCCATCGCCGTCACCTTCGCCTTGATCCAATGGCGGGGAGTGAAATGGGGTACCGGCCTTCACAACGTCGCGAGTTTGTTCAAGGCGGTAATCTTCGCGGTGCTCATCATCGCCTGTTTTGTACTGGCGGGAGGTGGCAGCGTAGAAACCGCGCCGGCCTCACTGCCGTCCATGCCGGGTGGCTGGGCCGTGGTCATGGCCTTCATCGTGGCCCTGAGGGGGGTGCTCTATGCCTACGACGGGTGGGTATTTACCGCATACTTTTCCGAGGAGATGCAGGATCCGGGACGTACGATCCCCCGGTCGATGTTCATAGGGGTAGGTATCGTCATTGCGGTTTACATGCTCATCAACATCGCCCTTCTTCGCATGCTGCCCATGTCTGAGATCGTCGGAGCGGAACTGGCCGTGGGCCGCGCGGTGGAGACCGTGTTCGGTCCGCTGGCCGAGACGCTCATCACCGCGGTCCTGACCGGATTCATGATCGTGGGGATCAACCTGGGGTACATGTTCGCCGCCCGAGTGGTCTACGCGATGAGCAGCGACGGACTGTTTTTTAAACAGTGCCAGCGGGTAAACCGGGGCGGCACGCCAACTGTGGCGTTGGTCGCCAGCCTGGCGGCTACGATCATCTTCCTGTTTTTCAGTGGGAGTTTCGTACTATTGATCGAGGCGCTGGCGTTCTTCACCGTGGTCAATTACGCCATACTGTTCCTGTCCGTTTTCATCCTGCGACGAAAGGAACCCGATCTACCCCGCCCATATCGTGCCTGGGGCTACCCGTGGACCACGGCCCTCACGCTGGTGGGCGCCCTGGCTTTCCTGGTCGGAAACATCGTGGGTGGTACGGGAGTCAGCCTGACGGCCCTTTTCGTGGTCGTCCTGAGCTATCCGCTGTACCTGCTGTTTCGCCGGATCAATACGCGCTCTTCAGTGTCGTCAGCGGACACCACCGGGTAGCGAGCATGGTTTCCAACTGGATCTCATCGCCCGCATTCTCCTCCAGCCTCGCCGCGGCCGCAAGGGCGTAGTAGCGGACATAGCGTCCCTTGTCGTCCACCGAACGCGCCGTCAGGTCGTCGGCAAGGTCCGCGTCCTGCAACGGGTGCCGCGCAAGCGCAAAAGCGATGTTACGCCGCACCCTTTCGTCTTCATCCCCGAGTGCTCCTCGAAGGACGGGGACATCACCAGGGCCGTAGCCGCCGATCACACCTATCGCTTCGGACGCATTGCGCCGTACCCATGCGTCTTTATCTCCCAGGCAACGCAACAGCGCCGGTTGAGCGCTTTCTGCGGGCAACCCGATATCGCCCAGCACGTCCGCGGCGGTGGCCCTTACCCACCAGGCGTCGTCCTCAAGCAGCTGTTCCAGTCGGCTGACCGCGGGGGATCCCACGGCGGACAGCGCGTAGGCTGCCGGCAGTTCAGACGGATTTCCTCCCGCCGGATTCGCCGGATTACTGGGCACGCTCTCCAGCGCCTCCTCTTCGCGGGTCGCACGCAGTCGCTCCACGAGCGGTTCCACCGACCCACCACCTCGCCTTCCGAAGTTATATGCCGCTTGAAGTCGTACGCCTTCGTCCGGGTCGTCCAGTGCAGACAAGCCGCGATCGATGGAGGAGCCTCTGGGATCCGCCTCACCGCGGTCCGCTCCGGACATCCAATTCCAAACCGCCTCCGAAACGGAGGGAAGCGCGTTGCCCGGTTGCGGCTTCCAGGTGTCCTTCCTGCTGTCCCAGGAGGGTGCGGCCGGTTCGTGTGTACGGGTGAACTGAAACTTGAGCATGTACCTGTTATTCGCGCTTACGTTCTTTGTAGCCCGGTGCCATGAATCGAAGTTTACGAAGGAAACCGTCCCGGCAGGGCCGCACAGACCGAGCGCGGTCTCGGTGGTTTGGGACGCCTCGCAGTCAGAGATGCGATTATAGTGCTGCTTTCCGGGCAGGATGCCCGTCGGGCCCATGTCCGCGTTTACGTCCTGGGGATAATAGAAGGCCATCACCCACCGGCAGCGTGCGTGTCGCACGTTGTGGTCGAAGATGTAGTCGTCTTTGTGCCACTGCTGGCCGGAACTCCCCGGCTTGTTCAGATGGCAGTACCGGTGGGGATGCATGAGGTAGCCGGGACCGAGCAGACTGGTCAGTGCGCCCCGTACGGCGGGCTGGTCGAAGACACGCTGGATCTCGGGTATTCGGGGCAGGAGGTTGTTGCCGGGGTTGCCTTCCTCCTCGAGAACGGTCTCGATCTTTCGGAACAGGTCCCGGTTAAACTCATCGGGAAGTCCGGCGTTGACCTGGACATACCCATCCGTGATAAACCGGCGGATGTCATCGTCCCGCAGCAGGTGGGGATTAGGTGTTGTCATGGTGGACCTTTCGATATCCATTTTTGAATTCGATACCCTATAAAGTAGTACCTTGATTTCTCCAGTCAAGTCAGGTAAATTGCGGGACGCCGATTGAGCAACGAGAAATCCGGCATCCCTTATGCGAAAAAGGGCCCGGGGACATGATACGATTTACGTTATTCGGGGACGAGATGAACGGCGACAGATTCGATCACGGAGCAGTCGAGGCGCGGTGGATCAAGCAATGGGATTCGGAAGGGACGTACGAGGTTGACCTGGAGGCTGCGCGGAAGCCCTATTACAACCTCATGATGTTCCCGTATCCCTCCGCTGAAGGTATGCACGTGGGCAACGTATTCGCCTACACGGGCGCGGATATCCACGGAAGGTACATGCGCGCAAAGGGATACGACGTGTTCGAGCCCATGGGTTTCGACGCTTTCGGCATTCATTCCGAAAACTTTGCCTTGAAGATCAACACCCATCCCGGGCGGCTTATTCCAGACAATATCCGCAAGTTCACCCGCCAGTTCAAGCAACTGGGCGCCATGTTCGACTGGCGTCACGAAGTGCAATCCACGGATCCGGATTACTACCGGTGGACGCAGTGGCTGTTCATCCAGCTTTTCAAGGCCGGCCTGGCGTACCAGAAGGAAGCGCCTGTAACCTGGTGCCCTTCATGCAACACGGTGCTGGCGGCGGAACAGGCCGAGGGCGGGGAATGCGAACGGTGCGGTACGCTGGTCGAACAACGGAACATGCGCCAATGGTTTTTCCGGATCACGGCCTATGCCGCGCAACTGCTGGATAACCTCGAATGGATTGACTGGTCGGAAACCACAAAGACCGCACAGCGCAGGTGGATTGGCCGCAGCGAAGGGGCCGAGGTAGACTTCCAGCTGGCGGACCATGAAGAGCAGCTCAGCGTGTTCACCACGCGGCCGGATACGCTCTGGGGCGCTACCTACATGGTCCTGGCCCCGGAACATCCGCTGGTTGACGTCGTGACGACGGAAGAGCAGCGTGAAGCCGTAAGTGGTTATGTAAAGGCAACCGGCCGGAAAACGGCCATAGAGCGCGAGGACATTACACGCGAAAAGACCGGTGTGTTTACGGGTGGCTACGCGGTCAATCCCGTCAACAATGCCCGCATACCAATCTGGATTTCCGATTACGTACTCATGACCTACGGGACGGGCGCCATCATGGCCGTACCGGCCCATGACGGACGGGATTTCGAATTTGCCACGGCTTTCAATCTGCCTATCGTGCAGGTAATCAGCGGATCCGAAAATACGACGAATGGATACGATGGCGGGACCGACCTGGAGGAAGCCTATGCCGGCGAAGGAACCATGATCAACAGCGGCCCCTTCGATGGGACGCACAGCACCGTGGGTGTGACCGCGGTCACGGCCTGGCTGGAAGACCGCGGCATCGGGAAACGGCAGGTCAACTACAGGCTCAGGGACTGGTGCATCAGCCGGCAGCGGTACTGGGGTCCGCCCATCCCGATGATACATTGCGGGGAATGCGGCGTGGTGCCCGTACCCGAGGACCAGTTGCCCGTGATCCTGCCCCACGTGGAAGATTTCAGACCGGACGGCACTGGCCGGAGTCCGCTGGCCCGCGACCCGTCCTTCCTGCACACCACCTGCCCGGATTGCGGCGGACCTGCCTGCAGGGAAACCGACGTCAACGACAACTTTCTGGATTCTGCCTGGTATTTTTTCCGGTACCCCAGTTCGGACCGGGAGGATGTGGTTTTCGACCGGGAAACCACGGAGCGGTGGTTGCCCGTGGACATGTACATCGGGGGCAACGAGCACGCGGTACTGCACCTTATGTACACCCGGTTCATCACGATGGCGCTGCACGACATCGGCTTGATTTCCTTCTCCGAACCCTTCAAGAAGTTCCGGGCCCATGGCACCATCATCCGGAACGGCGCGAAGATGAGCAAGTCGAAAGGAAACGTCATCAATCCCGATGAGTACCTGGACAGATACGGGGCGGACGCCTTCCGCACCTACCTCATGTTCCTGGGGCCCTATCAAGTGGGCGGTGATTTCCAGGATGCGGGCATAAACGGCGTGCGGCGGTTCTACGACAAACTCTGGCGTTACGCAACCGGGACAGCGTTCAGCGAGGCACCGGTCGAAGACCCGGAACTGGTTGCTCTGCTGCACGGGAAGACCCGGGACATCACCGAAGACATAGGTGCGTTCCAGTACAACACGGCCATTGCGCGCCTGATGGAATTGCTCAGCGGTTTGCAGAACGCGCCGGTACATCATCATGACGCCATCGGCAGGCTGCTTATACTGGCCGCGCCATTCGCGCCCTTTATCTCCCAGGAGCTATGGGCACGCCTGGGCTTCACCGACATGATCTGCGACGCACCCTGGCCCGCTTACGATCCTTCGCTCATCATATCGGCGACGATCGAATACGTCATCCAGATCAACGGCCGGGTCCGTGACCGCCTCGAACTGCCACCCGGCACACCCCGGGATGAAATCGAGCAGGCCGCCTTCGCCAGCGAACGCGTGCGGGCGTGGACGGACGGCAAGGAATCGGTCCGGAACATCTTCGTACCGGACAAGTTGCTCAATATCGTGGTCAAGGGATAGATCCGTGCGAGTCAGCGCGGATGGATCCTCTACCGAGCGCGGCCTCATGCGCGCTTGATCACGCCGGTCATTTCTACCTCCGTTCCAGCCATGGCCGCAACACGCTTATCCATCCTGATGCCAGTGTACAACGCCGCCGAAACGCTTCCCGACACCCTGCGGAGCATCGCCGGCCAGACCCTGGCCGACTTCGAAGTCATCGCCGTCGACGATGGATCCGATGATACCAGCCGGGGAATCCTGGAGGCCTGGAGCCGCTGGGACAAAAGGATCAAGCCGGTCCACGCGGGCCGTGTCGGTCTCGTCGAAGCTCTGAACCGGGGACTGGCGATGTGCCGCGGAGCACTGGTGGCACGCATGGACGCCGACGATCGAATGCATCCTGAACGACTCGCCAAACAGGCTGCACTGCTCGAGTCACGCCCCGAGGTGAGCGTGGCGGGTTCACTCGTGGAGATCTTCGCCGATGGGACGGTGGGCGAGGGCATGAAGGTGTACGAATCCTGGCTCAACGGCCTCGTGCGACACGAGGATATCGCTCGTGAGATCTTCATCGAAAGTCCGATCGCCCATCCCACCGCGATGGTTCGCCGAAATGAACTGGTTGAACTGGGTGGATACCGCGACCAGGGATGGCCGGAGGACTATGACCTGTGGCTTCGATACCATGCCGAGGGACGGCGATTCGCCAAGGTCCCGGAAGTCCTGCTGTACTGGCGGGAACATGGCGGCAGATTGACCAGGACAGACGCCCGGTACTCGGTGGAGAACTTCCTTCGTGTCAAGGCCCACTTTCTCGTCAACGGCCCCCTCCTGGACCGCGACGGGCTGATCGTGTGGGGGGCGGGCCAGACCGGGCGCAGGTTGTCGAAACAACTCGAACGTCAGGGCCGGAAGGTCGATGCGTTCGTCGACATTTCTGCCAGGAAGATCGGTGGCCAATTGCGGAACGCGCCCGTGATCGGACCGGGCGAACTGCAAGAGACCTGGACTCGATACCGTCGTCCGATACTCATCGTAGCCGTGTCCTCCCGTGGCGCCCGAAAGCTGATTCGACAGGCGCTGGGGGACCTGGGGCTGGGTGAAGTGGACGATTTTCTGTGTGCGGCGTGAGGCGAGTAAAATCGGGCGGACCGCACGATTCTGAATACCTTCCGCCTCGAAGTTGAATAAACCTCCACAATCCCATTGTCATTCCGTGCGTTACGCATTACATTGGCAAATCAGCACAAATTGAATTTTGAACTTACCGTTGACGCGGATGCGCCGTCCCATGGCGTAGCGCAAATTGCCAGGCCGTTCCCGGTGGCTGGCACACAAATCCTTCAAGGAGTTTATCATGGTAGACAGGGCTGAAAGGACACAGGAAGCCCCATCCGGATTTTCCAGGCGAGGCTTTTTGAGAGGAATCATGGTTGGCGCAGGCGCCGTCTCTCTGGGGAGTTACGAGGCGGTGGCACAGATGATCTCCGGACCCAATGTACGGCCCGTTCGCGGATGGGGCGTGCCCGAAGGGCTCGTCCGGTTGAGCGGAAATGAAATGCCGATCGGACCGTCGCCGCGGGCGGTTGAAGCCGTTCTGGAGAACGTGTATTCGTTCAATCGGTACAATCGGAACAGGGACATATACGCCAAGATCGCCGAGCGGCACGGACTGCCCGTGGTGGAGTGGGTTCCCAATTCCTTCACCCCGCCCGATGCCTGGGTGACCCTGGGCTGCGGGTCGTCCGAGGTGCTGTTCGCGGTGGCATCCGCCTATCTCAGGGACGGGGCCGAAATGGTAGAGGCATCGCCAGGTTATGCCGGGGTTCACCGTATCGCCAAAGAATATGGCGCGACAGCCCGGTGGGTACCGCTGACCAGTGACTTCCAGCAGGACCTCGACGCAATGAAGGCGGCCATCACCGAGAATACGCGGGTGGTTGTGGTGACGAACCCGGGCAACCCGACGGGCGTGCTCGTTTCACCGGATGCCCTGAAGAAATTTGTCCAGGAAGTGCCTTCCGACGTGATTGTGTTTGTCGACGAGGCGTACATCGAGTTCTCCAAGAAGCCCGAAGACCGCATCGGCGCGGCGCCGTTGATCCTGGATCACGCGAATGTGATCGTCGCCCGTACTTTTTCGAAGATCATGGGCATGGCAGGTCTTGGCGTCGGTTACGGACTGGCCCGGCCGGAAGTGATCGAGAAACTGAATGCCAACAAAGGTGGGCGGCCCAGCATGCTATCGACGAACGCCGCCGTGGCCGGAATGGATGATCACGACTACCAGGATCGCGCCCGCGCAGTGACCTGGGAGGGGCAGGAATATTTCACCAGCCAGTTCGAAGAGATGGGTATAGAGTACGTACCGAGTCAGTCGAGCTTCATGCTGATCAACGTGCACAAGGACGCGGACGAGGTCGTCCGGAAGCTGAGAGAAGAGTACAACGTGATGGTCGGCAACGGCAAGCGCCGCTGGGAAATGGATACGTGGCTGCGGGTCACCTCGGGCTTGCAGGAAGAGAACGAGGCTTTCATGGCCGCGCTGAAGAAGGTACTGGTAAGCAGCTGATCGAACGCCTGATGAAAAGGGGATGGTGATATGTCAAACATGATTAAGGCGATGAACCTGGCAGCTTCCGGGTTTTCGAGGCGGAGGTTTCTCAAGGGGCTCGCGGTCGGCGCCGGCGCGGTTTCCCTGGGCAGTTACGAAGCCGTGGCCCAGATGGTGGCGGGACCCCGTGCTCGCCCCGTGCGGGGCTGGGGCGTACCGGAGGGTTTCATCCGCCTGAGCAGCAATGAGAATCCGATCGGTCCGTCGCCCCGCGCCGTAGAAGCCATCATGCAGTACGTCTACAAGTTCAACCGGTACTACCGGGACCGAAAACTCTACGCCCAGATCGCGGAACGCCACGGGCTGCCGGTCGTCATACCCTCGAACAACTCCGAAGATCGGTCCGAACCCTGGGTGACCCTTGGCTGCGGATCGTCGGAAGTGCTTTTCGCCATCGCCTCGGCCTACCTGCGCGACGGCGGCCAGATGATCGAGGCCGCGCCTGGATACGGCGGCGTGATCCGCACGGCTCGCAAGTACGGCGCCAGGGCACGCCTTGTCCGCACAACCCGCGATTTCCACCAGGACCTCGACGCGATGAAAGCGTCCGTCACCGAAAACACGCGGGTCGTCGTCATCACGTCTCCGGGCAATCCGACGGGGATCATCGCGCCTTTCGACGACCTTAAAAAGTTCGTGAGCGACATACCCTCCGACGTCATGGTTTTCATCGATGAGGCCTATATCGAGTTCGCCAGGAATCCACAGGACCGCATCGGTGCCGCGCCGCTTATCGTGGATCATGAAAACGTCATCGTAACCCGTACTTTTTCCAAGATCATGGGCATGGCGGGTCTGCGTATGGGCTATGGCCTGGCACGGCCCCATGTCATCGAAAAACTCGAAGACAACAAGGGCGGCCGGGTAAGTGCGCTGTCCGTGGTCGCCGCCGAGGCCTGTATTGAGGATCAAGATTATCAGGACCGGGCTAGGAAGACGACCTGGGCCGGGCATGACTATCTCACCAGCCAGTTCGAGGAGATGGGCCTCGAGTACGTACCCAGCCAGTCCAGTTTCATGCTGGTCAACGTGCGCAAGGACGCCGACGAGGTCACCCGCAAGCTTTTTGATGAGTACAATGTGCTCGTGGGCAACGGCAAGCGGCGCTGGCGAATGAATAACTGGCTGCGGGTCACTTCCGGCCTGCAGGAGGAGAACGAGGCCTTCATCGCCGCGTTGAAGAAGGTCCTGGTGAGCAGTTGACGGTGCCGGACCACTCGGTCCACTAGATACTTACCTTGTGGTCCACCCCGCTTGAGCGGAGGCCGCCGAGCATTTCGGCGGCCTTTTTCTTTACCCTGATCACCGAGCGGAGCTTGACCTGTTCATACCCGCGGATCTCGTCAGGCAGTCGCAATAGTTCCGATACGTCAGGGTAGTTTTCGGCAATGAGTACGGCCAGTGCCTGGTCCAGCAGTGATTCATACCAGTCGACCAGCGCCCGTTCCTCGCGGCGGGCCGCGGTATATCCGAAGGGATCGAAGACGGTGCCCCGAAGAAACCTGCACCTGGCCATGAGCCACAGAAAGGGCCGGAACCAGGGTCCGAACCGTAGCTTGCGATCGAGTCCCCATGCCCGGAGGACAGGCGGGTGCAGATGGTAGGATACCCTGACCGCTCCGTCGAAACGGTCCGCGATGCCCGGCACGGACGGATCCGTCAGTAACCGGGCCACCTCGTACTCATCCTTGTAGGCCATGAGCTTGTGCAGCATGAATATCGCGTGCGTGGTCAGCAGGTAGTCGCGTTCCGCTCCCCCGGACCGTACATCGGCGTTGTAAACCTCGACAACGCGTTCTACGAACCGCTCGGCGAGTTTCGCATCTTGGAAGGTAATAAGTTCCGCCACGCGGACGACCCACGTCTTTTGGAAGGATTCCTGGCGGACGGGAATGCGGTCGATCAGCAATTTGAAGGCACGCGAACGCTTTCGGCCTAGCAGGTTTTCGTAGCGGAGGACCAATTCATCCAAATCGGGTTCAGGTTCCTCCACGGCCCCGTCCAGCAGGGTCCGGTCGTGAACCGCCATGCGTCCCCACCGGAAGGCCTGGATATTGGTGTCGACAGCCTGCCCGTTCAACCGGATGGCGCTTTCCATGCTATCGGCCCGTAAGGGGATATATCCGGCCTGGTAGGCGGCACCCAGCAGAAACACATTGGCCACGATGTGGTTTCCGAAGAGCTTCATCGCGTAATCCTGCGCATCGATGAAGAGATTGTCCCCCGACCGGGTGTGTTGATTGATCAGTTTTTCCATGGCCGGGACGTCGGCGCCGGGTACCTGGGGATCGTACACCATCTGTGCGGTTGGGACGCCGGAACGGCTCACCACGGCTACGGTCCTGCCGGAAGCGGCGACCTGGAGATTCAGGGGATTCACCGCCCCGGCAATGTCCGCCGCCAGGTAGAGGTCACATCGGCCGGCCGCGATGTAGCTGGTCGGAGGTACCTCTTCATTGCCCAGCACGATGGGAGACTCTACGGGACCACCCTTCTGCGCCAGCCCCGTGCGGTTCATCTCGTTCACCTTCTTCCCGTCGAAAAGCGCGGCGACGGCGAGCAGTTGGGCCACGGTCACGACGCCGGTGCCGCCGATTCCGATGAGGTGAATCGCGTATTCACCTTCGATGGACACCTTTCGGACGGGCTCTTCCAGGACCGATTCGTCGAGTACCGGGCATTCCGGTTTCAGGGGTTTGCTGTCCCCGACCGGTTCGACCGAGATGAACGAAGGACAGTCGCCCTTCAGGCAGGACAGGTCCTGGTTGCACGCCGATTGCAGTATGGCGGTCTTGGGACCGAACTCCGTTTCTCTTGGTTCGAGCGCGAGGCACATCGACTGCTGACCGCAGTCGCCGCATCCCTCGCACACCCTTTCGTGGATATACACGTACCGCTCCGGGGAGAGACCCTGGCGCTTTTGGCGCCGGCGGTGTTCCGTTGCGCATTCCTGGTCGTAGATGAGCACCTTGACGCCGGGCTTTCGGGACAGGCTTTCCTGGGCGGACTCGAGGTGCTCCCGCGGTTCAAGCAGAAGGTTCTGACCGGGTTTGATCGCGGAACGGGCGCGTCTGAGCGATACCTGTTCCGGAAACTTGCTGACGACGGTAATGTCCTTGACGCCCATGCCCAGGAGAATCAGCGTGAAATCGTCCAGTGTCGGCTGGCCGGTGATGTCCTGCCCGCCGGTCATGGCCACGACGTGGTTCCACAGGATCTTGTAGGTGATGTTGGCTCCGTGGGAAATGGAGCTGAACAACGTGATCAACCCGCTGTGGAGCACCGTGCCGTCGCCGATGTTCTGAAACTGGTGCTGGTTCCCGTTGAAGGGGAACATGCCGTTGTAGATGGCGCCTCCCAGTCCCATGGTGGGGATGTACCGGACACCTCTGCCGTCCGCCTCGATGTACGCGTCCAGCGAGGAACACCCGATTTCTCCGCCCGCAACCTCGCCCGACGGCGCACGGGCGGATACGCTGTGGGGACAACCCGGACAGTAATGGGCGGTGCGGCGAGCAAAGGTTCCCGGGTCCCGCTCGGCAATGGCTTGCAGTTCTTCCACGCGATCGTATATGGGAGCGGATGGAAAGCGTTCCTGCAGAACCGGCCCGAGGCGAAGGGTGAGCAGGTCTGGATTCAATTCTCCGTGGATGGGCAAGAGATACCGGCCATCGGGTCCGCGCTTGCCGTATACGTTTGAGACGCCGGTGCCCAGGAGCGCCTGGGCGACCCCCTCTTCCACGAAGGGTCCCTTTTCCTCGACGACCAAAACGGTCTGCAGGTCGCGGGCGAAGTCACGTATCGTTCGTTGGTTCAAAGGGTAGATCACGCCCAGTTTCAGGATGGGGACCTGGTCCTCGAGGCGCAGTAACCGCAGCGCCTGGACGATGTCCGCGTAGCTCTTTCCCGTAGCGACGATACCGAGGGGACCGTCCGATGCCCTGTTGTCGACCGTGTCGATCCCGTTCAGCCGGGCGTATTCGGTGGCGATATCCAGGCGTACCGTGGTCAGTTCTTCTTCGAATGGGATGGATTGCGTGGAAATGACCACCTGGTGAAACTGCTTTTCGAAAAGACGTCCGTCCGGGGCAACGGGAGGAAGCGCCACCACGGGAAGGTCCGGATCGACGTCCACCGATTCCGCGCCGTCGCAAAGGGGTGTGACGAGTTTCAGGCCACAGAGGACACCGGCGTACCTGCTGAGTGCAAGCGCGTGGTGTGCGTAGGTAATGACCTCGGAGACCGATGTAGGATAGAAAACTGGAATGCGCGCGTCGCGCAGGGCCTGTTCGCTGCTGGCCGGATACCCCGAGCTCTTCGCCATGTGGTCGTCCCCGGCAAACAGGACCACCCCGCTGTTCCTGCCCGTCCCCGCGATGTTGGCCAGGCTGAACTCGTCCAGCGCCCATTTCACGCCGTGGGCCTTGCCGTACCAGAATCCGTCCACGTTGCCTTCGAACTGGCTGCCATGAACCGCCGCGGCCGCCGTTTTCTCGTTGACCGAAGCCTGGTGTACGAAAGGCGCCGCTTCGTTGAGCAGGGATGCCTGTTGCCGGAGTTCGAGATCGAGTCCGCCCAGTGGCGATCCTTCGTAGCCGGCCATGAAGCTGCGTCGAATGGGTCCGCCGGAAAGGACGTCGCGCCGCTGCTTGTCCAGCAGGAATCGTACGATGGCATGTATACCGGTGAGAAAGACCGTCCCGCGGTTTATAAGGTATCGGTCTTGAAGCGAGGGTTTGTGCAAGAGATCTGACGTCAAGGCTGGGCCTGCCTGGTCGTGAGGCGATTTAAATCAGGGGTCGAACACGTCAGGAACATGGCGATAGTATACTCGGTCGGTAAGATCGTGTCAACCGGTGCAGGGATGGCCATTTACCCCTGGAAATACGGCGAAACGGATTGCCTTGCGACGTTCCCTGCTATAGTTTTAGGGAACGATCAACGGACGATAACAACCCAGAAGAAAGCATATGTAATCATGCCAGATACGCTTGCCCAAATACCATTTTCACCGGCCCTCTATCATTCCACGCGCGGCTCGGCGCAGATCGACATGCTGGTGCTCCATTACACGGACGGTCCTACCCTGGAAGACTGTGTTGCGATTTTCCGGGACCCGGAACGGCGCGTCAGTTGTCACTATATCGTTGGGCTCGATGGCGCTATTTTACAGATGGTCCGCGACGAGGATTGCGCCTGGCACTGCGGGGTCAGCGAGTGGCGGGGACGGGAGCGTTGTAATCCGTGGTCACTGGGTATTGAAATCGTGAACTGGGGGCGGCTGGAGAAAAAAAAGGGGAGCTACTTCTGCTGGCCGGAGGACTTTGGCACACCCTACGGAGGGCCGCCGCCCGTCTTTGCACGGGGAGACTGGTGGGCGCCTTATCCGTCCGGACAGATCGAACAGGTGGTCTCGCTGTCCGGGTTGCTGGTCGAACGCCACCAGATCCCGATGGACTACATCGTGCGTCACAGCGATATCGCGCCGGATCGAAAGATCGATCCAGGTCCCGTGTTCCCCTGGACGGAATTAAAGACCAGGATGACCGAAGTGATCGCCGGCCGTTGGTAGTCTTGCGGGCGGACTAGGCGGACAAAGAGATTCGGCAGACCATCGCGCTGCAATCACCGGGTCCAACCCGGCACACCCTCGAGCAGGTATGACCAACAGGCAAAATACACCAGATACCCGGATTTCATCCGGTGGGTTGACGCCTGCCATTAACGGCACGGGCGTGATCCTGCACACAGGACTGGGTCGGGCTTTGATGTCCGAGGCCGCGCGGAGGGCCGTTGTCGATGCGATCGAGGGATACTGTACGCTCGAGATCGATGCGGAGACGGGCAAGAGAGGTTCCCGGGACGACCTGGTTTCCGAAGTGATCTGCGCACTGACCGGCGCGGAGTCTGCGATCGTGGTGAACAACAACGCGGCCGCGGTGATGTTGATTCTTCACGCCCTGGCTTTGGACCGTGAAGTCATTATTTCCAGGGGTCAGCTGGTGGAGATTGGAGGGTCTTTCCGCATGCCCGACGTCATGACCGCGGGCGGGGTTCGACTCGTCGGCGTCGGCGCCACCAATTACACGGCAGTCGAAGACTATCAGGCGGCCATCACGGAACGCACGGCCCTCATCATGGCTGTCCACCGCAGCAACTTCGATTTGGCCGGCACGGACGTCTCCGTACCCCTGGAAGACCTTGCCAGGCTGGGTAGGGAACGGAGCATCCCTGTCGTGTACGACCAGGGCAGCGGCGCCATGGTCGACCTGGAACCCTACGGACTGGACAGCGGATATACGGTGCGGGAAACCCTCGACCGGGGAATCGACGTGGTCTGTTTCAGTGGAGATAAGCTGCTGGGCGGACCGCAGGCCGGAATCATAGCCGGCCGCCGGGATCTACTCGACAAGATGAAAAAAGACCCTTTGATGCGGGCCTTCCGCGCGGACAAGATGGTCTATGCCGCCCTGCAGGCGACGCTGGAGTTGTTCTTCGAGCCTGGAGACCTGGCCGATTCACATCCCGTAACGGGTATGATTGCGGAACCGATTACGGAACTCGAATCGAAGGCGGAAAAGCTCGCCGGCCACCTGTCGGCCACCTTCGCTCACCGGGCCAAAGTCGTAGTGGAAGAATCGTTCTCCGAAATCGGTGGCGGGGCCCTGCCGGTCCAACAACTGCCCTCCCGCGTCGTTTCACTCCATCCCGTCGAATGGACCAATCGGCAATTAGCCTCCGCGTTTCGAAGGCAATCACCACCCGTGTTCGGCCGGCTGGCGGGGGACCGATTCCTGCTCGATGTCCGTACGGTGGGGGAGCGGGAGTTCCCGTCAATCGAAGCGGCGGCAGTTGAGGTTGCACGGTTGATAGATGAGCAACAGGGCGTTTGATCGCTGAGACGCCGTGTCGACGCATTCAATCTGAACGTGATGGAATCCTGTGCGGACTATGCGGGCCGGGCGGGCCGCTAAATTACAGATGGATGTTATTTTAGGACTGAACTGCCAATGGATGACAGGCTGAAAGACAAAGTGGTGGTCGTCACCGGTGGCGGGACCGGTATCGGTCTCGGCATCGTCCGTTGCTGCCTTGAAGCCGGGGCCGCTGTGATGATCGCACAGCGGCGGTTGGAGATCGCCGAGGGAGAGGCTGCGCGGTTTCGGGAGGAAGGCCATACTGCCCAGGCGCATCGATGTGACGTGAGCCAACGGGAGGATGTTGCCGCCCTGCTGGATCGGACGGAATCCCTGCTCGGTCCCGTGGACGTGATGATCAACAACGCCGCGTTGACGGGACGCGCCCTGGAACCCTGCCCCTTTCTCGAAGAAACGGACGAGCACTGGCGCGGCGTTCTCAATATCAACCTTACCGGTGCGTTCATCGGAACGCAGGAGGCTGCTCGCCGGATGATTAAGAGAGGAACCGGCGGTTCACACAATTCCGGCAGCTCCGGCGCTTCCAGCGGGACCAGCGGATCCATCATCAACATCTCTTCCGTTGCCCAGTATGCCGCGCAGGAAGGCGCCGCGTCGTACTGCGCCAGCAAGGCCGGGATGGACGGTCTCACCAAGTCGGCGGCCATCGAACTTGCGCCTTACGGAATCCGTGTCAATGGTGTTGCGCCCGGCGATATCCATACGGAACAGAGCGCCAGCGTGAGGGAGGTAGCGGCCGACCGGGGCGCCACGGGGAAGTTCTTTCGCCACACGCCCCTGAACCGCCGTGGCCGACCTGAGGAGATCGGTCACGTAGCCGTGTTCCTGGCCAGCGACGAGGCGGGTTTTGTTACTGGTGCCACCTGGCTGGTGGACGGGGGATTCCTCAGCTACTAGCGGTTACGGCAAAGACAGGTTGTCGTTCACCGCGCGACAGGATGCTGATCACCACCGTATCCCGCTTTGCACGGGACCCGTATGCTGGTCGCTTCGCTTCTCGATCGGCCATTCGCGGATGTCGTCTATCAATTCGACCAGGCCATCCACGGCCGCATTGAAGATGATCTCCCCCTTCTCCGCCGTTGCCGGCGTCGGATCGCCGTGGACGCCCAGGCCGGTCCATCTACCCCAGAAATCGTTGAATCTCACGGTACCGGTGCTATCCGAAGAGAAGTACTTCCCTACCCGGTCCATGTCGGGTGCGGCCCGGTCCATCTTTACGCGTTCACCGGCCAGGTGGAGGTACAGCGAGGTCTCCAGTTCGTCCGCGTGGGCCAGCACTTCCGACTCCTTCACCTCATTGAAGGCGTCGACCAGGAAGGTGAAGTAGTTGGCGGCGAAACACAGCGACTCCGTGGAAAGCACCGTCTTCCGGGCAACCAGGTCGACCAGGGATGAGTTGGATCCGTGGCCGTTGAGGACCAGGATCTTTTGAAAGCCGTGGTAGGCTACGCTCTTGGTGATGTTCACGCAGAATGCGATGAACACCTCGGGCTCGATGTGGATCGTGCCTGGAAAGTCGATGTGGTGCAGGTTCAGCCCGTAGGAGACCGTTGGAAGGACGAGGACGCGGTCGGGGGCGCGTCGGCCCAGCTCGTGGCAGACGGATTCGACCAGAAAAGCGTCCGTGTCGAGGGGCAGGTGCTTCCCGTGCTGTTCGGTGGATCCCGTGGGAAGTACCACCACTTTCTGCATGGCGATGGCCTCGTTCATTTCCTCCCAGGTCAACCGGTTATAGCGGTATTCGTCCCGTACGGCCATGCAGGATCTCCTTTCACACTTCAGGGATGTCTACTGGAGTCCGTTTGCCGACGCTGGGCGGCCGCAGCAGGTCGCGCTGGAGGTCGTTGGCGGCCAGGTCGCGCACTTCGTCCAGTCTATCGGCGGAAGCCCAGGCGGAATACCCGGGTGAATACTTGTACAGCAATGCGCGGCGGTTTTGATCCGAAATCCACGTCGTGGTGCCGTGGACCAGCGCTTCCGTGAAGATGAGCATATCGCCCGCCATGAAGGAGGGGTTCACGACAAGGTGTGAATCCACGGGTGGTCGGTAAGACATGTTGGCCTTGTGACTGCCCGGCACGCAGATGAACCCCCCATCACCGGGATGAATGTCCTCGAGAGCGTACATGACCACGATCAAGCCGTTGTACATCTGTCCATCGTGCCACTGGTACTGGTGTTCCCCATGGTCATGCCTCAGTCCGCCGTGCAGATTCGGCCGCATATGACCTCGCTCCACGGTCTGCCGATCCATCTGCAGCCCGTAGGCGTGGTCCAGGCGCATCCATTCTCCGATCATCGTGCGGATGATACGCAGCGTCCGTGGATGGGCCATGAGATCCATGAATACCGGGTCGAGCGCAAGGAACTGGAAGCCGTTGGTCTCCACCGTAAGGTGTTCGTCGAGGATCCCGTTCATGCGGTCGACCTGGTCCCGGGTCAGCATGTCCTTATAGACGATGTAGCCATTGAGGTCGAATTCAAAGATCTCGGCTTCGGTCATGGATTTCTCCTGAATGAAGGTATCTTGATGTTCAGGCGTTTACCGTGTCGACAGTTTACTACCGGTTCATGCCGCCGCTTGGGTCTCCGGGACGATCCTCCTCCTCCAATGGTGCGCCAACGGCGCCGGGGGGAAGGGTATTCCTTCGTTTCCATCGCCTCCGTTCCTTCTGCATCTTTTTCTTCATCTGTTCTTCCGCCCATGCTTCCAGGGGTACGTCACCGGGTTCGGGCCGCCAGTAGCGCGAGGCCGGATGGGCCGGGTCGTCGTCCTGGTAGACCACGCCGTCCTCCGTGGGATTGGAGCCCAGTAGTTGTCGCTGTATGGGAGTGCATCCCGCCAGTAATTCGGAGTCCTGGCGGTCATAGTCCCCCGGGCGCGCCCAGCGGTAGTTGTATCCGTAGTAGAGGCACTTGCGTGTGCGTCTGGACAGGTTGGGCGTCAGGCAGTGCCACAGGGCCGTGCGCCATACCATGGCGGTACCGGGACGGACATTCACCTCGACGATGTCTTCCGGGTCGATGTGGTAATCAGGATCGTGAATCAGTTCGGGCGAGCGCAGATGGCTGCCGCGCACCACGCAGATGGCGCCGCTGTTGTGTTCGGTAAGGTCGGTCAGGTAATACCCGACTTTCACTTCGAAAAAGGGGATGATGCCATTGGTGATTGGGTAGCCGTAGTTGGGTCCATCGGAGTGCCAGGGGAAGAACCCCCCCGATACCCCCAGTTCGCCTTCGACGTGATCTTTCATCGGCGGCCGAACGTCCACGTGAGACGTACGGATCTGGATGTTCACCCCCATGACGTCCACGACCAGCGGCAGGATCTTCGGGTATTCGATCAGCGCAAAAAGCTCATCGTGAATGGCCAGGGAATTACGGATCTGGTACGCGGCCTCTGGAGAGGTGTCATGAGCCTTGCGGTGTTTTTCGTTAAGCTCATCGACGACGTCAATCAACCGGTCGACATGGTCTGTAGTGAGGGCGTCCTCGATCATGATGAAGCCGTCTTCGTCGAACTGTTGCCGTTGCGCTTCGGTAAGGGCGAGGTAGGGGTAAGGTTCAAACGGTTCCGGTGCGGCCTGGACAGCGGGTATAGACACGGTTTCGCTCCTTCAGAAGATCAACTCCACAGGCGATCGTGGGAACGAAAGTCGTTCCACTCGTCGGTGGGTTCGAAGTATCCTGGATCCTTCTCGCTGATGTGCTCTCTTATAGCCTCTTCGTTTAATTCGACGCCCAGACCAGGGGCATCGGGCACCGCGATGTACCCGTTCTGAACCACGGGATCGGGCAATCCGGTTACCAGGTCTTCCCACCAGGGCACGTCTACGTGGTGGTGTTCCAGGGCGATGAAGTTCTCGGTTGCCGCGGCGCAGTGTACACTGGCCATCTGCGCGACCGGCAGGGCGGACATGTGCAGCGCCATGGATATGCCGTATTCCTGGGCCGTATCGCCGATCTTCTTGGTTTCCAGGATACCGCCGGAAGAGGCCAGGTCGGGATGGCACACCGATATGGCCCTGTTTTCGAAGAGGTCCATGAACCCCTCTTTGAGATAGATGTCTTCTCCTGTGCAGATCGGTGTATCACAGGCGTCCCGCAGGCGGAGATACTGGTCCGTGAACTGCCACGGGACCATGTCCTCGTACCAGGCCAGGTTGTACCGGTCCAGCGCCTTGCCCAGGCGGATGCAGTCCTCCACACCGATATGCCCGAAGTGGTCGACGGCGAGCGGGATCTCGTAACCGGTGATGTCGCGCACCCCCGCCACGTAGTCCGACAACAGGCCGATACCTTTATCCGTCAACCTGATTCCGGTGAAAGGATGCATGATGTGCTGGGTGTCCAGCATCCCGCCAGGGGCCGAAAGGGTTCCGGGTATGTCTTTCAGCAGGCCTACGCCCACGTCCATCTTCAGAAAGGTGAACCCCCTGTCCATGCGTTCCTTCAGGCGCCGCCCCATTTCACCGGGGTCCGGGGACGAGGTGGTATCACAGTAAATGCGCACCGAATCCCTGAATTTCCCACCGGCCAGTTGATAGGCAGGTACGCCGTAAGCCTTGCCCGCAAGGTCCATCAGAGCCATCTCGATGGCGCAGACTCCGCCTGCCTGCCGGGCGTGATGGCCGAACTGGCGTATTTTTCGGAAAACCTTGTCGACGTTGCAGGGATTCTCGCCCAGGATACGCGACTTGAGGGCGAGGGCGTAGGTCTTGCTTGCGCCGTCCCGTACCTCGCCCAGGCCGTGAATGTCCTGGTTGGTATCCAGCCGGATGATGGTGGATGCGCCGATCGTGACCGTGCGCATGTCCGTGATACGCAGTTCGCCGGGGCGTGAAGCGGTATTGACGTTGCCTTCTATATTCAATCTGTCTCCTCGGACCAGTGTTTTGGTGGATCTATGGGACCGTGATCCCAGACCGTGGGAAAGTAATGGCCGGTCAGGGGTTCACCCGGCTCTACATCGACCCGGCGCTCCATGATATGGGACCTGGACGGTTCGTACCGTGTCCAGCCCGGCATGTAATGCACCGCGATGACGGCCATCAGGCGTTCCCGCAACGCGTCGCTCTCTTCATCGCTGTACACACGGCCGATGTTCAGAAATCCTACTTCCCTGAATTCGTCGATCTGCAACTGGGTCAGGGTCTCGCTGTGACTCCCGGTACTTTACGAATATCCGTCTGTTTTTAAATCGTGGAAAGATTGGAGCGAACCTATCAGAAACCAGGTCGCTTGTCAAGTTTCATGTCTACCCGAATTCGCTTGACGATGCCACGTCCGGTGTTTACTTCCCGGTAACCCGATAGCAGTACCAGTCCTGCCTCAAAAAGGAACCCCAAATGGCATTTCGCATGGCGCAATACGGCACCGGACACGGGCATGCCGCCGGCAAGCTGCAGTCAATGTTGAACAACCCCGAGGTGGAATGCGCCGGGGTCTTCGAACCGGATCTTGCGCGACGGTACGCACTTGAGAATACAACCGGTCCATACGAGCGTATCCAGTGGTTCGATCGCGCGGAGGATATGCTTGGCGATCCAGATATTGTCGCCGTCGCGTCGGAGGGCCGAAACAACGAAAGCCTGGCACAGACCGAAGAGATTGTCCGTGCGGGCAAGCATGCCTGGTACGACAAACCGGCTGGGGACGACTGGCCGGCCTGGCAGCGTGTCGTCGCCATGGCGGAAGAGGCCCGTCTGCAGGTTCAGATGGGTTACATGTTCCGATACCATGACGGGTTCAGAAAGATATCCAACTGGGCCCGATCCGGCCTGCTGGGTAGCGTGTTTTCGATCCGGGCGCACATGTCGACAAACATTCCCGTCCCATCTCGCGCGGTGATCAGTGTCCACCAGGGAGGCATATTCTACGACCTGGCGGGACACATGCTCGACCAGGTCGTCTGGATCCTTGGCCGGCCGGTGAACGTGACCTCGTTCCTGCGCAACGAAACCGGCGAGGTCTCCGGTTTCATGGACAATGGGCTGGGGGTTTTTGAATATGAAAATGCCATGGCCACTGTCGATATCGCCGCCATGGAACCGTCTCCGGCGGCTCGCCGCTTCGAGGTATACGGAACGGAAGGCAGCGCGATTCTCCTGGAGCCTTTCGAACCGGGCACCGAGATCCGGCTGGCCCTGAATGAAGCCCGGAAAGGATTTCCCGCGGGGGAATCGCGGGTACCTGCTGAGGGTCGCGGACGACAGGAATTGTACGATCTTGAACTGGAGTCTTTCCTGAAGACCATTTCGGGTGAACAGCCGCCGGATCGACCTCTTTCCCATGAACTGCTGGTGCAGGAAACCCTGCTCCGCGCGACACAGGACCTCTCGTGAGTCCGCAGGCAAAGCACTACGACGTGATCGTAGTCGGGGGCGGAGTCATCGGCGTCTCGACGGCCTATGTGCTGGCCAGGCGCGGGATGCGCGTTCTGTTGCTCGAAAAGCACTCCCCTGCCCACGAGCACGGCAGTTCTCACGGCGACAGCCGGATGATCCGTTTCGATTATGAAGAGACCGTGTACGTCGAAATGGCGGCACGGGCCTTCCGGGCATGGGAAGATCTCGCGCAACGAGTGGGTAGACCGGTATTCAGGCAGACCGGCATCTGCAACCTTGCGCCTGCCGACTCGGAGGTGCTGTATACCCTGGAAACCCGTCTGCGTGACTGCGAACTCCCCTTCGAACGCCTGGCCGGTCCTGCATTTACCCGCCGGTTCCCCCAGTTAAGTCTGCCGAGGACCAGCGAAGCCATTTACCAGCCTGACAGTGCGGTGCTTTTCGCGGAAGAGGTGGTCCGATGCCTGTGGGATTGCGCCAGGGAAGAAGGCGTGAACGCGTTGACGGATACGGAAGTCGCCTCGATCGAACCTGGCGCCGACCGGGTTGAGGTTAAGTCGACAGATGGGGGGGCCTGGTCAGGTACCCATCTTGTACTGGCGGCCGGCGGATGGACGAGCCGATGGCTGGAAGCACTGGGAATAGACGCTCCGCTAGTGGTAACGCGGGAACTGCTGGCCTACTTTCCGCAGACGGGTGCGGTCCGACACGAGGCGGGCGTCATGCCGAATGTTATCGACTATCATACGCCCGATCCCTTTTACTGCGTACCCCAGGTGCGGGTACCCGGTGTAAAGGCCGGGTGTCATAGAACCGGTCGAATCGTGGAGGCGGACGACCCTGAAGTAGTGGACGGGGAAAACCTTGCCGCGGTCCAGGATTTCATCGAGCGGAGATGTCCCCATCTGTCCCGGGACCCCGTCGCCGTGAAGCACTGCCTGTATACCAACTCGGCGGACTACCACTTCATCTTGGACCGGCATCCCGAATGTGAAAACGTCGTGCTTGCCGCGGGCTTCTCGGGCCACGGTTTCAAATTCGGGCCGGTACTGGGCGAAATCCTCGCCGCCTTGCTGTTCGATGAACCGAAACCGTTCGATACGAGCCTGTTCGGTCTCGAGAGATTCCGGCGGCCGGCGGCACTGAAACCCCGGACGATCGCGTAACTTGCCCAACGGTCACACGAATCGGTGGCCGTCCTTGAACACGCCGATGATCCGGCGGATGGCGCCTATATCCTGCAGCGGATCTCCATCGACCGCGAGGATATCCGCAAACTTGCCGGGTTCCAGGGATCCGACCTCGTCTTCCATACCCAGCATCTCGGCGGCCCGGCTCGTGGAGGCGATGATCGAGCCCATGGGCGAGAAGCCGCAGCACTTGACGGCAATGACCAGGCTTCCGCCGAAATCCTCGAAACGGGTACCCGGAACGCCGGCGTCACTGGATATGACCATGCGAACGCCTTCCTCCAGGGTACGCTTCAGTAAAGCGAATCTTTCACCGAGTTCGCTGTTGAGCAGTTCTTCCACCTCTTCCCGGGATCCGGTTCTCGGCCCCGTGATCGTGTGGCTGACGTACAATCCCTTCTTCCGGATCAGGTCGACAGCGGTCTCGTCGTAACGGTGGCCTTCTTTCTCCCCCATCCACGAACAGTGTTCGATGCTGTCGGTGCCGGCAATGGCGCAGTTCATTACGCCTTCGGTGCCGTGGGCGTGGGCGGCAACCTTTCGTCCCAGGCGATGGGCGTCCTGTACGAGGGCCGTAAGGGTTTCCGACGAGTACTGGGCGCGGCGCACGTTGCTGTCGGGCGTCAGGCCGCCGCCGGTGGCGCACACCTTGATCCAGTCCACGCCCATGGTGACCACCGTGCGCACGGCCTTTAGCACTTCCTCCGTACTGTCCGCGCTGATCCCCATGTAATGGAGATGCCCCGCCGTCGTGGTGATCGGCAGTCCGCAGGCCAGGATGCGCGGTCCGTCGAGGTGACCCGCGTCGATGGCCTGTTTCAGGGTCAGGGTCACGCCGAAGACGTCGGCGCAGTCCCGAACGGTCGTCACCCCGCCCCGCAGAGCTCTGCGGGCGTTGGCGGCCGCCTCGACGACGGACTCGACGGCGCTCTTGTGCGCCAGGGAGGTGACGCAGTCCTCCTCCGTATTCATGACGAGATGTACGTGTGTATCGATGAGGCCGGGGAGGAGCGTGGCCGTACCCAGGTCGACGACATCCGCGTCGCCGGGTATGGGCAGGCTGTCGCGGGAACCGACAGCTCGGATCCGGTCGCCGTCCACCAGGATCAGCCCGTTGGGAATCGGCGTCTCGCCTTTCCCATTTATGATCAAGCCGCCCTTGATGGCCTTTAACAAGAATCCTGCTCCTGGATTCCGAGTTACGTTGGGTCTTCCGTGGCGGGAATTACATCGAAGGCGCCCATGCTGCTGTATTTCTCCAGCCGGGCGTCCAGGCGTTCATCGACGGACTGGTCTCCCGCCTCGTGCAACGCCTTGAGGATGGAAATTCTGACGTTCGAAATGGCTGTTTCATGGTCCCTGTGGGCGCCCCCGAAGGGCTCGGGCACGATTTCGTCAATGACGCCAAACTGCAGCAGGTCGGTGGCGGAAAGCCGCAGGGCTTCCGCGCAGTCGGCCTTGCGGGCAGCCGCTTTCTCCTGATCTTTCCACAGGATGGTGGAACAGGGTTCCGGGCTGATGACCGAATACCAGGCGTTTTCCATCATGATTACCCGGTCGCCGACGCCGATGCCCAGGGCTCCTCCGCTCGCGCCTTCGCCGATCACCATGACGATGATTGGAACGCGCAGGCGTCCCATCTCGTATATGTTCCGTGCGATCGCTTCCGCCTGTCCCCGCTCCTCGGCGCCCGCACCCGGATAGGCTCCGGGGGTGTCGACAAGGGACAGAACCGGCATATCAAACTTTTCAGCCAGTCTCATGATGCGCAGCGCTTTGCGGTACCCCTCGGGCCCGGCCATACCAAAATTGCGCATCACGTTTTCCTTGGTGTTCTTCCCCTTCTGGTGTCCCACTACGGCGATCGGCCGACCATCCATTTTCGCCAGGCCCGTGACCATGGCCTTGTCATCCCCATAGGCCCGGTCGCCGTGGAGTTCGACGAAATCCTCCATCATCCCATCGATGTAGTCGAGCGTGTGGGGGCGGTTTGGATGGCGGGCGATGAGCACGCGCTGCCACCGCGTCAGGTTGGAGTAGGTCTTCTGCCGTTGCTGGACCACTTCCTCTTCCAGGCGCTGGATCTCGTCGGCCAGGGCGTCGAGGTCCTCGGTCACCGCATCGTTCTTCATTTCCTCTATGCGTTTCTCGAGTTCGTGAATTGGCTTCTCGAAATCGAGTATGGGTCCGTTCTCGTCCATGGTATTCTCCTGGCTCAACAAAATGCAATCGCGGCGGATAGTCGTTACTCAACGTGATCCGCCGCGTTCCCTCAAATAAAGATGAACCCGGGCGCTCTGTCAAGTGCAGGGGCCGGAAGGAAAAAAGCAAGGTGTTCACAAGCAAACGTTGATAGCCTGTAAATCGTTCCCGGTTCGTGACAACTCGATCGACCCGGCGACCCCTCGGTGGAAGGTCCAAACCCCTTGACAACACGGTTCGTGTTTGTTAGTTGCCCGTTGACTGTATACTTACTGAAAGCTCCGGTGGGATTGCCTTGCCTGGCGGATCGGTTTCCATGACCAGAAGGATCGGTTGCCATGACCAAAGGATATGTTTCCATGACCAAAGGTGATTACCCCTGCGGAATGGAGCTTGCGTCCGAGTACCCACTGACCGAAGAACATGTGCGCCGGTACCGGGAGAACGGACACGTCCATTTGAAGGGCGTCTGCACCCGGGAGCAGATCGCCGAGTACCGCGGAGTGTTGAAAGAACTCACGGCCGTCCGTTTTGCCGGAGGCGAATAAGATGAGCGACCGTCCGGATGACGACTTTTCTCGAGTATTCATGCAGACGTTCAACCTGCGGGAGGCGACGTGAGCGTGCCGCACGGTTCATCCAGTCGTCCCGTTTCGGAAAGATCGCGGCAGACCTGATGGGCGTAAACGCGGTCCGCATCTACTACGACAAGGCCATGTTCAAGGAACCGGAAAGCTGGATCACGCCGTGGCACCAGGACGGTCCCCACTGGCCGCTGTACTCGGACCACGTTCTCACCATGTGGATCCCGCTCGTAGACGCCACCATCGACATGGGGCCGCCCCGATTCGCGAGCGGTACCCACAAATGTGAAGTGCTTGGCCCCAGGGGGATACACCGTGAATCGGAGTCCTTTTTCGGGGACTACATCCGCGCAAACCGGATTCCGGTGGTGGAAGAGGAAATCCCCGCCGGAGACGCGACCCTGCACAGCCACTGGGTGGTACACGGCGCCAGGGCCAATACGTCAGGCCGGGTCCGTGAAGCCCTTGGTATCACCTTCTACGAAGACGGTATCCTCATCGACGATTCGGCATGCAGCGAGGAAAACCGGCCGGTCATCGACGACAACCTGGGCGGAAGGCGACCGGGGCAGCGGGCCGACCATCCCCGGAACCAGGTCGTGTTCACACGGTCCTGAAGTCGGGCTGTCTTGTGCGTTAAGCGAGTGGCGGAACTACGGCCACGAGGAAACATCCGCGAGGCTACCAAGGGAAGGACAACATAACGTTGGGACGGTTGGCGTTTTCATGCCGCATATAAACCTGATCGAAGAATTACGTACCATGCGCTGCAGGTTGCTGGATCCTGCCCAAGGCGCGCTCACAGCGTCTGTCGCGGTCCCAATGCGTGATGTTGGCGAGGGACTGGAGTTGCTCTATCTTCTCCGTGCGCAACGCGCTGGAGATCCCTGGTCCGGCCACATCAGCTTTCCCGGAGGAAAGATCGACGCTTCCGACGCGGGTCCACAAGAAGCGGCCATTCGGGAAACGCGGGAAGAAACGTCCCTCGATCTAACAGCAGCAGAATATGTTTGTCGTCTTGACGACCAGGCCACCCATTTGAGCCGGGTGCACGTCGCCGCCTTCGTGTTCCACCTGGCGAATGAGTCTGAGCCGTCCCTCAACCAGGAGATCCAGCGCGCTTTCTGGATTCCACTGACCGACCTGATGGATGAAGGCAGGTACGTGACGACAGTAGTCTCGGGTGAATGGGGAAAACGTGAGGTGCCCGCCATTGACCTGCTGGGCGACGAAGGACCCGTGCTGTGGGGACTTACGTACCGGTTTACCGCCCAGATTCTGTCATGTATCGGGCACCGGTTGCCGGGCGGCTCCGAAGTGCAATTACGCTAGATCATCGATGCCATGGCCAATATCACCACTGATGCCGCAACCGTTCTGTACTACACGAAGAGGTAGATATACATGAAACTCTCGCTGTCCGTCCGCGTCGCCGAATCCGTGCTGAACAAGGAAGAGGCCAACCGTTCCATGGAGCACCTGGCGGACCTGGCCAGGGAGCTCGGCTACTCCGCCATGTGTATGCGCGCTTCACAGGCCGGCATACAGTCACCCCTGGAACAGATCACCCGGGTGCGGAAGATCCTTGCCGATCGGGGACTGCCCGTTTCCATGGTAACCGGTGACATTCCCATACCAGCGAACGATGAACACGCGCCGGACGCCCTGCGGGACATCACGCCCTACCTGGACCTGACCGAACTGCTCGGCGCCGACCTGATTCGGATCGGCATGAAAAAGGATGAAGACATTGCCTGGGCGCAGCGGGCCTCGGACGAGGCTGCCGAACGTAATATCCGGCTGGCTCACCAGTCCCATACGCGCAGCCTGTTCGAAACGGTGGCAGCATCCGTCGCGGTGCTGAAGAGGGTGGACCGGCCCAATTTCGGCATCATCTACGAACCGGCAAACCTAGACTTGTGCGGCCAGGACTACGGTCCGGAAACCATCAGGCGGTTCGCGCCCTGGCTGTTCAACGTCTATCTGCAGAATCACCGGTTGAACCCGAATGGATCCATGACGCTCAATACCTGGGTAAGGGGCCCAGCCCCCCACGACCCGGTTCCGCTGCAGGCAGCAGGCGGGATCGATTTTCCCTGCATCATGGACACGCTGGAAAACACTGGGTACGACGGATATGTAACCGTGCACCAGGCCTTCGCCGAGCTCATGGAACCCGAAGACGCAGCCCGCCAGAGCTACGACTACCTGACCTCCATCGCGGACTTTGGCTGAGGTGCACAACCGCTCGTCCGGCCGCGATGCGCGCTATGTTAATCTAAACCAGGTATACCAGGACGTAGAGGACGGGCCAGATGAGGACGACGAACATCCAGAACATGAAGCCCAGCACGACGCCGGTATGCCTCTCGGCGTTGTAGATACCGGAGGAGGACCGCACCCAGAGGTAGAGCAGGACGAGTACGGTCACGAGGACGTGTATGGCGTGGAGTCCAATGATCGAATAGAACATGGCGCCGTACAGACTGGAAGCCATGCTCAACCCGAAACGCATCAGCCGGATCCATTCGAATCCCTGTACCGTGAGGAAGACGACGCCCAGAACGCAGGTGATCATAAGCCAGCGGGTCAGCTGCGTAGTCAGATTCTGCTTCACGGCACGGTATGCGCGGTACATGGTATAGCCGCTCGCGAGTAGAAAAACCGTGTTTATACCCGTGATCCCGATTGGCAGCCGAGGCTGATCCGGTGGCGGCCAGTCGGCTACGAGACCCGACCGCAGCCAGAACAGAATGAACAGCAGCGTAATGAAAATGATGAGTTCGCTGGCGATGAAGAGGTACATGCCCAGTATTTCCATGGGCATGCCGGGCTGTACCGAGGGTTGATCGGCCTTTTGGGTCAACGTTCATTCCCTTCCGGGGGATCTACAGGGAGATCGGTGGTGACAATGGCGAAAACACCCTCATCGTCTCGCGCTGGGACAGAGCGTGTAATCATCCAGATTTCACCGCCACCTGCATCGAAGTAAGGGGCTGTCCAGATACCCGCGTTCGCCTCCAGGGGCATCGTAAACCAATCCTGACCGCTGATGTTGTAGGTCGGTGTGTCAAGGTCGACGGAATTGTAGCCGTCTGTGGTACGATAGACGTAAAGGTTTTTGGTGATTGTGCCAGCCACGTCAAGTAGTACGACACCACTTCCGTAGAACGCGGGATAGGCATCCAGGTAGGCTCGAAAGCGCTCGGCATACGCAACGGAATCCGACGGTCGCTCCGCCACTAGCTCTGCCACTAGAGAATCAAGAGCTATAACCACCTCGGTCTGCAGGGACTCCTGGGTGGGTTCAGGGGTACCGTTACGGCAGGATTGGGCGGTGAGTACGGCAAGTAACAGGACAGACAGGATGATCGTTTTACGCATGGTTCCTCCGTAAACACATGGTTTATCGACGAAATTTGCAGGTTCGTTTGGAAACAAGCAAGAACGTAACAGTCGTTAAATCAAAGATAGAAATAGCTCATGAGGAATTCATAGGAACACCTGAAACGGTATTGGACTTGAAGTGGGGGGAGCGTGTAGGAATCGAACCCACCACGGACCTGTTTAGGGCCCGCCATCGGATTTGAAGTCCGTGAGGCGCACCAGCAACCCATACACTCCCTTGAATCCTTCCTGTTCCAAACCGCGGCTGTCACGGGGCGGATACTTCACGATCACCTACATAATCGTCATACCTTCCAACTGACCGCCCCTTCATTCCTCTTCCGCTAATCTGTGCGTTCCCGCTTCCCGGTTGGTCACGCCGAGGTCGCAGAAATAGTCCAACAACGCGGTGGCATGGGACCTTGAAATGCCCAGGTGACTTCGGAACTCGGACGCGCGTACGGCCCCATGGTTTTTGAGATAGGCCACCAGCTTCTCTCTAACCGATTCGAGGCCTGCCGTATGCATGATCTGACGGTCCAGGAACTCGATGAAGAGGCCCTGTTCGAGGGCATATGCCGCCATGCTCTTAATCATATCCTGGTTCGCTTTCAAATCAAAAGGTAAATCGCTGATGTTGATCGATCGATCTTCCATGACCGGGACCAGTTCGTTCATGGTGAACACAGCCGGTGGCTCACCATCGGCCAGCCGGTCGAACGCCTTCAGTATCTCGTTTTCCTGTCCGGTCAGGCTGACTGCGTGGGTGGACAGCCGGATCGACCGGCCGGACATCACAATCCTGGACTCCTCGTCGAGTCCCCTCAGCATTGCTTCGTAGATGTTGTCCGGGACGGTCCAGGAGAGTTGAGATCTCGGGGCGTCCTTCGGAAGCGCGTCCTTCAATCGCTGGATCCGGTGCATCTTTTCGAGCACGTAGACCAGTTCGTCCTGCAAACCCACGTACCAGTGCCGGTGCAGGAGCCGCTGGTCCGAAAACCGGATGAGTTCACCCTTTTCCTCCAATCGGGAGACACTCTGCTGTAACGTATCATCGTTCAGGTTGGTGGAACGAACCAGGTCCTGCATGGATTTCACGCGCAGATCGCCGTACGCATGCCGCATGACCTGTTCGATCAGGACATCCGGCTCGGCGTCGGTCACCGTCTCCAGGTAGTCCACGACGGATTGGCGGAAACGGCGGTTCTTCTGAGGATAGACTTCGACGAACCGGCCGCCGCCGAGTAGCCGCATGGACGAAAACCCTCGGATGATGAAGCGCTCGTTCCGCTCCGCCACGATGGGTTTCTCGAGCCGAAACTGTACGAATCCGGTTTCGCCGGGGTCCAGTTCGTCGCAGTCCAGCAAGATCAGACGTCCGATGGTTTCGCTCGTGCCCTTGTGGAGTCGAACTCGTTGCCGGTTCTGCAGCGGTTCGCCCAGGGACTCCAGGCAGTGTAGTTCGGCATCGGTCATCGAGGTCGGAAGCAGGTATCCCGGAGTACCAAGTTCATCTCCCCGCTGGATATCGGTGGTCTTGATATTGGACATGTTCAGCGCGACACGCTGTCCTTTTCCAGCGCGGTCAACAGAGTCACTATGGGTTTGCATTCCGCGGATTCTCAACGGCATCCGGGTGGGCAGGAGCTCGGTTTCCTCGTCCGCCGCCAGACTTCCGGACAGCACGGTGCCAGCGATGACGGTTCCGAAGCCCTTCATGGTAAACACGCGGTCGATGGGCATGCGGAAGTACCCCTCCTCGCCGGCGACCGCAAGCCTGCTCAGTCGATCCTCTATGGTATTTTTCAACTGGTCTATTCCCTCTCCCGTGATAGACGAAACCCGTACGACGGGCGATTCCTCCAGGAAAGAACCGGTTACCAGGGATTTCACGTCCTCTTCCACGAGCATCAGCCATTCTTCATCGACCAGGTCGCATTTCGTCAGGACGACGATGCCCTCGTCTACCCCCATGTAACGCACCGTGCCGAAGTGTTCCACCGTCTGGGGCATCACGCCCTCGTCGGCAGCCACAACAAAGAGCACGAGATGTATACCGCTTACGCCCGCGACCATGGTCTTGAGGAACCGTTCGTGTCCCGGTACGTCGACAATGGGTACCTCACTTCCGTCACTCAGCGACATGAACGTGAACCCGAGATCGATCGTCATGCCCCGATCTTTTTCCTCTTTCAGGCGGTCCGGATGAACCCCCGTCAAGGCTTCTACCAGGGCGCTCTTGCCGTGGTCTACGTGTCCTGCCGTGCCTATAGTGAGATGGGACATGGTTATACGGTTGCGTATGGTTGGGTTAGAGGTGACACCGGGCTGTTACTGACCAGGACTTTCTGATGATATGGTTTCACTGGACGAAAATCACCCGGTCCGTCCGCTTCCGTGAATCACTGCCCGATTTTCTATACCGGCATTCGTACCAATGACCGCATGGGAGATCGAGGCGCCGTCACCGATATCCGCACCAGCCATGATCACGCTGTGTTCTATGGCCGCGCCATGCCCGATATGAACGCCCGGGCCAACGCAGACGCCGGGCCCGATTCGGCAACGCTCGAGTTCGGCGTCAGCGTCTACCAGTACGGGCGGCCGCAACACGAGATTGGGTGAAGAGAAATTGTCGGAAATGATCTCCGGGGTAGTTGTTTCCAGGCCAACGGTTTCGAGCAGTCTTACGTTCGAATCAAGGTACGATTCGGGAGTCTGGACGCTGTATGGTTGTTTTTCCAAAGCCATATTCATCACGGTATCATTGTGACTGGCTAACTGGTCCAGGGCTGCGGCGAAAGTACAGTCACGTGCTTCGGGTTCGCCATGTTCGTCTATGTCTTCGTAGACCGCCGGCGTAAGGAGATAGACTCCAACGCATCCGGGCACATCCCCGGCGCCGGATCTACCCTCCGCACTTTGCCACACGCGGATCCCGGCAGGACCACATTTGGTAAGAGATTTGGCCGCATGGAGGTAAGCCTCGGCATCCAGCAGCACAGGACCCTGGGTTGCGAGATACGGCGCATCACCCACAAAATCCGCGACCTCTTTATTTAATGCAATCGAACTGCTTTCTTCCGAATGATCCAGATAGGTCAGGGCCATGTTCCAGCGCTCGCCGTTTCCGCAAAGCGAAGCGATCTCCTGTGTTTCGGTACCGGCTGAGATCAGGGTTTCCCGAATCCCGGCGTGCGCATAGCTTTCCAGGATCCGCTCGATCATGGGTACGTTGGCCATGGGGAGGAGCAGCCCCGCATGGAGATCCCAACCCGTGAAGTCGTGTACCCTTCGGCTTTCGGTTAAAACGACTCCTTTAAGAGATCCAGAAAGATCCATCAGACCCAGTTTCCTGCTAGACGCAAGTGCTTTTTAGTTCCCCTGCGAACCCGCTATGTCGACTTGAATTCGACCCACGAAAACTCACGGTTAAACTACGCCCGAAGCATGCCTTCGTCAAGGTCGATGGGACGGCGTAGACGGGGGGTTTTCGCTTGACACTGTACCTTCGCCCCGGTTTATTGTCCGCCGTCTATGCGCAGTCCGTCCCGCATGAGGATCGATCATGTTCTCCAGAAAAAAAACCGGCCGTGAAATGTCTTTTCTTCAGCATCTCGAAGAACTCCGCTGGGCTATACTGAAATCGGTTCTGGCTATCCTGGTCGGGATGATCGCCTGTTTCTCTTTCCACGAATACATCGTAGAATTCCTGATTTCTCCGACGCTCTTGGAAGGCCTGAAGATCGAGATCGAGATGCAGGCGATCCGGCCAGCCGGCATGTTCACCACCATCGTGAACATCTCCCTGGTAGGCGGATTCGCTCTCGCGCTGCCCTACGTGCTCTACCAGCTCTGGTCTTTCGTATCCCCGGGCCTGATGGATAAAGAGAAAAAATACGTACCCATCGTCATCTTTTTCTCCTGCGTCCTGTTTCTCGTGGGCGCCGCCTTTGCCTTTTACATCCTGATACCCGTCATGGTCCGGTTCTTCATCCAACTTTACGTCCCGGGGATCAGGGCTCAGTGGGACATCGGATTCTGGATTGGACTGGTAAACAAGATGGTCCTGATCATGGGCGTCGTGTTTCAGATGCCAATCGTCGTGGCCTTTCTGACCTGGCTGCGCATCCTGTCCGCCGACAAACTCTTGCGGGTCTGGCGGATCGCCCTCGTGGTGATCTTCATTGTCGCCGCCATCATTACGCCCACCGGCGATCCCTATACCCAGACACTGGTGGCAATCCCGCTCGTGGTACTCTATTTCATCAGCATGGGCATCGCCATGTTGATCGGCAGGAGCCGGAGAAAAGCCGAAGCTGATGAAGACGGCGATGGCGACGATGACAGCGATGGCGAAGACGGCGGTGATAGCGATGAGGAACAACCAGCGCTAACCACCGAAGAACCCGATACTCCAACGCTCCCGCGTGATTCGTCAACAGCGAGCGAAGTCCGGGTACCGGTCGCGCATACTGGCCCGAAGGTGAGGAATACATCTACGACTACGATGCCGAGATGGGTTTCTCGGAGGAGCCGGAGGAGAAGCGGGATTCAGACGAATCGGACAAGGCTGAAGAGGAGGCTGATACCGAAGAGGCGCCTGATCCTGGCACGGCTATTGATGATGTTAATGAGGACGATAAATCATCGGAAGACCCAGCGGATACCTCCAACGATCATTCGGAATCGGAAGAAGAAGACAAAGCCGAAGAGACGGGTGATCCAGAAAAGGGTACGGATAATTCAGAAGGCTCGGAAGACGATGTTGACGATCGACCGGAAACGCGCAAAGACTAAGTTCAATATCACAGGTAATGCGATAACCGCATGTACAGGTACCGTCCCATGAAGTCGTAGGCCGTGAAATCCGAGGTGCCCAGCAGGCCGTTGAAGATCACCGAGGGCGGCTGGTTGAATACGTTGTTCATGCCCAGCGTCAGCACGGTGCCGCCAGCGCCCGTAAACAGTCTGTACGTCCCCCGAAGGCCTAGTACGTTGCTGGAATCGACCTCCCTGGACGCCGGTTTTTCGATGACGTCGGACCGGTACAATCCCTTGCAGTCGCCGTCCTCGCACTCGACAAATCCACCAATGTAATTCCCACGTCAGCCCCGCCGAGGCGCGCCGCCATTTCAGGTCCATTGAGGCGGAATGCCGCCACCGGGGAAACACGCCCAGGTCATAATATCCCCTTCCCCGAATCACTTCGGTACCGTCAACTGCAGGCAGGAACTGGTCGAAATTGAACAGCAGATTGGTATCCAATCGTGCGGACAGAATTCCCAACGGGGAATTTCCGTTGTAGCTCGCTTCCAGATCCATACCGGCGGTTTCGGTCTCGCCGACGTTGGTGTTGGTCTGAACGATGTGGGAGATCAGATTAGTACCGGGATCGCGCACGATCTGGTCACAGTGCGATGGCGCGTCCTGCGAGTAGCAGTTGCTCAGGATGACCCCGGCGGGCAGCGATCCGATTTCGTCTTCGATCCGGTTATGGTAGTAGTTCAGGTTTAGATTAAAGTTCTCTGCGAAACTGGGCCGATAATGCAATCCTGCCGTGATCATCCCCGCCTTCTCGGGATCGAGGTCCGTAGACCCGAAGCCCTCCCTGGCTCGGAGTTGGGCCCGCGAATCCCTGAATCCCGACGGGATGCCCGCGGCGGCGCAGTGCCGCTTCTGCTGCCCGGAAAGCTCCCTGGGATTGCCTGCTTCATCTACCGTGCTGCACGGATCGCTCACCAGGGGAAACACGTCATTTGCGCCGAGAAACATCTCCCCGATATTGGGTGCCCGGAAGGCGTTAGAGTATGTGGCACGAAGCGTCAGGCCCCTGGGCAGTTCGACATTGGCCCCGGTTTCGTAGGTGAATCCGGCTCCGAAAGTATCATAGTGAAACGCGCGTCCAGCCGCCGTAAGATGGGAATCCGACCCCATTCCCATGGTAAACCGGCAGCCTGGTTTCGCCGTACATCGCTGAGACCGCGTAGCTTCCTTCGGTTGCTTCGGACCTGAAACCGGTCGTGTTCCCCGAGGCGGTTATCGGGTCCGGCGTATACGCACCGGACTCCCAGCGAGAGGAGAGGCCGGCAGCTACGGAAAGCGAAACAGTCCATGTGAAAGCTCCGCCAGGTCCCCGGTCAGGTTCCACTGCAGGATTTTCTATTGCGAGTATCCACGGGCAACGCCGGTGTACTGGATGTAGGCCAGCATCTCCGGTGTAATGGTCCCGGCGCCGTGCAGAATATCCAGGGGTACACAATCGGCCGCGCAGTCCTCGTCCGGCCCCAGCGCTTTCATGAGGTTACTACGGATGAACCGGCCCTGGTTTACCGTCGTCCCCACGGTACGTCCATAGGAAAAGGAGAGATCCGAATCGAAGCCCAGCAGTTGGCTCCTCAGTCCCAGTACGACACGATAGGTGCTGATGTCCTGGTTGAAAACCCTGTTGCCGGCCTCCAGGATTCTACGGCGTACATCTTTGAAATCACGGCCATACTGGTTGTACCGGTTTCCGCCGGACACGTTGATGCCTTCTTCGATGGTAAAGAGGGGAGTCGGCGCAATCTTCTGCTCGGACTGCCGGTTGGTGTACGCCACCTCGAAGTAGGAGCGAAATCGGTCGCTCAACTCCTGTGTGCCGCTGAGAAACGTGGTGTATCGCTTCTGGGGAGTGTGGATGTAATTCTCGGGCTGGTAGTTGTACAGTTCGCCCGTACCGTCCAGCGAGTTACCGGCATAACTGAAGGGCCGCCAACCCGTGGCTGGGTCCAGATGGTAATCACCAGAACGCTCGCCCGCGGCAGCGATGATCGCCTGCCAGGAGTCGTTGCCCGCCTCCCCTGATTGGTCGACAATATGACCTTCCGGCGTCGCCGAACTGCCGCTGGTGGTGAAAGATCCGTCGTTCTTCGCCCAGTTGTAGTTCTTGTCGGATTCGCTGAAACTGCGATCATAGGTCCAGACCGCATTCTGGTCGTGGTATCCTGCCGAAAATAGCAGGCCACCCTTTTCATTTCGCAGGCCGGCGGTAAGGGCGATGTCAAGGGACGCGCCGTCACCCTCACCCGAGATCCCCTGGTAGGACTCGACTTCGATGCCGTCCAGGTCCGATCGCGTAATGACGTTGACGACCCCGTCCACGGCGTCCGAGCCATAGACCGCCGAGGCTCCGTCTTTGAGTACTTCGATTCTTTCAATTACCGTGGAGGGAAGGGAATTCAGGTCGACGGCGGCGTCCGCGCCCAGTCCGCCGGGCACGAATCTCCGTCCATTGACCAGCACCAGCGTGCGCTGGGCGCCCAGGCCGCGGAGGCTGATTCGGGTGGCCCCGTCGCCTCCGTAGTTGGCCTGGGTATTTGTGGCGTTGGATTGTACGGTTAAAGTCTGGAGTATGTCTCCAACCGAGGCCAGCCCCTTGGCCTTGATTTCCTCGCGGGCCAGGATGAGGACAGGGGCCGTGGAGCCTTCCGAGTCGCCCTTGATCCTGGACCCGGTCACCGTCACTTCTTCGAAGACATACTCGATCTTAACACTGTCCGGCTTGGCACTTTCCGGTTTCCCGGCATCCTGAGCGTAGGTCCCGGTACTGGCAGTCGCGACAAATAAACAGAAAACAAACAACCCTATTCGTCGGTCAACCACTACCGGGACCTAGCCCTCTGTTTAATTACAGGTAATGGGACAGGCGTACGTACAGGTATCTCCCAAGGTAGTCGTACGTCGACGCGTCCGACGTGCCCAGGAAGCCATTGAAAATCACCGAGGGCGTCTGGTCGAAGACGTTGTTGAGGCCGACCGTGATCACGGAGCCACCAGCCCCGGAGAACACGCGGTAGGAGCCTTGGATACCGAAAAGGTGGTTCGCATCCACGTCTCGAACCGTCGGGGTCGTATCGACGTCGTCACGGTACAGACCCTTGCAATCACCGTCCTCGCACTCCTGAAATCCACCGATATACTTCCATGTCAAACCCGCCGATGTCTTTCCCCACTTCAACCCGACATTGGCACTGTGGCGCCAGTTGGGAAACACGCCCAGGTCGTAATACCCCTTGCCCTTGACTAATTCGAAGCCACCGGGGACGGGTAGCATCGTATCGTACTTGAAGAGGAGGTTGGATTCGAGTCTCGCCGAGAGCAGTCCGAGGGGTGTGTCGTTGATGTAATTCAGTTCAATGTCGAGCCCGTTGGTTTCCGTCTCGCCGATATTGGTGGCGGTCGAATAGATGTTTCTGATCAGATTGTTCTGGTCCCGTTCGACCTTGTCACAGTCTGACGGGCTATCCTGGGAGTAGCAATTGCTCAGGATAAGACCGGAGCCGAGCGCCCCGATTTCATCCTCGATCTTGGTGGCGTAGTAACTGACCGCGATGTCGAGTTCCGGCAGGAAATCGGGCTGGTACACCACGCCGGCCGTCACCGTATTGGCTCTCTCGGGATCGAGATCCGTGGAACCGCCGATCCTGGCACGAAGCTGCGCCCTGGAATCCTCGAAATCAGCCGGTACACCCGCCGAAGCGCAATTGCGCATCTGCTGTGAAGTCAGATTGCGCGGATTGCCGGCTTCGTCCACGACGCTGCAGGGATCGCTGACCAGCGGGAAGCTGTCGCTCTGGCCCAGGAACATCTCGCCGATACTGGGCGCGCGGAATGCCTTCGAATAGGTCGTACGGAAGGCCAGGCCCCGCGGGAGTTCGAGGCGGGCGCCCGCCTCGTACGTGAAATCCGTCCCGAAGGTGTCGTAGTTGAAAAGACGACCAGCAGCTGTCACATCCAGGCCACCCATCTCACCCTGGAATACCGGAATACTGGTCTCGGCGTACACCGCGCGGACGGAGTATTCGCCCTCGGTCGCTTCCGCCTTGTTGCCGGTCGTATTGCCCGTGGCGGTAATGGGATCGGGGATGGAACTTCCAGCTTCCCACCTTGACGAAGCGCCTACGGCTACACCAAGGGGTCCAGCCGGCAATTCGGCTATGTCACCGGTCAGGTTATACTGCAGGACCTTCTGCTGCGTATAGCCTCTTGCGATTCCGGTGTACTGAATGTACTTCAGCATCTCGTCCGTGATCGTACCGGGGCCATGCATGATATCCAGAGGCACGCAGGATCCCGTACATTCCGAATCGGGTCCGAGGGCCATTACGACATTGCTCAGGATGAACCGGCCCTCGTTGATGTTGGTTCCGCTGGTTCGACCGTAAGAAAAGGCCAGGTCCCCGGCGAAGTCCATGAACTCATGTTCCAGTCCCAGGACTATTCTGTAGGTATCGAGGTCCTGCAGGAAGTTGCGGTTGCTCGCTTCGACGAACCGCCGGCGCACGTCGATGAAGTCGCGGCCGAAATCATTGTGGCGGTTCTCGGCCGACACGCTGATCCCTTCGCTGATGATGAAAAGCGGGGTCGGGGCCAGCTTCTGATCCGACTGGCGGTTCGTGTACGATACCTCGAAGAATCCGCTCAGGTTATCGGTGAACAGGTAGTTCCCGCTCAGGAAAGCGGAGTATCTTGTCTGCGGTGTGTACAGATAGTTCGCCGGCTGGTAATTGTACAGGTCGCCGGTGCCGTCCAGGGAGTTGCCTGCGAAGTTAAAAGGACGCCAGCCACCGGAAGGTGCGTTAAAGTAAACTCCGGCGTCTTCCCCGGCTCTTTCCACGACCGACTGCCAAGCTTCGTTGCCTTCCTGCTCCAAGCGGTCAATTACGGTTCCTTCGGGCGTCGCCGAACTGCCGCTGGTGGTGAAGGACCCGTCGTTCGCCCCCCAGTCGTAGTTCTTGTCTGCCGCGCTGAAACTGCGGTCGCCGGTCCAGACCGCTTTGCGGTTGTGGTAACCCGCCGAGAACAGGATGCTGCCCCGGCCGCTTCGCAGTCCGGCGGTTAAGCTCGCGTCGATCACATCACCGTCTCCCGCGCCCGCAAGCCCCTGGTAGTACTCGAACTCCACGCCTTCCAGGTCGGATCGGGTGATGACGTTCACCACCCCGCCGACGGCATCGGAACCATACACCGCCGAGGCACCGTCCTTGAGCACCTCGATTCGATCAATGACGGAAGCCGGTATGGAGTTCAGGTCGACGGACGAGTTCGCCCCGGTTCCGCCCGGCACAAATCGCCGGCCGTTAACCAGTACCAGTGTTCGACCGGCACCCAGTCCACGAAGACTGATACGGGTGGATCCGTCCCCCCCGTTGTTGGCCTGGGTGTTGATGGCGTTCGATTGGACGGTCAGGGTCTGGAGCACATCTCCGATGGAGGCGAGACCCAATTCCTGGATTTGTGCTTTGGCGAGAATGATGATTGGTGCGGTGGATTCGTTTACATCACCCTTGATGCGGGAACCGGTCACGGTCACTTCTTCAGCAACGAAATCGACGTCTTCGAGTTCCTGATCTTCTTGGGCGATGGCGTCGGTTGCGACGAAGGCAAATAGTGCAACCGTTAGAAAGGAAAGAAATTTGCGGGGTTTCATGACATATTCTCCCTATACGTGAATGGTGGAATCGATAAAATTCCCCCTCCTCTTTTTATAAGTGAATATGATAGAAAACTAGGTAGTAATTACAATATGTTGAAATCTCAATGATTTGTAAACACAAAATGTTGAAAAATGTAAAAGCTAAATGTTGAAAAACATATCGAATTTATACTGAAAACGTCTGGAACTGCAGATCCATTCATCAAGCGCCGGCCGGCCGTGTTGCAGTCGCAGCCATGAAGAACATCATTTCTTGGACTCAAAAGACCCTCTGTACCGCCGAAAAGAAGCCATTACCCGGGGCGCGAGACGAAGGGTCGAGGTCATGGTCGGAATCGCCATGAGGGCGAACAATCCGTCTGCAAAGCTGATCACGGCGTTAATCGAGGCGACCGAGGCGACCACGACGAATACCACATAGGCGATGTTGTAGTAGTTGCTGTACTGGGCGCCGATCAGGAAGCTCATGCACTTGGCGCCGTAGTAGGAGTAAGTCAAGAGCGTGGTTACGCTGAAAAAGAAGACACAGACGGTGAGGATGTAACCCCCGTAACCAGGCATGGCTGTCTCGAATGCGCCGGCGGTCAACGTCACGCCGTTATCCGGCGTCGTTTGCCAGACCCCGGTCATGAGGATCACAAGCGCAGTACAGGTGCATACGATCATCGTATCGATGACCGGGCCCATCATGGCGACCAGCCCTTCACGGACGGGCTGCCCGGTCTTCGCGGCCCCGTGGGCCAGCGCTTCGGTACCGATCCCGGCCTCGTTGGAAAAGGCGGCGCGCCGGACTCCGGTAACGATGGTCGTACCGACCACGCCTCCCGCCACCGCCGTCCCGGTGAAAGCATCCGTGACGATCAGTGACAGGTACCCGGGAACCTCTCCCACGTTGTACAGGATGATCCACAGTGTCGATGCCATGTACAGGACTACCATGGCCGGCACGGCGCGCGAAGCTACTTCCGCGATACGGGTGATTCCGCCGAAAACCACGACGGCAACCAGCACGGACAGGACCAGGCCTGCTGCGAAATCAAAAAGAAAATGGCCGTCTTCGAAGGCCAGAAACGGCGAGAACACGACGTCCCGGACGATCTGCACCAGTTGGTTGGGCTGCAGGAGTGGGAGGCATCCAATGACACCGGCTACGGCGAAGAGCGTAGCGAGCGGTTTCCATGTTCCGCCGAGGCCCTCCCTGATTACGTACATCGGACCGCCTTGAACGTGTCCGACGGTGTCGCGGCCCCGGTACATGATGGCCAGGGAACAGGTGAAGAATTTCGTAGCCATTCCGACGAACGCACTGACCCACATCCAGAAGATCGCCCCGGGGCCGCCCGTGGTGATGGCAATGGCGACTCCGGAGATGTTGCCCATTCCGATCGTCGCGGACAGCGCGCTGACCAGGGCCTTGAAATGCGTCACATCCCCGGGTTCATCGGGATCGTCGTACCTGCCGCGCACGATATCCACGGCGTGCTTCAGATAACGGAAGGGCGTGAAGCGGCTGTAGAGCAAGAGGAAGGAACCGCCGCCGATGATCAGGTAGAAAACGTAAGACCAAGCGGTGTTGGAAAAGGCGACGATGTAGGGCTCGAAATAGTCCACTTAGTCACCCCGTGACTGCGTCCTGCCTGAAACCGCGCACCATATCGATGTAGTCCCGGGAGAAGAGATTGTCGGTGCGCTTGTCATAACTGAAGATCGCGATGATGCGGGGCCGGTCCGTGGGACCCACCGACGATACGCGGTGCAGTGCGTACTTGCCATTGAACAGGACGAGGGTTCCTGGCCGGATGTCGGTGCGTCGGGCGTGTTTCTCGGGTGCTTCGAATACGTCGCGCACGTCGTCGTAATGCTCGTCGTTATCTTCCCTCAGGCCGGGGACGTATTCGAAGACGCCACCGGAATCGGGCTGTTGGATCAGCAGCGTGATGTTTCCGTTGTTGGAATCGAAGTGCCATCCGTTGCTGTCACCCTCGTGGGTGATCTGAAGGGTCAGCGCGAGATGGGGGCAGGCGCTGGTAAACAGGGTATCGAATCCAAGTACCCTTCGAACGAACACGGTCAGTGCCGGCCAGTGGAAAACGCTGCGCACGAGACTGTCGTTGGGTATCTGGTAATTCAGGAGCTGCCGGTAACGATTGGTATGCTCGATCGTTCGGGGATGGTCATCGGGCCAGGCCCTGCTAACGTAGTCGTTTCCTTCATAGCTTGTGCGCGGCCTGTCGTAGTAGTAACCCTGCGGGATCAATGCGCTGGTCTCTTTCACCATGCCGGCCAGCGCCTCCGGCTTCACGAACCCTTCGAGTACGCAGATGGAATTTTCCTCAAGCTTGGTACGGCAACATGCAAGAAAATCCTGGCCGGTCGTGCTGTCGGGCTTTTCCAAGGGGAATCGGTCGATGTCTACCAGGGTATCCGGATTTGCGGGTTTCATGGTACTGATCCTTTCCCAGGGGCTGGCAGAACCAGGAAGGCCTGCCCTGGTCAGCGTTCAACCCTTACGAATCTCCCAGAGTTCCACCACCATATCGGAAGGATAGCCGATTGGATCGAAGTCGTCCGTTTCTCTCGCATCGTAGCCCACCGTGCCGAACAGGTTCTCGATGGTCCGGGAAGAATGATGCTGTGCCTCGCCCATCGTGTGGTAGAGGTATACCGCGGACGGAAGGATGACGGGGTAGCCCATCTCGTACAACGCGTAGGCCAGGTTATTCTTTTGCAGGTTTTGCACGACGACACCGGCGTTCTGTGCGATACGCTCGCCTCGGTGCTCGATGTCCACGTCGAATCGGAAAGCGAAGTGACTTCGAAGGTATCCCTGGTCGTGCAGGAAACGGCCGACGCGGCCGATTCCGTCGGAAAGCTGGCTTACCTGTTTTGGAGTGGCAAGGTCTTCGGGCAGGTCCAGCGAGAGATGGTCACGCAGCCGATCGAAGAAAAGTTTCCCCACGCGGATGGTAAAAAGGCGGCGCTCCCGCTCCAGGGAATGGCTGTAAAGATCAATGTGGGTTTGGATTTGTTCGAAGGCCGATCTGTAGAAGGCGTAGGAAAGCGCGTCGAATTCTCCAGACTGTATGGACTGCTTGGACTCTCCGGATTGCGGCGCCGTTTCGCAATCGGGATGAACAAAGGATTCCAGCAGTCCGGTCCTGGCCTGCCTGCCGTATACCGTCCTGATGTAGTTTTCGATGTATTCCTGTACGTCGGCCAACGCTCCGCTGTTCCGGATTAGCGCACGCCATTCTGTGACGATAGCATCGGACATGAAGGCGGTGAATGCTCTTCCGATCGGCCACCACGCGGCATATTCGGGAAATGGGCGTTCCTGTACGACGAGCTCGAGAGGTTTTGTTGTCATAGGTGTTCAACTTTACTTTCTGGAGAGACTACCCGCCTGGTTTACTGCGATTTGTTCAAAAACGTTTCCACCTGGGGAAGGAGCATGGGATCCGTGGAGAGTCGTATGTACTCGCGCATCGCATCCCGGGCCCTTTCGCCATCATCCAGCCGGAAGTAAGCGATACCCAGACGGAAATGTCCGGCGGCAAGTTCCGGGGCGAGTCGGACGACTTCTTCGTAGCTTCGGATGGCCTGATGGTACCGGTGCAGCTGATCATTGACAAGACCAATATTGAAATGAGCGGTAGCAAATCTCGATCGCAACGTTACGGCCCGTTCAAGGGCATTCAACACCCTGTCCGCGGCCTCGGTACGCGCTTGCATGGCCATCCAGGCTTCCCGCGCGGCTGTCCCGTCCGGTTCGGCGGCCAGACCTACAACTTCTTCCCAGGATTTCAGTGCTGCAGCGTAGTCGCCGCTGGATACCTGTGCGATGGCCAGGATGGCGTAAGGCAGTGGATCGGAAGATTCCGGGTCCAGGACTTGCTCGACAACAGATACCACCTCGTTCCATTTCCCCTGTGCCAGCAGTACGGCGCCCCGGGCCAGCCGTGCGGCGCTCCAATCCGGTCGTGCGACAAGGGCTTCTCTGAAGAAAATCAGCGCGGTGTCGAGATCGTGGCTGTAGGCGGCGTCGACGCCCCTGCGGTATGCCGCTCTGGCTTCACCGCCCACGTCAGAGGAACGGGCGGGAACGCGCCGGAGCGGCAACCAGTCGAATGTCACCTGGGTCGAGCGGTTAGACCCCGCCCAACGGGACGCGAGTCGGCGCCAGGTATCGATCACGTCGTCCAGCATGGCGTCCCGGCTGTAGGACAGGGCCAGGTTGTTGTAGGCTTCCGCAAAATCGTCTCGAAGCGCGATGGCCTTCTGGAACTGTCTCTGAGCATCGTCGTGCCTTCCCTGTCTGAGGTACACCATGCCGAGATTGTTATGGACCTCGGAGATGCCTGCCTCGGCCCTGATGACTTTCATGAATTCGTCGATCGCGTCATCCAGCCGTCCCGCCTCGGCGTATAGCAGCCCGAGGTTGGTACGGGCGTCGTAGAAGCGGTCGTTCAATGAAAGCGCCTTGCGATATGCTGCCATGGCGTCTTCGGTCCGGTCCACATTGGCATACATGCTGCCCAGGTTGTTGTAGGCTTCGACGAAATCCGCGTCGAGGTCTATCGCCTTTTCGAATGCCTCGATCGCCGCCGTTTGGCGATCCTGCCGCGCATGGATATTGCCCAGGTACAGGTGGGCTTCCGCGAGGCCGGGATCTTCCGCCAACGCCTGTTCAAAGGCCTTCATCGCCGAGATTTCCGCTCCTTGATGGTAATAAGTCAGACCCATCATGTAGATATACGGTGGCGGTTTGCGTCCCCTCCTATTGGAAGGCGGCGGCCCGCTCGGTCCGCCCATTCTCCCAAGCCTGGCGCGGTAAGCCGCGATGCTGCGGGTCCTGGACCGGTCTACGGCGCTCACTGAACTTCCTTCCAGCGCGCCTTCAAGTCGCCTGTCCATCGCGGGGTTGTCCGCAAACAGTTCGATGGCCTCGTCGTATCGGTCCGTCTTGGCGTAGATGAGGGCGATGTTGTACCTGGCCACCGTATGCGTGGAATCCTTTGCCAGTGTACGGTGATACAGCGCTTCCGCCTCGTCCAGGCGTCCCTGGCGGAAGTAGATGTTGCCAATTCCGGTCAGCAGTTCCGAATCCTCCGGGGCGAACACCAGAGCTTCGTTGTAGGCATCCAGCGCACGGTCGTACCAGCCAGCCAGTTCGCTTGACCGTCCCAGGCCGATCAGGGCGTTCCGAAGTTGATGCCGGTCTTCGTCAGCCAGCCCGCGGGCGATATCGACCGCAGCGCCGTACGCGCCGGCGGCACCTTCGTAATGGCCCTTTCGGGAATAGCTCGCGCCCAGGTTCAAACGCCAGTTGATCTCTTCCGGTGAAAGAACCACCGCTTGCAGCGCTTCCCGTATCGCTTCGTCGTACCTTTCCAGATAATAGTAGGCTACGCTCAGGTTTCCGAAGGCCTCGGAATCAGTCATGTCCACTGCCAGCGCACGACGGAAGTAAACGGCGGCTTCTTCGTAATCGCCGTTGTTCATCGATGCATTACCGGCTCTAATCAGCCTGCCGATGTCGATATCTTCGGAAACGGCCTTCGGCGCGCTCGAACAACCCGTGGCCGCAAAGAGGAGGAAGATAGCGGCCATGCCGAAGCAGACCGTCATCCGGATGGACGTCACTTGCCGCTCCTGTTCAGTCGTTTTCTCAAGAGGCAGGGACCATGAGCGTACAACTGCAATATAAGGTATTCCAACTCTTTTCCGCCCGTTTTATTCTGGATGGATTTTGAAAGGCGGGATCAGTTCGAAATCACTTTACATTTCGGCTGCCCAAAGGTACTTTTTTTCAAGAATCCTCACCTGATTCCGACTATATCAGACAGTCAGCCCGAAACCGTTTGACACTGAACCTATCAAGTAAGCCGTTCAAAGGCATAATCTTCATGCGACGCTTCCATACGATACTGCCGTTGCTAGCGGCGTTGCTTATCTTCGCGCCAGGCGCGACGCCGGTTTTCTCTCAGTCTTTTGCGCCGGTCAGCCCGGAGGAGGCAGGCGTTTCTACGGACCGACTTGCGCGCATTGACGCTGTGCTTGAGCAATTAGTCGAGGAAGAACGGCTACCGGGCGCTACCCTCGTGATAGCCCGGCGGGGACATATTGTATACGCGCGCGCCTTCGGTTACCGGGATCGTGAGGCGGAATCACCGCTCGAAATCACCGACCTTTTCCGCATTGCCTCGCAAACCAAGGCGGTCATATCCGTGGGCGTGATGATCCTGCAGGAGCAAGGGCGCTTGCTGATCGATCAGGACCTGAGCGATTTCATCCCCGAATTCGACGGCACCACCGTTGCCGTGAAGAACGAGGAAGGGAGCTACGAGACGGTACCCGCCAACCGGAATATCACGGTTCGTGATCTACTTACACACACCGCCGGCATCGGGTATGGTTCGGGTCCTGGCGCCGAGCGCTGGGAGGAGGCTGGAATACAAGGTTGGTATTTCGCGGATCGCGACGAACCGATCGCCGCAACGGTCGAGCGCATGGGGAACCTGCCTATGGATGCGCAACCCGGTGAGCGGTTCGTTTACGGTTACGCCACCGATATCCTGGGCGTGGTGATCGAGCGGGCTTCCGGCATGCCGCTGGACGAATTTCTGCGGGATGAGATACTCGATCCACTGGGCATGGCGGATACCCATTTCTACGTGCCCCGGGAAAAAGCGGATCGGCTCACGGTGGTGTATTCGGTGACGGAAAAGAACGGGATGGTGCGTGCGCCTGAACCGGGGCACATGGTTGGTCAGGGTATGTATCTCGAGGGACCGAGAAAAAGTTTCTCCGGTGGTGCGGGTCTCGTCTCCACGGCGGGCGATTACGCCCGTTTTCTTGAAGCGCTGCGGCGCGGGGGTGTAATCAACGGCGTCCGCATCCTGTCACCCAAAACCGTGCAACTGATGACCGTCGATCATGCCCACGACGCATGGGAAGGCGGCGGCGGATTTGGTCTTGGCTTCGGCATTACCGAAGAGATCGGCTGGAACGGACTACCGGGTTCTCCGGGAGCATACTCCTGGGGTGGAGCCTATCATTCCACGTACTGGGTCGATCCCGCGGAGGAGCTGGTCGTTTCGTACATGACACAGGTTATTCCAGCCCAGGGTCTCGACGACCACCAACGCCTCCGGGCGCTGGTCTACCAGGCGCTGGTGGATTGAAATGGTCGGGAAAGACGCATTCGGCAGGGCGTCGATCCTGGCACCCCTGTTTGGTATATATTTGACACGGTATATCAAGACTTTCTGTTCACGGTATCAACGAGAAGGAGATCGAGGATATGAACAATAGCGATCCAGGAAAGGAAAAGGCGCTCAGCGGTGCCATCATGCAGATCGAGCGGCAGTTCGGTAAGGGTTCCATCATTCGGATGGGTGACGAAAATCCCCAGTTCGCCGTTGAATCCATACCGACGGGATCCCTCACCCTCGATCTGGCGCTGGGCATCGGTGGCGTTCCCCGTGGACGCGTTGTCGAAATCTACGGTAACGAATCATCAGGCAAGACGACACTGGCCAAGCACATCGTGGCGGAAGCGCAGAAATTGGGCGGGATGGCCGCCTTCATCGACGCGGAGCACGCCCTGGACATCCGGTACGCGAAGGCCCTTGGCGTGGATATGGATAAATTGCTCATTCATCAACCGGATACGGGAGAGCAGGCCCTCGACGTAGCCGAGATCCTGGTTCGCAGCGGAAGCGTCGACGTGATCGTCATCGACTCGGTGGCCGCGCTGGTCCCCAGGGCAGAAATAGAAGGTGAAATGGGTGATTCGCACGTTGGCCTGCAGGCACGTCTGATGTCGCAAGCGCTTCGAAAACTGACCTCGGTGATCAACAGGTCCAACACCTGTCTGATCTTCATTAACCAGATCCGCCAGAAGATCGGTGTCATGTACGGTAACCCGGAAACGACAACCGGAGGACTGGCCCTGAAATTCTACTCCTCGGTTCGGATCGAGGTGCGCAGGATCGGAAACATCAAGGGCGATGACGTATCTGCCGGCATCCAGGTCAGGGGAACCGTAAAAAAGAACAAACTGGCGGCTCCATTTCGCGAGGCCCAGTTCGATATTATATACGGAGAAGGGATATCCAAGGAAAGCGACCTGATAGAACTCGGCGTCAATAACGGCGTAATTGAAAAGAGTGGGACCTGGTTTTCATACAAAGAAGAACGGCTGGGCCAGGGCCGTGAGAACGTACGCCAGTTGCTTCGGGAACGCAAAGACCTTGCCCAGGAAATCGAAGAGAAAGTCCGTTCACTTTTCGTACCCGCGAACCAGGACGCTGCCGAAGCGAATAACGGTGCCGAGGAGAAAAAAGAGGCCGCGACCGCGCCAACAAGTAAAAGGCGGTGACTTCGCGCATTCAAAGCGAACAGGTTGGGGTTTCCTATTCCAGATCTGGTTTTGGGAAGAGAGCGTGTTGGTGACTTTCAGTGGCCCCTTCCACGGCCTCGATGAGACGCTGATGCGCTTTGGGGAAGGCGAAGTCTTTAAGGTCGCCAAATAGAACCCAGCGGAAGTCATCACCGTCGCGATGGCGGGCTTCGCCGCCGAGATACGAGCAGTGATAACCGTGTAACGTCATCTCGAAATGGGTAAAGGCGTGTTTGACGGTCGCGAAGGCACGGTCGACCTGGACGTCGATACCGAGTACGTTTTTCATTTCGTTGCGTAGAACCCCTTCCCGGTCCACCTCTTCCCTGGTAATCCCTCCCGGAAACTCCCATAGTCCGCCAAGCAGTCCGTCCAGCGGACGCCGGACGATCAGCAGTTCCTCTCCCCTGTGCACGATTCCAGCGGCAACATGATGGTGGGGACGCGGCTTGCGTGGCGGTTTGCGTGGAAGAACCGAAGGATCCGGCAGCGCTTCTTGGGCGATGCACCATCTACCCACGGGACAGACGCCGCATCGCGGTTTCCGCGGCATGCAAATCGTGGCCCCCAGTTCCATCATGGCCTGGTTGAAATCTCCCGCTCGGTCCTTTACAAGCAGTCGTTCGGCGAGGTCACCCATTCTTTTCCGGGTGGCAGCGGTGGTGGAATCATCGCTGATGTAGAACAGCCGGCTAAGTACGCGAACTACGTTTCCGTCGACCACGGGAAGGTCCCGGCCATAGGCTATACTCAATATGGCCGCTGCCGTGTAGGGCCCTACGCCCGGAAGAGAGGAAATCTTGTCTGGATCGTCGGGTATCCTTCCGCCGTGCTGTGCGACAACCTGCCGGGCTGCTCGATGGAGGTTTCTCGCCCGGGCGTAGTATCCGAGCCCTTCCCAGATCTTCAGGACATCCTCAAGTTGGGCTTTACCCAGATCATCGACCGTCGGGAACCGGTTCATGAATCGATCGTAGTATGGCCGAACCTGGTCTACTCGCGTCTGCTGGAGCATGATTTCGGAAATCCAGACCGCATAGGGATCCCGGGTTCTCCGCCACGGCATATCTCGCCTATGATCGAGGTACCAGGCCAGCAGGGCGTGGCGCAATTCCTCGGTTCTACCGGAATCCAGGATGGTTTCCGCATTGGCAGCCACGCGTGTCTCCAGGCTTGTCTAAGCGATTTTTTGCGGGTAGAACCGCGCGAGAGGCAGATGCTCGCTGGTTATTTCGGTCACCAGCTGTGAGGTCCGCGTATGTCAGTGCCGCCGGGACTGGCCAGGCAAATTGTACTCTTCGTGGGTAATTCGGGATCGGTTGTAGGCATTCGTCGCATCCGGATCGAACCGGTTTGGCGAGAAATCCTCGATATCGATTTCAGGTTTGCCGTCCGCGACGCATTCCGCCAGCAGCACGCCTGCCGCTGGATTGTAGGCAAATCCACCGGAATGAAAGGCAACCCCCACGTACAGTCCCGGAATGCGATCAACGGGCCCGAGCACGGGTTCGCCGTCCAGTGAAAAGGAAAGCAGGCCCGCCTTTTCGATTTCCCAGTCGGAATGGCCCGTTTTGGGGACGAGCGGCAGCAGGTTGTTTCGCGCGATGTCACTGAGTCCCGGCGGCGGAGCGATCGTCGACATCTGGAATGACCGGTCGGGAACGCGAAACTCAGGTGCCGCCGGATTTTCAATGCCCGCAAGCAGTCGCTGACCGTACGCCGGCCTGATGTAGCCCCCGTACGGGTTGGCGTTGACGGCCGGAATCCGGACCGGGGAGGGCAAGGGTGCCGTAACGTAACGCTGGTGCACAAATGATTTCAAAGGCAGCTGCAGTCCGATGCTTTCCAGTACCTTGAGGGTCCATACGTGTACGGTACTCACCACGGCATCCGCTTCGATTCGTTCATTCTCCGTGACGACGCCCGCCATGTGTCCCGAATCCACAATGAAGTCCGATATCATGCCTCCTTCTAAGATCTGCACGCCCAGGGCCCGACAACCGTCCGCCAGGGCGGGAAGGTAGTGGTCCGGTTCGCTGTAACCTCCCAGGGGATCGAATAACCCGATCGGTGCTCCGGTCAGCACCAGGTCCGGCCAGGTCGCGGCCATTTCATCCGTGCCCATTATTGTATAATCCACACCCAGGCGGTCATAGAGGGGCAACAGGCGCTCCAGTTCCGGCCAGCTTTCCGGGTCGAAGAGATTGAGACACCCCACGTCCTGGAATCGGTATCCATCCAGTTCCCCTGACAGTTCCCTGAATCGGTTCAAGCTGATTTTGCGGGCCTGGACGCCGGTCTCCGACCATAGCAGACCGGTGATGATCCCGGCGGCCCGGCTGCTGGCGCCGTCTCCCACCCGTCCCTTCTCTATGACCGTGATTTTCCCGTATGACTTGCGGGCGAGATGGTAAGCCGTGCTGAGTCCAGTCACGCCCGCACCTACGATGACGGCGTGTCTCGACATGGCTTAACCTTCCCGCGCCGATTTTATGCTATCTTCGGAAATGGAAAAATGCGAAGCGTGCCAGGCTACCTTTCCATTTCTGAGCAGTAGCAGTTGCGGTGATTCGTGCCTTACTTCCAGGCGAGATTCGATTTCATTGGAAAGATCGCGGTTTTCGATGACCATGACCTGGGTGAACAATGGCGCCGGAGTGGACGAGTCCGCTTCCACGTAATCATGGTAGTGGTTCGCGGCCCGGGCGCTCACCGGACATACCGAACTGTGTTTGTAGACGAATACGGGACGTTCAACCGACGAGGCGACGGCCTCGTCCAGATCTGCCATCTCGGTAAGATGCACGACGCGATCCGACATAAAACGGCCTCCTTCAGGTCCAGTTGACTTATCGGTGGTTAAACGATTCAGGAAATCTTTCCCGTGGCGGAAGCCATCTTCCGCACTTAGGTAGCGGCTTTTCGGAACGCACGGTCCCGGGGCAGCATCAGGGCCAGCAGCACGGCGAGCAAAGGGATCAGCGCCAGCACTTCAAGTGTAGCCACCACGCCGATGCGGTCTGCGATACCGCCGAAGACGATCAGCGCGCCTCCCGCTGCGCCCCAACTGAAGCCCATGGGAAAGCTGGACGCCGTTCCCGCGCTGTCCGGTACGAGTTCCTGGGCCATGGCCACGGAGACGGAATTGGACGCCATGTTCATGAACCCACCCATGAACAGCCATAATGGGAGCATCGGGCCGGTATCATAGAGCGCGACGAGCAGGAAGGGCGTGGAAAGCAGTATCGTAATCCAGATTACATGTCCCCGTCCTATGAGGTCAGAGAGCCAGCCGCCGACGAAACCGCCGATCACCGCGCCGGCCTGGAAAACGAAGAGCAGGTCTCCCCCCTGTTGCAGGGTAAGTCCCCGGTCCTTGAGCAGCAACACGAAAAAAGTGACGAAGCCGACGCCTGAAATGGTCCGGATGATACCGACCAGGGTGAGATTGACCATGGGCACCAGGTTGGGCCTGAAGGAAGCCCCCACATCGGCCAGGCGGGTCACCTTTCGGTCCTCGTTGCGAATGGGGATCACCCGGGCCATCGCCAGTACGGCGATCACCGTGGGAACGGCGAGCCAGATCAGGCTTTCGAGTCCGAATCGCTCCGCTATGCGGGGAACTACAAAGGGGCTCGCTGCCAGTCCGGCGGTACCGCCGACGATGAAAAGCGACACGCCGTAACCGCGCCTCGATCCGCTGACGTCTCCGGCCATGGACACGCTCTGCGGGTGAAAACTGGCGGAACCGAAGCCGCCCAGGATGATGAATACCGTCAGCACGAAAAACGATGGGGCCAGGCCCACTGCAGACATGAAGACAGCGCAGAACAATGGACCGATGATGATGAAATAACGTTTCTCCATCCGGTCCCCCAGGATCCCCATCAGGGGCTGGACCAGGGAGGAGGTCATGGCTGGCAGGCCGGCGAGTATGCCAGCCTGTGTGAGGGAGAGTTGCATCCGGGTCACGAACGCCGGAAGAATGGGCGTCACCAGGGAAGAAAACAGGTCGGTCAGGAAGTGTACCACGGTAAGCAGGACAAGCTTGGCGCGCTGAATGTCGGACTTCATGTGACGAGCCTTCCGTGGAGCATGTACAGGCGTTTCAGTTCGCCGATGGGATCGGCATGGTCGTCGATCCTCAGGTCAACAAGGAAGTCCGAAGTTCCGCCGCATCCACCGCCTTCCCGCGCCACGAGCAGGGCGGCCGATTGCTGGCCTCGACGGTCGCCGCCGGCTTCCTGGCCGGCGGAAAGCACGGCGAGCAGTTTCGCCGCGAATTCTTCTTCCCCGGGCGCCTCGAAGGTCTCCGCCATGTTTTTAACCACCTCTTCACCCGCGAGGATGTTGCCCAGGCATACGTATCCCGGACCGGTTACGTGCCCTGCCCACTCCTGGCATTCTTCGCCCGTGAAGGCTGCCGCCGTGCCGTCGACATCCACCAAGGCCACCTGGCGTGACTGCCGGCCGGGATCCGATTCGATCAGTCGCTCGAGCGTGTCGATGGCGCCCACGTCCCGTTCGAGCAGATCGAGCCCCCTGGGGCCAAAGGACGCGTTTGCCCAGGCCTGCGTGGCGATGGCGCCGGCATTGACCCTCGCCCAGGGGACCACGGATCCCACGGCGAGGTACTTTGACTGGGTCGCCACGCCAAGATCTCCCGTAACGGGATCCAGGGCGACGATGGAAAAGGTGGAGAAACAGGGTACGCGGCTCAACGATGAGTACTCCGTCAGTCTGCGATAGCCGCCCTGATCATTTCGATCGGATGGAGGGCCGTCCTTCCCGTGCCATCGGCGATCTGATGTCGGCATGAAGTGCCTGTCGCTGCGAATTCCGTCTGGTGATCGGCATCCCGGATGGCGGGAAAGAGCCTGTCTTCGCCGATTTTCATGGACAGGTCATAGTGTTCCTGCTCGTAGCCGAAGCTGCCGGCCATGCCGCAACACCCGGTGTTCAACGTCGTTACCTCGTATCCGGGCACCAGTTCCAGGGCAGCCACCGTCGAACCCGTGCCGGCTATGGCCTTCTGCTGGCAGTGTCCGTGCAAACTGATCGTCTTTTCGGTATTCCTCACCGGAAGCGAGAGACGCCCGGCCGCGTGTTCCCGGGCCAGAAATTCGTCGATCATGAATATGCCGTCGGCGACCCGCTCTGCTCTCGGGTCGTCCACGAGGTCACGGTAATCGTCGCGGAACGTCATGATGCAACTGGGTTCACACCCCACGATGGCCCATCCGCGATCAACGTACCCTACCAGTTGTGCGATGTTGTACCGGGCGGCGGCACGCGCCTGGCGCAACATCCCCTTGGAGATCAGGGGCCTACCGCAACATGCGCGGGGTTCGGCCAGTACCACGCGGTAGCCGGCGCTTTCCAGCACTTCCACCGCGGCGATTCCGATATGGGGTTCGCTGTAATTGATGAAGGTGTCCGGGAAGAAGACAACCGTCGGTCGTTCCCGGCCACCGTTGGAATCAGGGCTGCGGTGATAAAACCACTGTTCGAAAGTCTCTTCGGCAAAATCCGGCAGAGACCTGCGCCGGTCCACGCCAATAGCCCGCTCCAGTATCTTTTTATGCCAGGGATGGTTCAATACCTGGTTGCTCAGCGGCGCAAAGGCGGAACCAAGCCGGTTGAGCGTTTCTATACGGCCGAATAGGCGGTTGCGCAGAGGCAGACCGTGTTTTTCGTAGTAGTGGGCGAGAAACTCGTATTTCATCTTGGCCATGTCGACGTTGGAGGGACATTCGCCCTTGCAGCCCTTGCACTCCAGGCACAGGTCGAGGGCTTCATAGACCCGCCGGCTCGTGAAGCCTTCCCCGTCCAGTTTGCCCGACAGGGCGGCCCGAAGCACGTTCGCACGGCCCCGGGTGCTGTGTTCTTCGTCAAGCGTGGCGATATAGGACGGACACATGGTCCCGACCAGTTTCTTGCGGCAGGCGCCGACCCCGTTGCAAAGCTCGATAGACCGCGATAACCCGCCGTCGCCGGAGAAATCGAAATAGGTGTTGATCTCCTCCGCCTTGTATGCCGGCCCAAAACGCAGGTTGTCCGTCATTTTCTGGTTCGCGATGATCTTGCCGGGATTCATGATGCCGTTCGGATCGAACACGGCCTTGACCGCCTTGAAGGCCTCGTAGAGTTGCGGTCCAAACATCTTCTCGTTCCACTCGCTCCGCACGAGTCCGTCGCCGTGCTCCGAACTCATCGCGCCGCCATAGGCAATGACCAGGTCGCGGATATCTTCCGCGATGGACCTCATCCGCGCGATGTCATCGGCCTTCTTGAGATTGATGAGCGGTCGGATGTGTATCGTTCCCACACTGGCGTGGGCATAGTAGGAAGCGACCGTGTCGTGCTTGCGTACAACATCTCGGAAGGCACGGATATAAGCCGGGAGCTTCTCGGGGGAGACCGCCGTGTCTTCGACGAAAGTCGCCGGCTTGGTATCCCCCTTCATGCCCATGAGCAGCCCGAGCCCGGCCTTCCGGATGCCCCATGCATTCGACTGGGCGGTGGGTGTCATGGCCCGGACACAGGCGTAACCCAGGTTCTTTTCCCTGAGCTGGGTTTCGAGGGCTTCTATCCTTTCTGATACCTCTTCGGCCGTCTCTCCATAGTACTCGACCATGAGGATGGCTTCCGGATCTCCTTCGATGAAATCACGCTGCTGAGCGGCCGCCGGAGAATCCTTGGCCAGGTCCAGAATCACCTTGTCGGTAAGTTCCACCGCGGAGGGATCGGTCTTCAGAATCTCGACCGTCGCTTCCATGGATTCGATCAGGTCCGTAAAATGACAGATGGTCAGTCCGGTATGGGCCGGTAGCGGCACCAGGTTGACGCGTGCCTCGGCCACGGCGACCAGGGTGCCCTCGGATCCCACGATCATCTTGCAAGGATCGAAGGTACCGTCTTCGACGAATTCATCCAGGTTATACCCGCCTACGCGCCGCATGATCCTGGGATACCGGGCCTCGATTTCGTCCCGGTTTTCGTGGGCTATACGTCGGATCTCGCGATAGATACGCCCCTCCAGGCCGTTATGGGCGGCCTTCTCGGCATATTCCCGTTCTCCGACCGGCCCGAAGATCGTCTCCGTGCCGTCGCTCAGGACCACGTTGAGTTCCAGGACGTGGTCGATCGTCTTGCCATAGATGATGGAATGGGAACCGCAGGAGTTGTTGCCTATCATGCCGCCGACATTCGCACGGTTGCTCGGCGAGACGTCCGGTGCGAACAGCAGCCCCATCGGTTTCAGATGGGCGTTGAGTTCGTCGAGCACTACGCCGGGCTGGATCCTGGCCCAGCGCTCCTCGGCGTTGACCTCGAGAACGCGGTTCATGTGACGCGAGAAATCGATCTGGATGCTGCGTCCCACGGCCTGGCCGCCCAGGCTGGTGCCGCCGCCACGGGGGGTGATGGGTATGCCTCGTTCGTACGCGAACCGGAGGATGCGGGAGACATGGGCCGTATGGGCAGGATACGCGACGCCCAGGGGTTCGATTTCGTAAATGCTGGCGTCGGTGCTGTACAGTGCCCTGGCCGTTTCGTCGAATCGGAACTCGCAGTCGATGTCTTTCTCGATCTGTTCCTGCCAGGCCGTGTCCATGTACCTTTCCTTCATGATGCCCCAGGCGAATACAAGTTTAACCTGAAAGTCGATGACGTGGGTAGATCACACGGTCAACGTGACCACGTCCCTGCGCGCTACGTCCTTGACTTCCGTAAACGAGGCCAGGGCCATCAATTCGTTGGTTTCCGGCGACAGTCGGGCCTTCAGCGTGTCCGTGGTCCAGGGTCCCCCACCGCTGTACTGCGGTGCGTAACGAAGCACGAGTACGATTCGATTGCGGTCGGTCGGCTTCCACCTGAGCGTTCCGTGCGTAAGCAATTCGGAAATGATCACCGCGTCTCCCGCCCTGGGCGTGATGTTGATCGTGCCGTGTGGCGCGTCATCTTCCAGGTCACCGCCGTTGAAGATCGAACCGGGGCGATCGAAATTGCACTTGTGGGACCCGGGCACGACGACGAGGCCCCCGTCGCCGGGATACACGTCGGTGAGATAGGTGAATACGACGAAATCATCGCAGTAGATACGTCCGTCCCGGCACTCGTAGCGCGTGCTCTGCCAGCCGAAGTCCTCCCGCGCACAGTGGAGCGATCCCGCTTCGACGACTCCGCCCGCCTGGTTCACCAGCATGGAACCCCGGACAAAGCGAGGTTTACCGGAAGTAAATTCCATAACGATGGGCCAGTAACTTGGCTGGAAGACCAGCCTCTCCAGCGACTTATCGAAGGCGAAACCGTTGTCATACATGCGACCGTCCCTGCTTCCGAAGTCCGTTGGGAGGTCTTCGGTAGGCGTTTGAATGTACCGCTCCGCGGCGGCGAGGGCCTCGGCGAGATCCGCTTCACCGAGGGCTCCTTCCAGGTGCATATAGCCGGTCAGGTCGAACAGGTATCTTTGCTCTTCGGTCATCATGTTCGGTACCAGCCTTTTTGAATGTCCCTTAACCGACGAGCAACAGGCGCAGGTCCATTACGTTCGTATGGGTAGGTCCCGTAATGACGAGGTCACCCAGTGGTTGAAAGAAATGATAGGCGTCGTTTTTGTTCAGAAAGGTATCGGCGTTCAGTCCCTTTTCAGCGGCCCGCGCGAGCGTGTGTCCATCCGCCACCGCACCGGCGGCGTCGGTGGGACCGTCCGTACCGTCCGTGCCGGCGCTGAACACGACGGTTCGGTCCAGTCCCTCTATGCCGGTAACGGCCGCCAGTACGAATTCCTGGTTTCGTCCGCCCTTTCCGTCGCCCTTCAGCTTTACCGTGGTCTCACCTCCGGAAATTACACACGCAGGACGCCGCACCGGATCCCCATGTTGTACAATTTCACGGGCTATGGCCGCGTATACGCGGGCAATCTCCCGGGTTTCGCCGTCGATCGAGCTGGACAGCACGAGCGGGTTGTAGCCTCTTTTCTCCGCCTCGATCCGGGCGGAATCGAGTGCCTGTCGGTTGTTCGCGATCATCACGTTCTGCGTACGTTCGAAAACCGGATCGCCCGCACCGGGTGTTTCGGGTTCGGTGCCTTTCACGCCGGCATACAGATGACGAATCACCGAAGCTGGAAGCTCGTTTTCCAGACCGTACCTTTCGAGGATCGTCCTGCAGTCGGCATAGTTACTCTCGTCCGGAACCGTGGGACCCGACGCGATGATATCGAGGGGATCCCCGATTACGTCCGACAACACCAGGCTGACCAGGGTCGCAGGCGAAGCCAGGTTGGCCAGTTGCCCTCCCTTGACCCTCGAGATGTGCTTGCGCACCGTGTTGATCTCGTTGATCGTCGCGCCGCATTGCAGCAATCGACCGGTCACGGCCTGTTTTTCTTCCAGTGTCACCCCTTCGGCCGGTAGCGGCATGAGTGCCGAACCCCCGCCTGAAAGAAGACAGAATACCAGGTCATCCGCACCGAGTCGCTCCAGGAGCTTGACGATCTTCTCCGTTCCCTCCACTCCGGCGGCATCGGGAATGGGATGCCCCGCTTCGATCAACTCCACGCATTGCAGCGGGGTCGTATGGCCATACTTGACATTGACGATGCCCCCGGTGAGCCGGCCGCCGAGTATCGATTCCATTGCACCGGCCATCATGGCACCCGCCTTGCCGGCGCCTACGACGTAAATATCGTTAAACCGGTCCAGGTCGCAGGCGATGCCGTTGATATTCAGGCTGTTCCCACAGCGCACGACATGGCGCCGGGTCGCAACCGAGGGATCTACGGCCTGCAGTGCCGCATCGAATATGCATCGTACGTCGGTTCGAAGGGAAGCAGTGGACATTTCCAGTATTCGCGTATCGATTTTCGGACTCAGGATCAAGTAAAACGGGCGTACCGCCAGCCGGCCGGCACGCCCATTTGACAGATCGATTATCCCGGTGTCTTAGGACCGGTCCAATTCCTTTTCCTTTGGCGGCGGGGGTTTTCGCGGGGGTGGCTCGTTTTCGTCGATATCGATTGCGCGCTGGATTTCGGAGTTTGCGTTGTTCACGACGCGCTTGAATTCCCGCACCCCCTTGCCCAATCCCCGTGCGAGGGATGGAATTCGGTCCGCACCGAACAGAAGCAGGACAATCAGGAAGATCACCATCAATTCCTGCATGCCGATGTCACCAATCATTTTACAGCACTCCTGGTGTGAACGGACGACAACCGCTGGCATTGAAACGGCCGGGTTTCATGAGCCTGCCGTGGGGCAAGACCAATTGCCGAAAATGTACAGGGCACACCTGAACCGGGCAAGCGAATAATGCGGAAACACCGCGGGCGAGGGCCGTGCCGACCGAGCGCCGAGAACGTTCTTGACGGCCAATGCCGTGCCGGTCAGTTTACAGAAAACCGTTCAATGGTCCGGTAGTACGAACAGCGGTAGATACTGATCGGGGGAACGAATGGGTAGACCGATGGTTAACAAGGGCAGGTTGTACTGGACGGGACAGCACTGGATCAACTACATACGTCCCGTGAATGCTGATGCGAACAGCGGCATGGTCAGCCTGTGGCATACGCACTACAGTTCGGCTGGCGAAGGCAACGTGGCCTATGTCCATATCGAGGACGGATCGTCCTACCGAAGGATCTGCACAGACAACTCGGAAACGTCGGCTTTCATTCAAAGGTGGATGGCTGGCCGGGGCGGCATGTACGATATGAATCTGGAGATCACCCGGGCTACTTTTACGCGGGATGGAGGCGTCCTCGATTCGCCTTCCTGGACGATCGAAACGGCGGATGATTTGATCACCGCCCGTTGGAGTGACCTGAAATCACCGGCCTTGCTCGAAGCGCCCGCTCCGAAACTCCGAGAAGAATGGGATGTATTTTCATGCCTGTTCTTCGCGCATTCCGCCCAGATTCTCTTAAACGGTCATCTTGTTGAAGGGGAACCCTATCCCGTCGATATCTGGAAGCCCAGTCTCGGCGGGGAACGGAGTTCCTGCGTATTCGCGCTGTCCGAGACCTTTATTCAAGCGGACGGCCGGGACGGGTGAGCGCCCAGCCGGCGAAAGCCGCGATGATCAGCATCAGCGCAAGTAATCCCGCGACACCGAAAAGTGCTCCGTCCGGCGACGTGGACAATACATCGTATTCCATCAGAATTCCGCCCCGTTCCACCAGCCAGTGCCAGGCCGTGTGACCCGCTATTACCGAGAGTATGATGGCGATGATACGTTCTCCCGGCATATACCTGTAAAGTATCCTCAGAATCGGGACGCAGATCAGAATCACGAGCAGTTGACCGATCTCGACGCCCACGTTGAACGCCAGGAGCGAGGTCACCAGGTGATCTCCGCCAAAGGGAAGCATCTCCCGAAGCGCATAGGCAAAACCGAATCCGTGCACGAGTCCGAATCCGAACACGGCCATCCATCGGCGACGCAGGCCGGGTGCCACGATGTTCTCCAGCGCCATGTAGACGATGGAGGCGGCGATCACCGTTTCGACGAGCGGGACAAACCACAATACACCAGGCGCGAGGCCCAGCGACGCGGCGATCAGCGTGATCGAGTGCGCAATCGTAAAAGCCGTTACGAGAATCACGAGTACCCGTAACTGTTGAAAGGGGATGACCAGGCAAAGCAGGAACAGGAGGTGGTCCATGCCGTCGAGGATGTGGGTGAACCCGAGCTGTACGAACCGCAACGCGGCCTGGTGCCAGCGCGGATCCAGTACGATGCGGCCGGGATTCCCCGTGTACTGGTACAGACGCTCACCGCCTGCCGCGGGTAGAAAGCGAAGCACGGTCTCTACCCGCATGCCCAACCTCTCCAGGCCGGGAACGATGGAAAACTCCGCCCGATCCGAGGTGATCCGGTATTCAAAAAGCACGTCGAGCATGGCCTGTTGCCAGTAAATCTGCGTATTTACCGGCAGGGATTGCCCAGTCGTAGAGGCCAGTGCCGTGTCGTAAGCATGGAAGGATGGGTCGGTTGGAAGGGAAACTCTGACGGCGGCCAGTTCCGGGACCGGGAGGCGCTTGCCGTTTTCGAAGATCGACACCTCCTGGCCGATCCAGAGCATGGCGGCATCGCGTAAGGATTCGTCGGCGCGGGAGAGGTCCAGGTAGCCGGGCCCGTTCAGGGGGAAGATCACGTCCTGCATAGCCTCGAGGGGCACCCGTACGAGCAGCCGGAGGCGCTCGGCTTCCGGTTTGACAAATGCGCGAACAGTGATGTCTCGGGGAATGTCGTGGGCGTATACGCCGGTAACGGAAGCGGCCGCTACGAGCCCGGTGATGGCCAGGTACAGCAGGACGCGGACGGCAACCGGGATGGTTGCCGTCCTGCGTCCGGTGGGTGGGGAAACCCGATCAGTCCTTCCTACCTCGAAGCAGCGGGCCATATCACGCCCTGGTCTTGTTGCTCGACAGGACCCTCACCCATGAAAGTGAACTTCTGCACGCGCTTGCCTTCGTAGGTCTCCGTGGTGTAAATATTGCCACTCGAGTCGGTCGCGATGCTGTGCGTCCCGAAGAACTGGCCGGGTTGACGGCCACCGTCTCCGAAAGTGGTCAGGACTTCCAGCGTCTCCCGCAGCAGCACGTACACCTTCATGTTCTGACCGTCCGCCACGTAGACATATTTCTGCTCGGCGTCCTTCGAAAATGCAACGTCCCAGGTTGACCCGGCACCCAGTGTGTTCCCGGAGAGGACTTTCTCCATCACGAAGGTCCCGTCCGTCCTGAATACCTGGATACGATTGTTTGGACGATCGCATACGTACACGTGGCCGTCGTTGGAAGGATCGGCGGCGTGGACGGGATTGCGGAACTGCTGAGCCGGAGGCGCTTCCGGATCGTATCGCCCGATATTGGCGTCGTCCGGTTCGTTGCCGTAGGCGCCCCAATACCTCTTCAGCTCCCCGGTCTCGATGTCGAGCACCGCGACCCGCTTGTTCAGATAGCCGTCTGCGACGTAAGCCTCATTCGTGCTGGCGTCGAAGGAGATCTTAGCCACCCGTCCGAAGTTCCCGGGATCCATGCTGTTGCCGGACCACTGCGGATCCGCTTCATCGAAGGAATCGGCACGCCGCGCGCCTGGTTTGCCGAACTGCTTCAGGAAGGTGCCGTCCTGGGCGAACACCAGGATATGGGCGTCGTCTCCCCCATTGCCCCCTATCCAGAGATTGTCCATGGGATCGGCGGTGATACCGTGATTCGATCCGGGCCAGTCGAATCCTTCACCCGGACCGCCCCAGTGATTCAACAGGTTTCCCTCCTGGTCGAATTGGAGTACCGGCGGAGCGGGAATGCAGCATTCGGCCACGGGCGGATCCTGCGCGGCCCCTAATTCTGTATTTGGATTGCCATTGCCACGGTGTATGATCCAGATGTTGTCATCGGAGTCGACGGTAACGCCAATGGCCGAACCCAGGATCCAGTGGTTGGGCAATGGCTTGGGCCACATTGGATCCACCTCGAATACCGGCGCCATCACGGCGTCGGCAGCCTGTTCTGGCACTTCCTGTTCTGACACTTCCATTTCCGCGCACGCGACCGTCATAAATACAAATCCGGCTACAGTCACGGCGGCTATGGCCATGCGGTCGATTGACCTTCGGATCATGATTCCCCCCGGGATTCTCCGGCTCTCGTTCCGCTTACCCATGACAGGCCTTGCGCCGGCCATTCGAAAAACGTTCGGCCAAACGACCGACGTGATACGAAGTGTTATCTGGTATTGCGGTATTTTGCCGGTAGGCGAAGATGGAAAGTTTGTTCTTTGACTGTCAGGTTACCAGGTCAGTATAGGGCGAAGTTACCTCGTGCCGCAAAGGGGGTCAAGCAAATATTCGCGGGAATCGGTCGCGTCGGCAGCCAATTATACATCGACAAACAGGTATCTGAATTCTATAATCTAGATATCACACGCTGGATACGGTTGATGGATCAGCAATAAAAGTAACGATGCGATGACACGGGAACGCGACGGCACGGACCCCGCGTCATTCCGGAACTGGCGACCATGAACGTGAACATTCCCTGGGACATGGCGGTCAACCACAGGATACTCGAAATGGAGTATGCCGTCCGGGGACCAATTCCCCAGCGGGCGGCCGAATTGAAGAAACAGGGTAAAAGGATCATACCCTGTAATCTCGGAAACCCCCAGGCTCTTGGACAACAACCGATCTCTTTTTACAGGGAAGTCCTTAGCCTGGTCGAACACCCCGTGAGCATCGAACGCGAAAGGCGCTTCAAGGGTCTGTTCAACGGCCATGCACTCGATGGCTTGGTAGCCGGCGACTTCCACTCCGATTACGTGCTCGATCTCAGCGAACGGTATCTGGCGCAGATGGAAACCGGCATGGGCGCTTACTCGGATAGCAGCGGGCCACAGTTCATCCGGGAAGCCGTTGCCGAATTCATCGATCGCCGGGACGGTGTGGACGACTCACACGGCCTGCGTTCTCGACCGGACCAGGTATTCATCACAAACGGCGCCAGCGAAGCGGTGAGGTACGTGATCGATCTTCTGATCGACGACGAAAGCGACGGCATTATGATACCAATCCCCCAGTATCCGCTTTATTCCGCTGCCATAAAGCGGTGCGGCGGTGCGCAGGTTGACTATTTTCTCGACGAGGAATCGGGTTGGGCCATGGACGGGGACCTGCTGGAGTCTTCCTTGGAAGACTCCAGCGCCCGAGGCGTGGACGTCAAGGCCATCGTGGTCATCAACCCGGGCAACCCGACCGGCGCGATACTGGACCAGGACACCATTCGCGAGGTCATCAAATTCGCTGGAGAGAACGGACTGGCCATCATTTCCGACGAGGTTTACCAGGAGAACGTCTACGACGCAGACGCGGGTTTCGTATCATTCGCCCGAGTGCTGGGCCGAAGCGATGTCCCGTTGTTCAGCGTCCACAGCACCTCGAAAGGGTTCTATGGCGAATGCGGCCACCGTGGCGGTTACCTCGAGATCAGGAACGCTCCGCGCGTCAGGAATACCGAACTTTCCTTTACGGACCTTGTTTTCAAGCAGGCTTCGGTGAATATATGCTCGAACACGGTCGGGCAACTGATGATGTACCTGCTGGTGAATCCTCCGTCCGAGAACACCGAGCCCTATCGTCGTTTCACGAACGAGCGCAGGCGCATTCTCAAGGAACTCCACGGTAAGTCGGTCATGATACGAGCGGGATTCGACCATATGGTAGGAGTATCCTGTTTCGGGCGGACCGGCGCGATGTATCTGTTTCCCCGTCTCGACAACTTGCCGGACGGGACAAACGATTTCGATTACTGCATGCGTTTGCTGGAACGTACCGGGCTGGTTACGGTAAACGGCGAGGGATTCGGGCAGATTCCGGGTACCAGCCATCTGAGAATCGCCTTTCTACCTCCCAGGGACGTTATCGAAGAAGTACTTCCAAAGTGGATCGAATTCCACAATGCGTACGTTAATTGACTGGCGACCGAAGGCAGGCAAATCAGGATAAGGCAGACGCGGACCTTCATCCTTGTTCTGTTACGTAGAGCATTCGAAACTTACAGGGAACCCAAATGCTCACAGACAAAGAAAAATGGCTTTTCGATCTACACGGATACCTGGTACTTCGCCAGGTCATCACGAAAGAGGACGTGGACCACATGGTCGCACGGTGCGACGAGTGGTACGCAGTGGATGAGGAAGACCTGCCGCCGCCGCTGTGCTCGTACGAGGTCCCCAAGAATTCTACCTCGGCGCGGGCCATACTGCACACCGAGTACATCGATCCGGTATTCGACCGGTTGATCCTCAACCTGCCGATCATGCGCGTCGTACTCGCCCTGACGCGGGAGCGTCCTCAGCATCTCCTTTCCGCCCTCACGGTGAATCCACCGAACAGCGATGAGATCGTACTGCACGGTGGCACCTCCGGACCATGGAGGAACCCCGCCAATGACTACCAGGCGGCGGAAGGCGAGGTTTTCGCCACCTTCCTCAACGCGGCCATCTCCCTGGTGGACGTACCCGAGGGTGCCGGATTTGTCTGTATACCGGGAAGCCATAAGTCCTATTTTGAACGACCCGAACATGTGCATATCCGATCCGGCCCTCCCACGGTCGTCAACGTTCCGATCAACGCGGGAGATGCTGTGATATTCACCGAAGCGCTCTGCCACGGCGCGCTACCGTGGCCGTATCACGATCCGCCGCGCCGCACCATGTTCCAACGTTACTGCACGTCCTATGCCTCCTGGTCGCCGGGAACCGGACCGATAGAGGCGCACCTCGACCGGATTTCGAATGAGGTCTGCGAAATGAAACGCCAGGGTGGATTCCAGGGACCGAAGAAAGTAGTCGAGAAACTGCTGACGGAACTGGGCGGACCGAAAGACTCGGAGGAATCGGGACGGCCGCCGGCGGTACCCGAGACCAACCTGCGGCAGAACGGGAGTACTTCGTGAAGATCACAGATCTGAAATGCGTAGTGATCGGCCAGAATCCCGTGGTCCGGATAACGACCGACGAAGGCATTCACGGGCTGGGACAGATCGAGAACTCCAAGCCTTACATGAAACCGCACGTCCTCTTTTACCGGGAACACATTCTCGGCGCGGATCCCACGGACGTCAACCGCGTCATCGCGGGGATTCGCCGCCTGGGCAGTTTCAAGCCCTGGGGTAGCGCGGTCAGCGCCATTGAAATGGCCCTCTGGGATATTGCGGGAAAGGCGGCCGGCCTGCCCGTCTACAAGCTGCTCGGCGGGAAGATGCGGGACCGTGTCAGGGTCTACAACGGCGCCGTCCGGTTTCCCATGAAGGGCTCCACCGTGGAAGACTATGCCGAGGACATGGCCAGGATGAAGGCACTGCCCGAGGGCTTCACAATCATCAAGCAGGGTATCAGCTTCCACAGCGGGATGCCGTCGCAGGTACCCGACTTCTTCTATGGCGACCTGCAGAGCCACGGATTTCACGCCAATCGCGGACCACTCACCGAAAAAGGGCTTAATCACCTGGTTGCATGCATAGAGGCCATGAAAGAGGTTCTCGGCGATGAAGTGGGGCTGGCTCTCGACTGCGGTCCCGGCATGCTCGTGCCGGACGCCCTGCGCCTGGCAAAAGCCGTGGAGCACCTGCACATTATGTGGCTGGAAGACATGATCACCGGCGACTATACGCCCTACGTGCTGGCGGACCTGTACCGGGAGGTGACGGCGAAGACATCCACGCCCATTCACACGGGAGAGCAGATCTACCTGCGGGAGAATTTCGTCGATCTCATCGAAAAACGCGCCGTGTCGGTGGTCGGACCCGACCCGGCCGACGTAGGCGGCATCGCGGAACTCAAGTGGATCGCCGAGTTCGCTGATCTCCACGGCGTGCTCATGGCGCCCCATGGCGTCATTGACGGCCTGATCGGCCTGGCTGCGCTGGTTCACGCATCCGCCGCCATGCCGTCCAACTACATCGCATTCGAGTATCCCATAGGGAACCCCGCCTGGTGGTACGACATCGTGGAGGGTCTGCCGGACCCGATCGTGAAAGATGGTTTTATCGATGTCTGGGACAGTCCCGGCCTGGGGGTCGACCTGGTGCCGGACAGGACCCTTCCCTATCTGCAGGAAGGCGACGAAGGTTTCTTCGACTAGCAACGATGGGTTTTCGGAGTTGTGCATGTATGTCAGTCACCTGAAAGTAAGAAACTGGCGGAATTTCCCGCGGATTGACGTCGATCTGCAAAAAAGGCAGTTCGTCGTCGGGCCCAATGCGTCAGGAAAGTCCAACCTGATGGACGTGTTCCGGTTTCTCCGGGATATTGCCAAGATAGAGGGCGGCGGCCTGCAGAAGGCGGTCGCGGACCGCGGCAGCATGACCAAGATCCGGAACCTCGCCGCGCGCAGGGATCCCGATATCGCCATCGAGATACGCTTCTCCGACCCGGTAAACGGGCGCGAAACCTGGCGTTACGAACTCGGACTCAAGCAGCAGGCCCGGGGGCACAGGCATACGCTGATCACTTACGAACGGGTGAGCAGGAACGAGGTTCTCATACTCGACAGGCCGAGCGAGGACGACCAGGAAGACATCGTTCGGCTGACGCAGACCTACCTGGAACAGATCACCGCAAACCGGGAATTCCGGGAAATAGCCCAGTTCTTTCAGACCATCACCTACCATCACCTGGTGCCTCCGCTCCTTCGCCATACGGACCTGATCCGTGGCCGGACGCTCGAGGGCGATCCCTACGGGCAGGATTTCCTGGAGAAAATCGCACGTGAGCATGAACGGACCCGACGGTCGCGGCTGACCAGGATCGAGCAGGTGCTCAAGGTGGCCGTGCCGCGACTCGAGCAACTCGAATTCATACGGGACCAGGAAACGGGCCGTCCCCATCTGCAGGCGTTGTATGCCCACTGGCGGCCCAGGGCGGGTATACAGCGGGAGGACCAGTTCTCCGATGGCACTTTGCGGCTGATCGGCATGCTGTGGGCGCTCCTCGAAGGAGAATCTCTGCTGCTGCTGGAGGAACCCGAGCTCTGCCTGCACACGGGCATCGTCAACCGGCTTGCCGCCTTGATCTTGCGGATGCAGCGGAACACCGGCAGGCAGGTGTTGATCAGCACGCACAGCGCGGCGCTGTTGTCCGACCCAGACATCGAGCGGGGGGAAGTGCTGCTGCTCAAACCCGACCACGAAGGATCGGAAGTGGCGGTGGCCTCAAACGTGAGAGATGCACTTTTACTTCTGGAGAGGGACGCCACCGAGGACCAGGCTCCCTTCGAAAGCATCCTCGACGACAATCTGGATCAGCTGAACCTGTTTGAATGAAGAGATCGGTTCAAAAAAGTCCCATGCACAATATCCAGATCCCCGAACAGAATCTCGCGCGGCATATCGCCTCAAACAGGTATCCCGGACGAGGACTGATCATCGGACGGGCGGCTGAAGACGATGCCTGGTTGATGCTCTACTGGATCATGGGCCGGAGCGAACACAGCCGAAACCGCCGGTTCACCATCGACGGTCCAGTGCTGCGGACCGAACCGGTAGATCCCTCGAAGTTGGACGCTCCCGACCTGATTATCTATCCGGCCATGCTCGAACTGCCGGGGATGTACATCGTGACCAATGGCGACCAGTCGCAGACTGTTTACGACACGTTGAGAAGCGGCGGGACCTTCGACACCGCCCTCTCCACGAGGGAAAGGGAACCTGACGCTCCAAACTACACGCCGCGAATCAGCGGCATGCTGGAATTGTCCGGAACACCCGCCCTCACCCTGAACGTGCTCAAAGCGAATCCAATCAATCCCGCCTATACCGACGGGGTGACATACCGGCCGGCCCCACCGCCACCTGGACTGGGCCTCTGCCTTACGACGTACATGGGCGATTGCGACCCGTTGCCCGGATTCTCGGGCGATCCCCTGGTCATGCCCCTGGATGGCGGACCGGAGGAGGTCATGCGGACTTACTGGAACGCGCTCGACAGGGAAAATCGGATTGCCATCGCCGTGAAACGCATAGCGCGGGATGGCGGTAGCGAATTGATGGCCATCAACCGTTACTAACCGTTCTCGAATAGAGGAGACGCTAGATGCGGAAGTCTACCGGCATGGTTGGGACATCGCTGATCATGCTCCTGCTCGCGGGATGCGGTGATTCGTCCCCCACGCGCGGTGTGTGGGTAGAAGCCCTGTCGGAGAAGAACACCGGCCTGGCCTACCTGTACCGGAACGATCTGGAAGGCGCGGATAACGCTTTTGAAGCGGTGACCATGCTGGTACCTGAAGAACCCCTCGGTCACGCGAACCGGGCCCTGGCGTTTCTGAAGCTCAGGGATTTCGAATCCGCCACCGCGGCTATCGGTCGGGCGGTGGATCTCGCACCGCAGGATGGAGAAATCCAATCCATCCGGTCCGATATCGTGGCGGCGGCGGGCGACCGTGAACGCGCACTGGACATTCTTGCCCACGCGGTCGGTCACAACGAGTCCAACGTGATCCTCCGATACAAGTACCTCACCGAAATGAAAAGGCTGCGGGGACCGTCTCAGCAGGATGAAGACACGCTGAACGAACTGCGGACCATGCTCGACTACGAACCGGATAACCTGGCCGTGCTCGTCGAGTTGAACGAGACACTGATTCGAATGGACCGGTTCCAGGAAGCCTCGGACGGATACGAAAGGATGTCCAGGTTGCTCGTACCCGTTCCGGAAGACATAGGGACCTGGCTGGATCGAACGCTGGATGCGCTGAAGCGACGGGACGCGGCCGAAGCGGGATCAAGCGCGGGTATCCTGGGCAACCTGCTCGTGGTGGACCCGGCCTACCGGGCGTCGCGGGATCGCCTGGGAGATCCTTCGCAACAGTCTCCCCCACTCTACGATTTCCGGTCTGCGCCTCCCGATCTTGCGGTCGTGGCCGCGGACACCCTGGTCGACATGAGATTCGTGGCTGCGGGGGACGGTTGGTTTAACAGTATCCTGCCGGATGACGAACGATGGACAGACCTGGCGCTGGTGGACGCGGACAGGGACGGGCGGCTAGACTTGGCGCTGGCAGGAGCGCACGGGCTGACCGTTTTGAGCAACCGCGTGGATGGATGGGAGACCGTTTGGAGTTCATGGACGCTAGGGGCGGTTGGAGTAGAAAGAGATTGGTTATTTAGACTGGCGCCGGGTGACTTCGATAATGACGGCGATATGGACTTCATCAAAGCCGGATCGAGGTTGCCACAGGTGTACCACAACAAAGGGGATGGAGAGTACAGTCTGGCGCAGGTCCTCGGGCCGATGAATGGTTTGGGATACTCCTCCGTGTCCCGGGCGGATTTCGACCACGACGGGGACTTGGATATACTGGAGTCCAATATGGGCTCGCTTCGGTTCTATCGACACACGGAAGGAGGGTCTTTTGAAGAGGTCACCTCCTCTACGGGTTTCCTCGAAACGGGTGGTATTGTTTATGGTGTATCTCCCCCCCAGCCGATGGCCTGGGGAGACTTCGACATGGACGGTGCCGTGGATGTGATCGCGCTGTTCGACGACGGCGCTCACCGGCTTTACCGGAACGTGCGACAGGGCAGGTGGGTGGACTGGACGGAACGTTTCGGCGGAATCCGGTGGGGTGGAGCGAAAACGGTTGCCGCCGCCGATTTCAACAACGACGGCGCGCTGGACCTTTTCATGGAGGGGACCGCTGGCGATGGTTGCAGGCTGTTGTGGAACGACAATGGGCGTCGTTTCGATGGGAAGCGTACGCCGGCCACGGTACGCAGAGCGTGCAGCGGCCTGGAGTCGATCGTCGTCCTGCCCTTCGATTTCGACAATGACGGATTCATCGATCTCGCGCTTGCCGGCGCTTCGGTGCAGGGCCGGCCGGGACTTAGATTGGTCAGGAACCTGGGAAGCGGCCGATTCGAGGAGCAGGCGTCCCTGCTCTCTGGCCTGCCTTCGACCGTCGAAGACGCGGAAACCGGTGACCTGGACGAGGACGGTGATCTGGATCTCGTACTACTTTCCGCGGGTCGCCCCATGGTGCTCTGGAACGACGGCGGCAACGCGAACGGCTGGCTCAACGTACAGCTCGCCGCCTCACTGGAAGGGAGCGGGAAGAACAATTTCTACGGGATAGGATCCACGATTGAGATTCGCGCGGGAGCGCATTACCAGTCTCTTCAGGTCAACGCTCCCGTCACCCATGTCGGTCTCGGCGACCGGGAGCGGGCGGACGTGATCCGCGTCATCTGGAGCAACGGCGTACCCCAGAACCGAATCGATCCGGAATCCCGCACGCTCATAGTCGAACCCCAGCGGCTCAAGGGTTCCTGTCCTTCACTGTACACCTGGAACGGCGACCGGTACGAATTCGTCACGCACCTGATGACGCGGAGCGCCATAGGCGCCCTGACGGAAACCGGCGCGCCGGCCTATCCTGACGCGGCGAACGACTATGTCAGGATCCGGGGGGACCAGTTGCGCATGCAGGACGGCAAGTACACGGTACGGGTTGTGGAGGAACTGTGGGATGCGGTGTACATGGATAAAATGGAACTGCTGGTCGTCGATCACCCGGCGGAGACGGACATATACGTGGATGAAAAGTATCTCCCGCCGCCCTACCCGGGACTGGAGATCCACACCGTGACCGATCCGCGCCTGCCCGTGGCTGCTCACGACCACCATGGACACGATATCCTGCCCCATCTTACAGCCAGGGACAGCCTATACGTCGGTGATTTCAAACTCGGCGATTTCCAGGGTGTGCCCGAAATGCACTCGATTACGCTGGACCTGGGCGACCTGGGGGACGTAGAGCGGATCCACCTGTACCTGGGCGGCTGGATCATGCCCGTCGAGCCCAGTTCCAACCTGGCCCTTTCGCAGCGTGGAAACGCCGCCGTGGTTCCGCCGTACCTGGAAACCCCGGACGGTGCGGGGCAGTGGCGGACCGTGATCCCGTACACCGGCTTTCCTTCGGGGGAACACAAGACTGTATTCATCGATCTGACGGACCGTTTCCCCTCTGACGACTACCGCATCAGGCTCACCACGAATCTGCAACTGTACTGGAGCGAGGCCTTTTTCACGGTCGATGAACCCGTGCGCGTCGAACGGCAGATTACCCGGTTGTCCCCCACTTCGGCGGATCTTCATTACCGCGGTTACTCCCGGGAGTACCAGTCCGCTCCCTACGGGCCCTTCATACGGGACTACCAGACACTGAACGCCGAACCCCAGTGGCTGCCTTTCGAGGGATACAGGACAAGGTACGGTGACGTCACGTCCCTGCTGCAGACGTCTGACGATCGTTACGTCATCTACAGTTCGGGAGAGGAAATCGCAGTGACCTTTGACGCCGCCGGCCTGCCTGAACCACCGCCCGGGTGGACGAGGGACTTCGTACTGCATACCGATGGGTGGCTCAAGGAAGGCGACCTGAATACGGCGACAGCCGCGACAATCGAACCCCTGCCTTTTCACGGTATGGAACGCTACCCTTACGGTCTCGAATCCCGTTACCCGGATAGCGTCGAACACCGGAAATACCGGAACGCCTACAATACGCGCTGGGTCTCTCAGGAGGGGTTCAGGAATGCCATGCGCCTACACGGCTCAGTCCGCTGATCCGATTTCGAGCTGACGGGCAGTTTACGGTCGTAGAATTTCATTAGGAACCGGGTACCAGCGCCACCTTGATCAGGTCGCCCGGGTCGTCCACCAGCTTCTCGAAAATACCGGGACCCTGGTCCAGGTCCCTGGCGACGACCATGGAGGCGACGTCGATCTTGCCCGAAGAGATGAGATCGAGGGAATGGGCGAAATCCAGACTCGTGTAGGCGTAGGAACCGCGGACGACCAGTTCCCTGTTGACCATGGCCACACCGTCAATGGCCATGGGTGCTTCGGCGCCCAACCCAAGCAGTACGGCTTCGCCACCCTGCCGCAGCATCCGCACGGCCTGTTCCTGCGTCGCCGCGTGGCCCACCGCTTCAACCGCCAGGTCCACCCCCTGTCCATCCGTCATGTCCAGCACCGCTTCCACTGGATCGTTTTCACGCGCGTCGATCGCGTGGGTCGCGCCCAGGGTTGAGGCCAGCGCCAGGCGGGAAGTGACCATGTCCGTCACCGCGATGCGGGTCGCCCCGATGTGCCGGGCCACCTGCAATGCGAGGAGTCCTTGCGTGCCCGCGCCGATGACGGCCACGCTTCGGATGAATCCGTGAAGACTTCGATCGAAAATATGTAACGCGTTCGACAGGGATTCCACCATGCTGCCTTCGAGATCGCCCATGTGATCGGGCAGTTTGAAACACGATTTCGCCGGAACGGAGACATAGTTTGCGAAGGCTCCCGGATGCTCGATGCCGATGACCGTTCTGTGCGGACAGATACTGGTGCGTCCGCGGAGGCACTCCTCGCACCGGCCGCAGGACAGGATCGGGTTGATGGTGACCCGGTCACCGATTGATAGATCATCCACGCCGTGCCCCCGATCCACGATTTCTCCGGTGAACTCGTGGCCCATGATCAGCGGCGGGACGCGCTTGGCGCTCTTGCCCAGGAAGCCGTGCAGGTCCGAACCGCAGATACTGGCCGCGCCTACCCTCAGCACGACGTGGCCAGGCGTAATTTCTGGTTCCGGAGCTTCCTGCATTTCAATCTGACGCGTACCCAGATATATCAGTGCCCGCATGCCATCCTCCTGTATTCGACAGATTCGTTTTAGGTGCCGCGAAATGTTTAGTAATTCCTGAACATGATCATCGGATCGATGGTACGGACATCGGTGAAAAGCATGGCCAGGCGATCCAGTCCAAAGGCGATGCCGCCCGATGGAGGCATCCCGTATTCCAGTGCCGCCAGCAGCGCCTCGTCCACCCCGCCGTCGTAGCCTTCCCGCGCGCATTTCACCCGCAGGTCCGCCTCGAACCTGTAGCGCTGCTCCGCCGGATCGTTCAACTCGGTGAATGCGTTCGCCAGTTCCAGTCCGCCCATGTACAGTTCGAATCGCTCCACGTACCGGTCGTCGCCGGGAACCTGACGCGCCAGGGACGGCAACCGGGCGGGATATTCGGTCAGAAAGACCGGACGATCGGCGGGTAAGGCCGGTTCCACGCCAGTGAGGAAAATGCGATGAAACAGATCGTCCCAGTCATCGTCTTCCCGTACCTCGTATCCCCCGGCCACGGCCGCGGCGGCGAACGCGTCACGGGAATCGCAGTCGTCCAGGTCGATTCCGGTCTGGTCCAGGAAGAAATCTCTCACCCGGTACCGCGGCCAGGGCGGTTTGAGATCGATCTCGGTACCCTGGTAGGTCAGTTGGCTGGAATGATTAAGCGCTTCCGCCAGCGACGTCACGAAATCCTCGGTGGTCTCCATCACCGCCCCGTAGTCGGCATAGGCTTCATACCACTCGAGCCCGGTAAATTCCGGATGATGGGTATCGTACCGTTCGCCGTTGCGATAGAACCGGCATATCTGGTAGATCCGTTCGCAGCCGGCCGCCAGCAGGCGTTTCATGTAATGTTCCGGCGAGGTCTGCAGGTAGAATGGACGCGACCCGCCTTTGCCGTCCACGAAATCCGTACGGAAGGAAAGCAGCGCCGGCGTCAGGTCCGGTACGTTCATGAAGGTCGGCGTGTCCACGCCGATGAACCCGCTGGCTTCGAAAAATGAACGGGTATGGGCCAGGAGCCGCGCCCTGATGCTTACAAAATCGGCCGCCGCCGGTTCGGGGGCGTTGCGTAGACTGGGCACCAGCAGCCTTATGGCGGAAACGTCGTAGACATCGCGCCCCAGCGTTCCCGTACACTCGACCAGGTCACCCTCGGAAAGCATGGGAAGGATCGCAGTCAGGGCCGGGGCAGCCAGGACCACGTCGACCGTGCCGGTCCAGTCCTTCAGTACACCCTTCCGGGCGTGCGGGTCCATTCGTACCAGCCTGCCAGCGATAACCGAAGCACTGCGGCTGTTTCCGGCATCCCGGACTTGCCGCACGGTATGCGACCGGCTGACTCGGGCGGGGTATGCTTCGATACCGTTGCTGCGCAGGTGTTCGATACGCGACATGATCGGTTCCCTGGATGGCTGATTCTGACGAACTCGTGGTAAACATTAACGGTCGATACGGACAAACGCAAGCACCACTTTGCCCTTGATTTATGGTCCTGGAATCATTACTATGAACGGAGCCGATTTGGACTTCAAAACCCTGACGTGGACTCCGCGCCTCCAACTGCACAACATGCCCGCAATGATCACCGCCGGCCCCTTCAAATGACCGCAATCCGCATTTCTTCACTACGCTTGTTCCTGCTGGTTTTCATGATGGCTGCCGCCTGTGAAACCACCCCGGCACCCGGTAACGGACCCGCGGAAACCGATCCCCTGCTGTCCCGGATCAAACTGCCCGATGGATTCAAGATCAGCGTCTACGCCGAGGGAGTCCGTAACGCACGGGCAATGGCCATGGGACCTGGCGGTACCCTCTTCGTTGGATCACGCCGTGCTGGAAACCTGTACGCCGTCCGGGACAGGGATGGGGATTTCGTTGCCGACGAGGTGCAGACCCTCGATAGGGGTTTGTTCATGCCAAGCGGCCTCGCCTTTCGCGACGGTGCGCTCTACGTCGCAGAAGTCAACCGGATCCTCAGGTACGACGACATAGAAAACCGGCTGGACGATCCCCCGAAACCGGTCGTGGTCAACCAGGATCTGCCCTCCGACCGTCATCATGGCTGGAAGTTCATCCGCTTCGGTCCCGACGAAAAACTGTACGTACCCGTGGGCGCACCGTGCAACGTTTGCGAACGCGATGATCCAAGATATGCGACCATCATGCGCATGAATCCGGACGGAACGGACCTGGAGGTCTACGTGAGCGGTGTGCGCAATACCGTGGGTTTCGACTGGCATCCGGAATCGGGCGAACTCTGGTTCACGGACAATGGCCGGGACCTGATGGGCAACGAAATCCCGCCAGACGAATTGAATCGCGTTACTTCGGTTGGCCAGCATTTCGGCTTTCCCTACCACCACGGTATCGATATTCCCGATCCCAAGTTTGGCGGCAAACGTCCACTGGAAACCATGGTGGTGCCCGCGCAGGAACTCGGTCCCCACGTGGCTGCGGTGGGCATGCGCTTCTATACCGGTGACATGTTCCCGGCCGGTTACCGGCACCAGGTGTTCATCGCGGAACACGGCTCCTGGAACCGGGACAGCAAGATCGGCTATCGAATTATGCTTGTACGCCTGGAAGGCAACGAAGCCACCGGGTACGAGGACTTTGCAACGGGCTGGCTGGAGGACGAGGAGGTTTACGGACGACCCGCCGACGTGGAGGTCATGCCCGACGGCTCCCTGCTCGTATCCGATGATTACACCGGGATGATATACCGGATCACCCACGAAAACTAATCCCCTGGTTTGGCCGGACCGTAGTTCCAGACCAGGGAGATCTCGAGTGCCACATGCCTGATCAGATAAAAGTTCTGCCTGAAATCCTGGCCAACAAGATTGCCGCGGGCGAGGTGATCGAGCGTCCCGCTTCGGTCGTCAAGGAGCTGGTCGAGAACGCCATCGACGCCGGAGGCGAGCGTATTTCGGTGGAGATCAAATCGGGCGGTAAGCAACTCATTCGCGTAATGGACAACGGCAGAGGCATGTCGCGGGAGGACGCCGCACTGGCCTTCGAGCGGCACGCGACCAGTAAAATCGACGACGAAGATGACCTCTATCGCATCGGTACCTTCGGGTTTCGAGGCGAGGCGTTGTCCAGCATCGCATCCGTTGCCAGGGTGGACCTGACGACGAATACGGCGGAGGAAGCGGTAGGCACCCGGGTTCGCATCGACGGCGGTGCGGCTCCGCAGGTGACGGACGCCGGACGGGCACAGGGTACGACGATCACCGTGTCCCAGTTGTTCTACAACGTACCCGCGCGGCGGAAATTCCTGCGGACAACGGGTACGGAGACGAGACATATCGTTACGGTGGTTTCCACCACGGCGATGGCCTATCCGGAAATCGCCATCTCGTTGATGGTAGACGGACGGGAAACCCTGTCTCTTCCGGCAGTATCCAACTCCTATACCCGCGCCCAGGCGGTCATGGGCAACACGCTGATGAATCAAATGATACCGGTCACATTCGAAGACGAACTCGTCAAGATACACGGGTTCATCAGCCGCCCCGACGCCGCCAGGGTCTCCCGTACCCATCAGCACCTGTTCATCAACCTTCGATCGGTATCCAGCCGTTCCCTCAACCATGCCGTATTTGAAGGATATGGGTCCATTCTTCCCAGGGAACGGTATCCCGTATCCATCATATTCCTGACTATCGATCTCGACCAGGTGGACGTCAACGTTCATCCCGCGAAGCGCGAAATCCGGTTTTCAGACGAATCCAGGGTATATGAAAGGCTGTTTCGGGCCATTCGGCTGTCGCTGCAGAACTCGGACGTGGTTCCCGTTTTCGAGACGGATACGCCGGACATTTCCGATATGACGCCGACCGCGGCGCCGGGGAACGGGAACGTGCCCGATCCCGGATCGGCCATGGAGCGCAGAAACCAGATAGATCTATTCGCTTCCCGGCGTCGGGGCTCCGACGCTGCATCGGGCGAGTGGGCCTATAACCCGGGTGACCCGGCAGGCGAAGGGAACGACGAAGGGCGACAGGGAACAGTCAGGGAGGATACCGATGCGGAAATGGTCTCGCTCTGGCAACTGCACAACGCTTACATCTTCGCCCAGATCAAGGAGGGATTTGTACTCATCGATCAACACGCCGCCCACGAGCGTGTGCTGTTCGAACGGGCCCTAAAAACAATAGACCACGGATCCGCCCCTTCACAGCAGTTGTTATTTCCGGTGACCATGGACCTCATGGTACCGCAGTTCGCGCTCGTCCAGGAACATTTCGATCTGTTCGGCAAACCTGGGATTCAGTGTGAAACTGTTCGGCGAGCGAACTGTGGTCGTAGACGCGGTGCCCTGCATGGCGAACGACCAGGGTGTAGATACACTTTTTCAGCGCATGATCGAAAATCTGCAGGATCTGCCTGCGCAGGATTTCAAGGCGGAAGAACGAATCGCGCTTACTTTTTCCTCCCATGCGGGAATCAGGAAGGGCGACGCGCTGTCCCAGTGGGAGATGAACGGGCTTGTCAACGATCTCTTCGCCACGGAAATGCCCTATGTCACACCCCTGGGACGACCCGTAGTCGTACGCATGCCGCTTGAAGAGATCGAACGCAGATTCAACAAGACCCCGTAGGTCTCTGCTTACCTCCAGGAACGTATCCAGGATGACCTGGAATTAACCATCGTCGGCCCGGGACGTTCTTCCAGGATATTAATACAACGAGGCTTATTCCTCTTCCTCTAGGAAATGGCCAAAGGGAATAGAGAGGTTGAGGTTGAGATTCCTACCCGGGTTGTCTATGAAATACCGGAAACGGCTCAGGTAGTCCCTATACCTGGTATTGAACAGGTTGCGCACCCCGATCTGTAGATGGAGGTGCTGACCTCCGATGACGAATTCTCCGTGTAGATTCGCATTGAACAGGTTGTATCCTGGTGGTGGGTCCACATAGTCAATACCCTCGGGGAAGCTGGTCTGCCGTTTGACAAAACGACCTTCGAAACCAAAGCCGGAGTCCAAGAGGAATGGGAGTGTGGGAAGGTGGAATCTCAACCCGGCTGTCATCTGGGACGACGGCATCTGGTAGAGTGGTCTGTCCACTGTCGTATTTCGACCGAAGACGAGAGAACTTGAAAGGTAGGCCTCCATAAATGGAAACAAATCGTACTCGAGAAATCCGTCCAAACCCCAGATCCTGGCGTCTGCTTGCACGTAGGTGAACTTGGGAAACGCACCCCGGATGGTTAGCACGAGTTCATTTGAAGGAAGCAGCGAGATGAAATGGTCGTAACTCGTATGGAAAACCCCTACTTCTCCATGGCCACGGTCGCTTTGGTATCGGAAGGTAAGGTCCCTGTTCCAGCTCGATTCGAGATTCAGATTCACATCGCCAACCTCGAACTGAGCCGTACCGTGGTGTACGCCTCGACTATACAACTCATTCACTCCGGGTGGCCTCCAGGCTCGACTTAAGTTTGCTGCGATGGCCGATGTCGGCGTCAATTTGTAAATCAAGCCCACCGCACCCGTCACGTTGTTGTAAGTATGCGTCCTTCCAACGACTCGTTCAGAGGCTCGATTGCTATCATTCGATTTAATATCGAACTTTCGGTAATCGTATCGTACGCCGGTCTCAAGCGTAAATTTGTTGTTAGTCCAAGATTCCAGGGCAAAAACCCCAATGTCATAGGAGAGATAGTCCGGAATCAGAAACCCGGTACTTAAACCGCTTGTTGCGCTGCCTGGTACCGCTCAGACCAATCTTTCCGAACCACCTGCCGAAGTTGAGATGCTGGTATATCAACTCCACGTTATGGGTCTGTAACCCAAGGGCAATACCGGGCCGGGTGGGCTCTCCACCGCCCCTGGCGTGGGCGTCCCATTCTTCCCGCCTGTTGTACTGCTGTCCGTAACGCAACTCCAGGTTCCCCCTGCCCTCGAAATTGATCCGGTTACGTACGGAAAGCAGATCGTGATCCACTCTCTGCCGGGGATTTTCGACCTCATAGGTGAATGTTCCCCTGGTGGCGGGGGCGCCTCGGTCTATGGCTCTTTGCAGATCGGTCGTGTTGCCGATGTGAGCGCCCTGGAATACGCCTATCCACGAACCGACGTGGCTGAAATACGCTTCACTTTGCAGCCAATCCGTTGAAAATCCGACTGACGCTGAGTAGTTTCTTTCGTCAATTCCCGAATTACTGATGATGTGGGTAGGCGTGCGGGCATCGCTGGCTCGCCTCAGACTGCCCTGTACCCGCCAACTGAGCCCGGGAAAACGGCTTAGCGCGCCTTGCAGCAAGAGAGAGCCCCCACCCTGACGACTGTTGGAATACAGGCCCGAGTTGAGTTGTCCGCCCATTCCGGGCTCCCGTGGTAGATCTGGTGGTTCGATGCGAACGACGCCGCCGATGGCCCCGGCGCCATACTGGACGCTGGAAGCACCCTTCAGCACTTCAATTCGCGCTGGTGAAAATGGATCGATTTCGGGAGCGTGGTCGCCGCCCCACTGCTGTCCTTCCTGCGAGATCCCGGCGTTGAGCACCAGCACCCTTGCACTGTGGACTCCCCGTATAACCGGTTTTGATACGGCCGGCCCCGTGGTCAGTACAGTTACTCCGGGCAGGGCTTCGAGCGTTTCTCCCAATGTCTGCCCCCGTCGTACTTCCAGATCCAGTTCGATAGGCGTTAGTACGGTGACGGATTGACTTGTACCTGTAAGGCCGCCGGCGAGTTCACGCTCGCCGGATACTATGATTTCATCACCTAACAATACTTCGGCGATCATCTTGATTTCGAGGACGGTCGGACGGGTTTCCGCAACAGTGATTTCCGACTTGACCGTTCTGAAACCAAGGAATCGGAATTCGATTGTGTGAGTGCCCCCTGGTATGTTCACCAGAAGGAATTCACCATTCGCGTCAGTGAATCCACCAATCTCGAGTGCGGGTATGATCACGGTCACCGCTGGAAGAGGATCTCCCTTGTCGTTAAATACTTTTCCCGTCACCGTCGCTCCGCGCGCGATCTCTGGCACACACAGGATCATCAGCGATACGAGTAGTGTGGGGATCAGCGGTCTTTTCACTTAGGTCTCCATGAAGGTATTTAACTGGTTAATTCACGATGAATGCCTGCGTCAGCCGGCGGACTCGCCATCCCTGGGTCAACGAAGCCTGTACATTCTGTGTTCCTTAACTTGGTGTATCGAGCTTGTTTCACTTAGACTGACTCGAGATGCGATTTCGAAAGAATACAGGATAACTAGTTTCGAGACGACTGATGACCGAAACTACTTATTTCGTATAGAAATGCAACCAAAACCTCACCACATCATTCCCTCCCCATACTTGACAGGGTACCTCCCACCTCATACTTTGATTGAGTCTGTAAGGTATATACCGTGTACCGGGACGCGCACAGTCCCGGAAGGATACAGGCCGTTCGCCGAACCTTTCGCGTGGCGGCTTGATGGAGCGCCCTGCATGGTCGAGAAGCAACAGGACTCCGCCGGAAACGGCGTCACGCTGGAACTAACTATACCCAGCAAGCCGGAGCTGACTGCGGAGGTGGATCGCCGAATAGATGATCTGACCGCGCGGATCGGCTTCGACCAGGGATCGCGCGGCGACATCATGATCGCCGTGAACGAAGCGGTTAAAAACGCGATACTTCATGGAAACAAGTGCGACGAGTCCAAGCAGGTCATCATCACCTGCAGTTGCAGTGCGTCCGAGTTCCGGATCCACATATGCGACTGTGGACGTGGATTCGATCCCGAATCCCTGCCGGACCCGCGCAATCCGGACAACCTGCTCAAGGAGAATGGCCGTGGTATCCTGATGATCAAGGCCTTAATGGACGAAGTCGAGTTCGAAGTTACGGAAAACGGCACCAGCGTTACGCTGATCAAGTACGGACAGTGAGGAGATGCAATGAGTTACGTCGAACTTCGCAGCGATACCATGACCAGGCCCACGCCAGCCATGCGACGGGCCATGGCAAACGCCGAAGTCGGCGACGATTGTTTCGGAGAAGATCCCTCGGTCAACCGGCTGGAGGAAGCCATGGCCGCCATGCTTGGCAAGGAGGCTGGTCTGTACGTCACCAGCGGTACGCAAGGCAACCAACTGGCGGTCCGGTCGCAGACCCATCACGGCAATGATGTTATCGCGGAGAGGTACAGCCATATATTCAATGCGGAAGCGGGTGCCCTCGGTGCGTTGTCGGGTGTACAGATTCGTCTGTTGACGGGTGCCCGGGGTGTATTCACTCCGGCGCAGATGGAGGAAGTAATACAACGGGGCGACAACGTCCATTACGGGAGGACTGCGCTGGTTGCCGTGGAGAACACTCACAATAAGTCCGCGGGATACCCGTGGCCCGTGGATGCCCTGTCCCGGGTAAGCGAGTGCGCGCGATCAAACAACCTGCGCATCCACATGGACGGCGCCAGGATGTTCAACGCCTGCGCGGCAACGGGCCTTACCGCCCAGACCTATACGCAGCACGTCGATACAGTGTCCGTGTGTTTGTCCAAGGGGCTCGGCGCGCCGGTCGGCAGCGTGCTGGCGGGTGACCAGGACACGATAGACGCGGCACGTTATTACCGCAAGATGCTGGGCGGCGGAATGCGACAGGCAGGCGTCCTGGCCGCAGCCGGCCTCTACGCCATGGAGCACAACATCTCCCGGCTGGCAGAGGATCACGCCCACGCCTTCCGGCTGGCGGAAGCGCTGGCCGACCTGGACACCGTCGAGATCGACCTGGACGAAATTCACAGCAACATGATCTTCTTCAGCCTGAGGAATGGTCTTGATCCCTTCGATGCCGTAGACCGTCTTTCGGAAGAAGGCGTCAGGATGCTCGCCATGAAACCCGGTGTCATCCGCGCCGTTACCCATCTGGACGTAAGCGGCGAACAGATCGACCAGGCCATCGACGTCTGCAGGAAGGTGCTGACCAGCGTTTCCTGAGCAGCCATGGCCACCATCCTCCAACTCCATCCCGAACATCCCCAGAAACGGCACGTGGACCGTATCGTCGACGAACTGAGCAGGGGTGGCGTGATCGTTTACCCGACCGACACGGTTTACGGCCTGGGCTGCGACATTTTCAACCGCAAGGCCATCAACCGGATCTACCAGATTAAGCAGGCCCCAGCGGGAAAACCACTCAGTTTCGTCTGTTCCGACCTGAAAGACCTCGCGCAGTACGCGAAGAACATCTCCAACGCGTCCTACCGGATGATGAAGCGCCTGCTTCCCGGTCCTTACACCTTCATTCTCGAGGCGTCTCGTGACGTACCGAAATTCATGATCGGCAAGCGGAGGACGGTAGGTATACGGGTGCCGGACAACCCGATTTGCCTGGAAATCGTTCGAGCGCTCGGACGACCCGTGCTGAGTACCAGCATCGCGGCAGCGGATGACGGAGTAGTGATGAATGACACGGATGCCATTCAATCCCGGTACGACAAGGTCGTGGACGTCATCGTGGACGGCGGCGTCATCGTTTCGGAACCCTCGACGGTAGTTGACCTGACGGGCGAGGAGCCCGAGATCCTGCGGTCAAGCGCCGGAGACGCAGATCTGTACTGAACCCCCCTGGTCGAGGCTCAGAACGAATAGGTCATTTCAAAGGCGAAATTGACCTGCGACGTTTCCGAATCGCCGGTATCCGAGTTGTAGAAAATCTCTTCGTCTGAGAAGTCCCTGCGCAGTTCCATGAGGAACCCGAGCCCGTCGGCCAGCGCGAAAGTCGGTGCAATGGCGAAGGCTTTCTGGGACAGATCCAGGCTTTCATTCGAGGAAGCAAGCGTACTCGAGATGCTTCTGCTGAAGTAATCGTACCGGCCTGTTAGGCCCACGACATCGTTAAAGTCGTAGTGCGCCATCACCATGTAGCCGTTCCAGCTGTTTTCCACGTCGGTATCATCCATCTCCGTCTTGCCGTTATTGTACTCGCCGCCGATAATCAGACCCGGTGACGGTGTCAGGGTCAGATCGATGTCATATACCGTCAGATTTCCTACTAGGCCCTCTTCATTCCCGCGCATGGCCGAGAACCCGATCCCGCCCAGTTCTTCGTGGCTGTAACCGAGTCTGCCGCCGATCATCTTGTCGGTATTTACGTCGACATTCTGGTCCCAACCGTTTGAAAGATGGACCACCACGTCGACTCCATTGCCCAGGTCCATGGAAAGCATGGCGCCTGTCAGGTTGGTGGGCAATCCCATGTCGAAGACCAGCGCGTGGGAGAACTGGTACATGTCCGGAGCGTCCAGGAGTTCGAAACCGATGGGCGCGTTGAACTTTCCGAATGTCAGCGTTGGGTAGTTCCCTTCTCCGCGGCCCAGCCCCAGATCCAGAGTCACGTAACCCTGCTCCGCATCGAGCGCGAAGCCGCCCTCGCCGTCACTCACCCATTCGATGTCGGCGTTCAACGTGCCGATGCCGCCCAGGTCTTTCGATAAATCGATTTCCACCTGGTCAAGACTGAAGGTGTTCGCACCATCAATACCGGTATAGGTATAACTTGCGTCAACGAACCCTGAAATCTCGACCAGATTCGTAAGGTCCGGGCTCCCATCGCCGGTTTCCATACCGTCCGCGGTATTTTCCTGTGCGACAGCCGGCAAGGAGACGAATAACATGACCGGAAGCCAAGCAACGATTCTTCGTAACAAGAAGGTACCCATTTTCACGCTCCCATGATGTGATAGAAATGGAACCTCTCAATTTTAAAAGTTTGATCGCTATAATACAGTGGAATCGTGTGCTGTCAAATATAACGTTACAAATTCTGAATGCGTTCTATACGGTCGCGCTGTCCAGCGACAAGCAGAACGTCGTCCTCCTGGATTAAATAATCGGGGGTAGGAACGAAATGGGCCTGGTCAGCCTGGTCGGCTTGATTGGCTTGATCAGCCCGGTCGTCCCGCTTCCTGATGAGCAGGATCTGGACTCCGTGCCGACTGCGGATCTGGAGGCGCCGGATGCTCTTTCCCTTAAATCGGCCCGGCGCGTTGATTTCTACCATGGCGTAGTTATCCCCCAGTGGAACGACATGCCCTCCGGTCAGCGTGTTCACCATGCTGCCGAATTCGCCGGCCAGGTCTCTTCTGGCGGTCTCCCGGTTGTATGCGTTCATGACATGTTCACGACTGATGACACCGACGAGACGGCCCGTCACTGGTTCCACCACGGGAAAGGCGTTGACCTGATGCCGGCCGAACAGCAGCATGACCCGGTCCAGGGTGTCGCTGTCCGTGACCGTCGGCAGGTCGAACTGGGCGATGTCGTGGGCCACGATGACCCCTTCGAGATCCTCGCCGTACGCGACCAGACTGCGAATACGGTCGAAGGTGACGGTACCCTGGTATCGCTCTTCGTCGTCGGTGATGTAGAATTCCGTGTATGAACTCTCCGCCAGGCGGGACATCAGGTCTTCGAGCGGGGCCTCGGGCGGTATCGTTTCAAAAACGGGCACACGGACCTCCGCCACGGCAAGCGACCGGAGTATGTTTGACTCCTGTCCCTTTTCGATGTCCACGTTCCTCCTCAACAGGCGCAGGGTGTACACGGAGGGTTTCAGCAGGTATGAGGAAAGCGCTGTACTGATAATGATGCAGATCATGAGTGGCAGGATCAGTGCGTAGTCGCCGGTTATTTCAAAAATCATGAGTATCGATGTGAGCGGTGTACGGGTGGTCGACGAGACCAGGGCACCCATGGCCACCAGTGCGTACGCGCCGTGGGCCCGCTCATGGCGGGGAATAGAACGTTCACCAGGGCACCGAAAGCGCCGCCGAGCATGCATCCAATGAACAGGGAAGGGGCGATAACACCTCCCGAGGCGCCCGATCCCAGGGTGAAAGACGTGGCTGCGATTTTCATGAATACGAGGATGACCAGGAGCTTCCATTCCAGGTCTGAAAAGAGCGCTCGGTCCATGGTTTCGTATCCCACACCCAGGATATGGGGATAGAACAGGGCGATGACGCCGACCAGAAGTCCGCCGGTCATGGGTTTCAGGTATTCCGGGAGCGGCACTTTCCGGTACAGGTCTTCCACGCCGTAAAGCGTCCTGACGAAAAACGTTCCCACGATGGCCGCCAGTATGCCGAGTACGGCGTAAAACAAGAGTTCCAGCGGGTGATTCAGACTATGGGGAGGGACGATGATTGCGGGTTGGTTGCCCAGGTAGTGCCGGGATATGGCCGTGGCCACGACCGAGGAGATCACGATGGGGCTGAACCGGTTGAAAGAGAAGTTGCTCAGGATCACTTCCAGGGCGAATAGCGCGCCAGCGATGGGCGTGTTGAAGGTAGCCGCGATGCCGGCAGCCGCGCCGCAACCCACGAAGGTGCGCATGCGGTGCGAGTTCACCCTGGACAGTTGCCCGAAAGTGGATCCCAGCGCCGCGCCGATCTGGGCGATGGGACCTTCCCGTCCCACCGAGAGACCGGTGCCGATACTGATGGCCGTGGCCATAGAGGTTTCTACGGCGACGCGGGGTCTCATGCGTCCGCCGCGGAGTGCGACGGCCTCGATGACGTCGGGCAGTCCGCGCGCCTCGCGGGTACTGAAATAGATCAGTATGCCCACGATCAGCCCGCCGGCCGCTGGTACACCGATGACGAGCAGCGAATCGGTGGTAGAGATGGCCGGTATACCACCGCCCCAGGCGAGGGATTCAATGGTCTCGATCAGCCAGCGGAAGGCGATGGCGCCACCGCTGCCGAGCACCCCTATGATGGCCGCGGCGCTGATCATGAAGACCTGGTCGGTCGTTCGCATACGCTCGATATTGGCGTGCAGGCGCTGCCTGAAGCGCCTTACCATTACGCGCCACAGACGAAACACCCTTAATCTCGACAGATTCATAGGAATCCCGTCCCAGCTTCGACTTGTCATCTACCTCCGAACGCAGTATCATACATATACCTGACAACGACGTTTAAGTCAATTTTCGCAAGGAATAGGCCATATATGTCCGAGGATTTCAGTATCCCGCTGCCCGATACATCGGATTGGGGGAAGCCCGACCAGGGAATCAAGGTCAAACCGGTGGATGGACGAGGCATCCTCATGCGGGACTGCCAGGTTGGCAGAGCGGGTGAGGTACCGGACGTAGCCCCGGAAGGCGGGGGCCTCGCGCAACGCGGGTCCGTGGTCGATCCCGGAACGCCGGATTTCGGTTTTACCATTCGGGAGAAGAAGCTGGTTTGGGCAGATAATATCGCGGAGCTGTACGAGCAGGGCAAGGCCGGGCAGTGGGACGCTACGACCGACATCCCCTGGCACGAACTTCCGGAATTGCCGGACGACCTGGAACAGGCGGTGTGCCAGGTCATGACTTTTTTGATACAGAACGAATATCTGGCCATGTACCTGCCGGCCAAGTTCATGAACCGGATCGATCCGCAGTTCTCCGAAGTGGTGCTCTTCCTGGCCACGCAGGTCATGGACGAGGCAAGGCACGCGGAGGTCTTCACCAAGCGGGCCCTCGCCAACGGAGGCGGCCTCCAATACGTCTCCGCCGCGACGGAATGGTCCCTGCGCAGTCTGTTGGCCCAGGACGACTACTCAAACGGTTCTTTTCTGATGCACGTCCTGGGCGAAGGGACCTTCATGGAACTGCTGATGTTCCTCGAGCAGGTTGCGCCCGATCCGGTAACGGCCCGGACATTCAAGCTGGCGCGCCAGGACGAAGGCCGGCACGTGGGGTACGGCATATCCCATTTCGTCTACCATATCGAACAGGATCCGTCTATCAAGAATGAGCTCATACGGGCAGCTGAGGAACGTACCATGTTCCTTCAGCAGGCTTCGGGGTCCAGTCCCTTCGTGCTGAAGGCCATGATGACGCTGGCCGGCGGGGGGTCTTACCCGGAACAACTGGCCAGGGGCCGGGATGCGGTTATAGGGCTTTACGAAGAGATGCACCGCAAGCGCGTGCGCGAACTCGTATCTATAGGATTTGAACTTGCGGACGCCGAGCGCATCTCGGAGCTGCACGGAAGCGGCGTGCGTAATTTCATGTAGATAATTATCTTGGTAAATTCAGGAGATGCCTGTTGGAAGGGCTTGATATGGGCGTGGTACACAAACACCGCGGTCAGAACGGAGCGAACGACTGGTCGGGCGTGGAGATGGCCCCCTATACCAAGGGCGGAGCGGTAGGCGGGTCGGTCAGGGTGGTCATCGGTCCCGATGACGGAGCGAACAACTTCTCCGTGCGCTACTTCGAAATCGAACCGGGCGGCCAGTCCTCCTTCGACCGCCACGCCCACGACCACGGTATCTACATCCTGCGGGGCCGGGCGAAGGTCCTGATCGGGTGGGACGTACACGACGTGGGACCGGGCGACGTGTTATACATCGCCCCGAACGAACAGCACCAGTTCGAAAGCGTCGGCGAGGAACCGCTCGGATTCCTCTGCGTCGTGCCCCCGAAAGACAACCCCTCGAAATCCGTCGAAGACTGACCCACCGATAGCCTTCGGATCAGCTTTCCTGCGTAATGTTGTTTTTTATCCCGTTTGACATCAGGTGCAACTGCGTATTCACGTATCCAGGACGCACTTCTTCGAAATGGGGACCCATGATCCCGTGCAGATCGCTCAGGGCGTGGAAAGGCACGGTGGGAATGGCATGGTGTTCGGCGTGGTAGGCGTTGTTCCAGTTCAACCACCTGGCCAGGGGATTGGAGAGTACGGTTCGCGTGTTGCGCAGGATATGGCGCACGCGGGGGCAGCCCGTGTGTTCCGACATGCGTATGATGCGCATGACCGGTTCGCCCAGGATACGGGGCGCCAGCCAGTACAGGACTACCGCCATCGAGTCGAACCAGATTGACACGGCCGCCAGCATTCCGTATGTCAGGCACATGCTCCAGGCTTCAATTACCACGTTTCCGCGTTCCCGTCTCGGTAGAAACTTCCGTTCGACCGCGTTGAATCCGCCGAAAAGCATCCGTGCCAGGGAGGTCAGGTTGCTGTAGAAATAGGGAATGCCCGTCGCGTAATAGAGATAGCCGCCGAGGCGTTCCGCCATGGGGATCATTTCGGGGTCGTCGCCGGTAATCTGCGTGTGGGAATGATGGGCAAGATGCTCGTAACGAAAGTACACGGGAATGAGAAACAGTCCCGTGCCGGTGATCCAGCCGACGAACCGGTTCATCGGCGCGCTTCTGAATGCCGTGCCGTGGGAACATTCGTGGAAGGGTGCGAACCAGTGCACCACGACGGTTCCATGGGCCAACAGGGCCGGCGCCAGCCACCACGTTCCCAGGGAAAGCGACACCAGGTATCCGGTGAGTATTGTGGCCGCCGCGTGACCTGCGAGAAATACCATACCCGGAAGGTTGCGTCGCTGGAGCAGTTCGCTCAGCCGTTCTGACGGTACGATATCGGTGGGTTTTACCGAGGAGTGTTTCGCTTTATTCTCAAGGTCGGACATGGATCTACAGGATTGTAAAAGGGTGGATGGGAGCAGATTTACAGCATGGGACAGGTCGCGGGTCCGCGGATTGCGGAGTGCTATCCTGCCTGCGTCGCTCGATCGTCAATCTCCACGATCCCCCGATCGAGATCAAAGCGCCGCGTTTTCTGCTTTTCCACGTCTCCCACGGTCACCCGGACGAAGAAAGCGCCGTCGGGATAGTCGATGGAGTGAATATCACCCTCGGCGAAGGCAGTTGCCTGACCGGCGCCGACGGTGTATTCCCTGGCTACTTCGAGACGGGCGGGACCCTCTGAACCGCCTTCGTCCAGCCGTTTCCATCGCCTCATCACCGTGTGACCCGTGAAATTCCCATAAATCACGCTGCAGGGACCGTGATCATGGGGAGGGGAGGTGCCGCCCTTCCGGCCACCGTGGACGATGACGTAGATATCTGTCTCGGGATCATGGCCGATTACCGTATGGCCCTCGTATTCGTCCAGATCTACGTAGGATTCGAGCAGGTCTGGTTGACGGAGTAACCTTTCGGTGTTTTCCCGTATCGTTTCCAGTCCGTCTTTTATGCCGTTCACGCGTAAAATTTGCCGTGCGTCGCCCAGAAAATCATCGACGGTATATCGTGTCATCGATGGGTCCCCCTTTGTCTTCTGATTCTGTATCTACCTAAGAATAGTTCAGAATAAAACTTGTATTTCAACGGTAAATACTATATTATAATTATCTTGGATTAAATATACGTTGAAAACTACCAATTGTCCATAAATACTCAGTGTCCATTTACGCTCAGTTATCCAACGGAGGAATGAGGATGACACGCATTAAAAAGTTGAACTGCCTTGCAGTCTTCACGGTGCTGGCCGCACTGGTCGTCGCACCCGCGATTCAGGCCCAGACGGTCTCGGAAGCGAAGACAAAAGTAGAAGCCATGCCGGACGATCCCCCTCGTCACTACAATCTCGGCATCGCGTACTTCAAGGCGGGACAGTTTACGAACGCCATCGGCGCCTTTCAACAAGCCGTCGAACTGAAGGAAGATTACAAGGAAGCGTACTACAATATGGGTCTGTCCCAGCAGAAGGCGAGCCAGACATCCAACGCGATCAAGTCGTTCCAGCGAGCGACGCAGATCGATGCCCAGTATGCAGACGCACACGGTGCAATGGGCAGCGCTTACCAGAAGGTCAAGAACAGCAGCAATGCGATCAAATCATACAGGGCCGCGATCCGCATCAACGCAAATAAGGCGAACTGGCACTACAATCTGGGTATTCTGTACCAGACCAGGGAGGACTATCGCAACGCGATCAAGTCCTACGAGAGCTACCTGAGGTTGGCGCCCCGTGCCCGGAACGCCCAGTCGCTCCGCAACATCGTCGCCCAGATGAAGGACGCCATCCGGTAAGCCTTATTCGGCCGGATTGAGTCGACAGCATTCGAACGACTGCACAGCAAAAGCCTCCGCGTGACTGGATTTACGCGGAGGCTTTTGTTTTATTCCCTTACTGCGTTTCCCCGGGAGCACATCACCGGGCGATATAGACCCGTGTATAATCCATGGCGCCAACCGTTCCGTCCGGGTTTTCGGGGATGCCCTTCACCCAACGTTTCCTGAGCTCCAGGTTCACTGGATGGAATAGAAACGCGGCGGCGTAATCCGATACCATGATTTCTTCCGCCTCCGCGTACATCGCACGTCGCCTATCCATATCCAGTTCCGCGGCCGCCTGTTCCACCAGGCGGTCAAACTCGCTGTTCGTCCAATCTGATCGTCCGTATCCCTGCGGCTGCGAGTGCCAGATCATGTCGAGCATGTTGCGGGGATCGAGGTAATCCGCGTAGAAAACGATCAGCCCCAGGTTCATGCGCCAGTTGTACATATTGTTCATGTACATGGTGCGGTCGGCGCTCCGGATGGTGACGTCCACCCCGATATTCTCCTTTAACATGGCCATGATGGCCTCGCTGACCCGTTTAATGGTGGGATTGGGCGCCCGCAACCACATTTCCTGCCGGGGAAATCCTCTGCCCCGGGGATAACCGGCTTCCCGGATCAGTTCCCTGGCCCTTGCAGGATCGTAGGCTTGGTGCGGTTTCATATCCTGTCCGTTGTATTCCTGGAATTCCGGTGGTATCATGGAGTAGGCCGGTACTGCCGTGCCACCCAGCAGAATGTTGCAGATCACCTCTTTGTCGACCGCCCGTGCAAAAGCCTCCCTGACCCGGATATCGTCGAAAGGCGGTTGTTGGGTGCGGAAGAAGAGATACCAGGACCCCCTCGCAGCCACCTTGACCAGGTCCGGCGAGAGCGCGGGATCGGCCATGATGCGGGGCATGTCGGTGATGTCAACGAGTTCGCGGTCCACCTCGTTGTTTTCATAGGCCAGGACCGTAGCCACAGCGGCATTTCGGAAGGGATGGATGGCCTTCTCCAGATACGGCTTGTGTGGACCGTTGTACATGGGGTCCGGAACGAAGGTCATATGGCTTCCTGTGACCCATTCCGACACCTTGAACCCCGAATTCGAGACGATGTTCTCGAGGCGTGTCCATTTCCGTTCGTACTTTTCCACCTGCCATGGCGGTACGGGCAGGGCGTTTCCGTAGGATACGATGTAGGGGAGATAGGGTGCCGATTTTTCGGTCTCGATAACCAGCGTTTGATCGTCTTCGGCACGAGCACCCAATTGCGTCAGGTCTGTTATTTCGCCGCGATTTATGGCCCGCGCATTTTTAAAATCATGATAGAAAAACCCGTAGGGGTTGGCCTCCTTCGGGTCCAGCATGCGCCGGAAGGAATACACGAAGTCGTGTGCCGTGACGGGACGGCCGTCGCTCCATCTCGCGCCCTGCCTTAGATGGAAGATCCACGTCTTGCCGTCTGGAGACGATTCGTAACGGTCGGCAGCAGCGGGTTCGGGATGCCAGTCAGGATCTCTGCGAAGCAGCGGCTCGAAGGGTATGATGGTGTCTTCCGTGTCATAATCGTTGATGGCGGAATCGAGCGTTCGAGGTTCCGGGCTCATGAACCGCATGACCTGGCGTTCCCTGGGCGCCGCGTCCGGTGGCAGGGGCCTGGCTGCCGATTTGCCGGAATCGTCGCTCTGCGCCGATATCAGCAGGGGAATGATAAAGAAGAAGGAAACTGCTCCGAATATACCAGTAACGCACTTGATGGTGTGGGACATGGTTCGGTTCCTGTAGGTGTATGTTCGTTGTGTGAAAACCAGCCGGGTTTTCAGTTTTCTTCCAGCGCCTCGCCCATGGCTTTAACAAGGCCGTCGATATGGGATTCGTCCATGGCCGACGACAGGCAGTTCATGCCGAGTCCGTTCGCCAGGTAGTAACCCCGGTTGAGCAGAGAAAGGAATACCCCCGGTACGGACTGTTTGTTGGCCACAGCGGCGTCGCGGTACGTTCTGACCGGACCCGCGGTGAAGTAGATGCTGAAGGTGGATCCGGACGCGACCGCTGTTGCCACGGTGCCTGTACGGGCGAATACATCCCTTAATCCATCCATGAGGCGATCGGTCAGGCGGTCCAGCCGGTCGTATACCTCGGGTGTCAGCACTTCCAGCATGGCGAAACCCGCAGCCATTGCGACGGGATGCCCGCTGAACGAACCGCTCTGAGAAAGCCGTGCTTTGCCCTGCGTAGGATCCAACAGGGACATCAGTTCCTTTCGGCCGCCAAAAGCGCCTACGGGAAATCCTCCACCGACGATTTTACCGTAGGTGGTCAGATCGGGCACAATGCCGCACAGCGACTGGACACCTCCGGGCGCTGCGCGGAATCCAACGATTTCATCGAAAATAAGCAGCACATCGTGCTTGCGCGTGATGTCGCGCACGGCCCTTATGAACGCAGGGCGCTGAGGGATGACGCCTGTCCTGGGATCGAGTATCACGGCTGCAAGCACGCCCCGGTGCTCTTCGATGAGGGCTTCTGCGGCCTCTTCGTCGTCCTGGGGAAGAATGATGATGTTGTCCGTAGTGTTTGGCGGCATGCCTCCGGCGCCGCGCACCGGTACCGGCCGCTCAGCGGGGCCTGCCAGGTCGAGGTCGGGAGCGACGCTGATTTCAACGGCGTCGTGGCTTCCGTGGTATCCCCCTTCGAACTTGGCGATGACGTGACGGCCCGTGTATTCCCGTGCAAGTCGGATGGCATGGAGCGTAGCCTCGGTGCCGGAATTGCAGAATCGCACCATATCCAGGGATTTCACCCTGTGGCAAAGTGCTGCAGCCAGGACAGTCTCGTTTCCCATGGGCGCGGCCACTGCGATGCCTCGTTCGAGCTGGCGCTTCACCGCACGGACTATGGCGGGATGATTATGGCCCAGGATCTGCGTGGTATGGTGATTCGCAAAATCTACGTACTGGTTTCCGTCCACGTCGTATAGATGACAGCCTTCGGCCCGTTCGATAGTAATCGGGTACGGGGCGTAGTAGTAGGCGCCCTTGGCAACGCCAGGCATGACTTTTCCCGAGCGTTTGAAGGCCTCGCAGGATGCCGGTGTGCGGCTGCGGTAGACTGCTTCCTGCGAGGTCGCCTGCGTCGTTGTCATGAATGATAATTCCTTTCGCAACGAACCGGAAGGGCCGCGGCAGTGGTTAATCCTGGTAGGCTTGCCACAGGGCCCTGTAATAACCCATCAATCGTTCCGGTTCGAGGCTGTGACCAATTTCCGCAAGCGTGTATCCCTCGTAACCGTCGGCCGCGAGCAGCTTGAACAGTTCGCGCCATGGATACTCGGCGCGGTAGATTTCCGTGATGTGGACCAGGCCGATCTTGTGGCTCAGCAGCCGGTAGTTTGCCTCGACGGAACCGTCCACCACTTCGCCGAAGTTTGAGTTCCAGCATATGCGCGCATTGGGATGATCGGCGTGATCCATGATGGTCCGCATGCGTCGTGGTACCTGGGTGTCCCTGCCGTGCACCTCGACTCGGATCTGAATGCCGAGATCATCGGCCGCTTCCGCGCATTCCCCTACCGCTTTTCCAATCTGTTCGAGGGTTTCTTCTTCCGGAATGCCCTTTTCTGCCTGTAACCCGTTCGGCCTCACCTTGACGCCTGGACAACCCAGGTCGGCCGCCAGTTTCGCGTAATCGATGGTTTCCTCGATGTTCCGGCGGACTTCGGCCGGGTCGACCGCGTGATACTCGAAGGCGGTGCCCAGTCCCACGATATCAACGCCGCCGTCCTCGAACTGTTTCCTGACGTCCCTCCGCTCGCTCGAACTCAGCGAGGCTTCCACGCCGTGGGCGTGTGTCGTGCGAAGTTCCACGCCCGTAAAACCCGATCGGCCGCACATGTCGATGATGGTCGGCACATCCCAGTCCCTTCCGATCTGGTAGGTAACGAACCCAAGCTTCATTTGATCTCCTTGCTTCAACCCCGCAGACTTCAACCCTGCAAGCGCCGGATGCGCGCGGGCACGTCGTCCTGATGTATTTCGGAGGAAAGTATACCCAGGCCACGATCCTCCAGGGGCAATGGTACTTTCTCCCCACCCCTTCGGTGAGATTCACGGAGGGCGACGGCCACTTCCAGGGACTCTAGTCCATCCGCCCCGGAACACTTCGGTGGGTGGCCGTTTTCAATGGCCGATACCAGGTCCGCCACGATCGTCAGTCCCATCCCAGGGTAGCGGGCGGGCCAGGGGAATGGCAGCCGGGCTGGCACGCCTCTCCCGCGCGGGCCGCCGGCGTGCAGTTTTATCAGCTCGGCATCCTGACCGTTTGCGATCGAACGGAAGCGGCCCTTTGTACCCAGTACATCTATTTCCCAGTTTGCTATGCCGCAGTTCATGCCCCGGATATACGCCCGCGCTTCGTTGTCGAAGGCCAGGTAACCGTTGCCCATCAAGTCCTTCTCACCCGCGGCCGCCTCGTCGGATTCCATCTCGCCGTACACCCATTCCACCCTGCCGCCGGCCATGTACCGGACAATGTCGATCAGATGGCTTCCGTTGTGGGAAAGCCCGCACTGGCCGTAGCCCGTCACCTGGACGATGTCACCGAGTTCGTCTTCTTCGATCATGGTCTTCGCCCCGGCGAAAAAAGGATGCCATCGCCGGGCACAATTGATGGCGAAGGCGACGCCATGTTCCGCGCAGGTCTCCACCATGGCGTCCGCCTCGGACAGGGTGAGTGCGATCGGCTTCTCGGCCCATATGGCCCTTACGCCCGACCGTGCCGCGTCCTGCACGATCTGCGAGCGGATCCGGGCGGTCGTACATATGCTGAGCAGATCGGGTTTTTCCTTTTCGAGCAATTCGCGGTAGTCGGCGTACAGGTGGTTATCCTCGATCCCCCAACGTTCACCGAATATGGAACGCTGTTCGTCGTGGGGATCCGCCCCGGCGACCAGGTCCACGTTCTCGGCGGCATGATAGGAAGGCGCGTGACAGTAAGGCAGAAAAACGGATCCACCCTGGTCTATCTCATCATCGAATGTGCTTCCCATGCGACCGAGACCAATCACGGCGGCACGGTATCTACTGGCCATCTTCTCCTCCGGGCGATCGAGAAAAATCGGGTGATTCCCTGTCTTGGCTTGTATATTGCCAACGAGATTGTCGCGTGGGTCCGTCGATTCCGTGTACCGGTATATTATTGCGGCACATGACGCGGGACAAGCAACAAATACGACATCCCGGTACGGCATCCCGGCTTTGCTGTGCGTAGCTTTATCTATAACCGAGGGGAAACGCCATGTACAGGGTTGGCATCATAGGGTGCGGCGGTCGAGGAAAGAATCACGCCCAGGGATACATGGCGTGTCCGGGCGCCGAAATCACGGCCTGCGCGGACCCCGCGGGGGAAGCCCGATGGGCGTTTCAGGAGGAATTCGACGTCCCCCGGACCTATAAAAACTATCGTGACATGCTCGAGAGCGAACAACTCGATATCGTAAGTGTCTGTACCTGGCCGTCCGATCACGGCGAGATGGTGCTGGCGTCGGCGGGCCGCGGCGTGAAAGCCGTGCACTGCGAGAAACCCATGGCGCCCACCTGGGGAGAAGCCAAGGCCATGGACCGTGTTTGCCGCGAGCACGGCGTGTTGCTCACCTTTTGCCACCAGCGCCGCTTCCAGGCCCAATTCCTCACGGCCCGGCGCCTGTTGAAAGAAGACGCCGTCGGAGATCTTCTTCGCCTTGAAGCTACCTGCTCCAACCTGTTCGACTGGGGCACCCACTGGTTCGACATGTTCTTCTTCTACAACGATGATATCCCGGCGGAATGGGTCCTGGGGCAGATCGACGCGTCCGGGGACAGGGAGGCATTCGGTGTTCCCATCGACACGGCCGGGGTATCCTGGATCCGATGGAAAAACGGCGTGGAAGGGTTGCTCGCCACGGGTGCCGCGGGAACGAACGGTCCCGCTAACCGCCTGGTCGGGACGGAAGGAATCATCGACGTTGGCGTGGACGAAGACATACCGCTTCGGCTCCTCCGCCTCGGCGGTTCGGCCTGGGAAAAGCCTCCGCTGGACGAATCTCCTTCGGAAGACCCAACCGTTTCGACCATACTCGACCTGGTCGACGCCTTAAAAACAGGCCGAACGCCGGAATTGGACAGCGGCCGTGCCCTTCAGGCGACCGAACTGATCTTCGCCACCTACGAATCGAGCCGCAGGCGGAGCCGCGTGAACCTGCCTCTTCTCGTGGACGACTCCGCCTTTCTGTCGATGCAGGCGTCGGGGGAGATCTGATAAAACATGGATTTCGGGGCTATTTTTGCTCCCCGCGGTCCGCCTGGTCCGCCCGGTTCGCCCGGTCCGCCCAGAAACGTCCCCATGTTTCCAGGTAATCGGAACTGCTCCATGCCTTGTCCATCCCGACCCCCGCGATCACTTCGATCCCCAGTTCCGTGCACACGTCCCATTCGGGGATATTGGACATGTCAGTCCGGTCGCCTCCCTTGGTGAATACGTGGGGCCGGATCACCCGCAGGGCCTCGCGGACCGTGTCGTCATCTTCGATTTCGAAGGGTATGACGTAGTCAACGTTTCGAACGCATGAGACGACCTGGCAGCGGGCCTTCAGATCCATGAAGGGCATTCCCTTCTTCTGGCGAAGGAATCCGTCGCCATTTATGATGACGACCAGGGTGTCTCCATAGCGGGATGACTCCAGGAGGCATGAGGCATGACCCGGATGAAGCGGATCGTACCCGCCCGAAGTGGCGACGATGGTACCCAGGCCGTTTCGCAGGTTCGGAAACTCTTTCAGATCGACTATGCGCGCGATATCACGTGTGTTTTGGGACATGAGATTAGTTTGGAAGATTCAACACAAGACCCGAATTTTGGTTCAGAAATCCAGCGAGTGTTTGACCTGCTGCCGGTTGAACACCAGGCTTTTCTTCTGATCGTTGGCACTGAGGTGTACGAGATTGACCTGCTCTTCAAAAGTCTCAAGGAGTAGCGTATTCGTCATGGTCATCGATTTCAAAACCGGTATATCCTCGATCTCCACGTAACACCAGGTCGCGTCGGTATCCATTTCCTTACCGAGGAAAACGGTCTCTGCCCGGAGTCCGTTTATCTCGATTACGACGTTACGCGCCAGGTAACGGGCGATGTACAGATCCGCTTTTTCCGCTTCACGCTCCGTCCCCAGGTGCAACCGGTCTGTTCCCATCGTTTCGAGGGCTTGTTCCAGGTCGTCCGTAAAGATCCGAAACGACACTTCCAGCGCGTTGGCATCGGGGTTATGGTCGATCTGGCATATGCTGATATAGAACGGGTGTGCTCCCGACGAAGCCGCTTTCACATCGATGGTTGGCACGGCTCCGGTGATCAGCATTGAACCGGCCAGCATCATGCCCGTGAGACGGATCCAGTCGTGACGTAATCGCATTCTAAGCATCCCAAGTCGTTACCCGAAATCACATGCGACGTGTACAGACGAACATATCTGAACACCCGCGACGCCGCAAACAGATTCTCCCGGCGCTGTTGTGCGGCCTCACTACTGCATTTCGGTTTAACGCTACCGGGCAGATCCCGAAGTCATGTACCGCATTACTACTGGAATCCTTCACCCGGGGTTTGACTTTACATTTTCTCCAGCCTTCCGTATATTCCCCGGTTGTCGTAATCATGCCACGACGCACATCCTGAAAACCAGATGAAAACACGTACTCCTGGAGGGTAATCCATGTTGAAGCGCTTGATGTATTTACTGTGCACACTGAGCATCGCGTGTCTCTCTACCTCGGTAACCGCGCAGAAGGGGTCCGAGACGATCAACCGGAGCAAGTTCCGCCAGATCAAGCAGGAAGCACCGACGCCGAATGTATACCGGACGGCTTCCGGTGCCCCGGGCCATCTGTACTGGCAGAACGAGGCGGACTACGAGATGCAGATCGAGTTGGACGACGCGACGCAGCGGCTTTATGGCACCGAGGTCATCACCTACCACAACAACTCTCCCGATGAACTGGCCTACCTCTGGGTGCAACTCGATCAGAACATGCGGTCCCGGGAGTCGGACACGCGGAAAATTGCGGGCAGCCGGGTTTCTGGGCAGATGAGTTTTGCCCAGTTGCGGCGGCTGCTGAACGATTTCGACGGCGGATTCAAGATAGAATGGGTGCGGGACCGGCGGGATAATCCCCTGCCCCATACCATCAACAAGACGATGATGCGCGTGGACATGCCCGAATCGCTTCGCACCGGCAAGTCCTTCACCTTCAAGGTCAAATGGTGGTATAACATCAACGACCGGATGAAAATCGGTGGCCGTTCCGGCTATGAGTACTTCGAGGAAGACGACAACTACCTGTATGCCATCGCCCAGTTCTTTCCCCGCATGGCGGTGTACAACGAGGTCGAAGGCTGGCAGCACAAGCAATTCCTCGGCCGCGGTGAATTCACCCTGCCCTTCGGAGACTACAAGGTCAGCATCACGACGCCCGCCGATCATGTCGTCGCGGCCACGGGTGTGCTGCAGAATCCGAAGGACGTGCTTACCTCCGAGCAGCAGTCACGGTTTGCCCGGTCGCGGACCGCCGAAGAACCGGTCATGATCGTTACCGAAGAGGAAGCGATCGAAGCGGAAAAGGGAAGGGCGACCGATAAGAAGACCTGGAAATTTCACGGGGAAAATGTCCGGGATTTCGGCTTCGCCAGTTCGCGCAAGTTCATCTGGGATGCCATGGGTGTCCAGTCCGGTTCGCAGAAGGTCATGGCCATGTCCTTCTATCCCAAGGAAGGCAATCCCCTCTGGGAGCGTTATTCCACCAAGGTGGTGGCCCATACGCTGGACGTGTATTCGAATTACACCTTCTACTATCCCTATCCCACGGCCATTTCCGTACATACGAACAGAATCGGCATGGAGTACCCGATGATCTGCTTCAACGGCGGCCGGCCGGAAAAGGACGGCACCTACAGCGAACGGACCAAGTACGGCATGATCAGCGTCATCATCCACGAAGTCGGACACAACTACTTTCCCATGATCGTCAATTCCGACGAACGGCAATGGACTTGGATGGACGAGGGACTGAATACCTTTCTCCAGTACCTGGCCGAACAGGAGTGGGATACCGAGTATCCATCGCGTCGGGGTGCAGCCCACCGGATCGTGAATTACATGAAGGGCGACGTGGAGCGGATCTCGCCCATCATGACCAATTCAGAGTCCGTGTTCCAGCTCGGTCCCAACGCTTATGGTAAACCCGCCACCGCACTGAATATCCTCAGGGAAACAATCATGGGACGGGAGCTGTTCGACCATGCCTTCCGCAGTTATTCCCAGCGCTGGATGTTCAAGCATCCATCCCCCGAGGATTTCTTCCGAAGCATGGAAGACGCGTCCGCCGTGGACCTGGACTGGTTCTGGCGCGGGTGGTTCTACAGCACGGACCACGTAGACCTGGGGTTGGGGGAGGTGAAGTGGTTCCAGATCAATACGCGGGATCCCGAAGTGGAAAAGGAGATCGCCCGGGCTGGCAAAGCGGAAGAAAATATGGGTATCAGCTACACGCGCAACCAGACGGACATCCAGGCCCCGATGGTCGGGCAGGATTCGACACTGGTCGATTTCTACAACAAGTACGATCCCTTCGATGTGTCCATCCTCGATCGGGAGGAGTATGAAAATTACCTGAAGAACCTGGACGCCGAAGATCTGGCCCTGCTGGAAAGCGACAAGCACTTCTACGAATTGACCTTCGAGAACGTCGGCGGCCTGGTCATGCCACTGATCCTGGAGTTTGAATTCGAGGACGGAACCAGGGAAGTGCAGCATATTCCCGTGGAGATCTGGCGGCACCGGGACGACCGCGTGACCAAGGTGTTTGCCATGGATCAGTCGGTGGAACGGATCACGCTCGATCCCTACCTGGAGACTGCGGACACCGACCTGAGCAACAACGTCTGGCCGCCGCAGTCGAAGCCCACGCGTTTCCAGCTGTTCAAGCAACGCCGGCAGACACCGGAAAATCCGATGCAGAAGCAGAAAAGGGCAGAAGAAAAGGAAAAGGAAGCTCAGGATACGAAGACGGAAACGCGGTAGGCACCGCGTTTCCTTACAGCTTCAGCCAACAAAGGCCGTCACCGCTCCGGTAGTATACGGCCACGGCCCTGCCGTAGACCGAATCCTCCGAGATGAAACCGAAGGCTCGTCCGTCCTTGCTGTTCCCCCTGGCGTCTCCTATGGCCAGGAGAGATCCAGGGGGAATAACCGTTGGACCGAAGTCCTCCCCTCCACTGTAGGTCAGATTCAACTGAATCTTGCGATCTCCGTAGGTTTCTTCCCGGAGATCCCATGGGACTCCCATGGGGTGGCCGTTGATGGATACCTGTCCGCTGCGGATGGAAACGGAGTCCCCACTCACGGCGACGATCCGCTTCACAAGGCGGATGTCCTCCACGGGCGAGTCGAAGACGACCACTTCACCCCTGACCACCTCGCGTCCCTGGGTGAGTTTCCAGTCGGTGAACGGGAACCGGAATCCGTAGGAATACTTGGCCACGAATATCCGGTCGCCCGGCATCAGGGTGTATTCCATGGATCCCGACGGGACCGTATAGTGATCGGCGAGCGTCGACCGGGCCGCGAGTAATACCAGCGCGATGAGTCCGAATGATAGGATCTCCCGGCCTATGGATTTTATCCTGGGATGCATGGATGCCTTTCGAACGTGCAAGCGGTAAAACTCCAGCGTCCAGTGTCAGTCGATTCCAACCATTGACCTCGACATCACCGTTGTGTAGTGGAGAACTATATCCGTTCGAAGTAGTAATTGACTACGCCATCTTCCCCGAACAAAACATCGAAAAACGCGAGGTCGTCATCGAGCAGGGGTTCCCCGGACCTGGTCTCGATACCTTGAATCATCTGGGCCTTGGTTTGTATCAGCGTCAGATCGTCGCCATCCACCATGTAGTTAGCCCGGAACTCGATTCTGTCGCCCTGTATAATCGTCAGCACACCATTGAGGACGGTCCAGACGCCGTCGATTCCTTCACCATCCTCGGTAGTGGCGTCCGAATTGAGATGCACAGTCGCCAGGGGAGAATTGCCCAGATCGTTCTCTCTCAGAAAGTCAGCGATAGCTATGTCGACCAATGCTTCATCCAGACCTTGCTCCAGCAGGTAGTTTCTAAGATTAGCGGCCAGGGTTTCCAGGATATCCGATCCCGTTAACCGCCATTCTCCAATCAGAGCCTGGTCGATCACCAGCACTTCACCGTCCGGCCCCTGGGGGCCTTCCGGTCCTTCCGGTCCTTCCGGTCCGGTGGTTCCGTCGGTTCCACCCGGACCTACTGGTCCAGCGGGTCCTTGCGGTCCTGTGGGCCCGGAGGGTCCCTCGGGTCCCTCGCAAGCCAGCGTAAAAAAACACAACAATAGGGGCAGTACGCCGATCGATATACTTTTGTGCATACTCATTTTGTGAAACCTCCCATTAGGTTACAACCATGTTTACATGCCCGACCTCGTCGTGCGTTTCAGTCCCTTGAGGCCAGGAAGAATTGAAGGATGTACCAGAACAGCAGCGCCACAGATGCGAAGAGCTGTAGCGCCGCGCCCACGTGACGGTCCTCGGGATAGTGGTGCAGGACGTTTGAAGTGTCATAGAGGATCGCGCCGCCCGCGAGCACGATCATGGCCACGGTAAAGATCGTCCCGAGATGGAAACCGAACAGCACGCTGGCCACGATCAGCACTATGGCACAGATAAAACCCCAGCGCAGCAATCCGCCAAGGAAGGAGAAATCCTTGCGGGTGTGAAAGGCGACGATCGTCAACCCCAGGAAACCGAGGAGTGTTACGGTGGCTGCGCTTTCGATCACGCCGGGCGCCGTGGCTTCCGCCAGGTAGAGCAGCGGTGTGAAGATGATGGCTTCGCCGACGACGAACAGGCCCAACGCGCCGTACTGGGCTCCGGTAGATGTCGAACTATGGGCGAAATGGGTCGCGATCCAGCTCAGGATCATGAAGCCGCCGAGGACGATGAGCCATGAACCGCTCAGGAGGACCCGGGCGATCGATTCAGCCAGTCCGGATTGAAAAAGGTATATCTCAATCAGGGCGAAAGCCAGAATCGCCCCCAGAAGATGGGTATAGGTCCGCGTAATGAAGGCGCCCCGCACGTCGACGCCAAGTTGAGAGACAGGTATTCCACGCTGGGCCGGGTAGGCCGCCGTCCTGTTCATGGGTCACGCTCCTGTCACTTGTATGGCTGATGAGTTAACAATCAGTTGTGGATTTCAAGTCTCGCGCACTGGTTATTTGCCTGGATCGCGAAAATGTATGAATACGGCCTATCCTTCGCCGAGAAGGTCCTCGAGACCCTGCAGGAGGTCTTCTCCATCCGATCGCACCAGCGCGAGGATGGCGTTGTGAGGCACAATGATATAGGTCTTTTCCTGGTATTTTATCTCGATGGATTCCTTGCGAAGGTAGAATGCGAAATCACCCGTCTGGGCCTGCAACGGCAGGTAGCGCACAGATTCCGCCGGGATCGCAACCGGGTCGCCTTCGGTGTAATCGGGATTGGGCATCAAGTGCCCCGGACCCACTCGGACCACGCGTCCGGTTCCTACCTTCTCCTTCTCCGTTACGGTGGCGGGAAGGTATAGTCCCGAATTGGTAAGCTGCTCCCCGTCATGCTGTTCGACGAGGACCCGGTCACCTACAATGATCAGTTCACTCATATACAGTTCGCATTTCGTTTAATATGCGCGAATCTCAACTGGTTGCGTTGTGGAGTCAGGCGTAAGTACCACCGGGATTCCTATTGAAACAGGACAATGCACTCGTTCGACCGACCATTGCAAACACCTGCTAATATACGACATTTCACCCTGTAGTAGCAACCAAAACCGATCATTGAAACCGCTGACTATTCCCACTGAAATACGAACAACAGGGCACTATGTCCAGCTCTTACGCGTGCTCTATATGGGTTGGACTACAGGATCACGCCCGCCTTGTTCAATCCATCAATCTGGTCTTTCGAATAGCCCAATACATCCGCGAGCACATATTCCTGGTCTTGATTAAATTTCGGCGGCGCATTCAATTTTGCCTGAGGTGATATGGCTTCACTGTCGAAGGCGATCGTACGCAATCCGCTGATCGAGGTGCCGTTCGGTCGCTTTCCGCGCAGCAGCCATGGCTCCACGGACTGCCCGGTAAGGACCTCGTCCAACTGCCTGACCGCGCCGGCCGGCACTTTTCGTGACTGCAGTGCCGCCATTAGGGTCTCTCGTTCCCACTGACCAATACGATCCTCCAGCAGTCCATTCAGTGCGTCACGGTGAACGACCCTCTGCTGGTTTGTAGAGAACCGCTGGTCCCGGGCCGCTTCGGGCATGCCCAGCACGTCGCACAGAGCCTGAAATTGGCTGTCGGTGCCGACGGCCAGGACTACGGACTCGCCGTTCCGGGTCTCGTATATCGTTCCGTAGGGCGCGATGTTCGGATGGTCGGAACCCGCGCGGCCCGGTACGGAACCGGCGACCAGGTAGTTCGCCGCCTGGTTGGCGAGCGAAGCGACGCCGGAATGGAAGAGTGAGACCGTGTTATATGAACCCTGCCCCGATTGCATCCGTTCGATGAGGGCGATCAGCAGGGCTTCCTTGAGTTGATGGGCCAGGAGCAGGTCGATGAGGGCCACCGGCATTTTCAAGGGACCGCTCTCTTCGGTACCGTTCATCCCCGTAAAGCCGGTTTCCGCCTGCAGCACGGCGTCGAAACCGGGCCGCTCGTCCTTCTCCCCGAAGGCAGTGATATCGGCATAGATGAGCCGGTCGTTAACCGTGCGCAAGGTTGGATAGTCGAGCTTGAATCTCTGCGCGTCACCAGCTTTGAAACTCTGCAGAAACACGTCGGCGCGGCGTACCAGGTCCAGCAGGACGGCATATCCTTCCGGTTTTGAGAAATCGATCCCGATGGATCGCTTGCCCCAGTTCACCGAGGAGAAATAGGCCGATACGTCGCTGTCGTTCTCTTCCGATGGCAGTTTCCAATGACGGGTTGTGTCGCCGCCGGTCTTTAGGTTCTCCACCTTGATCACCGTGGCGCCCAGTTCTGCAAAGAACATGCCCACGGCAGGTCCGGCCAGGACGTTCGCGGCTTCGATTACCGTCAGCTTTTTGAAGATGGAATCGGTGGAAGGCATGGCAGGACTTGCCGCTCAGCCGGACAGGATATTGAAAAGCCCCATGCACACGGACTTGCTGCGGCCATCTTCGTCCATGCTGGAACGCCAGGTGGAAATGGACAGGGCGGCGATGTCGCAGTGCTCCGCGAAGTGCCTGAAGACCGTTTCGAGGTCGCCGGAAGATGGTCCACCCGGCGCGGGGTAGCCCATGGCCGGGGCCTCCGTGGGGTCGAGGAGATCGGTGTCGAAATGGATATAGACCGGCCGGTTCGACAGGTCGCAGTTCAGCAGGTCCAGGGGATTGGGCAAATGTCTTAACCGCGACGCTTCGACAAGTTTACGTTCGCCGGGGTCCAGGTCCCTCCCGTCCGACATTACGACATCCGCATCGGGGAACGTATCCATACCCACGTTTTCGATGAAGGTCTGTTCCCCCAATCCGACCATCATGGCCAGCGGCATGCCGCCCAGGAATCCGCTCGGGGTGGTTTCCCACGTGTTGAAATCCCCGTGAGCGTCCAGCCACAGGAAAACAGGGTGGATGCCGGCGCGTTGCAGGCCCGCCATGACCGGGATGGTCGCACAGCAGTCTCCCGCGACGCTGACCGGCCGCCTGCCGTCTGCCACGGCCTCGGCGACCCGGTCGGCGAGGGGACGATGTACGCACAGGGTCCGGGACATTTCGTCGTCGCCGTGTAGCGTCGGACTGTTTACGACCCAGTCGTCTTCTGCGAGATCGAGAAGCGCCGGGTCATACCGGTCAAGGAAGTAGGGCGTCAGGATGTACTGGTTTTCCGTCATCTTGACTTGGTCCTCATGAGAAATCGAGCCACCTGCTTTGCTCTTCAGGCATCCAGCAGGTCTCGGTGACGGTACTCAGGTCGAAGAACTGGTAGGGGTCCACCTTCTTGTATTCCGCGTAGGGACCGGACCAGTCCTTGCGCCGCGCCTTGTATTCGAGGAAACCTTCGTGGGAAACGTACTCGAATACCATCACGTAGCGTCCCGTGGGTTGACCCGAATTTCGCTCCACTTCACGGAAATACCGGGCGGAACGCCATTCCGGAAAAAGTTCGTCTTTGTGGGTTTCCAGGAAGGCGAACCAGGTTCGGATCATCTCATCGTGATCGACCTTCCGGTCGGGCTTCGGTACCCAGGTTTCGACTTCGAAGAATGACATGGTCCGTCCGTTCCGGCAAGGCGCCCTGATGGCACTGGATCTGTAGCGGGAAACAGGGGCAGCAGGATTCGAACCCGCGACCTACGGTTTTGGAGACCGCCGCTCTACCAGCTGAGCTATACCCCTACTAAAAACTGCCTTGTACTGCACCGCACAAGATACATCGAGGTGGCCGAAATGGCAACCATAAAACCGACTCCCGGATCCCGCGGCAACCCCCTCGATATCCCTTGCCGAAAAAGGCTTCAGGGTCTATGATGGCCTAACATGAACACCTTCCAAAAAACGGCACTGGCGACCCTTGCGGCCACGATCCTGCTGATTTCTGTTGGCAGCATGGTTCGGATCACCGGAGCCGGCCTGGGCTGTCCCGATTGGCCCAGGTGCTGGGGATCATGGCTGCCGCCGGCGAGTGTCGAGGACCTGGACCTAGATTACCTCCGTGAGAAGGGTTACGACGTCGCCGCATTCAATCCGGTCAAAATGTGGATCGAATACGCCAATCGCCTGGTGGGCGTGGCGATCGGAATCCTCGTTTTCGTCACCTTCCTGCGTTCCTTTCGATATAGAAGGACACAACCGGCAATTTTCTATTGCACGGGCCTGTGTTTCCTGCTGGTCGGATTCCAGGGCTGGCTCGGCGGCCAGGTGGTCAGATCCGGCCTGCAGCCAGGCATCATCACGCTGCATATGTTCCTGGCGGTTATACTGCTGTGCACCCTGCTCTTCGTGACCTTTCAATCCCTGGAACGGCGTGTCCGCGTCAAACTCAGCGAACAGGCCCGCACGACCTTGATGCGCCTGGGAATTACACTCCTGGCAGTCACCATCCTCCAGTTGCTCCTGGGAACGCAGGTCCGCGAGGGTATAGACCCCTTTATCAAGGACGATGGTGGACTGCCACGCGGCGAATGGCTGGCCCAGGTGGGCATCATCGATCACGTGCACCGGTTGTCCTCCTGGCTGGTGCTTCTGGCGGGTGTACTGGTTTTCAGATCGGTGAGGAGGCATGGAAGTGGTGGCCGACTTGGTCCCGTCGCCCGGTTCATCCTGGCCGGCATCATCCTGCAGATGTTAATGGGGATCATTCTCGCATACGGCGGTCTGCCCCCGGCGGCCCAGGTTCTGCACCTCACCCTGGCCACGTTGCTGATCTGTGCCGAGTGCAGCCTGCTGCTCATGGTGCACGCGAGTCGTCGATAGATACGCATTTCTTCTTTGCACAAGTCCGCCGTCCGATTATGTTTGGTCATATTTCTCCTTAAAAACGCAATTCGGGAATCGGCCATGGCAGACCTGGCCATAGCATTCCCTGGTCATGGCACAGCCCGGCCGCCTTTACCAAGGATGAACCGATGGACAACCTGACGGCGCAGTTGAAGCATATCAGGAAACGATTCGAAGACGGGGTACTCGCCGTTGAAGACATCGACACGGCCCAGGCGATGGCAGAACGCGCCCCGGCGGGATCGCGCCAGAGCCTCCTCTACCTACAGGCGCCCACGACCAATCCCCATTCGGCGGTTGTTGGTATCAGTGTATACGAAGATGGCGCGGATCCCGATGGCCTTGAGGAGGATGGTGCATTTCGGTACCGGTCGATCAAGGACGCGCTGGACGACGGCTGGCGTATCATCAAGTTTCCCGATATGTCCCTGGCCATGAATGAACAGGAAACCTACGGCCTGGGGTACGAATTCGTCCTCGAACGATGGAGATAGACATGGCAAACACGCCTTACGGCAGGAAGATGAATTGTCCGCCGACGATGTCGGATCGCGAGGTGATCGATTTCTGCAGAAACGGCTATCTGATGCTGCCCGGTGTTGTCCCGGACGAAATAAACGAAAGGGTCGTCGATTACCTCGAGCGCGCCGACAGTACGCACGAACCGACGCCCATCATGAATGAGTCCTTCTTCGTGGACAGTGTACTCATGAATCCAGAAGCGGCAGGCGCGGTCAGGTCGCTCCTGGGCGCGGAGTTCACTTTGCCGCTCATCGTCAGCAACCACCGTGGTCCGTTGCCCTACACCCGGCCTCAGCACTGGCATCGGGACGGCGGGACGATATATACCTCCGCGCTGGAATACCTTCAAGTCTTCTACTACCCGGAAGAATGCACCGAGGAAATGGGGCCCACGGTCCTGCTCCCCGGCTCCCAATTCATGCGGAACAAGGCGCCCATGATGGCCCACCTGGGTTCGATACAGGGGACGGTATCGACAGCCAGTCCCGCGGGAACGATATTTCTGACGGTATACGGCATTTGGCACCGGCGTTCAAAGGCCGTCTCCGGGCCGCGGGGAAAAAGCCGGTACCGCAATCTGCTCAAGTACAACTACTGGCGGACAACGCCACCTGACCGGGACTGGGTAAGGCAGGATGATATAGATTTCAACACGATCGACTTCAATCCCCCGGCAGGCGTGTTCGAACAGTTTCAGGGCGCCTTCGCAGCCGCGCGCATGTTCACCTGGCTGTGCGGCGTAGAGGACCAGTACGTCAAGCGAGGGGGTCAGAACTGGCCCGTTGCCCTCAGCGTTCGGGACGGGATGAACCAGGAGGGGACACCGGAATCGCTGACGAACCGATGAGAATCCGTTCTGTGCAGGCAAAACCCGCACGCGTTCCCACGCGTACCAGTAAATTCCATGTTGGACTGTCAACCTTAACCAAACCACGCGAGAAACGAGACAGGCCATGAAAATCACCAACATCGCGATTACGCACATCAATCCACGGCTGGCAGAGCGGAATGTGGATCAAAAGGTCAAGTACAGGGATATCGATACCCAGACGATCTTCAAGGTGACCGCGGACAACGGGGTGGTCGGATACGGGGAGAGCCGGGGACATGTCACGATGGACATCAATGACGTGGAACGGTTGACGGACAGCCATCCCTTCGACCACATCAACGCCGAATTTCCGGTCGGTCTCATGGGCGCGCTTTATGATCTGATGGGCAAGTATCTCGAAATCCCTGCCTATAAGCTCATGGGACAGAAGGTGCGGGACCGCGTGCCCGTGGCGGCATGGACGCGTGTGTCGTCCCCGGAAGTCCTGGCCGCAGAGGTAGTGCGCGCTGTGGACGAGGGGTACATGGCGTTCAAGATGCACACCTGCGCGTACTTCGACGTCTACGAACAGAACCGGGCCGTGGAAGAGGTCGCGCCTGCGGGATTCAGAATGCACTACGATTTCAACCACAACCGGTCGCCCGCCGACGTGATGCGCATCATCGAACAGCTGGAGAAGTCTCCCGTCGTCGGCGTGATCGAAGACCCGCTGGTCTGGCGTGACGTGGATGGGTGGCGCCGCCTGAGGGAGAAGACGTCGATTCCCCTGCTGATGCACGTGCCACAGCTCGGCGGCGGACCGGAGATCGTGTATGGATGCGCCGACCTCTACATGGTCGGCGAGCACGGCATCGGCATGAGTTTGAAACGGGGATTCGCCTGTGCCGAAGCGAATGTCTCCACCGTGATCCAGTTGACTGGCGGGACGCTCAGTAAGGCCATGGCGCTCCACCTGGGCGCGGTGATCCCCAACGTGTTGCACTCGGTCAACCTGGACGACCAGTACGGCGAGGACGTTACCGGCGGCCGAATCGAGGTAGCAGAAGGCAGTTCCCCCGTGCCGGAGGGACCGGGACTCGGTGTAGAAGTCGACGAAGCGGAACTGGTGCGTATCGCCGGAAATCCGAAGACGGAGCTCCCGAGGCATATCGGCAAATTGTTGCTTCCGGGCGGCAATGTCTACTACACCATCGGTTATCCATCGGTCAGTCGGCTGACGGGATTCCCCGAGGGCAACATCCGGGGCATCCGGCTGGAGATCTGGGAAGAGGACGGCAGCGCGCCGTGGCAGGAAACCTATGACTGGATTGAACGGACTGGACCATTCATGCGCAAGGAGACAGAATGAACGAAACCCCTCGTATACTCGTTACTGGATCGGCCGGCGTTATCGGCTCGATCATCGTAAAAGGTCTGAAGGACCGATATCCCCTCCGCTGCTTCGACCGGGTATCGACCCCGGGAGTGGAGGACGAAGTAATCGGCGATATCACCGACATGGACGCGGTGATTCAGGCCACCGAAGGCATGGACGCGGTGATTCACCTGGCCGGCAACCCGCAGGGCGGTGCGTCGTGGGAGGAAATCCTGCATGCCAATTTCATCGGGACGTACACGCTCTTCGAAGCGGCCAGCCGCAATGGCGTACGGCGTGTGGCATTTGCCAGCCGCGCTGGATTGCTGGCGCCCTATCCACAGGACGTCTTCCGTACGATAGACATGACCCCGAGGCCGGAGAGTTACTATTCAATCAGCAAGGTTTTCGGGGAAAGCCTGGGTTACATGTACGCGGTGAGGTTCGACATGGAAGTCGTGTGCGTGCGTATCGGCAATTTCCAAAAACAACGGGACCTGCCCGGACATCCTCATCATCTGAGTCACGGCGACGCCGTCAGGGTGTTCGAACGGGCGGTCATTCATCCCGGTGTTCGATTTGAGGTCGTGTTCGGCGTGTCCGACAGCACCTGGAAGATGTACGACCTGGATCACGGCCGGCGGGCGATCGACTATCATCCCCAGGACAAATCGGTCTTCGATCCGGAGTCCTGATCCTATATGGCGTAAGGACAGGACGTTCTCGCTAGAGTGCGGTCCAGCCGCCGTCGACCATCAATGAGGCCCCGGTGACGTATCTCGAGGCGTCGGAGGCCAGGAAGACAACCGCGCCCTTGAGGTCCTCGTTGTTCAACATGCGTCCGAGGGGAACGCGGTGTTCGTAGCGTGACACGAATGGCCCTGGCTGATCGTTGTAATAACCTCCCGGACAGATGCAATTGGCCCGCACGCCCTGCTTTCCGTAGTACGTCGCAATATAGCGGGTGAAATTGATCATGCCGCCCTTGACGAAGGTGTAGTCCGGTGGCTGTTTCATCCCTGTTTCTTCGTACAGGCCCGGGTCGTTTGCGACTACGCCGTAGATACTGGATATGTTGATAATGCTGCCGCCGCCCTGGTCGGCCATGCCCGGAACAAAGGCCTTGCACAGGGCGAATAGTCCGACCATGTTTCCCTGGGCACTGGCGGCCCAATAATCCGGGGTCTGTTCGTCGAATCCCCCGCCGCGGCCGACCACCGCGCTGTTGACCAGGATGTCCACGCGGCCGAACCGATCCAGCACGCGTTGTTTCAAGGTATCGACTGACTTGGTGTTCGTGATGTCCAGTTCTTCGGGGTGCGTATCGTAACCCCTGCCGTTCAATCCGGCGACGAATCGGCGGTTTTTGTCGAGGTCTCTGGATGCGACGACCACGGTCGCGCCCGCTTCGGCCAGAGCTTCGGAGATGCTGCTGCCAAACTGCGGCCCCGCTCCGCCCGTGACCACGGCGGTGCGGCCTTTTAATGAGAAACTGTCAAGTACACCCATGGGTTGGCTCCTGATGTCCAGTGGTGTTAAATTGGAAGTTTAATCCAGGTCGACGGACCCGGACACAGTTCCTGGCAACTGCCAGGAAGGGTCGGATCGGACTGAGTATATACCTCGCGATGAAGTAGAACAAAACCTTTGTATCTTACATGCTCGCCACGACTGCATTTATAGAGGTATCGGTATTTAACCGAGAACCGAAGCTTGATATCTTTCAAAGGACACTAAGATGATCTGGGGATCGGGAGATTTCTGTTACGAGAAAGTGCCCGGATGGGGATCCGAGCGGACGCTGGGCATCGCCACGGCCGTGGCCGTGGATTCACGGGACCGGGTCTACGTCGTCGACCGGGAGCCGAAGCCCGCCGTGGTGGTCTACGACCGGGACGGCCACCTGTTGAACGAATGGGGTCACGAAATACTGGCCCTGCCCCACGAGATATGGATCGACGGGGAGGACAGGATCTTTATTCCGGACTGCAAGGACCATACCGTCCGGGTGTTTACTACCGAAGGCACACTGCTGCAAACGCTGGGTGAGTCGAACCAGACAGGCGAACCGGGCAAGCCATTCAACATGCCGACGCGCGTCGTTAAGGGGGCCTCCGGGGATCTCTACGTCTCCGATGGTTACGGCCAGTGTTACGTGCACCGGATGACGCCTTCGGGAGACCTGGTCCACACCTGGGGCGGAAGGGGTGTCGCGCCCGGCCAGTTCACCCTCCCACACAACATCTTCCCCGCGTCCGACGGCCGGCTCGTGGTGGCAGACCGGGAGACCAACAACCGGATCCAGGTCTTCGATTCCGAGGGAAGCTTCCTCGCGGAATGGCCCGGGCGTCCCGCGCCCTGCGGCCTGTTCGTAGATGACGAGGATACGGTCTTCTTGGGCGAGGGCGGCGGAGTCACCATCATGAACATGGACGGAAGGCTCATCGCCCAGTGGGTCGTCAGGGGCGGACCGAACGATCGTCCCCACGGCGCCCACAGCGTCTGGGTCGACCGCCACCGCGATATCTACGTGGGCGAGGTGGGCGTGGAGAATCTCGTGCACAAATACGTCCGCGTATAGAGCCCCGGTTCCGTAATGAGCGCTTCCTTACCCGATCACCGCCTGCCACGATGGATATGGGCCGTTTACCTGGCCCTGTTTGCCCTTTCCGTACCCTGGTACATCCCGGAAATTGACCCCGTCCCCGTGTGGTTCGGCGTGCCGTACTGGGTCGTGATCTGCCTGGGCGTCTGCCTGGCCATCGCGTGCTTCACCGCATTCGTGATCTGCAGGTTCTGGCAGGAGGACGAATAGCTCATGGCGGACCAGCCCTACGGACCGGGCGCCCTTTTGTTCCTGGTCGCGTATCTCGTCTTCATGATCGTCCTCGGATACGTGGCCCGGGCCCGCCGGCGGGACAACTCGATGTCGTCCTTCTACCTGGCGGGCAAGAACCTGGGCGCGCTGGTCCTCTTCTTCACCCTATACGCCACGCAGTACAGCGGTAACACGCTCATCGGCTATCCCGGCGAGGCCTACCGCCTGGGCTATGCCTGGATCATGAGCATCGGTTTCATGATGGCCATCGTGGTGGCCTATCTGCTCTTCGCACCGTCGCTGTATCGCATGTCCCGCCAGTGGAACTTCGTGACACCGGGTGACTGGATCACCCATCGATTCGAGTCAAGGGGTCTTACATTTTTCGCCGCCCTTCTGTTCGTAGTCGCCATCGCCAACTATCTGCTCGCCCAACTCCTCGCCGTGGGTCATATAGTTTCCGGTCTTTCCGATGGGGCAATTCCTTTCTGGGCAGGCGTGGTGGTCCTGGGCATCATCATCCTGTTTTACGAGACCCTAGGCGGCATGCAGGCCGTGGCCTGGACCGACTGCATCCAGGGCCTGCTGCTCTTTGCGGGCCTGCTCGGCATGCTGGCGGCCGTGGTGCCGGGTAGTGACCGGCTGGGCGAGGCGACGGCCTGGATCATCGCCAACCAGCCAGCGAAAGCCGCGCTCCCGGAAGGGGAAATGATCCGCACATGGATCAGCACCCTGCTGCTCGTGGGCTTTGCCGCGGCCGTATACCCACAGGCAATCCAGCGGATCTTCGCAGCACGAAGCACACGCAGCCTGAAGCGCTCGTTCACTTTCATGGCCTTCATGCCGCTGGTGACCATCTCGGCGGTCGTCTTGGTCGGGATCCTCGCCATCCCGCAGCTATCCGGCCTCGAGGGCGTCGACACGGACCAGGTCATGCCTCGCCTGCTTCGGGTCTGGGCAGCGGAATCCCTCTGGCTATACGTCATGACCGTACTCGTCCTCACCGGCATCGTCGCGGCGATCATGTCAACGGCCGATTCCGTACTTCTCAGCCTATCGTCCCTTCTCGTAAAGGACGTCCTGGGTGGAATCTGGAAGGGGTCGCTTCAGGAAGAGCGCCTTACCGCCTGGGGAAAGCGCCTGTCCTGGGCCATCATGGCCATACTGATCGTCATCGCGTTGACACCCAATCTCACCTTGTGGGGGCTGATCGAACTCAAGATGGAGGTCCTGATCCAGACGGCGCCTCTGTTCGTACTGGGTGTGCTGTGGAAACGTTACAATGCGGCAGGCGCCGCGGCGGGTATGGCTGCGGGTACACTGCTGGCCGCTGGGCTGACCCTCGCGGGTTTCGGCAAGCTATGGGGCTGGCACGCCGGGGTGCTGGGACTGGCGTTGAATGTGATCGTGGGGGTGGTGGTGAGCTGGGTGGTTCGGTCTGGAAGGGATAAGGAGATTAGCTCCCGCACGTATTCCTGAACTTGTTCAAGAAATGCCTGAGCTCTTCGACTTAACCGCTGCCTCAATCCGCTCCAGGGCCTCTTTCAACACCGACCGCGGGCAGGCGATGTTGATCCGTTCGAAGCCCTCGCCTTCCGGACCGAAGATGTAGCCTTCGTCCAGAAATACCCGCGCCTCCTCCATCATGAGGTGCTGCAGGGCGTCCCCGTCCAGGCCGAGACTCCTGAAATCTACCCAGACGAGATATGTGCCTTCTGTTCTAATGACCTGTATCCGGGGCATGCGTTCGCGGAAGAAGGATTCGACCAACCTGTAGTTCCCCTCCAGGTATTCCAGCAGTTGCTCCAGCCATTCCTCGCCATGATCATACGCGGCTTCCACAGCCGCGATGCCGAAGGGGTTCAGCGTGAAGATGCCGGTGCTGCGGACTGTGTTCTGAAAGGTCTCCCGCAGATCAGCGTCAGTAATCATCATGTTCGATGCCTGCAGGGCGGCGAGGTTAAAGGTCTTGCTGGGAGAGGTACAGACAATGGATCGGGCTTCGTATTCGGGTCCAAGCGTGGCATACGGCGTAAAGGTATGGTTCCCGAGAATGAGGTCGCTGTGGATTTCGTCGGAGACGACCAGCACGTCGTTATCCATGCAGATCCGGCCAAAACGCCTTAGTTCTTCCCCGGACCACACCCGTCCGACGGGGTTGTGAGGACTGCATAATATAGCCATTTTGACTTCGGGATCGGCGCATTTTTCTTCCAGGTCGTCGAAATCCATATAGTACCTGCCGTCTTCATGGCGCAGTGGATTCAACGCCGCCCGTGTCTGCAGGTTTTCTATGGCGTTATAGAAGGGGTAGTACACCGGCGGCTGCACCAGCACCTTGTCGCCGGGACTTGTATAGGCCGAAACCAGCATATGCAGGGCGGGAACAATCCCGGGGGTGAAGCAGATGGTGTCGGGCCGTACGGTCCAGCCATGTCGCCGCTTCATCCAGCGCACCACGGAATCATAGTACGACGGCGGCGGGAAGGCGTATCCGTAGACACCCATGCGGGCTATTTCGGTCACCGCGTCCACTACCGGCTCAGGGCAGGGAAAGTCCATGTCCGCAACCCACAGCGGCAGAACGGGTTTCGCGTGCCTACTGGCGTCGGTCTCGTCCCACGGGACAATAGCTCCGTCCCGTTTAACAAAATCCCACTTGTACGAGTTGGTTCCTATGCGATTGATGCGCTGGTCGAAATCATAGTTCATTTGAGAGGCCTTTTCCGTGTTAATTGGATCGTTCAGAAGCGTAACGAAAGCGTCCGTGAGGCGACGTATGTTAACCGGTCAAGGAGCGGCTGTCAATTTGCAATTACCGGTTGCCAACCATGGGTTCATGCTATACCATCTTGACTCGGCGGCTTCCTGCCGAAGCCGCCGCTTCGAACACCATGAAACCCCGAATTTGCAGGCGCGATTGGCGGGCCGTAGTCGTCTGTCGCGCGGACACGTTGGACAGGCGCCGCGATTCCCCCATCACGCATGAGCACTAATCAAAAACTTCGAAATCTGCCCCTCGGCGAACTGTCGGTCTTAGCGGGTGTGGGCCAGCGAGTGGGGATCCCGGCACGGGAAGCCGACGCCGGGTGGCCCATGGGTGTCGTGCGCCGGCCCAACGGCGACCTGATCGTGATCGACTACTTGTGGCACCGGATATGGCGAATCGATCGAGAAGGCATCCTGCACGCATTTGCCGGCGACGGGATCGCGGGCAACTCGGGTGACGGCGGTCCGGCCGAAGCAGCGCGGCTGCGCCACCCCCACGATTTGTACCAGGACCGTCACGGCAACCTGTATTTTTCCGATCTCCAAAACCACACGATCCGGCGCATCGACTACGAGACCGGCATCATCACCCGCGTCGCAGGCAACGGGAGTATAGGCCGTGGAGGTGATGGAGGGCGCGCCCTGGACGCGGAACTGGACTGCACCTGCGGCGTGGCTGTGGACCGGGCAGGCAACGTATACCTTTCCAGTGAGTGGACGAACAACATCCGGCGTATCGACGCTCAGACGGGACTCGTCGAAACCGTCTTCGGCCATCACGCACGGCACTATCCTTCCGAACGAGGAGAAAGCCGGCCGTATTCCGGCAGGGGATTGAGTCTGGGCGGGTACCACGGCGACGGTGGCCCGGCCCGGGACGCGGGATTCTTCCACCCGGAACACCTGGCCTTCGATTCGCGGGGCGACCTGTACGTGTGTGACAATTCCAACGACCGCGTTCGCAAGATCGACATGCAATCCGGGATCATCGACACGGTGCTGGGAACCGGGCAGCGCGCTTCCAACGGCGACGGCGGTCCGGCCACCGAGGCGAGCACACTCATGCCGGACGCGATCTGCCTGGACGCCCACGACAATCTCTATGTCGGCGAGAAGTACGGTTTCCGGGTACGCAAGGTGGAAAGGGAGACGGGCATGGTCCGTACGCTGGCCGGTACGGGTGAACCCGGATTCGGCGAGGAAGGACTTCCCGGAATAATCACCCGGTGCAATTCCGTGGAAGCTGGTATCTACGCCGACCCGGACGGCACGGTGTTCTGGGGCGACTGCTCCGGTCGGCTCCGTCGATGCGATGGGAGTACGGGGATAGTTACTACAGTACTCGGAGGCACCAGCGTACACGACGGCGAGCTCGCCGCCGCCGGTTTCCTGAATGGACCAGGCGGCCTGTCGGTCGGTCCGGACGGCACAATCTACATCGCCGACGTGTGGAACCAGCGTATACGGGCTATCGATCCGGATTCCGGGATCATTCGTGCCGTTGCCGGTTCCGGGGCACGTGCTTACGGCGGAGACGGCGGTCCGGCCGTTGATGCGCACCTGGGCAACCCCCACGACGTGTCGGTGGATCGCTCCGGCCGGGTGGTCATCGCCGATACGAGACACGGCCACGTGCGGCGGGTCGACGACCAGGGCGTCATCCACAACATCGCGGGCGCGGCCTTTCAATGGGACAAAGGCGACGGAGGGCCGGCGTTGAGCGCGTGCCTGATGCACGTCCAGTCTGTCACGCACGGACCCAACGACGACGTATACATCGGGGATTCCGGTTGCGGGCGAATCCGGAAGATCGACGTGGAAACCGGTATCATCACTACGATGGCCGGCATCGGCCTGCCGGGATATTCAGGCGACGGTGGCCCGGCGAACCAGGCGCGGATCGGCTCACCTTCGGCCATACGGTTAGATGGATCGGGGAACCTCTACTTCACAGACGACCGGTACCATGTTATCCGGCGCGTCGATGGCGATTCCGGTATCATATCCACCCTGGCCGGAACCGGAGAAGAGGGCTTCTCTCCGGACGGTTCAAGGGCCGTGCAAGCCGCGATAGCCATGCCCCGGGGCCTGGCCCTGGATAAAAAGAGCCGCCTGTATTTTTCCGATTCGGGCAACAACCGCGTGAGACGCATTACCGGTAACGGCCTGCTTGAGACCGTCGTCGGCAGCGGGGAATACGGTGATTGTGACCAACCGGCCCTGGCAATCGAGGCGCCGCTGAACGAACCCCATGGTCTGAGTTTTTACGGAGATGACGTGCTGATCGTCAGTGATCACTACAACAACCGGCTGAAGGTGGTCCGCGTCAAGGATTGAGCAGAGGTGTATCCAGGACGCGGGCTCTGCACGTAATCGGATAACTCGTAGCAGCACGGCCGTTTTCGTGACTTAAATCAGCGATCGTCATAGGAACAAACAGGAGAATGGATGAAGATCACCGACATTAAGACTGCAGATATCCCGGTTAAATCCGGAAACTCCACCTACCAGTACCATTACGTCCGCGTATACACGGACGAGGGCGTCTACGGGACGGGAGAGGCCAGTCACATCGACCGCGGCTGGCGTGAGTCGACCAGGCAAATGGCGCAGATGATCATCGGCATGGACCCGCGTGATGTGGACGCCTGTTTCGAGCACATCCGACGCAGGTACATTTTCATGGGCGGGGCTGGAGGCGCCGCCATCTCGGCGCTCACGGGAATCGAAATCGCCCTGTGGGATCTCGCCGGCAAGGCCCAGGGCGTCCCGGTGTACCGGCTCCTGGGAGGCAAATTCCGTGATCGCGTCCGCCTGTACGTGGACAGTGCGCACTCGGACTACAACGAACGCGCCGCGGAGGTGAAGGAACGGGGTTTCACGGCGATCAAGTTCGACCTCGACGACGCGCAGAACCCGCACAAGCTGGACCCGTGGAACTGGTCGGTGACCCCCGACGAGTTGAAATCCATCGTAGACCAGGCCTTCGCGATACGGGAGGGGATTGGACCGTCACTTGATCTTGCGATCGATCTCCATGGCAGGTACGATGCTTCAGCCGGAATGAAAATAGCCCAGGAAGTGGAACCGCTGAACCTCCTGTGGCTCGAGGAACCGGTTCCACCGGAGAACATCGATGCCCTGGCGAAGATTACTCATGCCACCGGCACACCGATCTGCGTCGGAGAAAACCTTTATCTACGCCACGGATTCCGGGACCTGCTGCAACAACAGGCGGCTGATATCATCATGCCGGATATCTCGAAATGCGGCGGCCTGTCGGAATGCCGGAAGATCGCCAACATGGCCGAGATGTACTACGTGCCTTTTGCGCCCCACAACAACTCCAGTGCCCTGAGCACGGTCGGGGACGCCCATGTTTGCGCAAGCGTACCGAATTTCCTGGTGCTGGAGTATCACCGTTTCGACGACCCTACCTGGGACGATGTGCTGGCCACGGATGAATCGGTCATCCAGGATGGTCACGTGGTACTGACAGAAGCGCCGGGTCTGGGCGTAGAGCTGAACGAGGAGTTTCTTGCGTCGCAGATGGATGATGGGGAAACGCTGTGGCAGTGACTTATCCTACATGCTAGCGTATCCGCGGTAATTGGCACAGGGATATCAGATACGCTCAAGACGAGGAGGAGCCATGCACTGGTATGTTGAGGTACTACGAAAATACACTGTTTTCAGTGGTAGGGCGAGGAGGAAGGAGTACTGGATCTTCGTACTGGTCTCCGGTCTAGTGCTTTTATTACTGGGATTAGTCGACAGGATGATGGGATGGATGTACGCGGACAGTGGATATGGAATTCTCAATACTGCCTACAGCATCGCCGTTTTCATTCCCAGCATTGCTGTTTCGATACGGCGTTTACACGATTCAGACCATAGCGGCTGGTGGATGCTGTTTGTGTTTGTCCCGTTAGTTGGGTTGATCGTACTCCTGGTTTTACTGTTGCGGAACGGAACCAAAGGCGATAACCGCTTCGGACCAGATCCCAAGGCATCGGCAACCTGGTGAGATGTGAAGCGGATTCCTGTGTGGTCCGGGCGGTGCGGCTCCCTACTTTCCGGTAGAGTCAGGCAGGTTCAGTGCGCACGTCACGTTCTTGACTGCACAATGCTGTCTCGGACCTGGAGCATGAGCGCACTGTTTTTCGCCCGGGACGCACTCATGATCAGAAACCAGTCAATCAACATCCAGATAAAAAGACCGCCGAGTGTCAGCAATTTGCCTATGCCAAGGCCTATATCACCTATGTAGAAACGGTCAATTCCGAGCGTCCCGCCCAGAATGCTAATAACGAGGGCGATTTTGGGGTCTTTTCTCCGGATAGCGAACTGCACGTCGAACTGCAACCTTTCATCGTCTGACAGTTCCCTTTTCGCCAGGTTCGCTTCCTGCAATTCCAATGCATCGGACATATTCGTTCTCCCGTGATTCCGTGACTCCTGCGTTTTAGTGTAGATCCGCCAACAGCGTAATTGTCACACAACTTGCCATATATAGACGCTATTCGAACAGAGATTGTTACCCTGGTCACCGCACAACTCGTGAACCACAGCGCGTCAGGTATCGCTTGAATTGTTGCAATTGCTGCCGGTGATCGGCATGAGTACTTGACATCGGTCGGTTAATAGATTCTACTTTCAGAATTCAAAATCAACAGATTTCCTAGACCGAGCATTCCTTTTTTACTGTGCTGTTGTATCGTTCGCGCAAAGGATATGCCACGAAAGGACAGACCATGATTAGAGTGGGTTCTATCGGAGTTGGCGGCATGGGCACGCACCAGGCCAGAACATTCGACCAGGCCGAAGGCTGCAATCTGGTCGCCTGTGCGGATCCGTCTCCCGAAATGCGTGCGCGATTCATGGAGAACTTCCCGGGCACCGAGGTCTTTGATTCACCAGAAGCGCTCGTCAACAGCGGTAAGGTCGACGCCGTAGTCGTCGCGGTACCCACCGGCTTGCACGGTGCCGCGGCCAGGACTGCCCTTACGGCGGGCATACCGGTGCTGGTGGAAAAACCCATGGCCCGCACGGTGGAACAATGCATGAGAATGAACGATGAAGCAGATCGTAACAATACCGTCCTCATGGTCGCCCACTGCCGCCGATTCGATCCACACTGGAAGTCATGGGGCGCATATATCGCCTCCGGAAAGCTCGGATCGCCTGTGCTCTGGCGCAACGCCATGGCCGGTTTCGGTCCTGGAAGCTGGTACATGGATCACGACCTGGGAGGCGGTCCGCTCATGGACGGCGCCGTGCACAACTACGATTTCGCAAATTTCCTTTTCGGAGATCCCGAAAGCGTCCTGTCCAGTTCGATCAATATGGAACCCACGGCGACAGCGCTGGATACCTGTTCCGCGATTGTCCGCTACAAGAACGGGAACCAGTTACTCATGTCCTGGAGCTGGTCGGCCCGGGGTAACGCGCTCCACGATATCGTCGGGCCAAAGGGTTTTGTTCAGTTCGGGACCGGTGATTTGCCCGATCCGGAAGACGACGAACCCCACCAGTATTGTTGTTTCACGGACCGGGAAGGCGATCAGACGTTGATCAGTTCCAAAGCCGAACCGGATATGTACGCCTACCAGGCGGCGCATTTTCTGTCCTGCGTGCGCGGGGACGTTACCTGTCTTTCGCCGGGCACCGAGGCGATCAAGGCCATCGCGGTCGCGGACACCATTCTGCAGGCTGGACCCGGTGGCGAGGCGCGGGAGGTCAAATGGACCTGATGGATCGGCCTGGCAGCAACGCTGGATGTCCTTGTCAGTCGACGTAAACCCTTTCAATAAGGAAACAACTATGTCCGTTATGGATAAACTTCATTGCTTTCTTATGGACCATCCCGGCAAGAAAGACGTGGGACTGCTTATTGTACGCATCGTGATCGGTTTCAGCATGGCGGCCTTTCACGGATGGGGCAAGATATCTTCTCCCGATCGCTGGGCCGCCATCGGCGGCAACATGGAACTGATCGGCATCAGTTTTCTGCCTGCGTTCTGGGGTTTTATGGCAGGATTCGCGGAATTCGTCTGCTCGATCCTGCTGATGCTCGGTTTTTTCTTCCGGCCCGCGGCGACACTGCTCGCGCTTACCATGCTCCTGGCCATGCTGCGTCACCTGTCACTTCCCGTGGACGACCCCAATTCAGGCCTCAACGGTGCGTCCCACGCGATGGAACTCTGTGCCGTCTACCTTGCACTGTGGTTCACCGGCCCCGGCAAGTACAGCCTGATGCCGGGTACCAGGAGGGAATAGTTGTGGCGACCGGACGCGTGGTGCGCCATAAGCAGCATCCAATGAGCCGGTTCGTTATATGAGCCAGATCGTCAAGATCGGAGTGATTTCGGATACCCACAGCCTGTTGCGTTCGGAGGCCATGGCCGCGCTGGCGGGTGTGGAAAGGATCATTCACGGCGGGGACGTGGGTGGCGAGGACATCCTGGACGCACTTGCGGCGATCGCGCCTGTCACGGCGGTCCGGGGCAATACCGATTACGAGCCGTGGGCGGCGCGGCTACCGGCAACCGAACTCATCGAAGTAGGGAAAAGGTCGCTCTACGTCGTGCACGACATAGAGGATCTGGGACTTGATCCCGTAGCCGCCAGCATCGATATGGTTATTTACGGACATTCGCATCGGCCGGTACTCGAGAAACTCGGTGTCGTGTGGTATCTCAATCCGGGCAGCGCGGGTCCTCGGCGTTTCAGCCTTCCTGTGACGGTGTCCCTGCTCGAGGTATCTCCAGCGGGAATCGATGGGAAGATTGTAGATCTGGACGTTTAAGACAGGGTCCCGCACGATGCATATGAAGCAAAACCCATTTTAATACGTCGCCACGGTCATGGCCTCGAAGCGGTCCGTGTCCCAGACCGCGCCCCAGCCGGGGCCGTCGGAGGGCGCGATGTGGCCGTCCTTGATGGGCGGCCGGTTGACCATTCCCCATGTGCGGCCCTTGTCATCAAAACTCCCGCTACCTGCCTCGTAGAAACTCGTATTGTCGATACAACATCCGAGGTGGGCGTGAACGAGCCCGAAGAGACCTCCTTCGGCGTTCATCTCGATGCCTGGTGTCGTACATCTCGGCGAAGTGAGCCATCTTCATTACCTGCGTGGTCCCGAAACGCGCATTGGCGCGAAGCAGGTCGGTCGCCCCCGAAATCAGCCGCTGCGTCGAGATGCCCAGGTCGTGCATCAGCGTCTCATTCCCCATCACCGGCATGGTCAATTCCTCGCATAGAATCCGGTACTGGTGCTCCTTCTGTTCATGCATCGGTTCTTCCAGCCAGATGAAATCCAGTTCCTCCATGACCCGCCCTACCTCTATGGCTTCCTGGAGTGTGTAGGAGCAGACCGGGTCGTTGAGGAGCAGGAAATCAGGGCCGACGATCCGACGGACCTCCCGGAATATAGGTATATCAGCCTTGCCGCCCTTGTAGGTGTGGAATTTGTAAGCGTTGACCCCGTATTCCTTGCCTCCCTGGATCATTTGTAGGTAGGTCCCGATATCGGAGTCTCCCGAAGTCAGGTATACGGGAAAACGATCGCGTACCCGGCCAATCAGGTCGTAAACGGGCAGTCCGGCCTTCTTGCCGGCGATGTCCCAGAGACAGTTGTCGAAATCGCCGAACCAGCCGGGTTTCTGGTACAGCCACCGCGTGCCCTTGTGCAGCATCTGGAAGAGCGCTTCACGGTGCAGCGGGTTCTTGCCGAACACCTGCAACCGCAGGATCTCGACCTGATCGGGCGTCATCGTGGTTGTGCACGTGCCCTCTATGCCTTCATCGGTCTCGACCCGGATGAAATGCTGGCGAAGCGGCTCGCTATTAGAGTGTGACTTGCTGCCGTGGGTATACTGCGTGCGTCTCAGGCCGGGGACTTCCCTCAGCGCGTGGTACTGCTGCTGCTGATCCGGGTCTTCCAGGATGAACAGCTTGATGCCGGTGATTTTCACGTCGCCTTCCGGGATGTGGTATCGGGGAGTTCGGCCACGAACTGGTAATCGGGTTCCCTTTCCTGGCGGTCCATGATCCCGATGATCTGTTTCCAGGTCTCGTATAGTCCCCGGGTGCTACTAGGCATTTCGTGGCGAATGAGCCGGTGCAGCCTGCCGAGTCTGTAGCACGGTACCGCGGCGTACATGTGGTGCTCGGTGTGGTAATTCATGTGCCAGTAGAGGAACTGCAGAATGGGGTTGATATAGAAGGTCCTGCAGCACAGGCGATAGTCGGGCACTTCATCCTGAAGACCCACGTGCTGCGTGGCATTGCACAGGAACTGAAGCCAGGCGCCGAACATCTTCGGAAACGTGATGACCAGGGGAACGACCCACAGACCTGAAACCAGCGACACGCCAGCGATCAGCACGTGGCCGGTGAACATGAAACGTTCCCAGTTGGTATAGGCCCGGCGGCGTTCCGGTTCGCTTTCCGGAAAGAGCTCTTGGGACCAGCGGTCGTCCGGTATCTTGCCGGCTAAGGCAGCCAGCCTGCCCTTGACCAGGTCGTAAGGATACCGGTAATTGATGATCGACCACTTCCACATGTTCCGCATGTCGAATTTCTGGGGCAGGATCACTTCCTGGTCATCGGGATGGTGAAGCGTGTACTTGTGATGTTCGGTGTGGCTGGCCCAGTAGTGATGGTGGTTGTGCCAGCCCAGGAAGGTATACACCCTGAGGAAAAACCGGTTGAGCCACCGGGTCCTGAAAACGGAATCGTGGACCAACTCGTGAAAGCCATTGACCAGGAAATGCCAGAAGTGACCGTTGATTAAGACAAGCAGGAGAGTGACGTACCACGGCCAGAAGAGGGAAGAGTATATGGCGGCGCCGGCAGCGACGGCAAGTACGGCGAGGTAGCCCAAGGTCTGAATAAAACCCAGGAAATCGCTGCGCCTGTTAAGGCTCGCCAACTGTTCCCGGGTCACGCTGCAACGGTACCACTTCACCCGGTTCTTCGGAAGAGGCGCGTTGTACTGCGGTCCCTCGGTCAGTACTTCTTCGTCTGTGAGAGCGATCTCAGGCGATTCAGCCGATTCGTTGTTGTCCTTGGCAGATCCACTCATATTTGCATCCTGCCCTTTTGATGTTTTCGGGGACGCAGTAAATGTAAGATCGGTTTCCTCCGATCGTCAAGCGTAAAGTCGATCTACAGGAACACGGTGGAGTCGCCGTTCATTCCGTTTCAAGGGAGTCGCTGTCCCATCCGTACCAAGCACCAGCGCCTTTGCGTCGTGGTACCCTAAGTCTTCTGATTTCCATTTACATCCTTGAGATAGCGGTCGAACCACGCCACCATCCATTCAAAGTACTCGGTTCGAAAACAGTGGTTGCCTTTCGGCTGGTATACACGGAAACGCTCGCTATGACCGGCCGCCTTGTACGCCGGTGCCACCACGTGTATGAGTTCATCGACTGCGGACCTTGGCATGTCCTCGTCCAGCGTAGGCGCCACCATCATGAAGGGCCGGGGCGCGATACAGTTCGCAACTATATCGGGATGGTCGAAGTAGCGGAGCATGTGGGGAACAAAAAAGTAGGCGCTGTGCCGGTACAGGTCGCCCTCACGTACTACACTCGCCATCTGCCCGACACCGCCGCAGATCGGGGCGCCCGCCGCGAGCCACGGGGCGCATGCCATGGCGTACCAGGTCGCGTTCCCCCCCAGCGACATGCCGGTCAGCCCCACGTCGTTGTTCCCGATTCGATCCTGGGCTCCGAGCACGCGGACCCCCCTGAGCGATTCTTCCACGAGCAGGCCCATCTGCGAAATGCCGTAGGGCGCCAGGTGCTTCAGCTCGATGTACCAGGATTCCTCGGTCGTGCCTCGCCCGTGGCAACCCTTGGGCGAAATGGCCAGGGTGACGTATCCGCGCCGTGCCAGCTCCCTTGCCCACCCGTAGAGGGGAGCGGCATCAGGGCTGTCCTTGTAGTATCGTTCGAGGGACATGCGTTCTGCCGACCCGCCCGTACCCGGAACGCAGACCACGCCCGGGAGGAATTCGGCCGGGTCGTCCAGCGGCTCCATCAGGATGGCCGGGACAGTCTCGCCTAGGGAGTTTGCATACGTAAGGTTCGTGAGCCGGATGTCGTCTTCTACCCGTGAATCGCCTGTCGTGTAATCGACCTGTTCGGGGATATCCTCCATACCGAAGAGTTCCAGCAACTTCTCACGGATCTTCTCAGGCGGAACCGAACCGGGATATCGAGGACTTAAACCTTCGCGATTGTAGGTGATCATGGCTGGATTCTCCGTCCTGATCAGCGTCCTCAGTTCGACCTGGCAACTCCATTCCTAAACGGCATATGGTGGCAGTTCGTGCGTGTGGCCCTGGGCCACTTCGTTGCTCAGTTTTCCCGCGCGCATGAAATCATGCTCCCGGCCCTGATCCACGATCAGGCTCTGCAAGCGTTCACGGAGGGCTAGAGACCTCTGATGATCATCGCCGTACAGGTTGCGGCACTCGTAAGGATCTTCCTGAAGATCGTAGTACTCGAACTGACCGGTACGATAGTGCCAGATGAACTTCTCCGTCTGGTCGACCAGGTAATGGCCGTATTCGAGGTGCTCCGCGTGCAGATGCTCCCTGTCCAACCGGTTCATCTCGCCCCGTACGAGCGGCATGAGCGAACGGCCGTCGATGCGATCGGGCGGAGGCAGTCCACAAACGTCGAGCAGCGTGGGCATCAGGTCAGCCAGTCCAACGGTGGTATCGGGATACTTCCGGCCGGCGGGCAGGTCCATTTGTGCGGGGAAGTTCAGGACGAAGGGAACGCGGATCGAACCCTCGTAACCGTACGATTTTGCCCAGTAGTGGTGATCGCCCATCATGTCCCCGTGGTCGCCGACGAAGGCGAAGACAAGATTGCACAGCCGGAGCATGCGCCACATGTGGTAAGTGAATCGCGTGATCTGGGTGTCCACATGATCGATACAACCGTAGTATCCCGCCCGTGCCCGCCTGACGTCTTTCGCGGAAAGGGGAAGGTACTCGGCTTCCGGGAAGGGGCCGTGCGCTTTGACAAAGGGCATTCGTCCCCGCACGTAACGCGACGGATCTCCGATGACCGGATCGGGCAGATCGGGATCGTTTGCATACCGTTCATAAAAAAACGCCGGCGGATCCCATGGCGGATGTGGTTTGCTGAATGACACGAACAGGAAGAAGGGAACGTCCCTTCCGTGTTCCCTGACGTGTTCATCCATGACGTGAATAGCCTGCGTGGCCGTCCATGTCGTCACGTGGAATTCTTCGGGAAAGACGCAGGGCCGCGCGGTATAACCGTTGTTGGTTACCCCCGCGTTGAACAGGCCGAAATCGCCCCAACCCTGTTCTGTAAGCCAGTCCAGGTAGTCATCTTTGTACCCCTCCGATAGGTACCGTCCCTCCTCGTGTGTGACGAGCTTGTCGAAGCCATAAGATGCGTCCTGGGGATAGACGTGCCGTTTACCTACGCTGTAGGTCTTGTAACCATTGCCTTGAAACACCCTGCAGAGCGTATCGGGTTCGTCCCAGGTCTCCAGGTCGTCGAAACCGACCATGCCGTGAGTAATCGGCCACTGCCCACTGAAGAGCGTCCTGCGGGCGCCCACGCACGAGGGGACCTCCGAAATCGCGCGTGGGAAGTAGTGACCGGTATGGGCGAGGGCGTCGATACCAGGGGTGTGGACGACGGGGTGGCCCGCGATGCCCAGGGTGTCGCCGCGAAGCTGGTCGGCGCAGATGAGCACGATGTTGGGACGTTCGCTGTGGTCCATGGTACCCCAAAACGCGTTCAGGATGGCAGGATCTGCTGCCCGATGACGATGTGCTTGAATAGCGGTTTGGTACGTTCCGGAAGTGCCTCGAACTTTTCAGGGGTCAGCGGCACGACGTCGTCCGGCCGGAATCCCCGGTTGGCCGCGTCGGTTTCAAAGTCAGAAAGACCGGGGATCAGCGGGTTCAGGTTGAACCACCACGCAGCATAGCGGGCGATGATGGCGATTCGGTTCTCGTCGCTGTTGTTCTCCCCATTGATGTGCCATATGCGGCTGTCGAAAAGCAGTACACTACCCGGCATGCCTTCGGCCTGTATCTCTGATGGATGGGTCGATTCCGGCACCAGACTCTTATCTCCCGTCGGGTTGTTGCCGGCCTTGTGGCTGCCTGGCACCACGACCGTCGCTCCGTTTTTCTTGTTAAATGGCGTAAGCATCCAGATGCTGGTCAGAAGCAGCGGCGCGTCCGGATAGGGCGCTGGAATGCGCCAGTCGTACCCCTGTCCGAAAGGATAGTCGGAATGGAGACCGCCGCCCCTTTTGTTAGCCCTCGGATAGCCGGGATGCAGGATGACGCCCGTTGTCATGGAGATGCGGACGAAATCGCCGAAGAACGCCTCGGTAACGCCCATGACCCGCTCGTCCGACAGGTAGGGCGCGATCGCCTGGTCGTAGGCGATCAGGCCGCGTACGGCATGGCGGCCATTCTCCAGGTCTTCGGGCCGGGCACTTGCGGTGGCTTCCAGGTTTTCGCGTACCCGGACTACTTCCTCAGCGGGTATGACATCATCGATAACGCACCAGCCCTCTATCTGGATTCGTTTTACCAGGTCTTCGACAGTTGACATGCCTGATCCTTTTCCTTAAAGTGATCGCATCGCCTCAAGTCGTATTCAGTCAGATATTCCATTGGAAAACTGTATCAAATCGATAGAACAAACGAGTCGATTTGTAAAGACGATTTTCGTCGTACCCTTCGATCTTCCGGAGTTGAAATGTCCACCTGCCGTCCCCTGGGCCGCACCGGGCTGAACGTTTCCACGCTGAGTATGGGTTCCGGTGGATTCAACCGGCTGGGCCAAACCAGCGATCCGCCTCTCACCGAACCGGAAATGCAGCGGCTCGTCCACCAGGTATTTGACCTGGGAATCAATCTCTTCGACACGTCACCGGGTTATTTGGAAAGCGAAGCCATCCTGGGCCGCGCCTTCAGGACCATGCCGCGAGACCGGTTCTTCGTAGCCACCCGGGTGGACCTGTCACGACTTACCGAGGAAAACCGGCCCGTCCTCAAGACACCAGCCGAGATCACAGAATCCATCGAGACCAGCCTAGGGCACCTGAAACTGGACGAGATCGACGTAGCCCTTATTGCTGCTACCGAAAGGGCGGATTTCGATTACATGCTGAACGAGTTGCTGCCCGTCCTCGAAAGATTGCATCAGCAGGGCAAGTTTCGATTCCTCGGATCCAGTGAGACGGCACTGTCTGACGGTGCCCATGAGTGGCTTAGGGCGGCGCTGCCGACCGGGAAACTGGATGTCATCATGATCGCTCACAGCATGCTCAACCAGTCGGCCCGGCATACGGTCTTTCCCTACTGCAGGCAGCATGACGTAGGGGTCATGAACATTTTTTCGGTACGCAATGTCTTCAAGGATTCGGAACGCATGGCGGCAACCATCATAGAACTGCAGGAACGCGAACTCCTGGACGAGACCATCGATCCCAGGTCCCCTTTCGATTTCCTCCTCGAAGATCCCGATATAGAAACGCTGGTCGAAGCCGCATACCGATACGTCGTTTACACCGAAGGCGTGACAACCGCCGTATGCAGTGCGGTGACCCTCGATAAGATTAAACAGAATCTTCGAAGTATCGCCAAAGGGCCACTGCCCGAGATACACGTGAAGCAGATCAACCGACTGTTCGGGCATTTGAGCGAGCCGGTAGGTAACTAGCGTCAGGCTTCAGTCGGATGGCTCGTCTCTCAGTTTCTGCTCAACACTTTCCATCTTCTCTTCCATAGTCTGCGCGCGGTCGGTTCGCGTACCGAGGCGAATGGTCGTGGATATCCGTGGTGCTCCCATGGCGTGCACGGTCTCGTGGCACACTCTACGGCTGCGAACACCTCCTCCCACTCGCCCTCGATATTGGTGCCGTAGGCGTGCATGAAGGTTTTCAGTCCCGCTTTGTTGAGCACCCGCTCGCAGGCCGTCACGTATTCAGATACTGATACCCCAACCCCGATGGGTACAACGCACAGGTCAACGATCACTTTCATAGTGTCCCTTTTTCCTTCCTCGGCTTCATTGGATTCGAGGTTCCAGGATCTCCCTGAGTCGCGCGGCAATCTGGACGTCCTCGCCCGGCTCCATCATGTAGGGCATGATAGACAAACCATCCCCACCGCCCATTTCGATCCTGGGTTCGCCTTCGGCCAACTTCCGCACAACTTCGATCGGGTCAATGTTGATCTCCGAGGTGTCCCAACTGATTTGCAATACCGGCGCCACGTTGGATCGTCCGGGAAGGCGGATATCCGTATTTATGGAAGGCAGTGCCGATATGGCATCGGTCACGGTCTGAAGGTATCCCTCCCACTGCTTCCATTCCGCTTTGTGATCCCTGTCGACCCAGCGCTCTACGGCCGCGAGAAGGCCCATGACCTCCTCCTTGCCAGCCTTCATGGGCCGCGCGATGGAGTGATGGGGTGCCCCATTCATGAAGGCTGCCCATAACAGGTCGCGCCGCCCGAGGACCAGTCCCGATGCCTGGGGTCCCCGAAGGCACTTACCTCCGCTGTAGGCCACGGCGTCTACCCCATCAACGAGATACGGATTCGGTACATCCGGACGCTCGGCTGCCGCGTCCACGAGCACAGGAATTTCGTGATCATGTGCAATGTCGACGATATCGGACACGGTCATTACGCCATCGCCCGCACGGTCACCGAATAGCGCAACCATGGCAGTGTTTTCGTTAAAAGCGGATCGCAACTCTTCAATACCGTCATCGACTTCCACGAGCGTAATTCCGACCATGCGAATGGCGTGATCGTAGGCATGGCGGTGGGTCTTGAGCGTGATGACCTCGTTCTTCATATCCGAGGTATCGGGCAGACGGGCGATCCGGTCAGGGTCCGTTCCAGCCAAGCAAGCCGCGGTCACCTGGCACAGCGCCGCGGCGCATCCATTGGTCACGAGGCCGAATTCCGCCTCCATGATCTCGCCGATGCGCCGGCCAACCCCGTCGATCAGTTCTTCGATGTGCACATACTTCCTTGACGCCTCGGCCATGGCCTGTCTCACCTCGGGCAGCATGACCGATCCGCTGTACATGGTTAGCGTACCCTTGCAATTGATCAAGGGTCTGACCCCTACCGCGTCGTAGGTGGGGTAATCTGATGTAAGCATGGCGATTCCTCTTATTTCAGTAGCAAGTTGAATAGTCTGGAATACAGGACGTGAGTCTATACCGGAGGACATCAATTACCGATCCAACCACGAGTGAGCACAGAGCGCAGGACAATTTAATCGTAAACTGCGGCAAGACTATAACATTAATCCACCTATTCAAATGTTAATCGCTTGAAATTGCCTGTAAACGATGTAAATTTCTAAAATCTGTGCTTTAGTGTTCAGTCCAATCGGTTTAGAAGGTGTATCTCCTTCTGAAAGGACGGGAAAGGTGCGGAAATTAACACTGTTGGTGATATCAATTATCCTGGTTGCCTGTACGGGAGACCAGGGACCGCTGGGTCCACAGGGCGCACAGGGAAATCAGGGGATACAGGGCGTCCTGGGTGAACAGGGTGGCCAGGGTGAACAGGGTGTCCAGGGTGAACAGGGTGACCAGGGCATCCAGGGCGAAACCGGCGAAATGCTGAATTGGGCGGATGTTATTGAGAAAGGTAAACTGTACGATTCGATATACCTCGTAGGCATCCTCGTTGACGGCGAACTCGTGAGATCAGGTACCGGCTTCAGCGCATATTACTCAGATAAGCTTTGGACAAACGCACACGTAGTGGAGCGCGCGTTGGAGGTCTATAACGATCCAGAGTACGCGGAAAGCAGTCGCTTTCTATTCGCAACCCAAACAGGCACTACTATCGGAGGCGATGTGATACCTTTCTCAATGGCAACCCTATGAAATCCATCCCGAATACGGTGGCGACGAAGATTTCTGGTCACCGGATATCGCCTTGATACAGCTCAATGGTGAGATTACGCACGAGTCGCCATCGTTTCTTCCAAGGGAGTTTTCAGATGACCTGCGTGTAGGTCAGCCGATAGGCACCCTTGGTTTTCCGGGCCTTCTGCCTGTACTTTAACGCACTTCCACTCGCCAGCTTCAAGGACGGTACGATCAGCGCGCTCAGACCTTTCTACAATGACGGAGTTTTTCAGTAATCCCGTGAATACGGGCCATGCTTGTCCACTATAACCTGGCAACCCTGGGTGGGACAAGCGGCAGTCCGGTTTTCGATCAGGAGGGGTTTATAATCGCGATCAACTTCGCGGGTATTAACGAAAGAATCCAGTTGCCAGACGATCCGGATGGTGAGCCAGGCGAAATCATTGGGAGTGTGGAACTCGACGAGAACTTCGGTATTCACATCTCGGCGGCATGGGACCTGCTTGATCATGTAGTAAATATGAGCGACACAACCACCGTCGCGGCGAAAATCAACGCTGGAAGCGCTTCGTCCGAATCGCGTCCCTATCCGCATGAAGAGTATCAGCCCTATCCGCTTAACTGGAACGGAGAGACGGTGGCGCCGTTACGCTTGCATGTGCATGCTGGTTATGTAAGGTAATAGTTACCGGTGACTTGTCGAATCCCAGTACTCGTTTGTCTTGCCATATTGGTCGCCTGCCACTGCGAGCGCGGCCCCACTGGTCACCAGGGAAATCAAGGCCCCCAGGGTGTGACGGTCGAATTCAGGTCAGTTAGGCTATCCAAGGTGAGCAGGTTGACCAGGGTGACCAGGTCGAGCAGGGCGAACAGGGCGAACAAGGCGAACAAGGCGAGCAGGGCGAGCAGGGCGAGCAGGGCGATCAGGGCGAACAGGGCGATCAGGGCGAACCAGGCGAGCAGGGCGATCAAGGCCCTCTGGGTGTGACAGGGCGAGCAGGGCAGCAAGGCGTCCAGGGCGAGCAGGGCGAACAGGGCGAACAAGGCGAACAAGGCGAGCAAGGCGTCCAGGGCGAGCAGGGCGAACAGGGCGAGCAAGGCGAACAAGGCGAGCAGGGCGAGCAGGGTGAACAGGGCGAACAAGGCGAAACGGGTGAGACACTTGACTGGGCGGACGTGATCGAGGAGGGGAACCTGTATGATTCGATTTACCTGGTGGGTATCACCACCGACAATTCGATAATAACGGTGGGTACGGCTTTCAGTGCCTACTATACAAATAGATTGTGGACCAATGCACATATAGTCGAGGTGATAGATTCTCTGCTGACCCATCCTACACTGGTAGCTCGCAATCCCAAGCCCTATGCGACTAAAACGGGTACTTTGATCGGTGACAGCGAAACTTATACCTGGAATGAATTTATCGTTCATCCCGACTATGATGGCACCATTCATTCTCCTGATATCGCTCTGATGATGATCGACGAAGAACTGCCCCATGCGCTTCCATCTTTCCTGCCTGGTGAAATGACACAGGAACTTCGCATTGGTCAACCGCTGGGAACCCTCGGATTCCCGGGTTTGAGACCCCTGAGGAACCACTTTCTGCCCCTGGCTTCCTTCCGGGATGGTACGCTCAGTTCGCTACGGCCCTTCTACGACGCGGCTTTCGAGGAGAACCCCCAAAATACGGGTCGACTGGTGTATTACAACATGTCAATCCCAGGAGGAATGAGCGGCAGTCCCGTGTTCGATAGCGACGGATTCATCGTAGCGGTTAATCATGCGGGTATTACCATTTCGCTAACGAATAGAGGCGAAGTCATACTGCAAGTAACCACCCATGAGAATTTCGGGATTAACGTGTCTTCGGTCTGGGATTTCATTGACTGGCTCGAATCGCAGGAGGGGTCCGGTACGGTCACGGCTCGTGCCATCGGCGGTCCCGGAACGGTTTCCCCGTCGCAGCCATACCCGCATGATACCTATCAACCGTTTCCCGAGAACTGGAACGGGGAGACGTTCGCCCCGTAACCTGATATGAACCGCGTGCTGCCGGTCGTTCTTCTGGCGTTTATCTGCCTCTGCATCGTGCTCGTGTTCGAGTCGCCCGGATCGCTGACGGGATTGATCGTGAAGGGATTCTTCGGCCTATGCATACTCGTCCTGCTCAAGGTCGCCTACAACAAGATGGTGCTGCCGGGGACCATCACAGGCGCGGTCTTCTTCGCGCTGGCCTGGTGGTTCGCCCCGTCGTGGCTCATGTATCTCTTCCTTGTTCTTACGCTGGGCGCCCTGTTCGTAACCTGTAAGACGGCAGAGATCTTTTACCGCAGGACAGGCTGACACGCTACGCAATATTCCCGTGACAGCGATGATTCCGAACCTTATTCTCAAATCAGGTAAAGTACGTATACAGAAGTCCGTCCAGAACGGGTACCGATTCTAGTACTGGCAGATCGGTACCACACATATCCCAGGGGTTAGAAAATGAACCGAATGCTCAGGTATTTGTCATCTCTAGTAGTTTTTCTTGTTGTTTCCAGTCCAGCCGATGCACAGCAAAACTGGGACGAAGTCGTCGTGGAAGCCCATCCCGTGGTTGGCAACATTTACATGCTGACTGGAAGCGGGGGAAACATCGGCGTGTCGGTGGGTGACGACGGTGTTCTGATCATCGACGATCAGTACGCGCCCCTGGCCGACAAGATCAAATCGGCTCTCCGCGGTCTGCACGCCGGTCCGCTGAAATTCGTCCTCAATACCCACTTTCACGGCGATCACGTGGGCGGCAACCCGATCTTCGGCCTGGAGGCGACCATCGTCGCCCATACCAACGTACGCAAGCGGATTTCCACGCCGCAGCAGCGGAGCGATCGAACCATCCCCGCCATGGTGGAGGACGGATGGCCGGTGATTACCTACGACGAGGAGGTTTCGGTTCATTTCAACGGGGAAGAGATCAGGCTGGTACATATACCAGAAGGCCACACGGATACCGATAGTTACGTATATTTCACCGGTTCAGATGTCATACACATGGGAGATACCTTCTTCAACGGCCGTTTCCCCTTCGTGGATCTCGCCAGTGGCGGCACGGTCGCTGGATTGGTGCGGAACATCGGTAATGTGATAACAGTCCTCGGACCGGATACCCGCGTTATTCCCGGACATGGTGCCCTGGGAGACCGCGCGGCCCTGCAAGCCTATCACGATATGCTCGTTGCGACTGTCGATACCGTCCGTTCGATGATGGCGGAAGCAAAATCGCTCGACGAAATCAAAGCGACTGGCCTCCCTGAACAATGGGACGGATACGCGAGCGATTTCGTACCGGAAGCGCGATGGATCGAGACAATTTATAACAGCTACGGCACACCCGAATAAAACGCGCCACAGCGAATGGGTCTGGCCGGCAGTCTCGTGTAGACTGACGTGAGTGGCATAGTTAGACAGGAGGCGTTCTTTGCAGATCATCGATGCGCATCAACACCTCTGGGATACGTCTGAACTGCGTTATCCCTGGCTGGAGGGGTTCGACGCGCTGCGTCAGCGATACGGACCGGAAGACTACCGTGCGGCCTTCGAGGGCATCGAAATCGTCAAATCCATCCATATAGAAGCGGATCCAGCGCCAGGCGCGGAGGTGGCCGAGGTGGACCGGCTTGTCCGCATCGCGGCCGAGGACGGGATGATCGGCGCGATCGTCGCCACGGCGCCGCTGGAATCGGATAACCGGGCGGAAACACTGGACAGGTTGGCGGCGGACTATCCCATGGTGGTCGGCATCCGCCGCATGGCCTGGCACCACGAAGATCCGGAATTCTACCGATGGCCTGCAATGATCGAGGGCGTGCGGATACTGCCCAGGTACGGTTATACTTTTGAACTGTGCGCCAACGTCACCCAACTCGACGCCGCGGTCGACTTGGTTCGCGCGACGCCCGATGTCACCCATGCCATCAACCACTGCGGAGGGCCTGATATCGCGGGCGATGGATTTGAGCAGTGGGCCGGCTACATGAACCAGTTGGCCGATTTTCCCAATACGGTCTGCAAAATCTCGGGACTGGTCACCCGGGCGAAGGAAAACTGGACCGGGGACGATTTGAAGCCCTATATCGGCCACCTGATCGAGATCTTCGGTTTCGACCGGGTGATGTACGGCAGCGACTGGCCGGTTTGTACGCTCGCGGCCACGTACGGAGCATGGTTCAACACCCTCGTTGACGCGGTGAAGGGTATATCCGACGAGGAGCGTTGCAAGTTGTTTCACGACAATGCCCGGGTCTTCTATCGATTAGGTTGAATTTCGCCTGGGTATTACAGGAGTTTCGAAATATGTCCGTCGTGATGGAGCCTGGCGCCACGACAGAAGTACTGGAACCCAAATTAAGGGATCGAGAGTGGATCCGTGTCCCCGGTCTCAGCGGTGGGAATACCGGTTCAGATGACCGCGGCACTGGAAATAGTGGCGGTAACGGCCAGGGAGGAGGTGGCGATGAACCGCCCGGCTCACCTTCTATCGAACCGGCCGGTGTTGGAGCCAACCACCTGGGCATGCTGGTGTTTATCGCCAGCGAAGCCGTCTTATTCTTGACACTTATCGTCACTTTCGCCCTGGCACGGGCGGGATACCCGGAATGGCCGCCATCGGACCAGCCCAGGCTTCCCGTGATGGCGTCCTTCATCAACACCCTGGTCCTGCTGGGTAGCGGCGGCGCCATGTACGGCGCCTGGCGTTCGATGCGGCGGGGGATGGTGCTGTCCTCCGGGCGTCTACTGATCGCGGCCACGCTTCTCGGCATCCTGTTCCTGGTGGTTCAGGGCGTAGAGTGGGTCCGGTTGATCGACTTCGGCCTGACGGTCACGGCAAATCTGTACGGCGCCATATTCTACCTGCTGATCGGCATGCACGCTTTACACGTCTTCATCGCCGTCCTGGGGTTGCTCTACGTGTTGCGCAGGTTCAGCATGGGAGCGTATACCCACAAAGAACACGATGGATTGACCATGGGCGGGATGTTCTGGGGTTTCGTCGTGCTCATCTGGCCCGTGCTGTTTGCTTTTGTATACCTGCTGTGAGATCGGAGATAGCATGATCTCCTCTTTCGGATCCACCGTCCAGCGCACGGCGGAAGCGTTGATCGACCAGGGTATGGACGCCAACCAGATCGCGAAGATCGTGTGCGACCAGGACCCCGAAGGGTACAACTACGGAATCGGAATCGTCGTGGACGGGCAGGGCCGGGCGTGGCCGACATCTGAAACGTTGTTGAATAACGCCAGGACGGAAATCGGCAACAGCCTGCTCGGTGAATACATGAGCACCGTCTCCCTGGCTGCGGCGTTGAAGGAAGCCGTGCTGCGCTGGCAACGCATCCCGGAAGACTACTGGGATCGTTTCTCGCTATTGATCCCCTCCGACGCCGGCACCGGTGCGGTGAAGACGGCCGTCGAGATGGCGCTGCAACTCTACCCCGACCTGAAGGCGATCGGCGTGGAAGAATTGTCCTGGCCCGCGTATAAAGCCATCGCCCGGATGAGCAGAATCTCTTACCGGGAGTTTCCTATTGGTGACATGATGGATGGTTCTGACCTCCTGCGGGTTTACCAGGCGGGCCCCATGAACACGACCGGCCGCGTGCAGTCCCTGGAGACCATGAGCGGCCGGGCCATCGCCGCACAGGGCCGCCCCGTGCTGCTGGACCGGGCCTACTCGGGATTCGAGTACGCCCGTCTCCTCGATTCCCGTGGGTACGGACAGATCATGGAAATGAGCTACGACGACCAAATCCGGCCCTTCATCGAAAACGACGTGCCCTTCTGGGTGTCCGTCAGCCCCACCAAGTGCTTCGGAACCTTCGCGCTCCGCCCCTGCGGGCTGCTCCTGGTACATAATCCCGACTCGAGCCGCACTGAAGAAATAGCGCTATTGGCCAACACGGTGACGCGCGCACGGGGATCGTCCTTCGAACACCCCATCACCCGGGCCTTCGTCTCCGCGCTGATCCACGATCTGGAAAGCCTGGAGCGCGAACACGCAGACATTCTGCGACGCGTTGCTGCGGCGGAGAACGCATGGAGGGATCTATCCGCCGGTACCCCGATCGCCGGCCAGTTCACCGACCAGTACGCCGGCCTGTTCCGCAATCCCCGCGTTGGAGACGAGGCCCAGGCGGCGATCTACGACGCCCACCTGTACCCGGTTTTTACACCGGGGCGTTGCAGGCTCAACACGACAGGGTTGCCGGAGGACGGAGATGTCGCCCGGGAACATGTAGCGGTCTTCGCAAGGTATTGCCAGGGATAGAAGAACTGGGATTGCGATCCATTCCCGTTTCACCTTGTTTTAAACGATTCATCGATGTAATATCTACGACCTGAACAAACGTAGTACTAGAAGTATCTGGATTTTTTGTTCGTATCACGATCTGCAAGAAGAGCGGCGGGAATCTCCTTATTTCAGTCTTCTGCAACGTCTAATCCTTCGTTCCAACGATATTCGAGTTGAAAGGACATCAAGGCATGGCACAGGTCAGCATCGTCAGGCACAATCCCATCGCCATCTTTTCCAATCCTACGGAAGTCATCGTCAAGGACGATCACAACCAGGTATTTCGCCTGATCGAACCGAGCGGTAATGTCGGCACACAGTATCCGAACGATGTGGGCTCCGAGTGGTTCGGTACCATCGAAAACCTGAACAAGAACCTGGCGATCTGCGGCGTCAACTGGTCCGACGTCTACAAGACCGACGTGCTGTGGACGACTCCGTCTGGCGGCCGGGACGTCTGCGACCGGCTCAAGGACGATTTCAACGCCGTGTACGCACCGATGATCGAGGCAGTGGCCGGCGGACCCCTCCGGTCCAATCGCATGGCCCGGTTCACCCACCCCGAGGGGTTTCCCGATCCAGTAGCACTGTTCGAAGTCCAGGTCAAGGCGGTGAGCGGCGAAAACGTCACAATCGGCAATGGCGTGATCGATTACGGATACTGGCAGGACCATCAACCGAGCGGTGCTTCGGTCATGCATACCCGCGACGGGGAGTCAATCACATCCCTGGGATCCGACCTGGCTGCGGAAACGGCCTTCGTGCTGGACGAACATTACAATAAACCGTTTGCCGAAGCCGGTATCGATTTCAAGAAGCAGACCGCATGGATGGAAATCCTGGTCGCCGTCGACGACGCGCCTGAAAAAACCTGGGAGCGGATCAACACGGTACGAAGCGTCTTCGAGGACTACTACGGCGACGACCGGCCGGCCGGACTGATCTATCCTGTTTCCCGCATCCCGAACCTGGACGGCATTGTAGAACCCCAGCCCCGCGTGGTCTCAGGCGACGTGAACATAACGCGGTCCGGTGTACTGGAGGATGGTTTCTGCACCTGGACCTCGATCCAGTACGGCGGTGTGACCGAAGTCATGACCAGTGCCGTGGGCGGCGATGACGCCGGCCGGCAACTCTCCATGCTGGACGAACGCATCAGGGCAGCGGGCGGAAACGGGCTCAAAGAGGACGGCATCTTCAATAACGCCTACGTGGTCGCCGGCGACAACTCCGAAGCGAACAGAGCATGGATTCAGTCTTTCAACGCGTCGTTCAGCGCGTGGTACGAGGGCACTGCACCGGCAGGCCGCACCGCGCAATTCATCGGCGGCATTCAACAGGCATCCTATCCTTCCGGAATCTCGAACCGCGCGATTTTTACGGGGTAACGCGGGAATGGACAGGACCAGGGTAGCGGTACAGACCCGTATAGCCTGGAGGAGAACCGTGTGAATCCAGGCTTCCTTCTGTGTTTTCTCCTGCTCTTCCTGCCGGTTTTTCAAGTCGTTTCGGACGACGAAGCTAATCCCGGGTCTCCCGCGCAGCTTGTCAATAAAGTTGGCAAGACCATGCCCGGGGACGCGGCGTCCCTTGATCGACAGGTGTATTCCATTCACCTGCCGGAACCCACCACGCTCGATATCGGAATCGCCGTCTACGAAGCGACCGGCGCGGTGTTTTCCTTCGAAGGCCTCACCAGGCTGGATCACAACAACGAACTCACACCGGCCGCTGCCGATCGGTGGGAGGCTTCTCCCGATGGCACGCGCTGGACCTTCCACCTGCGCAGGGGGGCGACATGGAGCGACGACAGGCCCGTCACCGCCCATGATTTCGAATATGCCTTCAAGCGGATGGTCGATCCGGCCAGCGCAAACCGAAACGCTTCCTTTTATTACGAAATCGAAGGGGCAAAGGCCTTCAACCAGGGGTTGACCCGGGATGCGAATTCCGTCGGCGTGCAGGCCATCGACGACTACACGCTGGAAATTCGAACCACCCTGCCCTGTCCCTATCTCCCCTATATCGCCTCCTTCCCCACTTCCGTTCCGGTACCTCGCTGGCAGGTGGAGAAATACGGTCCGGGCTGGTCGGAACCCGGCCGGTTCGTGACCAACTCGACCTTCAAACTGGATTCCTGGGATCATGGATCCCGCTTCGAATTCGTGCTGGATCCGAACTATAACGGCCCCCACAGCGGATTCCTGGAACGGATCGTCGGTAAATTCGTGGATACCCGCATGATGACCGGCGGCACGCTGGCCTACGAAAACGACGAGATTGACCAGCAGGACGTTTCTCCCGTCGATCTGCCGCGCATCAGGAGTCACCCGCGACTCTCCGGGGAACTGGACATCAGCAAGGATTTCATGACTCATTTTCTCTTCTTCAATGCGGATTATCCGCCTTTTGATAACCTTAGAGTGAGGCAAGCGATCAGCCACGCTATCGATCGAGAGGTCATTTGCCGCGTGTTGCTCCAGGGTATGGGCATGCCCGCCTTCTCCATGCTTCCTCCCGGTTTTCCCGGATACGCTGGCGGCAAGTACCGGGACGTTCAGCGATTCGACCCTGGACTGGCGAAACAGCGACTGCGCGAAGCGGGATACCCGGATGGACGCGGATTTCCGAGGATAGAGATGTGGGTCAACACCATAGCCCGGCAGCAGGTCGGCCAGGCCATACAGGAAATGCTCAAGTCCCATCTGGGGATCGAAATGACGATACGTGTCGTCGAGAGTATCTCTTACCGGACCGCCCAGTACCAGAGAAAGATCCCCTTCAGTCTGATACAGTATCACTACGACTATCCCGATCCGAACAACATGCTTGCCATGGTCTGGCGGTCCCAGCCGGCCGGCTACAGCCGTCATCCATGGATTAACACCGCCTTTGACCGTCTGGTCGACGAGGCAGCGTCGGAAATGGACGGCGACCGTCGATTTCGTCTATACGATAAGGCGCAGCAGATACTTTCCGAAGATGTGGGTGCCGTGTTTCTGTACTACGGGAAGAAAGCTTCCCTGCGAAAACCCTGGCTTAAAGGCATCAAGCAGGATCGTGATGGCGAATACCCGTTCTGGGGCAACAATACGGGCTATTTCGACATATACATCGGCGATGACAGGCAATAGTGGGAAACCACGTATCGCCGAGACCATTTCGGTTTGACATTGCGGGTATGGTTGGTACATTCATACAGCATGCCATCTGGCAGACAACATGCCCATTTGAATCCCGAAGAATAGCATAACCCGTAGCACGGAATTTAGTGTCCTAGCCGCATACATGCACCGCCAGGCTCGGGGATTTCGCGAGGCCTCCAGTCAGGTTCTACCGTCCATCCACCCCGCGATAGCCGCCGTGTTCAGCAGACGTAGCCACCCAGAAAGGAACAATCGATGAAAGCGGGTCAGATCGTCGCCCCGGAGCGTATTGAGATCGTGGAAGCGGAACGGCCGGATATCGTGCTGGAAAGAGATAATCCCGACGCGCTGAAAGACCTGGTACTTGTACGAACCGTAAACGCCGCCATTTGCGGCAGCGACCATCCGTTGTTTACAGGCCCGGCAAACTATCCCGCGCCGCCGGGCGTTTCCCTGCACGAGAGTATCGGAGTCATCGAGAAGTCGTGGGCAAATGGATGCAGGGAAGGGGATCTCGTACTCGCCCTGCCATCGGGCTCGAGCGCCATGGCGGAGTATTTCCTCGGCCTCGGCCCTTCCGTGACCCCTTTGCCCGCGGGGCTGCCCCAGGAACAGTTGCTGATGGCTCAGCCCCTCGGTACCGTTATCTACTGCCTTCGCAAACTCGGCCACTGGTTCAATGCCGAGGTCGTCGTCGTCGGTCAGGGCCCCATGGGACTGCTTTTCACCACCATGATGCGGAATCTCGGCGCAGCGCTGATTATCGGTATAGACCAGTACGATAACCGGCTCGCCGCCGCGAAGGAGATGGGCGCGACCCATACCATCAACTCGAAGCAGACCGATCCCGTGGAGGCGGTAGCCGAGATCACCAGCGGCCGCATGGCCGACCTCGTGATAGAGGTCGTCGGCGTGGAAGAGACGTTCAACCTGTGCGTCAAACTGGCCAGGCACAAAGCCCAGTTCATCAACTTTGGCGTCCCCAAGACCGCCCAGTACACGGCCAACATATTCGAGCTTTTCCGCAAGAACATCCAGTTGACGACTTCCGTGGGGCCCGATTTTCATATTGATTTCGCGAGCGCCATGCGTATGATCGGCGAAGGTCGCGTGAACCTGGCGCCGATGATCTCACACAAGCTTCCATTCGCAAAAGTGCAGGAAGGCTTCGAAATGGCCACGAAGCGCAAGGGTGAGTGCATCAAGATCGTCGTCGATTTCGAGGAAAAGAGACTTGGGCAGGTAGCGCCAGGCAAACAGACCGGACGGACAGCGCGGCCGGGCGGCTGGGAAGTTCGGGCGGTCTGGGCGAACCGGGCAATTAATGCGGGCCAGTCGGGACTAACGGATTGCGTGCCAGCAGGCGCGCTTGGAGGATCAACTACATGCGAACAACCATCTGCTCCACAGCGAGGGTCTTTGTGCTGGTCCTGTTAGCTACTCAGCTGGCCTGTGGTGGTGAAGAAACCACCGATGATCCCTGGAACTCCGTCCAGACGGTCCTGTCGGAGACGAAGGACACGATCGTGCTCGACGGCACGATGAAGGGGTCGCTGAAGTACGCGGGTGCGGACGAGCCGATGTTCGGCGACTGGATGGTGCGTCACGCGCTGTCAGATCCGGAGAACTTCAATCCGTACACGTCGAGCGATCAGGGCGCCACGCAGGTGCACAACTACGTCTTCGAGTCTTTGCTGGAACCTGAATACGATCCGCCGTACGCCCAGCGGGGCTTTATCGCCACGGACTACCCCGTCATCTCGGACGATAGAGCTCACCTATACCTTTACTCTTCGTAAGAACGTCCATTTCGCGGACGACGTTCCCCTCACGGCGGACGACGTGCTTTTCAGTATGAAAGTCATCCAGACGCCCACGGTTCGTGCGCCGCATCTACGAAACTACTATTCATCCATCATGGATGTTCAGAAACTCGGGGACTACGAGATCAGTTTCGTCTGCAGGGAGCCGTATATACTGAACGATCTCTTCCTCGGCGGTTTCGATATCCTGCCAAGACACTTCTACGACCCGGACGGACTGCTCGATCCGGTGCCGATCGGGAGCCTGATTGACGGCAGCTGGGAACAGGGGGACCACGCGGAACGGGTCCGGCTTTTCGGCGACCGCTTCAACCAGGATTTCAACCGGAATATGATGGGTTCCGGGGCGTATTTCGTGGCGGACTGGGAGAACGACGTGGTCACGGGTCAGAAGGTCGTGCTCAGCCGCAATGAGAGCTACTGGGGCGAGGGCGTGGACGGACTGCCCGCGACTGGTCACGTGGACAAGATCGTGTTCAATATTATCAACAACCTGGACGCCGCGTTCATCGAACTGACCAACGGCAACCTGGACTACCATGGCATGAAACCGCTGGAGTTCAAGGAGAAGAGCTGGTCGCCCGGTTTCGTGGACCGGTTCATGAAGGGCATTCAGTACGCGGGAGGCTACGTGTACATCGGGTGGAACAATAACCATCCCATCTTCCGCGACCGGCGGGTCCGCCAGGCGATGACCCATCTCACCGACCGGGAGGGCATGGTGCGGAACCTGCTCTTCGGACTCGCGGAGACGGTCGAAGGTCCCATACACAAGTTCCGTCCCGAGTACAATCACGATCTCCAATCCTACGCGTTCGACCCGGACAGGGCCCTGGCGATTCTGAACGAAGCAGGATGGTCGGATTCCGACAACGACGGGATCCTCGACAAGGAAATCGACGGGATCTCCACTCCGTTCCAGTTCGAATTTCTTGTGAACTCGGGCAACCAGCTACGAAAGGACATCGCCCTGACGCTCCAGAGCGCGCTCGAGGATCTCGGCATGGACTGCCAGGTTCGGGAACTGGACTGGTCAATCTTCCTGGAAAAGGTGAAGAACAAGGACTTCGCGGCCGTCACGCTCGGCTGGACAGGTGGAACGGGCCTGCGCTTTCCACCGGATTCCTACCAGATCTGGCATTCATCCCAGATCGCGGGGAACGGATCCAATTTCGTCAGTTTCAGGAACGACGAATCGGATGCGATCCTTACGACCTACCGCCGCGAATTCGATATGGACAAGCGGATCGAACTGTACCGGCGATTCCAGGAAATACTTCACGAGGAGCAGCCCTACACCTTTCTCTGGAAGTCCCGCGTCGCAGTCGCGTACAGCCGGCGCTACCACGGCGTCAACTGGTATCCCGCCGGAGCCGTGACGCAGGAGTGGTGGGTAGAGCCCGCCGACCGGCTGTACCAGTAACGGACTGCGTTTCCGGCCTTATCCCGGCGGGAGTCCATTCTCTCCTATGCTCGGTTACATACTTCACCGCTCGCTTCTCATGATCCCCACGCTGATCGGGATCACCGTGATTTCATTCTTCATCATGCATCTCGCCCCCGGCGATCCCGTGGACCTGTTCCTGGGTGGCGCGGCCGGCGGCGAGGGGCTCGCGTCCGATCGGCAGCGGGATATCGAAAAAACACGGCAGGAACTGCGCAGGCAGCTGGGACTGGACCGGCCGGTCCACATACAGTACGTCAACTGGGTCACGGCGCTGTTCCTGAAAGTCGAATCCATCGGTGCATTCGACCGAAGCGCCATGCTGGCGGACGGGTTGCTGGAACACCTCGAAGCATCGGAACGCAGGGCGCTGACGGGACTGGAACGGGAGGACCAGAAAGAACGGTTTCTTTCCCTCGTCCGCGGTGTTGCCCCTCAGGAGACGCGCGAACTGGAGCGATCTTCTTTCTGGGAGGGAAGAGCCTTCAGCGCCGAGGGAAACTACGCCTACCGGGGAGCGGGAATCGAACTCTTAAAACTCTCGGGGTATCGCTTCATTACGCTGGATTTCGGCCGTTCTTTCAAGGATAACCAGCCCGTCATCGGCCGGATCATAGAACGGTTGCCCATTACCCTCGAGATAAACATCATCGCAATCGTCATCGCCTACCTGGTCGGCCTGCCACTCGGTGTCTGGCTCGCGGTCAAGCAGAACTCCCTTACGGACCGGATGCTAACGACCGGCACCTTCGTCCTCTGGTCCATGCCTTCCTTCTGGGTGGGCATGCTGCTGATCATATTCCTGTGTAACCGGGAGTTCTTCTACTGGTTCCCCGCCTCGGGCATACAGTCGCTGGACGCCTCCACCGACTGGAGTATCTGGCGGATTCTCACGGACCACCTGTACCACATGTTTCTCCCCGTACTGGCCTCCGCATACATCAGTTTCGCGACCATCTCCAGGTTCATGCGGACGAGCATGCTGGAAAATCTGCGTCAGGATTACGTTCGGACCGCCCGGGCCAAGGGATTACCGGAAAAGGTCGTCATCCTGCGGCACGTGTACCGAAACTCCCTGATTCCGATCGTTACCACCTCCGCAGGACTGCTCCCGGCCCTGATCGCGGGTTCCGTATTCATCGAAACGATATTCACCATTCCCGGGATGGGGCTGCTCGGATTCCAGTCCGTGCTGAGCCGGGACTATCCCATGGTCATGGCGATATTCACTATTGGATCCCTGCTGTCGCTCCTGGGTATCCTGGTTTCGGACATCCTGCTCAAAGTGGTCGATCCAAGGATTACCTTCGACCAGTTGCAGGGTTAGGGGTTGGAAGTGGGTTTGTTCTCAGCCAAAAATAACACAAAGACGGCGTTGGACGAACGGCCGATCGAAGTGCCGAAGAACGACGGCGGCGAGAGCTTCTGGCGGCTCACGCGCAAGGAGTTCCGCAAGAACCGCCCGGCGCTGTGCAGTCTATATGTTCTCGTGGCCATGGCCTTCATCGCACTCACCGCGGACCTGATTGCGGGCAACAAGCCGTACTACATGGTCTACGAGGGAGAAACCTACTTCCCCGCTTTTCGGCAGTACGGGGTGTACACCGGTTTGATGGACTGGCCGCAGGAGCTGCGAACCCGGAAAAACTTCAAACGGTACGACTACAGTGACGCGGTTTTTCCTATCATCCCGTACGCACCGGACGAGATTCAGCTGGGTGACCGCTATGATCGTCCGGGGGGTGCGCATCTCTTTGGTACGGACCGGCTGGGACGTGATGTGCTGGCCGGACTTGTCCACGGCACGCGGTACTCGCTGACCATCGGACTGGTGTCGGTTGGCATATCCCTGCTTATCGGTGTAGGACTCGGCGCGATGGCGGGATACCTGGGAGGGTGGACGGACCTGTTCCTGTCCCGTATATTCGAACTCTGGGCAGCGATCCCGCCTTTCTTCCTGATCATCACCGCGGCGGCCTTCTTCCCGCCGAGCCTGTTCTGGATCATGATCATCATCGGGTTCACGGGATGGGTGGGCATCGCCCGGCTGACCCGGTCTCAATTTCTCCAGGTCAGGGCTTTCGACTATATCGCGGCTGCCCGGGCCCTGGGATGTTCGAACCTGCGCATCATGGCGGTGCACATTCTGCCCAATGCCATCGCACCCGTGCTGATCCCGGCGGCCTTCGGCGTGGCAGGCGCTATCCTGGCTGAATCGGGGTTGAGCTTCCTGGGCATCGGCGTGCCCGCCGAGGTCATCACCTGGGGATCGCTGCTGGCCGGCGCACGTAGCAATGTCGCCGCCTGGTGGCTGGTGGTCGTACCCGGGTTCGCGATTTTTATCACGGTAACCCTGTACAACCTGCTGGGAGACGGGCTGCGCGATGCCCTCGACCCAAGGCAGCGTGGAAACGCCTAATTGGCGAAACAGGAAACGCTTAGAGGTGTAATTTGAATCCGATCCTGCGCGTAAATGACCTCAAAACTTACTTCGACATCGAGGGAGACGTGGTGCGAGCAGTCGACGGCGTCAGTTTCGAAGTGGAAGCCGGAAAAACGCTGGGCATCGTGGGAGAATCCGGGTGCGGCAAGAGCATGACCGCCTATTCCATCCTGGGCCTGATTCCGCAGCCTCCCGGCCGTATCGCCGGAGGCGAGATCCATTTCGAGGACAAGAACCTGTTGAAACTCTCGCCCCGTCAGATTCGCGGCATACGGGGCAATGACATCGCCATGATCTTCCAGGAACCCATGACGTCACTGAACCCCGTATTCACGGTCGGCGAACAGATCGCCGAGGCCATACGCCTGCACCAGGGCGCCAACCGGAAGGACGCCTGGCGGCGGGCCGTCGAACTGCTTGACCTGGTGGACATCCCGTTGCCGGAAGAACGGGCCGGGAACTTTCCCCACGAACTCAGCGGCGGCATGCGCCAGCGTGCGATGATCGCCATGGCGATCTCCTGCGATCCGAAGCTGTTGATCGCCGACGAACCGACGACGGCGCTGGACGTCACCATTCAGGCGCAGATTCTCGATGTGCTGCGACGCCTGCAGGAAGAACTGGGCATGGGTTTGATTCTGATCACCCACGATCTGGGCATCGTGGCCGAGATGGCCCATGAGGTTCTGGTCATGTACGCGGGCCAGGTCGTCGAGCAGGCCGACGTGAAAACGCTTTTCGGCAGTCCCCATCATCCCTATACCCGCGGATTGCTCGCATCCGTGCCGACGATGAGTACGGGTACGGGTGAACTTTCGACCATAGAGGGCACGGTACCCGACCCGGTGGACTATCCGGATGGATGCCGCTTCGCGCCGCGCTGCGATTTTGCGGAAGACGCATGCAACCTTCCGCAGGATTTACTGGACGTGGAAGACCTTCACGTGGTCCGATGTGGCGAATGGCGGCGGGTCATGCGGGCGGAGATGGCTGAGCGGAGTGAAGACGTATGACAGAATCCAGTGAACACCTTCTGCAGGTCGAGGGCCTTAAGAAACACTTCCCCGTAAGTGGTGGACTGCTCCGGCGTCAACGGTCGGTGATCAAGGCTGTCGACGGCGTCGATCTTTCGCTGGCGCGGGGTGAAACGCTTGGCCTGGTGGGCGAGAGCGGGTGCGGCAAAACCACGATAGGTCGTGCGATTCTGCGCCTGATCGATCCATCCGCGGGATCGGCGACCTTCCATACCGCCCTCGAGGACGGCGAGGAGCGAAAGCCCCATGCCGTCTTTTCCATGAAAAAAGGCGATCTCAGGCGGTTGCGACGCCAGATGCAGATCGTTTTTCAGGACCCCTACGGTTCTCTCAACCCGCGTATGACCGTGGGCGCATTGCTCAGGGAACCCCTTTCAGTTCACGGGTTAAGCCCCCGTGCAGAGGCGGATGGCCGCGTGGCCGATCTGCTCGAAACCGTTGGGCTGAATCCTGCGCACGCCCGCCGATATCCCCATGAATTCAGCGGCGGCCAGCGTCAGCGCATCGGCATCGCCCGTGCCCTGGCTGTACAACCCGAACTGATCATCGCCGACGAGCCGGTCTCGGCGCTGGACGTATCGATCCAGGCGCAAATCATCAACCTGCTCAAGGTGTTGCAGGACCGGTTTCAGCTCAGCTACCTGTTCATTTCTCACGACCTTCGTGTGGTGCGCCATATCAGCGACCGGGTGGCCGTAATGTACCTGGGAAAGATCGTCGAGACCGCAACGCGTGACCAGCTCTACGCGAAGCCGTTGCACCCCTACACCACCGCCCTTCTGTCAGCCGTACCCCTGCCCGACCCAACGCTGGGACGCGACCGGATCATCCTAAAGGGCGACGTACCCAACCCGGCGAACCTGCCTCCCGGTTGCCCTTTTCATCCCCGGTGCCCGCTAGCCGAAGCCCGCTGCAAAACCGAGGTGCCCGTACTGGAAGACAAGGGTAATGGTCACAAGGCGGCGTGCCACCTGGTTTGATCGTCAATTCAGTGGGCAGATTCATCCCTCAGGCCGCGCATTTCTTCGAGAAAGTCCGTCTCCAAACTACTTTTATTCTCTTCCGGCAGGAAGCTGAAGCGAACTCCGTTCAGCAGGATCTCGTCAATCGTGTCCGTGGAATAACCGCAGGGGTTGGCGAGCAATTTCAATTCGTCGGTTAGCGTGGTATTGAACAGGGGAGGATCGTCCGAATTGACGATGACGGGCACGCCGGAGTCGTGGAGCTGTTTCAGGGGATGGGACGCCGCATCGGGATAGATGCCCAGACTGATATTGCTCGTGGGACTGACTTCAAGCGGAATGTGGTGTTCGACCAGGTAGGACACCAGTTCCGGATCCTCGATGGCCCGGACGCCGTGCCCGATGCGCTCCGCGCCCAGATCCGTAATTGCGCTCCAGACACTCGCCGGACCGACGTGTTCTCCCGCGTGGGGTGCGCTGTGTAGTCCGGCCGCCCTGGCCCGGTCGAACCACGGTGCGAATGGAGCGGGTGGGTACCCCTCCTCCATGCCGCCCAGCCCTAGGGCGACCACGCCATCGTCCATACCGTCGATTGCCACTCCGGTCGTATAGTCGAATCGGCCTTCGCCGGGGTCATCGTTGCGGACCACATCGAACACCCAGTTGATCTCTATGCCATAGGATTCCTTCACCTTCCTGCGCCCTTCCGTGAGTCCCGTGAACCACACATCCTGGTCGACTCCGTTGATCCACAAGTGGGTGCTGGGCGAAAAGGTGACTTCCGCATATCGTATGTTCTGCCGGGCCATGTCGGCGCCAAACTCGTACACGATCAATTCGAAATCCTCGACCGTGCGGAGGCACCTGGTGATCCCTATGTAGACCTCGATGAAATGATGGAAGTCCCTGAACCGGTACCAGTTACGCAGTCCTTCCTCAGTATCGGCCGGGAGGTCGACGTTGTGACGTTTCGCTAGCATCAGCAATGTGGCGGGCTGGATGGACCCTTCCAGGTGAACGTGCAACTCCGCCTTGGGCGCGGCGGCAATGTAATCGTAAAGAGACATTTGTGATTCCAATTCAAACCGGTTCTACAATATTGGTTAAAAGAAAGTGATTTCCAGTCGCGTAGACAACCCATATACACAATTGCCATGACTTTCGCATGGTCTGATACTATACTGTCTGGATCGATTCAGTTGCAAAATAGGGAGTGTATGGTGGATTTATCTATAGTCAGCGGCGGCCTACTCAAATTGGACGGAGGGAGCATGTTCGGAATCGTTCCGAAGCCGCTCTGGCAGAAGATCTGTCCACCCGACGACCGCAACCGGATCACCAACAACACCAACTGCCTCCTCATCCGGAAGGACAGCCGTCTCATCCTGGTCGATACGGGGTACGGTGACAAGATGACCGACCGGGACCGGGGTATCTACGGCATGTCCGGTTCCACCATCCTGGGGTCGTTGTCGGCCCAGGGCGTGTCAGCGGAAGACATCGATCTCGTCATCCTGAGTCACCTGCATTTCGACCACGCCGGCGGTGCAACCCGGGCGGATGCCGAGGGCAGGATCGTTCCCGCTTTCCCCAACGCGCAATTCGTGGTTCAGAAAGGTGAATGGGAGGACGCGCTGAACGATTACGGTACGATGAAAACCACCTATCGCCCGGAGAACTACCAGCCCCTGATGGACCAGGGCGTGCTGACTCTGTTGGACGGCGATACAGAAATTGAGGAAGGGATCCGGGTGGAGGTGACCGGCGGCCATACCCGTTACCACCAGTTGTTGAAGGTGGAGTCCGACGGGATCAGGGCGGTGTACTCTGGCGATATTCTACCCATGACGACCCATCTGCGCGCTCCCTACAACATGGCCTACGACCTGTTCCCCTACGATACCATGGTGGCCAAGATGCGCTTGCTCCGGCAGGCGGCCGACGAGGGTTGGATTATCGTCTGGGACCATGATTCCGAAGTTTCTTCAGGCAGGATTTACAGCGAGGGGGACGACAGGTACTCGTTCGAAGCGGTGGAATTATAACCGCAGGCGATCGAGCATAAGTTGTTCTCTAGATATTCCGCACACACCATCCGCCGTTAACATCCTCTCTCAACACTTCTCCACACCGGTCACTCAGCTCCCTGCCGCGCCAAACATCTGCGTGCGCCACATGACCCGGCGCTTCCGGTTGTCGAAAGTCTTGCGCCGGTGCATGGTGCACCGATTGTCCCACATCACCAGGTCACCGACCTGCCAGGTGTGTTGCCAGATAAAACGTGAATGGGTGGCATGGGCGATCAACTCGTCGAGCAGAGCCTGTCCTTCCTCACGGTCCATGTCTGCGATGTAGCTGGTCAGATGGGGACTGACGTAGATCACCTTGCGACCGGTCTCCGGATGGGTGCGTACGACGGGGTGAAGCGTGGGTTCCGGTGTGTTCAGTTTGTCGATCGGGTGACGATGGACCGCGTGCAGGCCGCCGATGCGGGACTGCAGGTCACGATCGAGCGCTTCGTAGGCCGCGTATCCATTGGCCCACATCGTTTCGCCGCCCTGGTCCGGAATCTCGATCGCGTACAACCACGAAATAGTTCCGGGCTCCGGCACGTAGGAGAGATCGGAATGGAAGGGGATCTCGTCGTTGGCCAGCGCGCCGATGGGCTTACCGTCCTCGGTCACGTTCGAGATGACGAAGATCTCCTCGATCGGGCGGTCAGGCTGCGGCCTTAGGTGAGGTACCGGATTTCCGAAGTAACGGCTGAAGCGTACCAGGTCCGGCTGGCTGATCTCCTGACCGCGAAAAAACAACACGCAGTGATCGAGAAAGGCCGCGCGCAGTTTACGAACGGTATCAGCGTCCAGTTCACGGGATAGATCGAGACTCCGTACTTCAGCGCCGAGCGGGCCGCCGGTGGGTAGGACTTCAAATGGATTCATGTATCCTCAGACCGTGGAACATACGGCACGATTTAATTTACTCGCGAATGTAACGAAGACACACGGTCTATACGTTGGATACGTTCGGGTCGTTCCAGAACGCTTCCAGTTCCACGCCCAGGCCGTCCACAGTCCGGTTGCACCAGGCGAAGAAACCCGTTACCTGGTTGATCTCCAGGATGGCCTTGTCGCCGAAACCTACCTGCCTCAACTGTTCGATGTCCGCCTCGTTGGTCGAAGCGGGCGACAGGGTCAGTTTGCGAACGTAGTCCAGCATGGCGCGGTCGGACGCGTCCAAGTCCGCCTCGCGATAGTCCTTCTTGATCGCATCCACCAGTTCCTGATCATTGATTTCTCTGAGGAGCCCCTCCCCATGATGGCGGATTCAGTACTCGCACTCGTTCAGGACCGAGACGGTCGTCGCGATCATCTCCTTTTGCCCCAGCGTAATGTCGCAGTCTCCGTGCATCAGGCCGTTGTAGAAGACCAGCAGCGCCCTCAGCGCCGATACGTTCAGGCTGTGGACCTTGATGATGTTGTCCACGCCTCCCCACGAACGCATCGAGCCCTTGTACATCTTTCCTAGCGGGCCTTCCGCTTCTGATTCGTCAACTGTGCGTATCCATGCCATTGTTTTCTCCTGTGGGTTGTCTACAGTCCGAAGTGACGCCGCATTCGGGTCACGGCGGCTTTTTCTTCTTTGCTCAAAGATTCCAGTTCGTACTCCTCTTCGGTGATTTGATCCTTGTATTCCTCGAACGGCAGCCCGCCCTTGCCTGATTCGTTGAAGTAAGCGCTGAGCTGGTAGCGTTGAAAGATGTTCATCCTGGGATAATCCTGCGTCCATCTGGCGGCGTCGTGCAGTACATGGGTCGAAAACACAAGGACGTCGCCGGCGTCCATGGGTACGGTGATCGACACGGGCGGGTGGTCTCCGACCTGCAGTTCACCGGGCGTGCCGAAGGCCGATTTGTGGCTGCCGGGCACCATGCTGAAACCCGTGCCTTCTGGTACGTCGGCCAGTGCGATCCAGGTGGCCAAGTGGCTGCAGTAGATCTCACCGCCGGCCGCCTGGTAATCGTTGTGGGGATTCCGAAACCCCGGTGGAAACTTGAAACCGCTGTCGTCCCTGTGGTACGCCTGGTGGCCCCTGTCACCGCCCGCCGCCCGGTCCATTTTCGTGAAGTTGCAGTGAAAGAGCCGGGGCATTCCCATGGTTAGTCCCGCTACCACGCGGACAATCTCCGGATCGGAATTCAGATCCTGGAACAACCGGTGCCCGTACTGGATGTGGTCGAGGTGTGTTTTATACGGCTCCTGGCGATGCCTGAAAACCGGTGCGGGTATCGCGGCCTCGTCCGCGGAAAGCCAGTGATGGATGACCTCCAGGATACGCGCAAGGCGATCCGGTGCGATCACTCCGCGCAGATGCAGGAATCCCTGCAGGTCGAAATGCCACTTTTCCTCTTCGGTCAATACATGGGTGTAAGCCGACGGCATGAACGGTCCCATACTGTTTTAGTTTACAAATCCAGTAGACGCCGGGATCTTTATTTGTCTTTACCGTGGCTACCGACCCATCCACCCGCCGTCGACTGTCAGAATCGCTCCGTTAACGTAATTGGATGCGTCCGAGCAGAGATAGACCACGGCACCCTTCAAGTCTTCAGGCGCGCCCCAGCGGCCGGCCGGTATACGCTCGGATATGGTACGGGACCTCTCCGGGTCGGTCTGCAGAGCGGAAGTCAGGTCCGTGGCGATATATCCCGGCGCAATGGCGTTGACATTGACACCCTGCGAGGCCCATTCGTTCGACAGGGCCATGACCAGTTGCCCGATTGCCCCCTTGGAAGCCGCGTAACTGGGTACGGTAATGCCCCCCTGAAAAGTCAGCACGGAAGCGGTACAAACGATCTTGCCGCGACCGCGGGCGACCATGTCCCGTCCGAATTCCCGGCTGAGGATGAACGGCGCGTGCAGGTTCACGTTCATGACCGTGTCCCAGTACTCGTCGGAATGCTCCACCGCGGGCGCCCGCAGCGTGAGGCCCGCATTGTTGACCAGTATATCGATAACCGGGTGATCGTCCTTGACTTTCCGAATAAAATCATATAGCGCGTCCCGGTCGTTGAGGTCGACACTGTAAGCGGTAAATCGACGCCCAAGGGCCGTAACAGCCTGTTCGATTTCGCTGCCGGACGCCTCGAGAGACGTGCTCACGCCCACGATACCCGCCCCCGCTTCGGCCAGCGCTTCGGCCAGTCCTCTTCCGATACCCCGGCGGCAGCCCGTTACGAGTGCAGTTTTGCCGTCAAGTCTGAATGCATCCAATATGGACATACGTGTTTCCTTAATCAGGGACCTGTTTCTTGTCGCCAGGCCGATTGAACTTTCTGGTTTATATTCATTCGACTAGTCATGCTGCGAGCGGATTTCAACTTGAACAAGAAGCCGCGAAGCGGACGTTTTGTCAATTGAGATTTAGGGTAGATGAGTGTATAGTCTTGATCGCAGGCACCATCCTTTGCCACAAGAGGCCGCTATGGTCATCGACGACCCTCGATACACGATAAGATCGCTCAATTCGAACCAGACTTACTGGGAACAGGGCGTGTTTCCGGAATGGACTGCCCTGAATTGTTACCGGCATTTTCCGGACGGAGTAACCGGGACCGGCGTCGAACCCCATTACCACGATAACGACGAGATCTGGCTGTTCACCGCGGGGCGCGGGGAGGTCCGGCTGGACGGTGTGAAGCACGAAATTACGCCCAACACCCTGGTCTACACACCCATGGGATGCGTCCATCAGTTCCAGATGTTTACGCCTTTCGAGAACAATGCCATCGTGACACGTCTGGAGAGATTGCAGCGGCCGTTGCACCTGACCGTCCAAGAGTATGGACCGCCTGAATCCACCGTTGCCGGGTTCGTCGTTCCAGGCGCCCGGAATACCGGCCCAATCCCGAATCCCGGTTCCCGCTGCCCCATCGTTGAATGGAGACTGCAGGATTACAAGGACCTGAACGCAATCGGGGTTTCCGCGTTGCACCAGCACGAGCACTGGATGGTTTTAAGTGGGAGCGTGAAACTGGTTGTTGAGGGCAGGGGACTGTTTCTTTATCCCAGGTGATATTGCTCTGCTTCAAACGCGGCGTGTCACCCGCCAGGTTTCAGCGGAAGACCTTGCGACGCAAGGGCGGTTGTCGTGCGGGAGAAACCGGGAAAAGCGACCTAATCTTCGCCAATCGCCTGGTGGATTTCGTCCAGCCAGACTACCATTTCCGCCGTGATGTCGTTGTGCGGACCTGTCAGGCCCATCTCCGGCCAAGCCCATGCCCCGTTGTCCATCTGGGCTCTCGATCAGGTTATCCCCGACCCTTACGGCCATCTCGCGGTATTTGAGTTCGCCCGTGATTGTATAGAGCATCGCCCCGGCCCAGCCGACCTTGCCAGCCCTGTAGGAGCCGGAAGTGATAGTCCCCGACATGATCGCAGAACCGCATGTACTCCCGTGCAAGCTCCAGCCATTCCCTCTTCGCCCGTAGCCATGTAAAGGCTGACACAGGAAATCCCGCCGCGATACCGGGATGGTAGAAGGACTGGTCCCGTGACTCGTCACCTGGTCAAGACGTACCTGAAGTCGTCGCCGTCGATCACCTCGGTGATCAGTCCGCGTTCGCGGCTGTAGACCGTCCAGAGCTCATCGGGGGTAATTGGGCTGTTCTTTCCATCAGCCGCCGCATCCACCCGCCGACCCCCCTTGCCACATCCAACCTGCCAGTATAGATGGCACACCAGCCGCAGCCGCTCACGACCCAGAGATCCTGTTCGGTGCCGGCGTGACGCGCTGTCGGATGGGAGTAGAATGCTTCGCTGGCGGAGTCGTGGAATGCGAGGAGAAAATCCATACCGCGTTGGGCGAGATCGAAGGCGCCAAGACGATGCGCGGCCTTGATTACCCAGCAATTGTGGTAGGTGTAGTAGTAGCTGTTTAGTTCCGAGGTGGGGCGGGGTCCGAAATCGCCGTTCGCCAGGAATCCGTGGCGCCTGATCCAGTTGAGCAAGGTGTTTGCGGCGCCGGACAACCCACAGACCAAAAATGCGGCCGGCACCTTGTAGTACTCGGTTACGCCCTGGTCCGGGTCTCCGAAGCCTCCATCGTCACGAACCTGACCGAGCAGGTATCTTCCGCCGCGGTCTCTTGCTTCCCTGTACCGGTTCAATGGTGCCTCGGTGTTAGGCGATTCAGCAAACAGCTGGCCGCAACGTCCGGGTGCGTCCTACAGTTTACCGAAAATCACCGACACGCCCAGGCTGAACCACTTCCAATCCTCCTGGGCCAGGTTGTACTGGGCGACTAGGCTGAATCGACCGATCAACAGTCCGACTCCTGGGGAAACGATCAAATCCCGTTCCGTGACGAAGTCCCCGTCCGCATTCGATCCCGCGTTGTCTTCCTGACGCGTTCTCTTGTACACCACGCCGGCAGCCCCCTGGAGGAACAAGCGCTCCACGGGGTAGTACCGAAGGCCCACCGTCACGGGAATGCTGGAATAGTTGCCTTCAATCCGGTCGGCGATATCGTCCAGGTCCTGGTCAACGAGATCCCCCAGCTCTTCGCGGGAGGAAAACGCCTCGCTGCCGTAGGTGACATAGCCGCCCGAGGCAATGAACTGGTACTTGTAGTTCAGCCACCAGGTCACTGCGGCATGGGCGCCGTAACCGTAATCTTCTTCGACCAGTTCGGCAAAACCGGAAGTGGGACGGGCTACCTCACCGCCCAGGGAGAAATTGAACTGGCCGTACGCCGATTGGGTGAATGCGCCCAGCACGGCCACGAAGACCAGTGTTCGTAACGACTGTGACAATTCGTTTCCCCCTGGTGAACTTGAAACGCGATCTTCAGGTGGAGTGCTTCAGGCGCCCGCCGACTTTGAACGGGAGCGGCTTTCTCACCACAGCAACGTATGCCGTGTTGTTCTGCGGTTACGCGGAGCGGCTTTCCATGGGCGCGTAACGGGCTTCAGTCGGACCGGTATACTCTCCCACCGGCCGGATGATCCGATTGTCCGCGTACTGTTCCAGGAGATGGGCGGTCCAGCCCGTGATCCGGCTGCAGGCGAAGACCGGCGTAAACAGTGCGGCAGGGATGCCCATGGCGGAATAGACGGAGCCGGAATAGAAATCCACGTTGCAGGCGATTTCTTTCTGGTCCATCATGGCCTTCTCGATCACGCTGGACATTTCATACCACTTCAGGTCACCGGCCCGACTGCCCAGTTCCTTGGAGAGCCCGGCGCAGGTGCGTCGCCCCGGGGATCTTCCGTCTTGTAAACACGGTGTCCGAATCCGGGGATTTTCGCTTTGGCTGCCAGCTTCTCACGAACGTAGTCCTCGGCGCCGGAAACCTCTCCGATCTCCTGAAGCATGTCCATGACGTCCTTGTTCGCGCCTCCGTGCAGCGGTCCCTTGAGCGTACCAATAGCCGATATGACGGCCGAATGCATGTCCGACAGTGTGGCCGCGGTCACGCGGGCGGAAAAAGTAGATGCGTTCAATTCGTGATCGGCGTGCAGGATCAGCGCGATGTCGAACGCCTTCGTGTGAACGGGATCCGGTACGACGCCGCTGAGCATGTACAGGAAGTTGGCGGCGTGGCCCAGATCAGGATTCGGATCGATGGGATCCCAGGTGATTCGCGATCCTGTGCCATGCGGCCGTAACCGAAGCCAGCTGGGCGGTAAGCCGCACGGCCTTACGCAGATTGGCTTCGAGTGACTGATCCCCCACGTCCGTGTCGTAAGCGGCGAGGATTGAGACGGCCGACCTGAGCACGTCCATGGGAGCCGTGTTCCGCGGGAGCGACCGAAGCAGTTCCAGGGTTTCGTCACCCGGATGCCTGCTGTCTATGAGTTGCCTGTTTTGTTCCGCCAGCTGGTTCTGGCCTGGCAGGATGCCGTGCCAGAGCAGGTAAGCGGTTTCTTCGAAGCCGGAATGGACGGCCAGGTCGTGGATGTCATAGCCACGGTAGAGCATTCTTCCCTGCAAGCCATCGATGAAACATATGGCCGACCGCGCGGCTACGACTCCCTCCAGGCCTTGCTGAACCATCTCTGTCCTTCCCTCGTGAATGTTGTTTTTTGACGTGGATAGAATAGAGATTCGACCCACAGGTGTCAAGGTGTATTTGCCCCTGATCCGGCATGCTGAATCGGAGTCTTTCCTGGTTTTTGTTTGGCATTTTATCCGCGTGCAATTATCTTATACATCTTCGATTTCTAGCGTAATCTCCGCGGAGCAAAACGATGCCCACGACACTGGATTCCAATACGATTACCCACGGCATACGGGTTCAGGTGTTCCCGAGTTACCTACCCGAAACATTCCGATCCCGATCAGGACCAGTATGTGTTCGCATACCGCATCGTCATCACCAACGGCAGCGAACGCTGGGTGAAACTGATCAACCGGCACTGGACCATCATCAATGCCGATGGGAAACGGAGCGAAGTGAGGGGACCGGGCGTCGTGGGGCTGCAACCGGAACTCGAACCCGGCGACAGCCATGAATACCAGAGCCTATGCCCCCTCGACACGGAATGGGGCACCATGGAAGGCGAGTACGAAATGCAGGACGGGGAAGGCCGTCTCTTCGAAGTGGAAATCGGACGGTTCTATCTTGCGATTACATCTGATGAAAAGGTGGAATCCGGTTAGGCTTCCAGCATTCCGTCAATCCCCGCCTGATCGTATCCGACAGGTACGCCGGAGTAGCCGGTAAAATGGGACAGGAACACAGTTGGTTGGAGAGGAATCATGGCAAAAAAGCTGACCTCGCAGGCGGATGATTTTTCCGCCTGGTATAATGAAGTGATCGCGAAAGCCGAACTCGCCGACAACGCGCCCACACGTGGATGCATGGTCATACGGCCTTATGGGTATGCATTGTGGGAGAACATGGTGGCGGAGCTGGACCGGATGTTCAAGGCCACCGGTCACGTGAACGCGTATTTTCCCTTGCTGATCCCGGAAAGTTTCTTCCAGAAAGAAGCGGAACACGTGGAGGGTTTTTCTCCCGAATGCGCCGTCGTCACGCATGGCGGGGGAAAGAAACTGGAAGAGAACCTGATGGTACGGCCCACGTCCGAGACCGTAATCGCGGACATGTACGCCAGGTGGATTCAATCCTATCGGGATCTGCCCCTGCTCATCAACCAGTGGGCCAACGTCTTCCGTTGGGAACTGCGTCCCAGGGCCTTCCTGCGAACGACTGAATTTCTCTGGCAGGAGGGACACACGGCCCATGCCACGGCGGAGGAAGCCCAGGAAGAAACACTGCGCATCCTGGACATATACCGCACCTTCGCGGAGGACTACATGGCGATACCGGTGCTATACGGTCCGAAAACGGATGCGGAGAAGTTTCCGGGCGCCCGGCAGACCTACGCCATCGAAGGCTTGATGAAGGACGGCAAGGCCCTCCAGATGGGTACCTCGCATAACCTCGGGCAGAATTTCTCCCGGGCGTTCAATATCGATTTTCAGACCCGGGACGGCTCGAGGGAGTACGTTTACCAGACGAGCTGGGGAATGAGCACCCGCACCGTGGGCGCCATCATCATGGCGCACGGAGACGACAGGGGCCTGGTGCTGCCGCCCCGCCTGGCGCCGCACCAGGTCGTCGTAATACCCATCGCAAAATCCGACGAAGATCAGGCCGTTGTCCGCGAAGCCGTGGACAAGCTGCTCGAGTCATTGGAAGGCATACGGGTAAAGGTCGACGACCGCGATCAGTTCGGTCTGGGTTGGAAGTTTACCGAGTGGGAAACGAAGGGCGTGCCGCTGCGCGTGGAACTCGGTCCCCGCGACCTTGCATCGGGTCAGGCCGTGGTCGTCCGGAGGGACACGGGCGAAAAGTCCTTTGTGCCCCTATCGTCACTGGGCGGGTACATCAGGGACCTTCTGGAGACCGTACAGGAAGACATGTTCCAGCGCGCCCTTTCTTTCCGGGAAGACCATTCCCGGGAGATCCAGGACCGCGATTCCTTTGTGTCGGCGGCGAACGGCGACGGCGGATTCATACACGCGCACTGGTGTGGCGATCCCGCCTGCGAAGCCGCGATCAAGGATGAAACCAGGAACACGATCCGGTGCGTTCCCATGCACTGGGACGCGGAAGAAGGCGTCTGTGCTTACTGCGGTTCTGCTTCGGCACACAAGGTCGCCTACGCCCAGGCATACTGATCCCGCGGGATGGGGCTACTCAAGTCCCGTTCACGTATCCCTGCACCGCATACTTTCCGTTTAATCTACCTTTAGTTCGTTCCGAGGATTTCCATCGCCGCGTTTCGCCCGTTGATGGCGATCACGCTGCCGCCTGGGTGGGTACATGCCCCGCACAGGTAGACCCCTGCCATGGGCGTACGCGGTTCGAGCCGCCGGTCCCACATGTAGGCTGGAAGTATCTCACCCTGGAAGATATGGCCGCCCGTTAACCCCACCTTTTCTTCTATATCCGGGGGACCCAGGACGTCCATGTGCAGCACGGCGTCCGGGATGTTGCTGCAGAACCGGCCAAGGGATTCCAGTGCGATACGGCCTACTTCATCCCTGCGGGAGTTCCAGTCACCCTCGGCAAATGCGTAAGGTACGAACTGGGCGAAGATGCTCATGGTATGGCGCCCGGGCGGGGCCACGCTGGGATCATGGGCGGTGTGGAAGTACAGTTCTTCCCAGAGGCGTGGTGGAAGCAGACCGTCTCCGGCCATGGCGTGGAAATCATGCCACTGCCGCGCGGAAATGGGAATGTTGACCTGCCCGCGGTGATGAACCTCGTCCGTACCGGGACGGCAGGTGAAATCCGGCAGTTCACTGAGGCCCATGTTGATCTTTACCGTCGCTCCCGTGTGGGGAATGGATTCCACGCGGTTTTTCCACGCTTCATCTACCTGACCGTCCAGGAGGCGCAGGGTTACCCGGGGATCGGCGTTGGACACGACGTTGGGTGCCCTGATCCGCTCGCCCGCTTCTAGTTCCACACCCTCTCCGGGCAGAATTCGGGCAACAGGCACACCGGCGGCCACGACAGCTCCCGAGTCCCGGGCGATGTCGCAGAGAATGAAGGACACCATGCCCATGCCGCCCCGGACATACCCCCACATGCCGGGCATGCCTGCCATGGTTGCCGTGGAGTGAAAGACGTGGACGGAGGCGGTCCCGGGCTCGTAGGGGCTGGCGTTTGTCCCGATCACGCCTTGCCCGATCAGTGCCATGCGCAACCGCTCGTCCTCCAGGTATCGTTCGACGTACTCGACCATGGACCATTCGAAGAGCAGACCGATCGCCTCCCGGTCACCCTTGAGCCGCGATTCGATCTGTTCCCTGGAAGGTGCCTTACCGATCCAGATGTCCTCTTCACCGGGAGGACGAAGGGCCTCGCGTATGCGTTTCATCGGTGCATACATGGCCTTGAAGCCTTCCACGTCCCGGGGCGACAGGCGCCGAATCTCTTCCCTGCATCGGGCGTCGTCCTCCCACAACTGCACACTGGAACCATCCTCGAAGGGAACGAACAAACCCGCCTCCGCCGGTGTCCAGCGATATCCGTAGCGTGGGAAATCGAGTTCTTCGATTACCAGGGGGTGAAGCAGGCCGGCCAGGTACGCGCAGGGCGACACGCGGTATCCCGGCCAGGTTTCCTCGAGCGTACATGCGCCTCCCACGCGCTCTCGGGCTTCCAGGACCACCACCCGCTTGCCCGCCCGCGCCAGGTAAGCCGCGCAAGTCAACCCGTTATGGCCGGCACCCACGACGATCACATCCCAATCGCGATTCGCAAGGCTGGATACCGGTTCGGGCAGCCCAATGCGTCCCAGGGAGTCGCGGCAACGGCTGTCTGGTGTTACGGGGTCTGTGGCCATGGTTTGCTGTGTATCCGAACTCATTTTATCTCCGTGATTATATCAACGCTACTTACATCCAGTTGCTCAGTCTTCCAGCGCAATGTGCGTCAGCCTGTCCAGGTATACCGCTTCAAAGCGTCCCGGTTCAGTTCCAGACCTAATCCCGGCGCGTCAGAAAGCGTGATGTATCCGTCGACGGGCCGTGGCTGACCGGTGAGTATCTGTGAATCCGGATCGAGGTTGTGACCCGGGAAATACTCCACCATGGGCATGTTCATGTTAGCCATCGCCAGGTGGAAGTTTGCCACCCATCCGCCGTGGGTGATCACCTGTATATCGTTCGCCGCGGCGAGATGGACGATTTTCTGGACTTCGGTGATGCCGGCACAGCGGTCTACGTCTGGCTGCCATATGTCGGCGCAGCCCATTTCCAGCCACCGGGCGAAGGCGTGTTTCCCGAATTCGTTTTCACCGCCCGAAATGGGCATGGACGCGGCCTGGCGCACCTTGACGTAACCGGGCCAGTCATGGGGATGCACCGGTTCTTCTACCCAGGCGAGGTCGAATTCCTCCACCATGCGAATCATCTTGATCGCGTAGTCGGCGGTGAACGCACGGCAACAGTCGACCATCTGCTCGATGTCGTCTCCGATGGTTTCCCGGAGTGTCTGGACCACCTGTCGGTTCTTCCGCATGCCCTCCACGCCGTCGTCCTGGCTGAAGCCGAACCGCTGCTTGACGGCGGTAAATCCCTGCTCCACGTATCTCGACGCCTCCTCCCTCAGGAGGCCCAGGTCGGGATCGCCGTGCGGGCTGGCGTATACGTACAGTTCACTGGCATAGGCCCGCAGCCGGTCACTGGTTCTTCCGCCCAGCAGGTTGTATACAGGCTGATTCAGAAACCTTCCCTTCAGGTCCCACAACGCCGTGTCGATCGCACTGATGGCGCTGCTGGTGACCCCCTCTCTTGCCTGGGAGATGCAGTACCGGTGCATCTTTTCCCACAACCAGTCCGTACGCATGGGATCCTCTCCGATCAGCAGAGGAATGAGCACTCGTTCCAGGATGGGATAAACGCCCGGCATGCCGTAGCCCTTCTGCGTGACACCGGTCACTCCCTCGTCCGTTTCGATTTCTATGACGAGCGAGCCCGGTCCATCCGGTTGCCGCGGCCTGGTATCGGGCGGCGCGTCGTACTTCAGGTCCGCAAAGTGGTAGATGGGGTTGATGGAATGCTTGGTGTACGGCGTCGGATCGGCATCCGGCGTCTTGACCGGCGTGACGCGGATCTGGGTGATTTTCAAGGTATGCTCCTGTCCTGTTGGACTGGTCAGATCAGGTTCGGCAGCAGCGGATGGTCCCGGTTTTCCAACGGCAGCGCGATGCGGCTTCCCGACAGGTGGGCCGCATAGACACCGTGAATCATTTCCAAGGCCCAGCGGCCGTCGTAACCGCTATTGACGGGCCTGCGGCCTTCTCTTCTCGCTTCGAACACGTCACGGACTATGGCGACGTTGGCCGCTGTCTGGAGCGCGGCATTGGTCGGCTGTTCACCTGGGGACAAACCCAGGGCTTCCTCGGTTACGTCCCGAACGGGGACGTCGCCGTCGGGATGCCATACCGGGGATTCATAGATCCGGATCTGCTGAGAGGATTCATGCACGGCCATGATCCCCTCGGACCCGTATATCCATATGCCGTACCGATGGGGGTGGTCAGACTGGTTGCGGCGCGTTGAGAAGGTAGCCGTCACCCCGTGACCGAAACCGTACATCGCGTGTATGGCGTCACCGGCTATGAATCCCAGTTCTTCGGGACCTTCGACGGCGTCTTCCAGGGTCGCGGACCGGCCCCCTGCCATCGTCACGGCAGCCTGTACCCAGGAGGGATTCCTGCCCAGGAGGAACCGCAGCATATCGAACAGGTGGGTGCCCAGCACCATCAGGTCCTCGCCGCCTCCACGATGGTCTTCCTTGCCGTTCATCCGGACGTTGAGTATATCGCCAATCGCGCCTTCCGTGAGCAGCCTGCGTGCATGCCACGCGGCGGCGTGCATCCGGCCCTGGTGTGCAATACCCATCATGACGCCGGCATTTTCGCAGGCCTCGACCATGGCGTCGGCCTCGGACAACGTGCGGGCGATGGGCTTTTCAAGAAATATACACGCGCCTGCTTCTGCGACGGCCAGGGTCATCGCGGCGTGCTGGTCGAGCCACCGGGGACAGATGCTGACGATATCAAACCACTCGTTTCGCAACATCTCCCTGTAGTCCGAGTACAGGTTTTGCACACCCAGGCGACTGCCCGCTTTCTGCAGACCTTCAGGGTCGTCATCGGCCACGGCGACAATGTCTACTTCCTTCATGCCGAGATACACCGTGTCCAGCCCGTGGCCATAGTTGCCTCGGCCGGTACGACCGATCACACCAGCCCGGTATCGTCTGTCCATTTCCTACCTTCCCCTGTATCTGCCGTTCTGGACGGTCTCACGGGACCGGCATCAGCCAGCCAGCAAGGTTCAATATCAGCAGCATACCCAGAATGGCATAGTCACGCCATATGAACGGAAACGTAAGAAACTCCGTTCTCCGACCTTTCATGCCGAAACCCTTGGATTCGAGCGCCATGGATAGCAGGTCGGTGTCTCGAATGGCGTACACGAATATGGGCACCAGCAGCGGTACGTATTTGCGCGCTCGCTGCAACACGTTCCCGCTCTTCAGGTCAAGGCCCCGGGCCTGTTGTGCCTGGACGACCGTGCCTATACGGGTAAAAAACAGGGGAACGAGTCGAAAGGCAAGAGAGAGCGCGAAGCTCACGGCAAAGGGCAATCCGATGGACCTGAGCCCGTAGGCGAACTCTTCCACTTTTGTGCAGGTGACGAAGATCATGCCTGAAACGAGCATGGCCTCGAGACGGAATCCCATGGCGAGCCCGAATCGAATGGACTCCGTTGAAAGAGTAAACAGGCCAAAAGACCAGAACGGTTCCCCGACGCGCTTGAACAGCGACCACGAAACGACGCTGAATACCAGCACGGTGATCATGAGCGGAAGGATGCGTCGGAGGTTCTTGAACGCGCTGGCCGAACGGGCCAGCACCAGGACCCCGGACAGAATGATCAGTTGATACCAGGGTGACTGGAAAGCCACCGTGAGGATCAGCAGCATCGCCAGTCCCACGATTTTGGTCGAGGGATGGAGTCGATGCAGCACGGTATCCGCAGATATGTAAAGAACCATGGGTGAACCTTTGACCTTGCGGGTGCAGCGTCTACTCGTCCGATCGTTCCAGACACGCGACGATTTCCTCGACGGACCGGACGACGAGTCCGAATTCATAACCGAGGCGCACCGCTTCGGGCGCTTCCAGATACAGCGACTCCAGCAACTCCGGATCACTGAAACAGGACCGGACGTCGCCGTCCCTGACGACGCGTCCCCCTGACATGATGATGCAGCGGTCGGCATACTCGGCGACGACCCACATGGAGTGGGTGATGATGACGACAGTTTTTCCAGCATCGTTCAGCCGGCGGACCAGGTCCAGAATGGCGATCTGGCCGTGATAGTCCAACCCGGTCGTCGGTTCGTCGAGGACCAGGATTTCGGGGTCCGTGGCCAGCACCGATGCCACGGCCAGCTGCTGCCTCTCTCCCCGGGTCAGGCTGAAGGGATCTTCGTTTCCACGACCGGCAAGTCCGGTTTCCGCCAGGGCAGCCTCTACTTTCTCCCGTACCGTTTCTTCGGGCAGACCGTAGTTGCGGGCGCCGAAGGCGACTTCGTCCTGCACGGTATTGGCGAAAATCTGGTGATCCGGATTCTGGAAGACATAGCCGACACGGCGACCCAGTTCGGGCAAGGTCCACTCGGAGGTGGATTTACCCAGTACCTGGACCTCTCCGGCCGTTGGATCGTGCAAACCATTGAGGTGCTTGGCGAGCGTCGTCTTTCCGCAGCCGTTCTGGCCGACCAGAGCAACGAATTCGCCGGCCATGATATCCAGGGAAACGCCGTCCACCGCGGGGGGCGAGTCCCCGTATTGGAAGACCAGGTTACTGATGTTTGCGACGGAATGGCCTGAGCCGGGTTGCTGACTACTCTTCAGGTTGTCCAGGGCGGACTCCTTGACCCGCCATCCAGCCGAACGGATCCGGGTCACTGCGTCCCGAATGGTCAACGCATCGGTGTCCAGTCCCAGTTCGGACAGCAGCACGGTGGTCTGAAGCGGCCGGACGCCATGCCGTTCTACGTGCCTGGGATCGGCGAGGATCTCACCTGGCGGTCCTTCCATTACGATTCGTCCTTCGTGCATCAGTAAAATTCTGTCCGCGGTCAGGACGTGCTCTGTTTCATGCTCGACCAGAATGATGCCTTCGATTTCATTCCGGAGGATCTGCGCAAGCTTGAAGATGTCCCTTTTGCCCACGGGATCCAGGTCGGTCGTCGGTTCGTCCATGACGACCAGCGCGGGTTTGCCCGCAAGTACAGACGCGATGGCTAGCCGTTGTTTTTCGCCGCCCGACAGGCTGGAGGGATCCCTGTTTTCGAAGCCTGCCAGGCCGACACGGTTCAACGCCAGTTCGACCCGGCTTTGCATTTCATCGCGGTTCACGGCGAAGTTCTCAAGCGCGAAAGCCGTTTCGAGTTCTACGTTGGTGGAGAACAACTGCGCCTCGAAATCCTGGAATACGAGACCGATGATACGGGCCAGTTCGTAGACCTGCGGATGATCGGTCGCCTGTTTGCCGGCAACTTGTAGATTGCCTTCCATGCTGCCTTTGATGAAGGACGGAATGAGTCCGTTGAGGCAACGGCACAGCGTGGATTTCCCCGCGCCGGTCTCGCCTATAATGACGGTAAACTCGCCGCGAAGATGACTGTAGCTGATCCGGTCGAGTGCGGGTTTCGATGCGTCGCGGTAAGTGAACGCGAGGTCGTTAAGCGTGAGTATAGACTGATTCAAGGGTCTTGATACATGGGGGAATTCCATCGTGGTTGGCAGCGTAAGGAGACCGCCAAGACGTTAGCGGATGATCGTCGGTTTGTCAATACCCGCATAGGCAAATTTTCCTGGACAGATTCAGCATTGAATCGTGACATAAGAGGAGTCTGTGGCAGGCAGAAAATGAACCTTGACCCTTGTTAACATGGTACAGTATAGTAAGTTAACCAAATTCCCCAATTCAAGTCAGACCTGATCGCGCATACGGTTGCAGGATTCGAAAGGATAGGGTTCAGGCAGGTAAATACATGATCCTGACCCCTGAAAATCATCATGGGACGCTTGTTTCCGCTGATTTCCTTCTTGCTCTTCTCGGCATGTTCCCTCGCCCCCAGCCGGAATCTGCCGGTGCTCGAATCGGTACCGGAATTGCCCGGCGGATTTTCCAGCGCCGAGGATACCGGAAAATACGAACCGCTGGCCTGGTGGGAAACATTCGCCGATCCGGTCCTGGACCAGGTAATCGAAGAGGTGTTAACCTCTAACTTCGACCTGGCCGAAGCGGTTGCCCGGGTTCAGCAGGCCAGAATGCGGGAAGGCGTTGCCAGGGCCCCGGTGTTTCCGTTGCTTCAGCCTTCCGTAAATGTAAACGACTTCGAGGGTCCGACGAATGCCGGAATCGGAGCCCAACTTGAAGAAGTCGGGCTGGATCCGGACGCCCTGGGCGCGGCTGGGGTAGATATTCCCGACCGGCTCGGCCTGACGACCTACACCCTGAGCGTGGCATTCGCCTACGAACTCGACTTCTGGGGCCGTAATCGCAACGACGCGCGCGCAGCCGGAGCCGAACTGGTGGCGACGGAGGCAGACTACCTGAGTGCGCGCATGGGGGTGGTGGCCGAAACCGTGCGCACCTACCTGGAAATCGTCAACCTGCGCGAACAGCAGAAGCTGGCGAATGAAATCGAGGAAGTCCTGCTGCAGCGGGAATCATTGGCCGAGTCAAGGTATGAACGGGGTTTGACCGATTTGCGCGGTCTCCATGCGGCGCGGAGAAGTCTGCGGGAAGCCCAGGCCGAATTACCGCAAATCGAAGCGCTGCACGCGGATGCCGAGGGGCGGTTATGGATACTCATGGGCGGTTTCCGCGCGGACCTCGCGCATATGCTCTCCGAATCCCTCGAACCATCCACTTCGCTTGCACCCGTTCCCGTGGGCATACCAGCCGATCTGCGTGGCGGTGGCGAGGCTGGTAACAAAGCAGGTTTCCTGGCTGTTCATCAGCGTATGGGCGCCGCAGTGCCAGGTCCGTTTCCTGCCCTGGATGAAACGGAAAAGATGGATGAGCCATGCGACATGCCGCACGTCGTGTACTATGTGCTGGAACCACCACTTCTTGACGATCTTCCGTTCATCGATCGGACTGACCGGGTTGTAGATAACCAGGCAGGGTTTGTCTGACCTTTTTGCCCATGGCTGCTGGTTGTGCATGATGTAGGTGATTTCATAGTTGTCCGGCCTGGCGCCGTATTGTTCGATGTGATTGCTCCGCGTTTCCAGGGGTTTCACTTCGTTGTCCGGCAGGACGGAGGCGTCCGAATGTACGACCGTGTGGTTGTGGAGTTCGCTCTCGTATCGTATCGATGAGAGTACGTAGCGTTCCAGAAACGTGGGCTTGTCGAGCAACATCAGCGTCTGGTTTGCGTTGCACGCGAAAATCACCTCGTCGAACGTCTCCTCCACGCCGTCCGGGTCTTCGATCACCACGCAGTCTGGCCTGCGATACACTTTTCGTACAGGCCGGTTCAGGTATATCTTGTTCAGAAAACCGGCCGACAGGTTTTCGTAGATTCGACGTGTTTCCTGGTCCCAGGTCTGCATGGCGTCGCGGATTCGATGTCGAAGAACTCCAGGTATCTCGCGAAGAGTGCTGCGGGCATATCGAACACGTTCGTCGCCATCAGGAAATTGACGAACATGGGCTTCAGGATCTTGTACCTGAAGTCCCCGGAAAAACTGCCCAGGTTGAGCACCGTCCCCATGCTGACGTAATTGAACGGGTTGAGGGCATTCAACAGCCGCGACCGGGAACGGGTCAGCCGGCCGAACCGGTGCAGACGCTTCAGCACCCGCTGAAACCTGGCGATTTCGGGCTGTAATTTTTGTCTGATTTCGGAGTCGAAATCGTGGGCGTATACCCGCCCGTGGTATTTTACACTGTAGTAAACCGGGTATCGATCAGTTCGATGCCGAACTGCCGCATCTACAACAGGATATGCTGATATACCGACGGTATCAACGCGGTGACGGATATGTCGGAGGGTATTTTGCCGCCGTCATCCTGCGGCATATCGGCGGTAATTGCATTTCCACCGATCTGGTCCCGGGTCTCGAACAGCCGGAAATCAAACCGGTCCGGATGGTGATTCAGCGCCCAGGCGGTCCGGAGTCCCGATACACCTCCGCCGACAATGGCTATACGCCGTGGTTTCGTGCCGTTCCCACCGGTTGCCATGATTTCGTAATCCAGATGCTGGCTACGTTAGCATTCAGACTGTCAGGTGCAGTCAATTCTCCGGTGACTCCACCTTCCTGGAATTGTACCGGTCAACCGCCCTTTCCGGACTTACGAGTTCGTTCCGGACATCCTCTTTCACTTTTTCAGGGTCCCTCGCAGCGGGGTCTCCCCAGCCACCACCGCCCGGTGTCTCGATCCGCAGGACATCGTTCCTGTACAGTTCGGTATGGGTTTTGGTAGGTATTTCCTTTACGTGTCCTTCGGTGTCGATGACGTAACAGTGGGCGCCTTCTGCCTTCTCGCCGCCCTCCAGGCCCCAGGGCTTGAATTTCCGGCGGTCGGAACCCAGGGTGATGATGGTGCGTTCGCCCAGGCACCTCAACTCGCGCATCATCCCACAGCCGCCGCGCTGACGACCGGGTCCCTCCGTGTCCGGGATCAGTCCGTACCGCTCGACCCGCAACGGGTAGGTACGTTCCATGATTTCGACCGGAGCGTTTCGCGTGTTGGTGAGGTGGGTATGCACGCCGTCTTCGCCGTCGAGGTCGAACATGGCCCCCTGGCCGCCCGCGTAGGTTTCCACGTAGTTGTAGTAGTCCCCCGATGCGGGATCGATACCACCGATATTGACCAGGTTCATCTCCCCACTGCAGGCCGCGCACACCCGGTCGGGCGCGGCCTGGTACAATGCGCCCATCAGTACGTCCACGACCCGCTGGTCCGTCAGGATATTGGCGTTGCCGATGGCCGCCGGGTAGGTGGCCTGCAGGATGGATCCCTCGGGAGCGAAGATGTCCAGTGGCCTGTACGCCCCGGCGCAGGCGGGCAGATCCGGATCGATCACTGCCTTGCAGACGTAGCTTATGCAGGAAGCCGCCGCCGGCAACCGCGCGTTCAGCGGCCCCAGGACCTGATCGCTGCACCCCGAGAAATCAGCATGCAGTTCGTCGCCCGAGATGGTCAGGGTGACCATGATCTTCACCGGCGTATCGGTGACGCCGTCGTCGTCCAGGTAATCCTCAAAGGTATACTCGCCGTCCGGCAGCGTCCGTATCCCCGCCCGCATCCGGCGTTCCGCGTAGTCCTGGATCTCGTCCATGTACTGAATGACTTCTTCAGGAGACTCCCGAGACATGAGTTCGCTTACCCGCTGCTGGCCGATATGGGCGCATGCGTACTGTGCCATCAGATCGCCCCGCACTTCGTACTGAGTCCGCACGTTCTGATTGATCAGCTTGTAGAGCTCTTCGTCGAGTCGTCCGCCCCTGAAAATCGGAAGTGGGGGAATCTGCAGTCCCTCCTGGTAGATTTCCGTCACGCCGAAGGGCATGCTGCCGGGCGCGAATCCGCCCATGTCCACGTGGTGGGCGGTGGATGCCGCGAGCGCGATGGCGCGACCCTCGTGGAAAATGGCGGATACCAGCGAAACATCCGGGAGATGACCCGGTCCTTCCGGGTACGGCAGGTTCGTTATATAAACGTCCCCAGGTCGCATGACGGACACGGGATAGGCTTTCAGGATGGATCTGACCACACCGGGCATCACGCCCAGGTGAAGGGGGACGCCCGATTCGGCCTGGGCCAGGATCTCCCCCGAGGGCTGCACGATGGCGGCGGAGCAGTCCCGGCGGTCCTTGATATTGGTGGAGTAACTGGTGCGGATCAGGGCGGCGCACATTTCTTCCGCGATGCCGGTCCAGCGGTTTCGCATCAGTTCCAGGGTGATGGGATCGGTCTTCATGGTGTTTCCAGGCCTGTTATGGTGATCTGTTCCCAGGCATCGATGCATGCGTGCTGGCCGGGTCCGACCAAGGTCGTGGAGTCGAGTTGCTCTATGATCGCCGGTCCGTCGATGTGCTGTCCGGGGTGTAAAACGGTTCTGTTGTAGATGGGCGTATCAATCCAGCTGCCCGAAAGGAAAACGGGGCGGGAGGTCCGGGGCGCCGGGTTTTCCGATTCCACCCGTTCCGCGGGTTTACGCCGGTCGTCCGCAATCGGCAACTCGGCGGCGACCCATACGTTGACGAGTTGAACGCGCTGATCGCGACGAGCGAACCCGTATTGCCGTTCGTGTTCGACATGAAATGCGGATCCGAGTTCCGCCAGGTCAACGGGACCGCCGGGCAGATCGATCGGAATGTCGTACCCCTGTCCCGAGTACCTCAGGCCGACACGCCGGCTGATGACCGGCTCGCTGCTCTCTGTCGAAGTGGACAGGTCCCCTATCGCTCTTTGGGTCAAGTCTTCCAGTATCTTCTCGAAAACCGCTGGTTCAAGCCTATCCAGCAGTTCTACGTGAGTCTGGATCCGGTCGGAACGCAGGTTAGAAAAAACCAAACCCTCGGCCGAAGCGACCCCCGGGGCGAGCGGTATGGCCACGTCGCGTATGCCCAGCTCCCGGGCGAGTTCGACACCGTGGAGCGGCCCAGCGCCACCGAAGGGCACCAGCGTGAACAGACGTGGAACGTACCCCCGCTCCACGGTGAGTTTTCGGATGGCCGCCGTCATGGAGGCATTGATCACCCGGATGATACCTTCGGCGGCTTCCTCCACCGTACAATGCAACGGCGCGGCGATTTTGTCCTCGATCACCTCCCTAGAGGCCGCCGGGTCCAGGGTAATGGCGCCGCCCAGCAGGCTGTCTGCCGAGAGCCGGCCCAGCACCAGGTTCGCATCTGTCACCGTGGGTGCTGTGCCACCTGTCCGGTAGCAGGCAGGGCCCGGCACGGCTCCAGCGGAATGTGGACCTACACGAAGGGCTCCCCCTGAATCGATCCATGCGATGCTTCCGCCGCCCGCGCCTATCGTGTGGATGTCCATCATGGGCGTTTTCAGGGCCAGTCCGTCGATTTCCGCGTTCTTCGCGAAGGCGATGGCCCGTTCGTGAATCATTGCCACGTCGAAACTCGTACCGCCCATGTCGGCCGTGATGAGATTGGGCCGGTCGAGCCGCCTGCCGATTTCCTCGCCGGCCACCACGCCGCCCGCCGGTCCGGACAGGATCGTATGCACGCAGTGATCCGCCGCGTTTTCGGCGGACGTAACCCCGCCGTTGGATTTCATGACGTAAAGCGGCGCCTCGATGGCAGCATCCGAAAGGGCGTTATTTACCTTCTTCAGGTAATTCGTCATCACGGGCTGCACGTACGCGTTCATGGCACAGGTGCTGAACCGTTCGTATTCGCCCTCTTCGCGGCTCATGTCGGAGGAGAGGCAAACCGTGGTGTCCGGCAGCGCTTGGCGCAGCGCTTCGCCGACTGACCGCTCATGTCCAGGATCGATATGGCTGTGGAGAAATCCGACGCCGATCGCTTCGATACTTACCACCCTGAGCGCCGCCACCAGTTCGTTTAGGCGATCATGGTCGACGGGTGTTTCTTCCGAACCGTCGTGCAGGATGCGCTCCGGCAGCTCGTAGCGCAGGGACCGTGGTACGAGGGCGGGTGTCCTTCGAATCCGCATGTTGTACAGGTGGGGGCGGTCCTGCCGTTGAATGTGGAGCACGTCCCGGAATCCCTCGGTGGTGATGAAGGCTGTTCGGGCGCCGCGCCGCTGCAGAATGGTATTCGTGGCCACCGTGGTGCCGTGTATCAGAAAAAGAATATCCTCGTTCGCGAAACCGGCCCTGGCGATGAGTTCCCTTACACCTTCCACCAGCGACCGGCTCGGATCATCCGGCGTACTCGGCACCTTGTGGAACACCAGGCGGCCCGTGTCGGGATCGGACAGCACGAGATCGGTAAACGTGCCGCCCGTATCTATGGCGATGCGAACGCTCATGGTAGTTTACACGGTGTTTTCGTCCAGCGGGAAATCTATACGGACATTGCCGTTCTTCTGCGACGCGAGAAATCCCAGGATGATCTCCAGGGTGTTCCGGGCCGCGCGCGGCGGGGAAATGGTCTTACCGCCGTTTTCCATGACGTGGACCAGGTCCCGGACGGCGGCCGCCGAATTGAACTCCGTCGGGCTGTCCGGTACGATAGTTTGGATACCGTCACCCGTATTGAGTTCGTAGTGGTACCGGTGGATGAACATCCATCCGTCGGTTCCGTCCAGTTGGTAGCCCTGCCGGCTTTCCATGTTCTTCGATCCGTTGTATAAGGCCCGCACACCATTCCTGAAATGGATAAAACCGGAACATCCCGGTTCCAGGTCCGCGTTTCTGCCGCCATCGCCCTGGTAGGGCCAGTAGTCCTCGTAGCCATCGTCGAGTTCAGCGAAAACCCATTCGGGTTCGGCGCCCGCCAGGAAACAGATCATATCGATCATGTGGGTGCCGTTGCGGAACAGGATGGCCCGGGGCCCGGTGAAATTCAGCGTGATGCGTTTCAACTCACCGATCTCTCCATTGTCGATACGTTTCCTTACTTCCCGGTATACAGGCAACCAGCGACGGGTGTGGTTGATGGTCATGGCCACGTACCCGCCTTCTACCGCCGCGATCATCCGGTCCGCATCCGCCAGCGTGGTTGCGATCGGTTTTTCGCAGTATATGCCTCTAACACCCGCCTCGACGGCGTCCACGACGATGTCCGCGTGCCGGTTGTCCGATGTAACCACGCTCAGCAGATCGGGTTTGCAGGTTTCAAGCATCTCCCTGTAATCCGTAAACCCCCGCAGATCCGGAAAAGTGCCCGACCAGTCCCTGAGCGTGTCCTGAAGGAGGTCTTCCTTTAGATCGCAGACGCCGGCCACCTCCGTAAACGGCAGGTGGGCATAGGCCGGTACGTGGCAATGCGGCATTTCATGACCGAGTCCGTGGTCGCCTTCAACAGGAGGCCGCCCCGCCCCGATACCGCTCAGGCCCACCACGCAGGCTCTGTATGTGCGATTTTCAGTCATGGCTGTCCTTTCTATGGTTTGAGGCTACTGTTGTATGGGGCCATATGAATATGATCGTTCGAACAGGTCATGACGCGTCCTTCCAGCGTTCGATCTGCCCTTCATCCAGGGTGACGCCAAGACCCGGTCCATCAGGTACCTTTGCATTGACCGGGCCAAGTTCCAGTGGCTCGTCGATCATATCGCCTTCGTGGTACAGCGGACCGAGCAGGTCGCCGGGATACGTCTCGCTGTCGATGGCTTTCACGCTGGCCGCCACGTGGAGCATTGCCGCCGTGCCGATCCCGAGTTCGAGGTTGCTTCCCATGTGACAGCGCAATCCCGCCGCCGTGGCAATGTGCGAGATGCCCAGCGTCTGGCTGATACCCCCGTTCTTCCCCGGATAGACGCTGATGATGTCCGCGGACCGGCGCATGGCCGTCTGCATGGCGTCGTGCACCGTAAAGACGCTCTCGTCGGCCATGATGGGGATGGTCGTACCCGTTCGAATCAGGGCCGCCTCATCGTCGAATTGCGGCGCCGACGGCTGTTCGGCGAACAGGATGTCCAGTGGTTCGAGGAGGCGCAGCGTGCGGCGCGCGACCGCCGGCGGCCAACCGCAATTCGCATCGATGCCGATCCTGATGTCGGGCCCGGCCAGCGCGCGGACCGCGCGAACGCGTTCGAGGTCCTCATCTGGGTTCAGCCCGACCTTAATCTTGAGACACTGTACGCCCCACTGGAGGAACTTTTCCGCCAGGGCAACGGAAGTCGACACGTCGAAGGCACCGACGACCATCTTCATGGGAATATCCTGCCGGACCTTCCCGCCCAGCAACTGGTAGATCGGTTTGCCCGCACTCTTCCCCGCAATGTCCCACAGCGCCATCTCCACCCCGGCCTTGGTGAAGGGGTTCAGCTTGATGACTTCGTCCATGACACCGCAGAGCCGGTTGACATCGGCCGGATCCTCGCCTTTCAACGCGGGGTCCACCAGGTCCTTGATCGCGGCGGTGCAGGAGGCGGAAGTTTCCCCGCTCCAACGCGGCGCGACCGTGGCCTCGCCCAGCCCGGTCAACCCCTCGTCCGTATGAATCCGGAGAATGACGTACGGGGAGACGATGTGTTCACCATGGGCGGTTTTCGTCGACATGCCCGGTTTGAGCGGCACTTCGACGGGTATGGCTTCCACGCGGGTGATCTTCATGGCCTGTCCGGCCTGCCTGGTCTGCATGATCAGCTCCGTTTCCGGATGAACTAGGGGTTCATTTTAAGACGGGCGTTTACCTGAGCCAGTCGTCGCGGTGCTCGGCGACGAAACGGTCGTCGTTCAAATGGGGATAGGCGCGGTATACCCGGTCTATTTCCTCGTACTGGCCGGGCGATAGGTTCTCTTCCGGGTTCAGGCACCAGGTGCCCTCCAGCAGTCCCTGCCTGCGCAGTACCTCGTGTATTCCAGAAATGCATCCCGCAAACTGGTGGGCCGGATCGAAGAAGGCCGCGTTGCAGTCCGTGACCTCGATCGAACGGGTCAGCAATCGTTGCGGGACCGCTTCGCCGGACCTGGAGACGTCCTGGCACTCCCGCAGCAACTCCACCGCCGTTCGGGCCCATACGGCCCAATGCCCCAGCAGTCCGCCCTTGAAACGTACCGACCCACGGGTGTCGCCTCCGGTCGTATCGGCTTCGCTGGTTCTGCCCCTGCTCGCACCGTCCCCGCGGGTGTCGCCACATTGGAATACGTGTTCCGTCAGGAGATCCATGACGATATTGTCGTCGTTTCCGGTGTACAGGGTGATTTCTTCCTGTCTGCCCGATTCGATCAGCGCTCTCACGACGTCCAGCGTATAGTACCGGTTGAACGCGGCTACCTTGATGGCCACCACCCCGTCCAGCTCTACGAAACGGCGCCAGAAGCCGTATGACAGCACCAGTCCGCCGATCGCGGGCTGCAGGTAGAAACCCATGACGGGAATGACGTCCGCCACGGCCCGGCAGTGCGCGATCAGCTCGTCGTCCGTTGCGCCATCCATGGCCGTCAGGCTGAGGAGACCGGCATGGTAACCGATGGACCGTGCCGTTTCCGCCTCTTGCGTTGCCTGGGCAGTACGTCCGCAGATCCCGGCGATACGGATGAAATCCTCCGGCGCTTCCCGGTCCATCACCTCCACCGCCAGCTGGAGCACCGGTTCATAGAGCCCGTACCCGGGATCCCGGATCTCGAACTGGGTCGTATGGACGCCAACGGCGAGTCCACCGGCGCCGGCCGCGATGTAATACCGAGAAAGTGCCCGTTGCCGCCGTTCGTCGAGCTGTCTAGCCGCCGTGACCGCCAGGGGATGGGCCGGGATCACCACGCCCCGCTTCATGGCCTTTCGTACCGGCGAAGGCATCACGTCTTTCATGGATTGACTCCTGCGATTGACTTCCGATATCACACCTGCAATCAAGCGGGCACGCAGTGTCGTGCATCCGATCCGCGGATCGTAAACAGGTGACCGGTTACCGTGCTCAGAAGCGTCCGGTGTGCGACTCGTATCCCGTGGGTTTATCCAGGCTGCGGCCCCCGATACGGATCCAGTGTGCGACCCATTCGATGATCTGTTCCGTGGGTATTTCCATATCCGTTCCGCCCAGCAGGTCGAACAGCCTGGAGGCGTTACCGAGCAGCGCGCTATCGCTTTCCGTTCCCGTGAAAAGAGGTTCCCTGTCCGATCGCCGACCCAGCGTAGCGGACAGCTCACGAACGGAAAGAACGTCCTGGCCCGTCAGGTTCAGGATCGTCGCGGGACTGCTGCAAAGAGGGAACATGCGGGCCAGGTAGCCGTTCGCGTCTCCCTGCCAGATCTGGTTAACATGACCCATGACCAGGTCGATCGGCACGCCATCGTGGATCTTTCTGCCCAGGTCGTGAATGATGCCGTAACGCAATTCCGTGGCGTAAAAAAGCCTGGCGATGAGCAGTGGGGTGCCCTGTTCGATGCAAAGGTGTTCCGCGATGCGTTCCCCGCCGAGGCGCGACTGGGCGTACTCGCCCACCGGTCCGATATCCGCGTCCTCGTCAGAGCCGCCCGCCGAGACCGGGGAATAGGCGTACACGTTACCTGAACTGACGTAAATGACGCGGGACCCGGCGTACCGGCGCATGATCCGGCCGGGCAGCCATGCGTTCATCGCCCAGGTTATCGGCGTGTTGCCCGTGGCGCCGAATTTGAACCCGGCGAGGAAGAGGACATTGGGCGCATCCGGCAACCGATCCAATTCCGTCTCGTTGAGCAGATCCGCCCGGACTACTTCCACCCCCACGTTTTCGAGGTATGCCCTGACCTTCTGATCGCTGAACCGGGAAACGCCGATGACGCGCCGGGCGCCGGCCCGCACGAGGAGTTCCGCGAGGGTCGGTCCCATCTTCCCGCCAACTCCCAGGATCAGTACATCGCCATCCAGCTCCGATACGGCCTTGACAACCGCCTGTGACGGGGTCGTCATCCGGTCGATGAGCATTTCCTCGTTCGTGATGAGGTCAGGCATAGGCGGCCCTGTCGGGTGGTGCGTTAAAATAGTCGGGTGCACCGAAACACCTGAACATCCCGAAACCGGATTCCAGGTCCGTTTCCGTCCAGACCAGGTCGGTCTCGCAGTAGGACACGGATCCGTGACCCGGGGGCGAATGTTCGGGATGAGACAGGAAATCGGTTCGCGGCCAGACGCTTCTGTGCCGGAAACACACCCCTTGAAGCAGGTTGTTTCGAATGAAGTCCCGCATGTGGGAGAAAGTCTGCTGGTAACGCGTGCCGCTTCCCCATTCAATATAGGGCGCAAGTCCGCCACCTATTTCCTGAATCTCCGCTATGGACAGGGGCTGTCCGCTACGAAAAAACATCGCGTCGCTGTTTGGGTCCACCATCACCCATTTGTTACATTCATCGAACCAGACCTCGGCCACGAAATGGCCGTCATATCCGTTCGGCGTACCCATCAGCGCCGCGCAACGCGCCGGGATACGCAACACCTGGCAGGCACTGACAAAGGCCACCGCGTAATGCACGCACATGGTGATGGACCGCTCGTTGTTGTGACCCTGCTTGCTGCCCCCCCATGCGAGTATGGTTTCCGCGTCCCATGGAGCGTAGACCGTCGCCGGGCTCGATCCTGAATGCTCCCAACTCGCGGCCAGCCAGGAAGACAGGCCCCGTACCTGGGCCAACCGGTCCGTCGCGTTTCGAATTCGGCCTGGAATACATTCCCGCAGCGACCGCGCCCTGGGATGGTCGGCGGATTCCCAAGTCATGTTCGGCGGCGGGTCATCCTGGCCTTCCTGTAGTCGGATTCGAACGCAGTAATTACCCCGGACCGCATTCAGATATCCCATTCGTTCCGAACGCCAGTGCTTTCCCTCCATCGTCCGACAGCGTGCAGCAAGTCGACGCGCTTCCGGCCTCCAGCGCGATCGACCATCCCGTCATCGCGCGATCATCGGTCCATGTCTCCACCACGTTGTCTCCTTCGAGCAGATCGCCGGCCGTCACGGTCCGCTGGTACCATCGGTAAAGGAGATCGGGGCCGGCATGGATCGCATCCTGGAGGATCCCGTTTATGGACAAGTTCAACGGATTGTCATCGACCCGATGTGGTCGGACCAGAAAGAACAAGGTCGCGTCGGATCCGGTTGCCGGCAGGCGCAGGACGGCGCGGGCACGCCGGTACCGCGTAAGCTCCTCGCACAGCGAAGGTATGACACGTCCGGTTTCGTTGTGGTAAAGTCTGCTCATTGATCTACCAAGAAACAGCCTGCGGTATGTTGCGTCAAGATCGGACGAACGTTATATTGCGGCATGAGTCCCGAGTACCCGAATCGACGAAAGACTGCTGCCGAATCCAAACTGGGATCGGAGGCCTACCCTGTGAAAAGAGCCGTAATTCTCGGTAAAAACCAGGGCGTCGTCGTGGAAGCCGACGACCCACGTCCGATAGCAGACTGGGTCCTGATCAAGATTCACGCGGCGCCGCTGTGTACCGAGTACAAGGGGTTCGCGGCCGGCAACAGGGCGGAATACCTCGGGCACGAAGCGTCCGGCGAGGTCGTCGAGATCGCGCAACCCGGACAGGTGAAGGGTGGGAGACCGGGTAGCGGTCATGCCCCAATATCCCTGCGGCGGGTGTGCCTTGTGTCGCTCCGGGGATTACATCCACTGCGAAAACGTCGTGGATTTCACTGCTTTCACTGGTTCCGAAGAAGGCAAGGCGACCGTGGCCCAGTACATGCTCAAACCCGACTGGCTGTTGACGCCGATCCCCGATGGCATGTCCTTCGAGCATGGGGGCCATGGCCTGCTGCGGACTGGGGCCGACTTTCGGCGCGCTGGACCGTCTTCGGGTACGGGGCGGAGAGACCGTACTGATAACCGGTATGGGGCCGGTGGGACTGGGAGGGGTGATCTGCGCCACCCACATGGGCGCCGAGGTCATTGCCGTGGAATCGCATCCCTACAGGACGGCGATGGCGAAGGAACTGGGCGTTGACAACGTCATTGATCCGGGTGACGAACACGCGGTGGAACACATCCGCGAACTGACCGGCGGCATCGGCGTTGACAAGGCGGTGGATTGTTCGGGCTCATCTGCCGCGCACCGGCTGTGCATCGATGCGTTGCGACGAAGGGGGGGTCTCGCCTTCGTGGGCGAGAGCGGAGGGGATACGCGACTGGTCGTCAGTCCCGACATGATCCGCAAGGGCATCAATCTGATGGGGTCCTGGCATTACAACATGAAGGGTGCGCTCGACATCATGGGCATCATTGCGCGCAACGGCAAAAAGCTGGATCGTTTCATTACCCACCGGTTTCCCATTGATGAAATACAGCACGCATGGGAGACGCAGGTAACCGGCGAATGTGCGAAGGTCGTCATTCAGCCCTGGAACTGAGATCGGGCGCCTTCCATCCTCGGCACGTTTCATCAAGACAGCGTCCATTCCGGTACACTCCACCCCGCAAGTGAGACCGACATCACCATGATCAAAAGCGCAATCATTGGGGTCAGTGGCGGAAGGGCCCGAGGGCTGGCCGAGGCCTATCGACACGTAAAACGCGGCCGGCTGGTCGCCGTGTCGAGTCGCCAGCGGGACAAGCTCGATGCCTTCGGGTCGGCGTTCGACGTATCCGGGCGGTATACGGATTACCGCGACATGTTCCAGCGGGTAAAGCCGGACCTTGTCCACGTGAATACGCCGCCGTCGGTACGCCTGGAGATCTTCGAAGCGGCGGAGGCCGCGGGTGTCCCGGGCGTGCTGGTCGAAAAACCCCTGGCGATACAGGGCGAGGACTTCCTCGCGATCCAGGACTTCGAGTCGACGGCCCGTGTAAAGATCGCCGTCAATCACCAGTTGCACTTTCATCCGCGTCGAAGCCTGTTGCAGCGGCAGGTAAGGGATGGCGCCATCGGGAATCTGCGATTCATTGAGGCCAGCGCGGGGATGAACCTGGCCTACCAGGGGACCCACGCCCTGCAGGCCATAGGAGCCTTCAACCCTGGCGCGGTACCCATCAATGTCAGTGGGCAGGTCTCCGGAACCGAGGGACTGGCGGAGACCCCCAAACATCATTACGCACCGGATCAGTGCACGGGGGTTATAAATTACAGCAACGGGTTGAGCGCCCTGCTGCGTTGCGGTGGACAGGCGCCACGGGTTGTCGACGGTCCCGTTAACGTCCACAAGCGGATCGCGGTGTACGGGGACAAGGGTTTCGTGCACTGGACCATGCACGGCTGGGAATCCAGGATCGATTATGTCTACGAGCGCGGGGAACACGTCTACGCCGAGGAAGACATCCTGGGCCAGGCCGCGATGACCGAAGCCATGATCGACTGGATCGAAGACAACACCGCTGTACACGCGCTGAACATCGGTTCGGCGCTTAGCGATTTCAGTATTATCCTGGGGATATACCAGAGCGCGCTGGACCACGCGGTCGTTACTCTGCCCTTTGTGCCGCCGACCGACCTGGTGGGAAGGCTGCGAAGTGTGCTGGGTTAATCCTGCGGAACATCGTTCACCTGCATGTACATGAAGGGCGGTATGGTCAGGGCTACCACGTCGTCTCCGCCGGTGACTTCTTGGGCCTGTCCCAGGGCATTTTCCAGGTCAGGCGCCCAGGAAACCCCCAGCCGTTTGGCGGCAAAGTCGGTTTTCGGACCGGCCAGGATCACCCTGGACAGGTATCTCAGCGGATAGGTTGCCCAGTACCACACGGTGAAGGGATGGAAACCGTGATGGGCGAACCGGTTACGGTAGCAGTCGATCAGGTGTGGGTCCCGGGCGAACCGCTCCTGGAACCCCGATTGCATCTCGAAGGGATCCTGGGTCTCCGGCAGCACCTCGTTCCAGAACTTCTCATAGGCGGCGTGATAATCCGGATGAAAGAACTCGAATACAGGGTTCATGATGATGACCACACCGCCCGGTTTGACGAAGGGCTTGTTGTAGAACCAGTTGAATACGTAGCCGAGCACGTCGCTCAGGACCAGGACCGGATTGATCCGCGTTCCGACAGAGTACGGACTGAGATCGGGCAGGCCGAATACCAGCGTATCGTGCTGATGATCGGTCGTAACCAGCAACTGGTCTTTCAGCGTCTGCAGGGTCGGTTCGTGGACGGCGTCGATGGATCCGGCGTTGATTTCGACGGGTAGGTAAGCGCTCTGGATTCCCTTGAAAATGTTGAAGCGAATGGATTCGGGCAGCATTTTCATGGAAATGGGCGTCGTGGCTTTCAACATCTTCTCAAAAACGTTGCACCGTTCCGCGGGTTTGCTGAGATAACTCATCATCGGGGGATAGCACGCGTTGTTCATGGCCGCCTCGAGGACCATGATCCGCGTATGTTTCAGAATGACCCGGCTGATGCGTTCGATTGAGCCGTGCATGTCGGAACCGTCGGGCTGCATGACATGGGGCTTTTCCGCGGTCATCTGCGGCGCGTGGTGAGGTGCGATGCTGTTGTAGGTGCCCAGGCCCACGGCGACGGATTTGTGCCCCCCGTTCAGCGGGATCTGGATGGAATCCACGTAGATCACGAGGTCGCTCTCGATGACCCTGCGACTGGTCTCCACGGGCTCGCCTTCTTCGGTCGTGCCCAGCACGACGATGTCGTCGGGGTCTTCGGCGTCGAAATTGACCAGTTGATGGGGGTGGAAGGCCTTCATGATCCGCTTGCCCAGCATGGCGGCCATTTCATGGGTCTTCATCTTGCGATGGAGCGCGACCGCGCACATGAGTTCGATGCGCTCCTGCTTCACCCCGTAACCGTAGAGCATTTCCAGCAGGGTCTCGATGGCGAGCTGGCGGATATCGGGCGGGGTGGTGGCCGGAAAGGGCTGGCAGTTGTCGTCGAATGCGATCAGAATCCTGCTGTTCGCGTCCACCAGTTCTTCCAGGGGTGGCATGTCCAGGGGAGATTCGAACGCTGCCCTTACCCGGCTTGGAATGTCCTTGTTCGGGATACCCTGCATCGGCGGCGGCGGAAAGAAGATCGACGCTTCGTCCGGCAGTTCGGCGTGGATGATGTTGTTCCCGGAATAGGTAAGGTATTTCATCGCACACCTCGTGTTACGGAAAGGTACCGTATATCGTATCGGATCGGGAAGAGTGGATCTGTTCTCACTCGCCGTGTCTTCAGGCTGGTTTTGTAATAATAGGCGTGGAAACGCACGGTATCAACTGATTATTCGGAAGAAGGGACGATGTCTCTTGCAGGCCGGGATTGATTCCGGTCAGGGCTATACACCTGCAACGCTCAGGAGTGTATTATGACCTCGTATGACTGCAGTCTGACGCGCAGAGGGTTTCTGAAGACCGGGATGGCCGTTACCGCCGCGGGAAGTCTCTCCAGCCTGAACACGGCCCGTGCCTCGCAGGAAACGAATCGAGAGGCCGGGGTAGACCGGGAGCAGTTCAACGCACTCAAAAACGCGCCTACCACCCTGATCATGGACGCCTTGGTCCGATTGGGCCACGACCGTACCCGCCTTGCCATGTCCCGCAGCGTACGTCCGATGATTCCCGCCCGGGGGACGATCATAGGTCCTGCCGTGACCACAAAGTACGAAGAGAGCAGCACCCCGACGACGAGGGACGACATCCGTTCATACGTCTTTCGACCGGTGGACGAAGCGGAACCCGGGTCGATCTGGGTGACCGCCAGCGGTACCGAGCAAATACTCAGCATGTTCGGCGACGTGATCGTGCTAGCCTGTCGTCAAAAAGGTCTGGCCGGCCTGGTGACCGATGGCGGCTGCCGGGATATCGAAGGTATGGAGGAAATCGATCTGCCGGTCTACGCGGCGGGAATCTGTCTCTATGGTCCCGGTTCGGTGATCCGCCCGGTGGCCGCTAACGTACCTGTGGTCTGCGGAGGAATCGAAATCGCACCCGGAGACGTGGTCGCAGCGGATGTAAACGGTGTGATGGCCTTTCCACGGGAGGCGTTGCCGGACATTATACAGAAGATCGGGGAGCTTGGTGAGAAGGAATCCAGGTCGCGCCGGGCTATCGAGGAAGGGCAGACACTCGAGACGGCGTACGAATTTTAAATTCGATTAGAGATAAATAGAAAAAAGATTCTATATTACAATTTATGGGATTGATGATACAACCCGGTGGACATTCTGTTTAGATCAGGTTTATTATCATTGGATTAACGGAAGATTTGATCCTGCACGCTGCTTTGCGTTCCTCTGGATTGATTCAGGACAGTCCGCCCTGTTTACATTTGCGTCCGCAAGAGTTCTTTATCGGAGAAAACGAACATGAGATTCGCTCGACTGACAGGCCCTGTCCTATGCGTTCTCTTCGCTATCGCGGGTACGGGTCCGGCCTATGGCCAGGGCGCGGAATTCAGTTTCCACGGCGGACAGGCCCTGGAAGAATACGAGAGAGGCGGGGGCGGTAGCGTAATCGTGAATCTGCCGACGGGTATCAGAACGGTTCACATCGGGGCGAGGGCGACGTATCATCTTCCCACGCCTAAAGACGAGGGCGAGATTTCCATGTTGCTGTACGGGGTGGATGCGGGCGTGACGCTCGTGTCGTCTCCCATTCTCGTCCGCGCAGTGGCCGGGATAGGAAGGGCGCAGGTTTCCGAGCAGACGGTGATCCTGGAGGAAGACTCCAGGACGGACATTACTAAGACGACAAATACCTACTACGCACAACCTGGCGTTATGATCGGCATGTCACTCGGCATTGCGTTCGTGGGAATCGAAGGAAGATATATTCGTCTGGACAAGGGAATGAGCACAACCGCCGTCTACGCCACGGTTGGTTTCAAAGTGGGCCGCTGAATATCATCTCGGCGGCGGCCCCTTTTTTACCTCGTCAATTGCCGCCAATTAAACAGGACCGTACCGAATTTCCGTGCGGCCATACATCGGAATCAATCATGCCGATTCAGGACGCGTGTCGAAATGAAATCGACGTGTTGCACCGGTGTTTCGAAGCATGGTTCAACGGCCGGGTCCCCAGGACCCCCGAGGTGTTCAACCGCATGGAGACGGTACTAGGTGAAGCCTTCGTGATCGTCATGCCGCATGGCGGGAAGCTAGCGCGTGCGCCGCTGCTGAAAGTCCTGTACGAAGCCTATACCGGCCGGCCGGGTATACGCATCTGGATTGAGAACATTCGTGTACTCGAAGAAGATCACGCGCTCGTGGTCGCGGAATATGAAGAATGGCAGGAAGAAGGCGGGGAGACCACCTCGAGGCACAGCACCGTGGTTTTTTCTCGCAACGACGCGATGCCGAACGGGCTGGAATGGCTGCGCGTGCACGAGACCTGGTTCGAAGCGCCGCCTGCCTGAAAGCCTGATATTTAAACCTACCTGATCATTTGAACCTGATCATTTGAATTGTAACGGAACCGTATCAGAATCGCGAGGATTCGAACGCCGCGAAGGGCGGTTTCACGTTTAGCGAACCCGCGACTTCCTCCAGTCTTCCGCGGTGGTCTTCGCTCAACGGCACCCCTTTCTCCTCGTTTTCCTTTTCCCACCGCCACTCCATGCCTCCAGGCAGCTCCGCGTGAGGCATGCCCGGGAATGGCTTCATTTTCCTTGCCCGCGAGACGAAATCGTCCAGGGTCTGCTCGAACTCTTCCACCGCCATGAAGTGATCGATTTTCATGGCCAGCAGGAAGGCCCCCTGGTTGGATTCCCATTTCGACCAGGGTGGCTGCAGTTCGGATTTCCAAATGCCGGCCAGGATGCCCCCGAGAGCCTGGAGCGCGACCGCGAGGCCCAGGCTTTTGGCGAAAAGGGCGTAGTGTTCCTGGAACAGGCTGTCCTGGTATCCCATGAAAACAGCGGCCATGTCGAGCACAAGGGGAGGCTGGTTCCGCGTCGGGAAGGCCAGGCTCATGGGTGAACCGCCGCTTGCAGACATGATCACGTTATTTGGATCGAGAGCAACGCGATGGGTGGAAAGCGCCCATCCCACGCACCCGTGTTCGAGGGCCATCCGGGAGTAGTTCCCAGCCGCGCCGAAGTGGTAATGGTTGCGCGTGGTCGCCGCGCCAAGGCCATGGGCCAGGGCCTTATCTATGGCGATTTCCATGCCCCGGTAAGACGGTCCATATCCCATGCCTCCGTCTCCGTCCAGCACCACGATGGTTTCAGACTCGCGAACCGTCGTCACGTTGGGGCGGGGATTCACATCGCCGTCGCGGATTTTCTGCACGTATCCGATGGCCTGTTGCGACCCGTGACTGTACACGCAGCGTTTGTCCGCCGTGGCTAGAATCCTCCCCATCAGACCGGCTTCCTCAGTACCCATGCCGGCCGCGACGAAGAGTTCCGCGATAAAAACCGAATGGGTTTCGTACGGTACCCTTATGCCATGGTCGGGCGGGATATTACGCATGGGAAGGGTGGACATCTCTTTTCGCCTTTCTTGCGCATATCAGCGTGCTATTCCGTCATTGCCGGTCCCGCATGGGCGGGGCCCCGGAATATCGCGTTCAGGAACAGGATGTTCAACCCGTCCATGTACGCTCTGAAATTGGGGTCGGCCGTGAATCCGATGGCCAGTCCGCGGCCGTGTCGCTGTTCGATGAGCAGCGGCTTGTAGGCCAACTGCTTCATGCTGCCGTCCCAGGCGAATCCGCTGGCGAGGACTTCGTCCGGTCCCATGAAAACCGCCACGTTGTTGCCTTCGTCCAGTTTGAGCGGTGAATAGATCGAACTGCCGCTGACCAGGGCATGCACGGTTTCGTCCCTGCCGGCCGCCAGCCAGTGATCCGGATCGAGTCCGGCCTTGAGCAGGACGCCCTGCGTGGCTGGCGGTGCGGAGTCATCGGACTTCAACGCCTGGCGGTATGCTGCTTCCGAATCGAAAATACGGCCGGAAGCGCTTCCATTACCTGAATCTTCATTGTCACCCGATTCGCTCTCGTCTTCGGCCTCGTCCTCTTTTGATGTCGAGAGCAGGCCGGTCAACTCATCCGCCAGGTAGGCCGTTGCCCCGCTGCCCAGTCCCACCACCGTGCCGCCCGTGCGTACCCAGTCCCTGATCCGCCGGGTTCCCCGATCGCCGAGGACGTCGTCATAGGTGTAACCGAAACCCGGATCCGGGAGCAGCAACACGTCGAAGTTCCTCAGATCGGCAGTGGCAATTTGGCGCGTGCGGATGGACGTGACCGGGTACCCGATCTGGCGTTCGACGACGAAACGGGTAGCGCCGGCGTTGTTGGAGCGGGTGGGACGGTCCCACGCGAGGGCGACACGGGGTTTACGCATGAAAACGACGTTGTTGCTGCCGAAGTTGGGACCCTCGTCCACCCAGCCGGTGTCGGTCGCGATGACCTCCGCGCCAGAGGACGCGGCAATTTGCGCCAACGTATCATGCAGGTGATCCGGATTGTCCTTGACCTTGAAGATCAGCGTGCCGGATGGGTAGCGCCGGTCCCCCTGCACGAAAGCCAGGTCGGTGCTGTATACCCGAAGATCCGCCCTGAAGGATGCGGCCAGCAAGCGACCCGCTGCCTGGGTACCCCAGGGAACCAGGTAGGCTACTTCCGCTCTTCCTCCGGTAATAGACCCCGGGGGAATCATGACGGGATCGACCGTCGCGAAATCCCCGTCCACCGTGCGATCCACGGCCACGGCTTTCACGTTGTACATCAGCGGAAAGGACCACGCGGTCACGTCGTAGATCTGGTCACCCATGCCCTTGTTCCTGCGGCGTTCCTGCTCCTTGATGAAGTCTTCCCCCATGGGGACATGCGCGTCCATGAGCGTGCGTATCAGGCGCTTGGCGGGCTGCGCCAGAGATATGACGTAGGTGCCCGCGGGATAGGAATTGCCACCTGCCCGGAAGTCCGACCCGGCCTGCTGCACCTCCACCCCGTGATAGGCCATGAGCGCGGCGAGCTTGTCCACACCCGAGGTATTTTCGCCGTCCCTGCGAGGCAGGATGTAGGATTTGATTTCTTCGCTGCTTCCCTCCTGAATCGCCGACAGGCGGTAGGTGTAGAAATCGGAGAGGAGTTTTTCCCGGTTGATCGCAGCCGTTTCGCTGGTGGCAATGGAAGCGACGAAGTGATGCCAGACCGTATCCCGGAAATGCATGACCGACTCATCGCTTCTTCTGACGACGAGTCCCCGGGCGGAGGCCTGCTCGTAAGTCATGGCCACGCTGCCGTAGTAGGATGGCCAACTGGCACCGTAACCGGGATAGAAGGCGTCGAACACCTCCCGTGTGAAATACGAAAATCCGTAGTGATCGAACCACTTCGCGTTGTTCCTGCCGAAGAGATGGAGACTCTCGCGCTGATCCCGGGCCAGGTGCGGATTGTAGGGTATCGCCTCGGGTGCGAAGTAGTAGGTGGTATTGGAACCCATTTCGTGGAGGTCGACGAATACGGGCGGGAAGTAGTCCTGCAGGACCTTCACCCTGCCCAGGGTCTCGGGCTGGGTCAATGAAATCCAGTCGCGGTTCAGGTCGAAATAGTAGTGGTTGGTCCGGCCTCCGGGCCACGGTTCGTTGTGCTCGGCCGCCAGCGGACTGGCGTTCGGTTCCAATCCTTCGGCGATCTCGAAATTATGGACGAACCGGTCCCTCCCGTCGGGGTTCTGCGTCGGGTCGATCATCACGATCGTCTCATCCAGGATGCGATCCACGACCTCGTCGTTGCGGGCAGCCAGCAGATGATAGGCCGTGAGCAGCGCCGCGTCGGGAGAGGAAACCTCGTTACCGTGGACGCCGTAGCTCAGGCAGACGATGGCCGGAAGCGAAGCGATCAGGCTGTCGGCGCTCGCGCGGGATGTTCTTCTCGGGTCGGACAGCCGTTTCATGCCATCGCTTACGGCCGCCAGGGCGCCGATGCGCTCCTCCGATCCCACGAAGGCGTACACCAGCTTGCGCCCCTCCCAGGACTGGGCGTACTCCAGGATGTGCACCTGGTTGGGGACTGCGGATTCGAGTGCTTCCAGGTATTTGATCAGACCCGCGTGGGAAGTGATACGGTCTCCCAGATGGTAGCCCAGGATCTCCTTCGCGGTGGGAATCGATTCGTCGTACTCCGTACCGGGCCAGTATTCGAAGTCCTGCGCCTTCGTTGCGCCGGTGAACATCCCCATGTACAGAATCAGGCATAAGAGTGGCTGGACGGTGAACCTGTTCATCAATGTACCTCCTCACACATGGCCGGAGAGGCTTTCACGTGTCGGGTCGTGGGTGTGGATCAGTGGGTTCTGATCTTCGTCTTCCAGCAAGTCTCCGATTTCAATGGTATTCAGGATCCGTTCAGGCAGGACGTTTGGTATGCCGTTGAACCTGCTATGATCGGGCATGTAGGCGCAGGTAAAGGCCCGCCGAGGATATGGCGTCATGTTCGCGTTGGCAGCATGAACCATCAGTCCGTTGAGAAAATCCTCGATGATGAGAAAACCGTTTTCACGGTAGGAGGAGATCTGCGCGTTCGTCAATCGATCTTTCATCAATTTGCTTTCGTCATGCGGACCAGACCAGCGGGAACAGGTCGCAGGCCATCGGGTCTCCCGGTTTCAAGCCGCCCGTCGCGGTGGGAGAGATCTCCCAGGGCCGGGTCGTGAACCGGGCGTCGTCTCCGAGCCAGCGCGTGGCCAGGACGCGCCTTGCCTTCGTGAGGGACTGGTTGCCGGCCGCGCCGTGGAGCGTACACATGTGGAAAGCGATGACGTCTCCGGGTTCCATGTCCCACGCCAGCAGGTCGTATTCTTCCGGGTGTTCGTCGATGGGCGGCACGTCTTCGAAGGGCCGGTCGCCCAGCATGGGTTTTTCTGATGCATCCTCAAAGGCGTAGTTGCTCTCCGTGGCGAACTTGCGGGGTACGAACCAGCGGCCCCAGTTGTGGGATCCTTGGACGAATTGAACGCAGGACGCTTTCGTTACCGGATCCAGCGGCATCCACAGCGATACGTTCTGGCGGCCGTTCACCGGGTAATAGGGCTGGTCGTGGTGCCATGGCGTTCGTTTGAGCGTCCCAGGCCATTTGATCAGCAGGTGCTCGTGGTAGAATACCGAATTCCCGGACCCCATGAGCCTTGCCGTCATGGATCCCGCGGGCGAATTGTAAACGAAATCCTGGTATTCGGGAATACGCTGCCAGTTGAAGTAATCGTCGAAGAATCCGCCCTGGTCTTCTTCACCCGCTTTCAACACACCCGCGTAGTCGCTGGGTTCCGCCACGTTGCGCGAAACGCCGGCCTCCACGACGGACACCCAGTGCGGATCGAAGGCCTGCCTGATGCAAACCGCGCCGTCTTCCCGGAAACTCCGCACGGTTTGGTCTGTTATGATTTCATCCAGGTTCAAGCGGTGCGATCTCCTTCCGCGTTTCCGAATCAGTGCCGCCCGATATACATCTTCGTATGCATGACGCCGATCCAGGAGAAAATCTCGTATCCGAACTTGTTGACTTCGAGTCCCTTGAGGTAGGGTTTGCGCAGCTCCACCGTCATGTTGTGGTAAAGAAACGCGCCGCCCACGTCTTCTGCCAGCAGCCGTTCCGCATCGCGGTACATTTCCATGCGCCTTTCATGGTCCATCTCGTCCGCCGCCGCGTCAATCAGGCGATCGAATTCGACATTGCGCCAATCCTGTCGCCCGAATCCTCTTGGCTGGGACCGCCATACCATGCCTAGCAGGTTGTTCGGATCGGGATAGTCCGCGTTGAATCCACCCAGGCCCATGGGTATATTCCACTTGTACATGTTGTCCCGGTATAGTTTGTCCTCCGATCCTCTCATTTGGAGTCGAAGGCCCAGGACGTTTCCGAGCATCGCCTGGATTGCCTGGGCAGTGTAACTGATCTGGGGATTGGCCTTGCCGATCCAGAAGTCGATCACCGGAAGTCCTCTACCGCCCGGGTATCCCGCTTCGGCCAGCAGCGCTTTCGCCCGCTCGGGATCATAGGCCTGGATGTGGCGGACGGATGCTCCCGGACTGCCAGGAAATTTCGGCGGCAACATCGAGTAGGCGGGCACGCCCGTGTTTCGTAGCACCACCCTGCACAGGGCCTCCCGGTCAATGGCGTGGCTGATCGCACGTCGGACCCTCACGTCGTCGAAGGGGGGTTCGCGCGTTTTAAAAAAAAGGTACCACGTTTCCGGGAAGGCATAGAATGCAAGCTCGGAATTCAAAATCGGATGGCTTTCGATAAAGGGGAGATCGGTCAGCAGGACCCTCAGGTAGTCGATTTCATCGTTCTCGTAAGGGGGTGTGCCCGGATGCCCCGTGGTAAAGATCTGGACAATCTTTTCCAGATAACCCTTGTGGGGACCGGTATAGTAGGGATTGAGGGTCAGCGTGGCCTGCCTGCCCTTCTGCCATTCCGAAAGGGTGTAGCTCGCGTTGGATACCAAATTTCCTGCTTCGCTCCACCGGACGCCGTGTTTTTCGACCTGCCAACGGGGTACCGGACCCGACCCGGTGAAAGCGACGATGAAAGGCAGATAGGGACAGGGCTTCTCCGTTTCGATCTCCAGCGTGAGATCGTCCAGGGCCCGCACTCCCACGGTCGATGGGTCGGTAACACTGCCCTGGTTGAACGGCCGGGCGCCTTTTATCTCGTAGTAGAAAAAGGCGTAGGGACTTGCCACGGCCGGATCAAGGAACCGTTTGTAGGTATATTCGAAGTCGTGTGCCGTGACTTTGCGGCCATCGCTCCATCTCCCGTCGGGACGAAGTTCGAATGTCCATCGCAGACCGTCCGCCGACTGTTCCCACGAGGAAGCCGCCGCCCCTACCAGCTCCAGGTTCTTGTCGAGCATGACCAAGCGTTCGAACAGCGTCAGCGCTCCCTGGCCCTCGTATATGTTGATACTGACATCGAAGGTCAGCGGCTCGACAAGGGTGTAGCGGAACACCTGCTGGTCCACCGGCGCCGCGTCCGGCGGCATTAACTTGCCTATGGAATTTACCGCGGGGCCGGAGGCGGTCTGCGCCCCGACAACCGACATCAAGAGAACGAGCGCAAACGCACAAATCGAAATCGCCCCCATGCGGCGCCGTGCGGTCGGGCTCGCGAGCCGCAGACCTACAACCCGAACCGGTCGTGTCCATTCCTTCATGTTATTTCCTGTGTCCTAAGATGATTACCATTGCTTCGGCGCTGTGTGCGCGATCCTGCGCAGGTGAGAGACTATACTAAAACGGGTCTGACGTGTCAACAACGGGGTGTGCGAAGCAGTACAGATACAGGAAGGGAAACCCGGTAATTCAACCTCGGACGGATTCCATCCTCAAATACTTCGACAGGGTGCGGCTGACGGACACCGCGAGGATTAGTTTGACCAGGTCGAAGGGGATGAAGGGGAACAGGCCGATGGCCATCGCGGAGCGCCAGGTGGTCTCCACACCAGCGTACAGGTTGAAGTAGCCGTGCAAATACAACAGGCCGCATCCCCAGATGGCAGCCTGGCCAAGCATCATGCCGAATGCGAGATGAGGAACGGTGCGTCCCGAGGCGTGCTCCAGGTATTTACCGGTCACGAACGCGGCCAGCACGAATCCGGCGATGTACCCGAATGTGGGGGAAAGCACGACGCCCGGTCCGCTCATGCCTCCGGCGAAGACCGGAATGCCCGCCAGTCCAAGGCAAACGTAGACGATCTGGCTGCCGGCGCCCCAGCGACTGCCCAGTACGGCGCCGGAAAGCAGTACGAAGCAGGTCTGCATCGTAATCGGCACGGGCCCGATAGGCAACGTCACGTAAGCGCTGATCGCGGTCAAAGCCGCCATCAAAGAAGCCATTACCAGTCGTACGTTTCTGGACATTGCAGCACATCCTGTGGATTCGATCGAACCGGATTTCGCTCACCTGCGAGGGACCCTGCTTTGGCTTGCCACCCCCAGCAGGTTCATATACATTGACGGGCGGTTGTGTCAACGAAGTTTTCCCAGATCTAAAGGAGTATTACGATGAAAGTGGGTATTCGCAACACGGGCCGCCTGAACGCCATGCCCTTCGAAGAGGTTTGCGCCTGGATGGCCGAGAACGGGTTCGATACGATCGACGTATCCCGGATAGACTGGGACATGGTCCGTACCGCCGAAGCGCACGGCGTTGGCATTGGCCAGGTCGACATGGCCGCGGGCACGGAACTGCTGAGCGACGATGCCGGTCAAAGGAACCAGGCACTGAGCGCAACCAGGGATTCCATACAGAAAGCGGTGGACCACGGCGTGACCAACATGTTCTACGTGGCACCGGCCCCCGAGGATCCAAACCAGGGTCGGGAAGCGACCTTCGAGCAGTGGAAACGTACCATGCCCGTTATCGTGGACTATGCCGAATCGCGAGGCGCGACCATCGCCCTGGAGGGCTGGCCCGGGGGATCTACACATCATGAGCGGATCGGCGCTACACCCGAGATGTTACGGGCCATGTTCGATGCCTGTCCATCTCCCGCCTTCGGCATCAACTACGATCCCTCGCACCTGATCCGGCTGGGCGTGGATCCAATGCGTTTCCTGAACGAATTCGGACACCGGGCCCACCACGTGCATGCAAAGGACACCGTGTTCGACGAGGAAGCGCTGTACCTGTATGGAAGAATCAAGCCCTCCTTCGATTCCACGGTCGCATTCGGCGAAGGCTACTGGCGGTACTGCATACCCGGCGAAGGCCTGGCCGACTGGGCGTTCATCATGAAACGACTCGAGGATTTCGGTTACGACGGCGTGCTGAGCATCGAGCACGAGGACGGCCGGTACTACGGTTCGTGGGAACTGGAAGCAGAGGGTTTCATCCGCGCGCGGGCCCACCTGAAACGGTTCATGATGTAGCGCTTCATGATGTAGCACGCAATCGGGGCCGGCGCGGGAAGGCCAGGCCCGGCGCACGTCAGCCGGATACCTCGCCCAGCACCTTCTCGACGTGGCCGTCCACCTTCACGTTGCGAAAGATCCTGGCGATCCGGCCGTCGCCGTCGATGACGAAAGTCGTCCGTTCGATACCCATGTATTTCCGCCCGTAGTTGGTTTTCTCCTTGTACACGCCGTACGCGGTGGACACGGAGGTATCCGGGTCGCTAAGGAGCGGGAAGGGCAGATCGAACTTCTCGGTAAACTTCTCATGGGAAGGGATGTCGTCGCAACTGACGCCGAAGATCTGGACATCCTGGTTCTGAAACGTAGGGTAGTGGTCCCTGAAGGCACAGGATTCCTTCGTGCATCCCGGGGTATCGTCCTTTGGATAGAAGTACAGTACTACCGTTTTACCGCTTAGGTCTTTTAACGTAACGCTTCCGCCCTTGTCCGCATCCATCGTGAAATCGGGTGCGGGATCGCCTGCCTGCAGCATGATGTTTTCCTTTCTGTATGCGTTTTGTTGCGTGGGGTTGATGAAGAGGGCGCCATCAGGGTTTAACGTATGCCCCCCTGTGTATGGCCCGGCCCTCCGCGGTATACTTCGCCTCGAAATTGGTCAGGTCGCTTCCCAGTCCCCTCACTCTTTCGGGGAGGTCCTTCGACACGTCCAGTTTCCCTGAATCATCGATAAGAGCCAGTATCTCCTCGTAATACTCCACGTAGTCCGTGGCGAAATCGAAGGTGCCTCCCCTGGACAGCGTTCGTACCACCTGGTCCAGGAACTGGGGATTCAGCAATCGACGTTTCCTGTGACGCTTCTTCGGCCAGGGATCGGGGAAGTAGACATGGTAGGCCGACACGGCGCCGTCCGGAATGTAACTTTCCACGAAAAAAACGGCGTCGTCCCGCAGCAGTCGGATGTTGGCCAGTTCTCGGCGAACCACCCGTTCCTTCATGATACGGAAGTAGCGCAGGGCCCTTTCGATGCCGAGGTAGTTGATCTCCGGGTAGGCCATGGCGGAGTTGATGATAAACCGGCCCTTGCCGCATCCGATTTCAACTTCCACCGGTCTACCGTCGTCGAACAGATGTTCCCACCGGACCGGTTCCTCGTTTTCCCGGATACGAAATTCCACCTGTGTGGCCGGGGCCGGGGCATGTTCATTATGAGATCTAAGTGTCATCTGTACTGTGGAAAGAGGCTGCAGGAGGGGCGGACGAACATCACGTTTCACAGGCCAAATTAGGGTTCCCGCGACATCCTGTCAAGCGATACGAGATACCCAGAATTGGTTTGATTTTGCGGTGGTGACTGGTTATCATTACCAGCAACTCAGGCTCAATACCGACCGGTCGCCATGCCGGTTCCGTAAGGATTTTCCATGCTCGATTATCACATGCACGTGGAGAATTACTACCCCTTCGGACGTACACCGGATACCCGGCCCGCTGGCACGGACCCGATGGAGACGATGCGCTTGTTCGCTTCCTCCGCGGCTGCCCACGGCGTACAGGAAATCGTAATTACGGAGCATGTATACCATTTCGTCCAGGCAAAGGAGATCGTGGACAGGCCCTGGTCCGACGAAAAGTGTTTCTACGACATGGACAAATACGTGGACCTGCTGCAATCCGCCCGCCGCGAGGGACTACCCATCAAGGTCGGGATCGAGATGGATTACATCGACGGCAAGGAACCGGTCATCGAACGAATCGTCGAAGGGTATCCATGGGATTTCGTCCTGGGCTCCGTGCACTGGATCGAGGACTGGGGATTCGACCTGTCGTCCATGGAGGACGAATGGGACCGGAGGTCGGTGGACCAGGCCTACCGGGACTATTTCCGTCTCCTGGGCCAGGCCGTCCAGACTGGATGTTTCGATTCCATGTCCCACCCCGACCTGATCAAGGTGATGGGGCATATGCCAGAGGGCGATATTTCGGACCTGTACGGAACTTTTGCCGAGCAGGTGAGCGGCCAGGAGGGTCTCTGCGTGGAAATCAGTTCGGCGGGCATCCGAAAACCCGTTGGCAGAATATATCCGGAACGGCCGCTACTGGAGGCGTGCGCCCGACGCGGGATTTCCATCACGACGGCTTCCGATGCCCATGTCGCGGAAGACATAGGGAAGGATTTTGACCAGGTCCGGGCCCTCGCAAGATCCTGTGGTTACGATGAAGCCATGTCTTTTGATCGTCGGCATGCTACGCCGGTGCCCATAGCATAGTCTTTACATACCAGGGAGGAAACAGATCACATGGCCATGGCCGTCGTCAAACCACGCATCCGTGGGTTTATCTGTACCACGGCGCATCCTACCGGATGTGCTTCGAATGTCAACACCCAGATCCGGATCGCCCGGGTCGCCCGGACCGCCCGGACCGCCGGGCAAGACGGCGCCGGTCCGCTCCGCGTACTGGTGATCGGCTCTTCGACCGGATACGGACTGGCGGCGCGGATCGCGGCAGCGACGATGTACGGCGCGGACACGGTAGGCGTATTCTTCGAACGCGAGGGCAGCGGCACGAAAAGCGGTACGCCGGGGTTCTACAATACCGCGGCTTTCCATAAGTACGCGCTGGAAAACGGACTCGGCTCGATCAACATCAACGGTGATGCCTTCTCCCACGAAATCAAGCGACAGACCCTGGAACATATCGAGTCCAGCCTGGGGCAGGTGGATGTGGTGATTTACAGTCTGGCGTCTCCTCGCCGAACTGACCCTGATACCGGTGAAACCTATCAGTCCGAACTCAGACCGATCGGGGAAACCTACGTGGGAAAGACCATCGATCTGAACCGTGAGATCATCGACGAGGTCACCGTGGAACCGGCTTCGGATGACGGCATACGCGGGACGGTCGGCGTCATGGGCGGTGACGACCTGGCACTGTGGAGCCAGGCGCTGCTGGATGCCGGGCTCCTGGCGGACGGCGCTCGCATCATCCCGTTCTCGTACATCGGTCCCGCCCTGACCTGGGCAATCTACCGGAGCGGAACCATCGGCAGCGCGAAGGAACATCTCGAACAGACCACGAAGACTATCCATGAAACGATACAGTCAACCGTTGGCGGGAGCGCGCGGGTGTCGGTCAATAAGGGCGTGATAACCCAGGCTTCGGCCGCGATACCGGTCGTCCCCCTGTATATCAGCCTGCTGTACAGGATCATGCGGGAACGAAGCCTGCACGAAGATCCGATCCACCAGATGGTGAGGCTGTTCAGCGATCACATCGGTCCCGGAGCAACGCCAGGGTTGACGATGAAGACCGCATCCGGCTGGATGACGTGGAACTGGACGAATCGGTACAGGCGGAAATAGATGCGGTCTGGCCGAGGATTACAACGGACAACTTCCGGGCCCTGACCGACTACGATGCATACAAAAGAGGGTTCCGACAGTTGTTTGGATACGAGCTGGACGATGTAGCGTACGACGATCCAGTCGAACTGGAAGCGGAGATATAGCAGGCGAAGTCGTGCCAACCGTGCCAACCGTGTCATCCGTGCTATCCGTGCCATCCTCGCGCCGGGTTTCCTGGGGCGGATCTACATGCGCCAGACGGGTTCCTGCCCGAGCGCTACAAACGACTGGTAGGCGCGGCAGCATATCCCGTCCGATTCAGTTCGCTAATGACGACAAATCGATAAAGGAGGACCCGTGCGTTACAAACGAGTATTGGTCAAACTCAGCGGAGGCGCGCTTTCGGGGCAGAATCCCTGGGGATTCGATCCTTCCGCCATCGAGAATATAGCCAGTGAGGTCATGAAGTTGCATGCCGCGGGGGTCGAAGTGGGGATCGTGGCCGGCGGAGGCAACATCTTCAAGGGCGAACTGGGCCAGGATTGGGGTATCGAGCGCGCGGAAGCCGACAATATCGGCATGATTGCGACCGTGATCAACAGCATGATGCTCCGGGGCGCCCTGACCTCCCGCGGACCGGCCGATGTGCGGGTCATGACGGCCATCCCGATCAACACCGTGGCCGAACCGTACATTCGCCTGCGTGCCGTTCGGCACCTGGAGCACGGCTGCATCGTACTCCTTGCCGCGGGAACCGGAAATCCATACGTGACCACGGACTATCCATCGGTTCTCCGGGCGCTGGAACTTCGAACCCAAGTCCTGCTTTCGGCTAAAAACGGTACCGACGGTATCTACACGAGTGATCCCCGGAAAAACGCGGACGCCAGAAAGTACAAGGTCATCAGTTATGATTCGGTCATCCAGAACGATCTCAAGGTAATGGACCAGACCGCCGTACTCCTGGCCAGGGACAACGACCTGCCGGTTCATGTATTCGATTTCAACTTACCGGGCGCCATGGAACGGATTTGCCAGGGAGAAGACCTCGGTACGCTGATCACCCATGGGAAGGATCAGTTCGCCTGATGACGTCCTCGAATTCATCATGATAACCAGATATCTGACAATCGTGCTGGTAGCCTGTGCCATCCTGTGGTGCGACCGGGTCGGCGGGTATGCCGAATCGGCCGCAAATCGTCTGGTGGAACCAACCGAGAACCGCCCGGCGGCGCAGGAAACTCCCTTCGCGCTGGAGAACTTTTACAAGGGTGTATCCTGGGTGGGAGGCCGTCGCGCAATGCCGGACAGCGCCCTGGTGGAGGCGCGGGACATGGGTATCGAATGGCTGTCGTTGACCCCCTTCGGATGGATGGACAATCACCAATCGGCTTCCGTACGGTTGAACCGCCAGGGCAGATTATGGGGGGAGACCGACACGGGGCTACGGACGACGGCCAGAAAAGCCCACGAAATGGGATTCCGGTTGATGCTCAAGCCCCACATCTGGATAACCAGACCCGTGGACGACGGCTGGATCGGCGTGATCGATTTCGATACGGAAGCGGAGTGGTTGCGGTGGGAAACGGATTACAGGACATTCATCCTGCATTACGCCGAATTGGCACAGGCTGAAGACATGGCGATCCTATGCATCGCCACCGAACTGTCCAATCCCGTGCGGTCCCGGCCACGATTCTGGAAGTCGCTCATCAAGGATATCAGGAAGGTCTATTCCGGGAAACTCACCTACGCGGCGAACTGGTTCCGGGATTACGACGTGGTCGAGTTTTGGTCGCACCTTGATTACATCGGTGTCAACGCGTATTTTCCCCTGACGGACCGGACCGGACCGAGTGTATCCGAAATCATGATGGGGTGGGAGCCGCATATCGAACAAATCGGCCGTTTGTCTGTAGCGCACGGCAAACCCGTTATTTTTACCGAAGTCGGTTACAAGAACTCCCCGGGATCGACCATACGGCCCTGGGAATGGCCGCCGAGGACGCGACGCTGGAGCGGCGAAACACAACCTGACAGCCACCCGGTAGACCAGGATGAGCAGGTCAATGCCTACGAGGCCCTGTTCAGATCCGTCGGGCAATTGCCCTGGTTCAGGGGTTTGTTCATCTGGAAGTGGTACCCCAATGCAAGCCGTATTACCGAGGACAGGGTGGAATTCAGTCCTCAAAACAAAGAAGCGGAACGGGTGTTGAAACGCTGGTATTCCGACCCCTGAAATAGCCGTCGGATTGGAATCGGCCGCGGACTCGTTGCGTGCCGTCGTAGTATTTTTATAGAATTGAGATGAATTCATGCCGAAGCATTTTCGTTATCGTTCAATAGACGATCTGCAAAAAGATATCGACCGTCTCGGATTGCACGACGAGATTCCGCTTTCCGAGGACCTCGAGCCGCTCTGGCAACCTGTACGGTTCGGTGCGCGCACCCTCGGGAATTCCATGGCCGTGCATCCCATGGAAGGATGCGATGGACATCTCGATGGGTCGCCGGATGAACTGGTCTTTCGGCGATGGCGGTTGTTCGGCGAAGGCGGTGCGAAATTGATCTGGGGCGAGGCGACGGCCGTGCTGGAGGAAGCCCGGGCGAATACCCGGCAGCTCTGGATGCACGAAGGCAACTCCGAGACCTTCGAAGCGTTGCTCAAGCAAACCCGCAATGCCCACCGCACGATCCATGGCCGCGATGACGACCTGGCCATCGGCCTCCAGCTCACCCATTCGGGCCGCTACAGTTACAGAAAACCGCTCATCGCCTTTCATGATCCGGCCACCGATCCGGTCACCCTCGTGGACAAGAAGCGCAAGATCCCCGTTACTCCGGATTACCCGTTGCTGACCGATTCCGATCTCGGACGGGTGGAGGACGCCCTCGTAGAAGCCGCGGTCCTGGCCTGGAAGCTGGGTTTCGATTTTGTCGACATCAAGCAGTGCCATCGCTACCTGCTCTCCGAATTGCTGGCGGCGCGACTGCGGGACGGCGACTACGGCGGCAGTCTCGAGAACAGGACCCGGCTGGTCCGGAACGTGATCGGCCGCATCCGGGAGGAGACGAAGGACCAGTTGCTGCTGGCCAGCCGAATGAACGTCTACGACGGTATTCCCTACTCCACCGATCCAGATACCGGTACGGGCACGCCTCGTACACCGTTTCCCGTCCCCTTCCTCACCGGTTTCGGCGTGGATGCGAACGATCCGCTGAAGGAGGACCTGGCGGAACCCGTTGCGGTCGCCGGTATGCTTCATGAGGCCGGAATCCAGATGATCAACGTCACCATGGGAAGCCCCTATTACAATCCCCACGTGGGCAGGCCCGCTGAGAGGTCGCCGGTGGACGGTTACGATGCCCCGGAACATCCCCTCTTCGGCGTCGCGCGGCACTTTCGCGCGGCCGAGGCGATCAGCCAGGCGCATCCGGGACTCAATGTCGTGGGAACCGGCTACAGCTGGCTCCAGAAATACATGGTCAACGCCGGCGCGGCGAACATCAGGGATAACCGGGTGACCATCATGGGATCCGGAAGGGGCGCGCTGGCCTATCCCGATTTCGCGACGGACGTGGCCGAGCACGGCGAAATGATCAGCAAGAAGAGTTGTATTACCGTCAGTTACTGCACGGCCCTGATGCGTGGAAAGCACAACGAACTCGGCCAGTTCGCCGTGGGATGCGTACCCCGGGACAAGATCTACGCGGACATCTACAAGGAGATGTTGGATACGGCGCCTGAACCATAGTGACAGCGATCCCCCGGCCCGCTTGGACCGGCAATCCGTAACGCTCAGAGCGGCAGGTATCGGCCTTCTCCTGTCGGGCGTCATCGGGTTCGGCACGCAGTACATGGCCGATCGGGGTGGTTACGATTTCATGCTGTTCACCCACCTGCCTTCCGGCTTCCTGATTCCCTTCCTCGCTCTCGTTCTCCTGCCCAACCTGCTCTGCCGGGCCTGCTGTCCGTCACGTGCGTTGACCCGTACCGAATTGCTTACGGTATTCGCCATGGGCTGGGCTGCTTCCATGATGCCCGACCTCGGCGTCACCCGGTACATGGTCTCCGCCATTGCGGCGCCCGCCTACTTTGCCTCGCCTGAAAACAGGTGGGATGAATTGATCCTTCCGCACCTGCCCCACTGGGTCTATCTGAGCGACTACGAATCTGCCCGTCGATTCTATGAAGGTCTGCAGCCAGGCCAGCAGATCCCCTGGTCGGTCTGGATGACCCCCATCTTCTGGTGGTTATGCCTCTTCGCCGCACTCCTGCTGATCGGAGTCTGCATCGTGGTGATCTTTCGAAGGCAGTGGATGGATTACGAACGCCTTCGATTCCCCATGGCGGAGGCGGCCTTGCGGCTCACCGGGACATCTGAAGAGGGACAAATTGATGATCGCCCCGGGCTTTTCCACAACCGTCTCTTTCAGGCAGGTCTCCTGCTGACCTTCTTCGCCATGGCCTGGAATTGCGCGGCATACAGGGGCGCACTGCCCATGCTGCCCATTCATCCGGGCGCGATGGTCACCCTGGAAATCGCCCCTTACTTCCCTGGCATACCCCTGTACCTGAATCTCTACGCGCTTTCGTTCGCTTTTTTTGCGCCCGCCGAGATCCTCTTCAGCCTCTGGTTCTTCCAGCTGTTCGGTGTACTGGAACAAGGGCTGCTGAGCAGGCTGGGCATGTTCTCGACGAGTGGCAGCGTGGTACAGGGGGGACTGACAGGCATGCAGTACATGGGCGGCGTGATCGTTTTTGCAGCCTGGCTGGTCTGGATCGCGAGGCGTCACCTGGGTTCGGTGTGGCGCGCGGCATGGCGACCGGCCGGGGACGAGGCCGAGGCGCGGGAGTTGTTCTCCTACCGGTGGGCCCTTGCCGGTCTCGCGGGCGGATCGGTGTTCGCCGTCCTGTGGCTGTACAGTGCGGGGCTCTCCATACCCGTGGGTGTTTTCTTCCTTGTAGTCATGTTCACCTTTTACCTGGTGCTGGCCCGGGTCGTCGCAGAATCGGGGCTGATCATGGCGGAACTCACGGTGAAACCCAATTACTTCACGGTCGGAATGATCGGAACGGCGTCCCTGTCCATGCGGGACATCAACGTGCTGGGCATGGCCAACGGATTCGCGAGGAACTGGCGGACGTTTACCATGGTCGGATTCTCCCACATCGCATGGTTGAAAAGCCGAATGGCGGGCCGAAATCGCGGTTTGTTCGGCTGGATCTGTGTCGCGATTGGAGTCAGCGCGGTCCTTTCGATAATCTCCCTGGTCCATTCTGCCCACACGTTGGGCGCTCATAACCTGTACACCCAGCCCGGCGGACTGGGCACGTTCTTCTTCGGGCGCACCGTGGTCTGGGCAACGAATGCTTCGCAGATAGGCGGTATGGAGGCCCTGTTCCTGGTGTCCGGCATGCTAATCAACGGCCTGGTCATTGCCGGCCGGGCCGTTTTCACCTGGTGGCCGTTTCACCCGGTCGGGATGGCCATCGGTGATGTGGGCGGCGTGGTCAGGAACGCGTTTCTGCCGATTTTCCTCGCATGGTTTCTGCAGATTGTATTGATTCGCCTCGGCGGCGTACGGATGTATCGGGCCGCCCAGCCTTTTTTTACCGGCGTGGTGCTCGGTTTTCTCATGGGAGTAGCCCTGTCCCTGGTGGTCGATGCGGTCTTCTTCCCCGGGACGCCGCACAGGACGGAGTGGTATTAGCGCACGTGGCGAAGACCTCGGAGGAAGGATGAGCGAATTGGTATCGGTGGGCGTGTCTGAAGTCGATGTAACGCCCGACTACCCCGTGCGCCTGAGCGGTTACGGCGCGCGCCGGGAAGAAACGGCAAAGATCAAAACGCCACTCTACGCCCGCGCCCTTGCTATTGGCGCGGACCGGCCGGTTGTTTTACTGGCCCTGGAAAACTGCGGTGTTACCGAGTTCATCACGGAATCCGTCGCGCGTGAACTGGGCAGGCAGGCGGGGATAACGAGGGAACGCATCGTCCTGTGTTACACCCACACCCACAACGCACCCATGCTCTCCGGCGCGGCACCCTTGTTGTTCAGCTCGGATGTACCGGCCGTGCACCAGCAGCATATCGATCGGTATACAGTGGAGGTGACGGCACGGCTGGTAGAAGCGGGACTGCTTGCGTTATCGAACCGGAAACCGGCCAGGTTGAGCTACAGCGAAGGCCATGCCGGGTTCGCGGTGAACCGCCGCGCGCAGATCGGGCCCGTGGATCACGTGATGCCCCTGTTGCGGATCGAGGACCCGGACGGAAACCTGAGGGCGGTGTGGGTCAGTTATGCCTGCCATTGCACGACATTCGGCCCGGCGGACAACTTCCTATGCGGCGACTGGGCGGGATTCGCGGCCGAATCGATCAAGCAGAACCATCCGGGCGCCACTGCCCTGGTCACCATCGGTTGCGCCGCCAATGCGAATCCTTTTCCGCGCACGGGACTTTCCCACGCCCGCCGACACGGAGGGGACATCGCCTGGGAAGTGGAACGCCTGCTTGGGACACCCGGAAGACCGTTGTCGGAACCAATCCGCTGCCGCCTGGTCCACGCCTCCCTGCCCTACGACACCATCCCTTCGCGCAAGGCGTGGCGGGCTACGGCGGAGGAACAGAGTCCGGCGGGATATCACGCCCGACAGTGGGTCGCGCGCATGGACAGCGGAGAAGTAATCCCGGAAGCGCTCCGTTATCCGATCCAAGGCTGGTCATTCGGGGATCAACTCGCCATCGTCTTTCTTGCCGGGGAAGTCGTCGCGGATTACGCCTGCAGACTTCGACGCATGTACGATCCCGCAAGGATCTGGATCGGCGCCTACACCAACGACTTTCCGGGATACATACCCTCCAGGAGAATCTGGAAGGAGGGAGGGTACGAAGCCGGTGACGCGACGGTGTTTTTTGGATTGCCCAATCGTTTCGCGGACGAAGTGGAAGAACGCGTCATCGAGGAGGTGCAGCGGGTGATTCCGGAAACGTTCAGGCGGAATCGATCCAGCCGCGGTTGACGGCACGCTCTTCCACTCCGGTTTTCTATATGCCCTTCGGCGCCCGTGCCACGGCAGCCTCCCGCCGGGCCAGTTCCGCGTGCCGTTTTTCAAAAGCGGCGCTATGGTCGTCTTCGATCACCTCGAGATGTACCCCCGTTTCGAAACCGGGCAGATTTCCCTTGTAGAATTCCGGTTGGTAGATGCTCTCGTCGGTGAATTCCCAGACACGCGATTTACCCGCAAGGCCGGGCCACACCACGCGCAGGATGCGCTTCTTGCTCCGATAGCGCTGGACCGCCGTGGGTTCGTCGTCGTCCACGGCGTACTTTTCGATGGCTTTTTCGTCGACCTCAACCCCGAGCCCGGGTTTGTCCGGTACGGACATGTACCCGTCCACGACTTCGATGCGCTCGGTCAGCAGGTCGGATTCCCAGAGTTCGTGGCAGGTGATATAGGGAAGCTGAGCGTGTGAAAGCACCGAACCGATGTGGGCGGCGAAGGTCGTAGTCAGCCCGGCGCCCACCATCTGGAGCCAGAAGGGCTTGTTCAACGCGGCCGCCATGATACCCTGCCGCATCGTTCCGGATGCGCCTCCGCCGATCACGAATCCATCGCTGACCTCCGCCTGCCACACTTCGTCGCCGAAATGTTCCACGATCGGTTTCTGAATGCGCTCCCTGAGCATCTGCGCGCCCTTGAGGTCTTTTCTCAGGTAGAAGGGGCTCTCGTAAATGCCCACGTTAATCCGCTGATCGAGTTGCGACAGGATCTGTTCCGCTTTCGCCTGGGTGAGGAGAAACCCGTTGAAATCCACGTCGAACCGGTAGTCGGCCGGGACGACCTCGCTCACCGCGTCGATCTGGGCGATGATGTCGCGCCAGGGCCGCGCCTTCATCTTGAAAGACGTGTAACCCCGCCGAAGGGACTCTTCCGCCTCCTTGACCCAGTCTTCGGGCGACATGTCGATGTCCCACCAGGAGAGTGGGCAGCGGTCCCGCAGCTTGTTGCCCAGCAACGCGTGCACGGGCACGCCGGCTTCTTTGCCGCATAGATCAAAGGCGGCGATCTGCGGTCCAAACCCTATATCGTCGTCCCACATGAGGGTCCACGGGTCCTTGCCGATCAGCGAGGCGGTCTCCGCGGCCCCGTGGCCGTCGGTGATGCTGACCAGGCCGTTGTCGGTCTCCAGCCGGTACACCCAGACGCGTTCGTTATGGGTATTCGCCCGGGCCATGGCGTGATCGACGTGTGGAGCGTAGAACGGCACGTTGAGGGCCGTTCTTTCGGCATGCGTGATCTTCATGGATTCCTCCTGCGATGGTAAGGGACTGGTCAGGCGTGAAGTTTATATTACTAAGGCCGGTTTTGAAAAATGCAATCCATTTATAAACACTTGCCTTGCCTCGGTTTTACGATCTGGTTATAATCAGTTCAGAACTACTCCTCATCGTTTATCAGGAAAATACAGAGGACATATTGAAACTCCAGCGTCGGGTCGCTATCGTCACGGGCGGCAGTTCCGGTATTGGTCGGGGTATATCCATCGAACTGGCCAGGGAAGGCGCTCGCGTCGTGGTTTGCGACATCGTTGAGCGGCCAAGGCCGGGCAAGTACCACGACCAGGACGTGACGACCCCTACGCTGGAAGCAGTGAACGCGCTGGGTTCGGAAGGGCTATTCGTCCAGACCGACGTGTCCGATGAATCGGCCGTAAACCGCATGGTCGACCGGACGCTGGAGACCTTCGGATCTCTCGATATCCTGGTCAACAACGCGGGGGTTTTCGCCCTGGGGGACAGCCAGACGCTTTCCGTGGACGAATGGGACCGCGTCATGGGTATCAATCTTAGGGCCCTGTTCCTGACCACGCGCGCAGCCGTGCCTCATTTGAAGCAGTCTCGCGCGGGACGTATAATCAATATCGCTTCCGTGCACGCCTTTCACGGCGGCGGCGGACCGGCATACGCGCCGGCCAAGGCCGGGGTCGTCAATCTCACCCGCGATACTGCGGTGGAGCTGGCTACACACGGCATAACCGCCAATACGATCTGCCCGGGCTATATCGAAACGCCCATCCAGGACTACCTGACCGAGGCCCAGGTCGCCGAAGCGCTTGAAAAGACCCCCCTGCCCAGGCTGGGACTGCCGAAGGACATCGGCCGGGCCTGCGTTTTTTTCGCGTCGGACGACGCCGAGTGGATAACCGGAACGGCCCTGCCCGTGGACGGCGGCTGGCTGGCGCCGATCTGGTAAGGGAACAGGAAGGATCAAGGCATTTATGGATAAACTGTTTGCTATATCAGGTGGGGTCTCGGCTCTCCTCGGCGTGGCCGCGGGTGCCTTTGGCGCCCATGGGCTGAAGGACCGGCTGCCTTCTGAAATGCTCGAAGTCTTCGAGACTGCCGTCCGGTACCAGATGTATCACGCCTTTGGCCTGCTGGCTGTCGCCTGGGCGGTTTCGCGCTGGCCGGAGGCCATTCCGTCCACTTCCGGATGGATGTTCATCGCGGGTACGGTGCTGTTTTCAGGCAGCCTGTACGTGTTGAGTCTCACGGGCGTCAGGTGGCTGGGCGCCGTGACTCCCCTGGGCGGCGTGGCGTTTATCATCGGCTGGCTCCTCCTGGTTTACGGCATTTACCGGGCTTGAAACGGGAAGGATAGCAAATGCGCGTTGTAACCGGTATCATCGCCCACGAGACGAGCACGTTCACGACGGTGGAAACTACCAGGAGGAATTACCAGGAACGGTATGGCGGCCTGCAAGGCAGCGAAATCCTGACGCTGTTCCGGGGCACGAACAAGCCCACGGGCGGCTTCATAGAAGGCGCGGAAGTACACGGGTTCGAGTTGATCCCCACGATCGTGGCCGAACCCCATCCAAGCGGCCCCACGTCTCGTGCGCTTTTCGATGAAATACTCAACGAGATGCTGGACGGTTTTCGAAGCGCGGGCCCCATAGACGGCGTACTGCTGGAATTGCACGGAGCGATGGTGGCCGAAGGCATCGACGATGGGGAGGGATACATTCTCTCCGCCGTGCGCGACCTCGTGGGGGACCTACCCGTCGTCGGCCAGTTGGACATTCACTCCAACATGACCCCGCTGATGATTGAAAAGGCCGACGTGTTGATCGGCCGGGAGTCCTATCCCGAAGTGGATATGGCACCCAGGGGGAGGGAATGCGCCGATGTACTCGTCCGAATCTTGCGGGAGGGATTGCGTCCCACCATGGCGCTGCACCAGATCCCGATGGTATGGGGCATGAACCAGGTGACGGCTCATTCGCCCATGAAGGAAGCGATCGGCTACCTGCATGAAATCGAAGCGAGGCCCGGCGTCGTCTGCGGATCGATCGCAACCTGTTTTCCACTCGCCGATATTCCCCACATGGGCGCGTCGGTGTACATCGTGACGGACAACGACCAGGAGATGGCCCAGCGTTACGCAGACGAACTGGGTGAATACCTGTACGACAGGCGGGCCGACTGGCACTTCCACATGCCTTCGACGCAGGAAACGCTGGAACGGGTCCATGAAGAGGGCATGTTCCCTGCCGTGTTAGCGGACCGCAATGACAACACGGGCGGCGGATCGCCGGGCGACAGCACGGCCATGCTGCGGACGTTCATCGAAGCCGGCCTCGAGGATGCCTGCGTCCTGTACATCGTCGACCCGGAGGCGGTGGAGCGATGCATGGACGCCGGAGTGGGCGCCACGATTACGCTGAACGTTGGTGGCAAGTCTTCCCATATGCAGGGCGAACCGGTAACCATGGCGGTGGAAGTACTGGCCCTGTCGGACGGAAAGTTCCGATACCACGGACCCATGCTTGCCGGTCTGGAGGGGAAGATGGGGCCCTCTGCCCACATCCGGCAGGAGGGTGTCCACGTCATACTCGTGAACGAGCGCGAGCAGCCCTTCGACACGGCGTTTTCGGAATCCCTCGGCCTGGATCCCCGGGAAATGCGCTACATCGGCGTCAAGTCATCCGCCCATTTCAGGGCCGGATTCGAATCGTGGGCAGGCGCCATTCACGTGGTCACGGAACCGAGTGTCCATGACACCGGCTTTGTGACCTTCAGTCGGCTGGGCAGAAAGCTCTATCCACTGGACGCCGCAGAGGACTGACGGCAATATGAGCATACCTCTCGATAAAATAGACTCATCCTCGATCTGGTTCGACCACCAGACGTTGATCAGAAACGTGGATATCCTGCTCACGGTATACGACCAGGCGGCGCAGGGCGTGCTGGACCTGGCGAATAGCGAGGGGTACTTCGAAGACGTCGATCCCGATCTGCTGAAGTGGCCGCCGGGACGCACGCCGGAAGGCCCCATCGGCCTGGAGGGCCTGGGTTACCGCGCCCGAATGATCGGCGCAATCTACGAAGGGGTTCCCCGGCTCCGTGATCGGAGAATGGGGGAGGCGTACGATCAGTTCCGTCGTGTAGCTCCCGATTACTACCAGGCGGTACAGCTCTACGCCCGCGTCAGAGAGCAGTTTCTCCAGAGAGAACAGGGCACGGCCGGCCAGTTCCTGGAACTGTACCAGGCGGTGTATGTCGAAGCGCTGCGGGCGAGTAACGTGTTTACCCCGGACGATGGCGAGGCCGCCTTGGCCGGCGCCCGTCTCTCCCGCGTCCCCCTGTCGCACGCCCAGCCCGTGGCCGAAAAACTCAAGGCCATCGTACCGGAGGACGATCCCCTGTGGCAGACGACCTACGCATGCACGATCGACGGAAGGGAATCGGAATCGTCGCTGAGGGAGGTATTCCTGCACACTGCCCAGAAAACGCTCGATTACCTGGCCGCCGGTGAACTGCTCGCCGTTCGGTACAACACCTACACCAATTTCGCCTATTTCGGCTGCGCGGTATGGAAAGTCATCAGCGACGCCGAATTGCTCTCCGAGTTCTGCCGCAGGCACGCGCCGCACCGGTATATCCAGCACAAGATCGACGGGATTCAGGAGGATATTCTGCTCGGCCAGGGCATGATGGTGGAGTTTTTCCAGGCCCACCAGGAGAATCCCGCGCAACTCAAGCCCACCGGGTACTGGTACGGGCATCATTACACGGGGTTGACGCGGGACATGATCGACCTCGCCAATGCGCTGATCGAAAAGTGCAACCTGGTCATCCATCGGATCAGTCAACACATCGGGGATGGTGAAGACGCAGCGAGCATACCCGAGGAACTGGCCGAGATGCTTCGGCCCATGGAAGTTCCTCCACTGCTTGAACGCAGCGCCACCGGAAATTTCCTGGAATACCCCCACGTGGGGCGCAACGCCCGATATTCTCCTGTGCAGCGAGCCACCAGGCTCACCCGGTGGATCGGGACATCCTGGCGTTACGTCCGGAATAAACTCGAGATCGAAGAGGAAGGACTGGACGAGAACGAGCAACTCGACGCAGCCTGGCAGAACAGCCTGGCCTGGTCTGAAAAGACGCTGAAGATCTTCGGTATTACGGTCAAGGTCCATGTCGATCCCATGGTCAGGGAACTGTCCCGTGTACTCAAGCTGCACGAAGGTCGCTACAAGGTCCTGTTTTTCCCCACCCACCAGAGCGTTTTCGACCATCCGGTCATGTACAAAGTCCTCCAATCCCGCGTCCTGCTGGACGCCCTGGGATGGGACGATTCGCGTCCCTGCACCATTCTGTCCCGGTCGGGACTGACGGAATACGTAACGCTCCGCCTGGGCTCGTGGAGCACAACGTTGTTCGGTGTGAACGCAACCGAATTCGACCGCCTGCTCGAGGAAGTCGACGGTTACGTGGTGTTGCCCCGCGCCGGGGATACCAACAACGCAACCCAGCGATTCGCCGACCTGCTCGAAAAACGCCCCGGCATCATCTACGCCGCGGGGACCACGGCGGCCTTCGATATCCAGTCCATTCCCTTGCAACACGGCCTGTTCAGCAAGATACCGCCCGATATCGTCCTGATTCCCATGGCCTTCAGAGGCATTCATTCCATCTGGCCCAAGTGTCCCAAGCGCAATATGCGCATCAACCCGGGTCTCGTCGAAGTCGTGGTGGCCCCACCCATGATGGGAGAAACCACGCTGTTTCCCAGGCGCAGGTCCCTGCGCCCACAGATTGAACCTGCGGCTTTGTTCCAGGCCGTGCAACTCGTACACCTCCTGAATCCGAATCATCGCCCATAGCCACAGCGGTTACCAGTCACGAACCAACCAGGCGATACCAATATGAATCCGTCACGAATCCTCGTTTGCACCCTGCTTGCGATCGTATTTTCGTTGTCACAGGGCGTGGATGCCAATGCCGCCCGGGTTGACGTGATCAAGTTGACCGGAGCGATCGGGCCGATCAGCGTCCAGCACGTAACCGCGGCGATCGAGCGCGCCGAAAACGACAACTCCGAATGCCTGGTCATCATGCTCGACACGCCCGGCGGCCTCCTCGAATCCACCCAGATGATCATCAAGGACATGCTCGCGTCCAACGTGCCCGTCGTGGTCTACGTAGCGCCTAGCGGCGCGGGAGCAGGGTCGGCCGGCGTGTTCATCACCATGAGCGCCCATGTTGCCGCGATGGCGCCGGGCACGAGCATCGGAGCAGCCCATCCGGTGGGCATCGGCGGCGCGGTGGCCGACTCAACCATGAATGAGAAGATCGAGAACTTCACCGTGAGTTACATCCGCTCCATCGCCGAAAAGCACGGCCGCAACGCGGACTGGGCGGAGCAGGCCGTACGGAAGAGCGTAGCGCTGACCCACCGGGAAGCGCTGGAGCAGAACGTCGTGGACCTGAATGTTGCCACGCTGGATTCCCTGCTCGTTCAAATCGACGGCACCATAGTTGAAGTCCGTGAAGGCAGCCGGGTATTGCGTACGAAGGATGCCGAAGTGCATATGAAGGAGATGAACTGGAATCACCGGGTGCTGAACGTCCTGTCCAACCCCAACATCGCCTATCTCCTGATGATGCTCGGGTTCTACGGGCTCCTCTACGAGTTTATCAATCCCGGCGCCATATTCCCCGGTGTCGTGGGCGGCATGTGTGTCATTATTGGACTGTTCGCCCTGCAAACCCTGCCCATCAATTATGCCGGGCTCCTGCTCATCCTGCTCGGTCTCGGTTTGTTCGTCTCGGAACTGCTCGTAGTCAGTGGCGGGCTGCTGGCGCTCGGGGGCGCCGTCTCCTTTACCATAGGTTCCATGATGCTCATCGATTCGCCCTATCCCTTCCTCCGCGTATCCCTGTACGTCATCATACCGGCCGTGGTCGCGACCGGTGCATTCGTACTGTTCGCCATGGGCTACGCGTTGAAAGCCCAGAAACGCCTCACGACCACGGGCGAACAGGGACTTATAGGCGAAAGGGGCCACGCACGCACGGCCATCGATTCCCTAAGCGGCAGCGTGATTGTCCACGGCGAGTACTGGTCCGCGACCAGTGACACGCCCATTGAACCCGACACACCCGTTCGGGTCGTACAGGTCAACGGCCTGCGATTAAAGGTAGATAGCCTGGATACAGGCGCGGAAGCGCCGAAACAAGGGGAGGACTCCGATGTGGTTTGACGGATTTTCGCTATCGACGATCGTGCTCGTCCTGTTCGTCATCATCCTTTTTACGAACGCGGTCAAGATCCTCCGCGAGTACGAACGGGGCGTGATCTTCCGGCTGGGCCGCCTTTCAAAGGCCCTGATCGGGAAAAATGGACCGGGTATCATGATCCTGATTCCCGGAATCGACAAAATGGAGAAGGTCAGTCTGCGCACCATCACCAAGGACGTGCCCGCCCAGGACGTGATCACACGGGACAATGTTTCCATCAAGGTGAACGCGGTGATTTATTTTCGCGTGCTGGATCCCGAAAAGGCGATCACCGAGGTGGAGGATTTCCTGCAGGCGACGCATCAACTGGCCCAGACATCGCTGAGAAGCGTACTCGGCCAGGTGGAACTGGACGATCTGCTGACCAACCGGGAGAAGATCAACGAAGACCTGCAGCTCCTCCTGGATCAGCAGACCGAGCCCTGGGGCATCAAGGTGTCCATGGTCGTGATCAAAAACGTCGATCTCCCGCTCGAGATGCAGCGGGCCATGGCCAAGCAGGCCGAAGCCGAGCGGGAACGCCGGGCCAAAGTCATCAACGCCCTGGGCGAGCAGCAGGCCGCGGAGAAACTGTCCGAGGCGGCCCATGTCATGGGTACGCATCCCGTCGCCATTCAACTGCGCTACCTGCAGACCCTGTCGGTCGTTGCCGCCGAAAACAACTCCACCACGCTGTTTCCCGTCCCGATCGATCTTTTCAAGCCCTTTGTGGAGGCAATGAAACCGGCGATTTCGGGAGCCGGTTCGAAACCCGATTCCGACCCCTCGGAAAACCGCGGTGAGGAGACTGGGTAGCATACGAGATTCCGTAATCGGATTTCGACTAAATCGGTCAGCGTTCAACGGTTCGCCTACCAGGAATGAGGGAACACGCGATGACCGATTTGCAGGGAATTACCCATATCAGGGACTGGCCCGAGGAGGACAAACCCAGGGAGCGGTTGCTCAAGTATGGCGTCCATACCCTGTCCGACACGGAACTCATTGCGCTGCTGCTGCGCACGGGGAACGGGTCCGGCGGGAAGGACGTAGTCGAAATCTCCCGGGATCTGCTGCAGCGTTTTGGAGGCTTGCGCCACCTCGCCAGCCGGGAAATGAAGGAGCTCTGCCAGGTCTCGGGCGTGGGCCCCGTCAAGGCCGCCCAGATCGCTTCCGCCATCGAAATTGGCCGCCGGCTTGAAGCGCAGGAAATGGATCAGAAATCCTTCGTGTCGAGCACCGACGTGGCGCGGCACTTCATGCCAAGACTCCGGGACCTGCGCAAAGAAATCTTCATGGTCCTGATGCTCGACGCGCGCAATTGCCTGATCCGCGGCGTGACCGTATCCGTGGGTAGCCTTACCGCGAGCATCGTCCATCCCCGCGAGGTGTTCAAACCCGCCATTCTCGATTCGGCCGCTTCCGTTATTTTCGTACACAACCACCCCAGCGGCGATCCCACCCCGAGCCAGGACGACCTCAAGATCACGGCCCAACTCGTCGACGCGGGCCAGATGATCGACATCAAGGTGCTGGATCATATCATCATCGGTCGAAAAACCTTTACCAGCCTGGCCGGAAAGGGTTTAATTTAACGGCGAAACCGACGCGCACCAGTACCTGGAGGAAACCATAGGAACTTCGGAAAAAGAACGGATACGGATAGGCTTCGTCGGCGCGGGGTTCATGGGACAGCTTGCCCACCTGGTGAATTTTACGGACATGGTCGGCTGCGAGGTAGTGGCCCTGGCCGACCGAAGGCCCATCTTGGCACGCCGTGTCGCGGACCGTTACGGCGTACCGAGGATCTGCGGCTCTCACGAGGAGCTATGCTCGGACCCGTCAATAGACGCTATCGTGCAGATCACCTCGGACGATGTCCATGCGCCCATTGCCATTGATGCGTTGAACGCCGGCAAGCACGTCTATCTTGAGAAACCCATGGCGACCAACCTGTCCGATGCGCGCCGCATGGTGGAAGCCGCCGAACGAAACGATCGGCAACTGATGATCGGGTTCATGAAACGCTACGACACCGGCGTCGAAATGGCCCGGTCGATCATCGACGAATTGCGTACGACTAGTGAACTGGGGAAGATTACCCACGCCAGGGGATACTGTTTCGGCGGCGACTGGACCTGCAACACAGGCCCGTCGATAAAGACAGACGAGCCTTACCCTGAAATCGACCCCCGGCCACCGGAGCGTATGGATGAAGAACGTGTCCGGAACTATTACCGGTTCAACAACATCTTTTCCCACAATATCAACCTGGCGCGTTACCTGTTGGGAGAAGTCCATGGGGTGGATTACGCAGTCCTCGACGGTCCTGCATATCATCTCGTCGTCGACATGGACGGTTACAAAGCGGTCTTCGACCTGGGTTGGGTATCGGCCAACTTCTGGGACGAGGGGTTCAAGGTGTACTTCGAGGACGGATGGGTGGAGGTGCATACCCCGCCGCCGTTGCTGAGGAACGTACCCGCAAGAGTCTCCGTCTACAAGGCGGGTTCCATACAGCGTCACCTCCAGCCCCAGGCAAGCCGGGGCTGGGCGTTCCAACGAGCGGACGCCCATTTCGTGGAATGTGTCGGTACCGGCGCTCCGGTTCGCTCATCCGGGGCCGATTCCATGCGCGATTTGGAACTGATGGAAGAGGCATTCAGGCGATTCTGAGTGATTCGAGTGGTTTGGTGTACGGGTATTGCCAGGTTCTTAACGATGTCTCGGGCCGGCATGGACGGGATTCGGGATCACGAGAACACCGCGGCAAGTAGAAGGACGGGAAAGCGGTAAAGTAAGCAACGAACAAAGGTACAAATGATGGAACCATCCGAAATAAAGAATGCGCTGGAAGAATGCCGAAATCAACTGGCCTATCTCTGGAGGGGCCTTTGACATAGAAAACCGGAAGGAGGAGACGGTTCGCCTCGAAGGCGTCATGGGTGAGCCGGACTTCTGGAACAATCAGGCGAAGGCCCAGGCCATCAGCAGGCAGATCAGCGACCACAAGAAGATCGTCGATCAGTGGACCGAAATGGACAGTCAGGCTGAAGATCTTGAAACGCTGTTTGAAATGGCGGCCGAGGAGGACGACCGGGACACTTTCGACGAGATAGAAGACGGGGTCCGGTCGCTGAGGAGTCACCTGGAAGCGGCGACGCTGCGAAGCATGCTGTCGGCTCCGGACGATACGAAGAACGCCATCGTTTCCATTCATCCGGGGGCGGGCGGTACGGAATCCCAGGATTGGGCCGAAATGCTCATGCGCATGTACCTCCGCTGGATGGAATCCCGGGGTTACGCCTCCGATACCCTGGATCTGCAACCGGGCGACGAAGCCGGCATAAAAAGCGTATCCATCGAAGTTACGGGTGAATACGCCTACGGGCACCTCAGGGCGGAAGCCGGCGTCCACCGGCTCGTCCGTATCTCGCCTTTCGACTCGAATCATCGAAGACATACTTCCTTCGCCTCGGTTTCCGTGTTGCCTGAAATCGTCGATCCGGGTGACCTGGACCTCAACGAGGCGGACGTGGAGATCGATGTCTACCGGGCGAGCGGCGCCGGCGGCCAGCACGTGAACAAGACCTCGTCGGCCGTACGCATCACGCACAAGCCCTCCGGCATTGTCGTCCAGTGCCAGTCTGAGCGATCCCAGCACCGCAACCGGGAAAGCGCCATGAAGGTGCTGATGGCCCGACTGTACCAGCAACGGCAGGAGGCGCTCCGGGAAAAAAGGGAACGCCTCGAAGGCGACAAGAAGGAGATCGCCTGGGGAAGCCAGATCCGGTCCTACGTGTTCCATCCCTACACCATGGTCAAGGATCATCGCACCGGTACGGAGATAGGAAATATACAGTCCGTGATGAACGGCGGAATCGACACGTTCATCGAGGACTACCTCCGACACGGCGACACGGTGAACAGCACGTAATTCTGGCCAGTACGTTCCCTCCAAGATACCCCTGCAAAAAGTCCTTTTTAGTTGACACGAAGGCCCGCCGCGCCTATATTCCGGTACCCGTCCAACCTGTTAAGTCGACGGCACTTCGCACTGTCCACACGCCGCCTCTTCACCAATCTAGCACCAACTTCAATGACCTTCGGAGCATACGGGTGAACAGCCCGAACGATTTCAACCGGCAACGGCACGAGAAACTCGACGAGATCCGCGCGCGCGGCATCGATCCGTATCCCGTCCGGTACGACGTATCCCATCCCGCCCAGTCCATACTCGAGCAAGCGGAAGACCTGATAGAGTCCGCCGCGGAGGTCAGGGTAGCGGGCCGGATCACATCCAAGCGGAGCCATGGCAAATCAGGTTTCGCCCACCTGCTCGACCGAACCGGCCGGATCCAGATCTACGTCCGCATCGACCGGATCGGATCCGGGGAATACGAGATCTACGACGAGTTGATCGAGGTCGGCGACTTCCTGGGTGTGCGAGGCACCGTCTTCCGGACCCGTACCGGCGAAATTACCATCATGGCGGCTGAACTGACGCTGCTGTCCAAGTCCCTCCGCACCCTGCCCGAAAAATGGCATGGCCTCCGGGACATCGAGACCCGGTACAGGCAGCGCTACGTAGACCTGATCATCAATCCGGGAGTCAAGGAGGTATTCCTCAAGCGATCGCGGATTATCCGGTCCATTCAGCGGTTCATGGACGGCGAGGGTTTCGTCGAAGTCGAAACGCCGATCCTCCAACCCCTGTACGGCGGCGCGCTTGCAAGGCCCTTCACGACCCACCACCAGGCACTCGACATGCCGCTCTTCATGCGCATCGCCGATGAACTATATCTCAAGCGTCTGGTGGTCGGCGGCATGGAGCGCGTATACGAAATTGGGCATGATTTCCGTAACGAAGGGATCGACCGTACGCACAATCCCGAATTCACCATGCTGGAGTTCTATATCGCCTACGTCGATTACCATTATATCATGGACCTGGTGGAAAACCTCTTCGTCAGTCTTTTTCAGGAGGTTAACGGCACGCTGAGTCACAGCTACCAGGGCCAGCCCATCGACATGACTCCGCCCTGGCCACGGCTTTCCATGCTCGACGCCATCCGCGAACACGCGGATATCGACGTCGCCGGCATGGCGACCGGGGAACTCGCGAAGATATGCGGTGACCGGGGCCTGGATGTAAACGTAGCGTTGGGCAGGGGAAAAATGATCGACGTACTCTTCGAAACCTACGTGCAGGACCGGCTCGTGAATCCGACTTTCATCACGGATTATCCCGTGGAGATTTCCCCCCTGGCCAAGCGGCATCGGGACAATCCGGAGCTCACCGAACGGTTCGAACTATTCATCTGCGGAAGTGAATTCGCCAATGCGTTTTCCGAATTGAACGACCCGGTGGACCAGCGCCGGCGTTTCGAGGAGCAGGTGGAAATGCAGCAGAAGGGCGACGGGGAAGCCCACGCCATGGACGAAGACTTCCTTCGGGCCATGGAATACGGCATGCCGCCTACCGGTGGCTGCGGTATCGGAATCGACCGGGTGACGATGTTGATTACCGACTCCGCGAACATCAAGGATGTCCTCCTCTTTCCCCACCTGCGCCGGGAATCAATAGACGGCGGGCCAGGCGGACCAGGCGGGCCAGGCGGACCAGGCGGACCAGGCGGGCCAGGCGGACCAGGCGGGCCAGGCGGACCAGATGATCCGGACGCGTCCGGGGACTCCGGAGTCGACGCGGATGACCGCTCCGGCGACGCGGGAGGATCGGTAAACCAGGCAGGCACAGGATAGGATGCCGAATGGCGCTGCGTAAACGGTGGTCATACGAGTGGTTCATCGCCCTGAGGTACCTACGCTCCAAGCGGCAGACCCGTTTTGTCTCGGTAATCACCTACATATCCGTCAGCGGCGTGCTGGTGGGCGTGGCTGCCCTGGTCATCGTCCTCTCCCTGTTCAACGGCTTCGAGACCGAAGTGCGGGAACGAATCATCGGAGAGCGGGCGCATATCAACGTTTACTCGCTGTTTGGCGATGGTTCCATTTCGGGACACGACGCGTTGATTGACATCATCTTATCGGTGGACGAGGTGGTATCGGCCGCCCCCTACGTCTTGGAGAAGGCCGTTTGCACGGCGGTACCCGCCACGCGCAATGCTGCAGCGGGCGTCATCGTGCATGGGCTGGATATCGAATCCGGCCGCCTGGCCACGAATCTCGAGAAGAACATCACCTTCGGTTCTATGGATTTGACCGCGGTGGCCGACCCGGACAGCCCTGAAGGAAGGCTGTTGCCCGGAGTCGTCCTGGGTCGGGGACTGGCAGATCAACTGGGCATCATCGTCGGAGAGAAGGTGGCCCTGGGCAATATCCAGGGATTTTCGATCACCTCGGCGCTCACCCCCTATATCCGGCCCTACAGGGTCACCGGGATATCGGAAACCGGGTTCTACGAATACGACGCTTCGTCCGTTTACGTCTCCCTGGACGAGGCCCAGAAACTCTTCAGGCTCGGGGACGATATAAACGGCATCGCCGTCAAGGTTTCCGACCGGGACCAGGCGCGGCGCATCGCCGACGTGATCGAAGCGGACCTGAATCGCTACGCGGAAGAGACCGACGAATCACCGGTTGCGTCTACCCCTTCCGTGGCTTATTTTACAGTAGATTGGATGCAGCGGCACAAGGGACTTTTTCGGTGGATGACGCTCGAGAAATGGGGCGCTTTCGCCATACTCAACCTGATCATCCTGGTAGCCGCTTTCAACATCGCCAGTACCCTGATCATGGTCGTGCTGGAGAAAACCAGGGACATCGGTATTCTGAAATCAATGGGGGCGACCGCCGCCAGCGTAACCAGGATATTCATCATCCAGGGTTCTGTGGTCGGTGTCGTCGGCACCCTGCTCGGTTGCGTCATCGGATTTGCGCTTTGCTGGACGCAGAGTACGTTCGAGTTCATATCCCTGCCGCCGGAGATCTACCTGATCGATGCACTACCCGTTAGGGTCAACATACTGGATTTCGTCAGTGTTGCCGTGGGATCCATGCTAATCTGTGTGCTGGCGGCCGTTTACCCGGCCAGGAAAGCCGCCGGACTGGTTCCAGTCGAAGCGATACGACATGAGTAGCGATATGCCCCGGGACACATTGAAGCCACCCGACGCAACTGGCGTGTCCGCCCTGTCTTCCGAAACCGCCGTGGCAGCCTCGCCCGATGGCGTGTTGAAGGCCAGGGGGCTGACTCGAAGTTTCTTTTCCGGAACCAGCCGTCTCGATATCCTGAAGGGCATCGACATCGACATCCGCCGCGGCGATATCGTGGCGATACACGGTGCTTCCGGAGCAGGTAAAAGCACCCTGCTGCACATCCTCGGGACGCTGGACCGGCCGACTTCCGGCCAGGTTTTCATTGGCGATACAAACGCCTTCGAACTTCCGGACGACGGGCTGGCTGAATTCAGGAATCGAACGGTGGGCTTCGTGTTCCAGGCGCACCATCTACTTCCAGAGTTTACGGCGCTTGAGAACGTGATGATGCCCCTGCTGGTGGGAAGAAGTCCATGGGACTCGGCGTGTGAACGGGCAAAAGGACTGCTCGGCGAGGTGGGATTGGGAGAACGCCTCCATCATAAACCGGTGGAACTGTCCGGGGGAGAACAGCAGCGTGTTGCCGTGGCCCGGGCCCTGGTAGCCCATCCACACGTCGTACTCGCGGACGAACCGACCGGCAACCTGGACCGCGAAAACGGGCAGGCCCTGCTGGACTTGATGTGGGATATGTCCCAAAGGTACCACCAGGCTTTCGTCGTGGTCACGCACGACGAGGACGTAGGGCGCAGATCGGACCGGATTTACCTGTTGGATGACGGTTTGCTCAATACGGTGACGACCCGGAAGCGACAATGAAATCGAACACCTGTCCTCAATGTGGAATGTCGGCCGCTGAATTTGGCGAATCGGGTCAGCTTGGATGCGCCGTGTGCTACCGTGTGTTCAAGGACACGCTGGTACCGCTTTTCAAACAGATTCACGGCTTCGAGTTCCACCGCGGTAAGATCCCCGTGTCCGACCCTTCGAAGCAGCAGACGCGTCGTGCGCTGATCGACCTCAGGCGGGCACTTAAAAAAGCGGTAGGGCAGGAAGCCTACGAGCAGGCGGCGAAACTGCGAGACCGCATAAACGAACTGGAACGCGATACGGAATGGCATCACGCGATGCATGGATGAGCACATGGAAAACCTGTATTCCGACCTGGCAAGTACGATACCGCAGTGGTGTACGCCGGATGGCGAAGCCGCGGAACTGGTCATCAGCAGCCGCGCGCGCCTGGCCCGTAACCTCACTACGCTGCCCTTCGTGCACCGGTCGATCAAGAATGACAGGCTTCGTGTGATCGAACAGGTGGACAAGGCCGTGCAGTGCAGTAGCGATGTGTTTGAGTCCGTGTACATGCCGTTGGTGGACTCGTCGGAACTGGATCGGAAAGTACTGGTCGAACGACGCTTGATCAGTCCGGCCCTGGCAGATGGAACTCGTCCCGCCGGTGTGTTTGTCGGCCCCGGGGAAACCTGCAGTCTCATGGTGAACGAGGAGGATCACCTGCGGCTTCAGACCATCAAGGGCGGCCTGCAAGTGCACACCGTGTGGCAGGAAGCGGACAAAATCGATACCGAATTGAGTAAAACACTTGATTTTGCCTTCTCCGATGAGTTTGGTTATTTAACAACCTGTCCGAGCAATACGGGCACCGGCATGCGCCTGTCCGTGCTGATCCACCTGCCCGGATTGACCCTGGCAGTTCAGATGGATCACGTTGGACGCGCCATGGAGGAGATCGGATTCACGGTGCGCGGATTGTACGGTGAAGGTACTGGAGGATCCGGTAACATGTACCAGGTGTCCAACCAGTGGACCCTGGGACTTACAGAGCAGGAAATTGTCGAAAGGCTCGATCGTGTGGCACGGAGGCTGGCATGGTACGAAGAACGGGCCTGCGATGCGCTGATCAGCCGTGCAAAACGGCAGACAGAAGATCGGGTAGCCCGGGCGTACGGCCTGTTGAAGCATGCCCGTCTCCTCGGTGAAAAAGAAGCCATGGATGCCCTGTCCATGCTCAGAATGGGCGCATACCTGCAAATTCTGGAAGGCATGGATTCCATCAGGTTCAACCGATTGCTGATTTCGATACAACCCGCTCATGTGCAGATGAGCGCTGGCCTTTCAATGACCGATGAGGAACTGGACGAGCGACGCGCTGAGCTGGTTCGGAAACAATTGGATAAATGATAACGACCTCGAATGACGCCGCCGGGATTTCTAAGCCCGGCCTGTGAAGGGAGGGATGCTAAAGATGCCCCAGGGAAACAACAAGTTTACGGAGCGGTTCAAGCGGGTGATGCATATCGCCCGGGAAGAAGCCGCCAGACTCCAGCATGATTACATCGCCACGGAGCACCTGCTGCTGGCCTTCATTCGGGACGGCGAGGGGACCGCGGCTGCCATGTTGCGCAACATGGGCATCGACCTCGAAGACCTCAGGCAGTCGATAGAGGAGGCCACGGTATCACAATCGAGCGCGCTGACCATCGGCCAGGTACCCTTCACACCGCGGGCGAAGCAGGCCCTTGAAATCGCCGCCCACGAAGCCAATAATATGAAATCGAAGTACGTCGGCACCGAGCATCTTCTGCTCGCGCTGGTGAGGGACAAACAGGGGATCGCGTCCCAGATCCTGTCGACCTACGACGTAACCTTCGAAAAGATCAAGGAAGAGATCCAGAACATCCAGAGTGACCGCTCCGTCACGAAGAAGGACGCGCAGCGCAGCCGGACGCCGTTCCTCGATCATTTCGGTCGCGACCTCACCGAAATGGCGCGCGGAGGCAAACTGGACCCAGTCATCGGCCGGGACAAGGAAATCGAAAGGGTCACCCAGATCCTGAGCCGCCGGAAGAAGAACAACCCGGCGCTGATCGGAGAACCCGGCGTGGGCAAGACCGCCATCGCCGAGGGCCTCGCACAGCGTATCGTGCAGCGCAGCGTCCCCCAGATCCTGGAGAACAAGCGGGTGGTTACCCTCGACATGGCATCCATCGTGGCAGGGACCAAGTACCGGGGCCAGTTCGAAGACCGGCTGAAATCCATCATGGCTGAGATCACCAAATCGGACGAAGTGATCATCTTTATCGATGAACTCCATTCGATCGTCGGCGCGGGCGGCGCCGAGGGCAGCCTTGACGCCTCCAACATCTTCAAACCGGCCCTTGCCCGGGGTGAACTGCAGTGCATCGGCGCCACGACGCTCGACGAATACCGCAAGCACATCGAGAAGGACGGCGCACTCGAACGACGTTTCCAGAAGGTGATCGTCGACCAGCCGAGCATCGATGAAACGATCGACATGCTGAAGGGCCTGCGGAGCCGGTTCGAAGAGTACCACCACGTCAAGTATACGGACGATGCCCTGGAGTTTGCCGTAAAGCAGTCGGACCGCTACATCAAGGACCGTTTCCTCCCGGACAAGGCCATCGACATCATCGACGAGGCCGGTTCCAAGGCGCAGTTATCCAAGATGACGGTCCCCAGCGAAATCAGGGATATTGAAGCGCAACTACAGGCTATTCAGGACAAGAAGGTGGAAGCCGCACAGCAGCAGGAGTTCGAACGGGCGGCGGCCCTGAGAGACCGCCAGGAGGAACTGCAGCGGGAATACGACGAGGCGTTCATGGCATGGCGCGAGCGTGTTACCGACGAGGTGGTGGTCGTCACGGAAAACGACATGGCGCAAATCATCGCCAGCATGACGGGCATTCCGATCTTCCGGCTCGAGGAGCAAGAATCCAGGAGCCTGCTGCGGATGGAGGACGAACTCAAGAAACGGGTCGTTGGACAGGGCAGGGCCATCAAGGTGCTGAGCAAGGCCATACGGCGGTCTCGCTCCGGCCTGAAGAACCCCAACCGGCCCATAGGATCTTTCCTTTTCCTCGGACCCACCGGCGTGGGTAAGACGGAACTGGCCAAGATTCTGGCTGCTTTCCTCTTCCAGGACACCGACGCCCTGATCTTCATCGACATGTCCGAATACATGGAAAAGTTCAACGTGTCGCGGCTGATCGGCGCGCCCCCGGGTTACGTGGGATTCAACGAAGGGGGACACCTTTCGGAGAAAGTGCGGCGCAAACCCTACTCCGTCATTCTGCTCGACGAGGTGGAGAAAGCCCATCCGGATGTATTCAACATCCTTCTGCAGATCCTGGACGAGGGCACGCTGACCGACAGCAACGGCCGTCGCGTGGACTTCCGCAATACCATCATAATCATGACGTCGAATCTGGGTACCCGTGATATCAATAGGGCCGGCGGGCTCGGTTTCCAGCAGGAGGGCGCCAGGGTCGACTACGCGAAAATGGAATCGACGGTAAAGGAAGAGGTAAAACGGCTTTTTAACCCGGAGTTCCTGAACCGGCTCGATGAGTCGGTGGTATTCCGACAGCTGGATCAATCCGACATTTCCCGGATCATCGATCTGCAGCTCAAGGAAATCAACGGCAGGATGACCGAGCGGGACATCAGGATTTCACTGACGCAAAGCGCGCGGGAACTGCTTGTCGAGAAGGGGTACGATCCGGTCTACAACGCGCGGTTCATGAATCAGACCATACAGCGCATGCTCGAGGATCCCCTCTCGGAAGAGCTGCTGAAGGGCACGTTTCACGACGGGGACGATATCAGGGTCGGCAAAAAGGGAGAAAACCTGACGTTCTACAAGGCCGAGACCTCGGATTCCGGTAAAACGCCCGTACTTTCCGAATCAGAAGCCTGAATCGAGGGTTCGCGGGATCCGACGCCGCGGGATGCAGGATCGGCGAAGGGAACCCAAAGCAAAAAAGCGCGTAAAATTGACAGTCGGACTTCTGTAAGTCGTTCGCGCCGGAAAGCCACCTAAGCCACCTGAATACCCGTATGGACGGGAAAACAGTCTCTGTGTCTGAAATGCCTTACAAGTATTTGAAATCCTTCCTGGCAATGGCCCTTGCGTGCGGGATACTCACCACCGTTTCCGTGGGTCCCGCCAAAGTATACGCACAGCAGCAGCAACCCTTGATCGCCGATGTACTGGTCGAGGGCCACGCTAATGTCGATGAGCCGCTGATCCGGTCGATGATTGCCCTGAAACCAGGGAATCTCTACAATCCCCGGGATGGCGCGACCACGATCAAGCAGCTCTATCGACTGGGGTTGTTCGAAGACATACGCATATATGCAAGTAAGGGCGCCGCCGGCCTGATCGTGACGGTGAACGTCAAGGAATACCCACTGCTGGACCGCCTCGAGTTCGAGGGAAACAAGAAGATCAAGGACGACGATCTCGAGCGCGAATCGGGCATATTCCAGGGCCAGGCCCTGAGTCCCTTCCGAAGAAAAAGCGTCGAAGACAACATCACCCAGGCATATTACGAGAAAGGTTATCTCCTCGTCAAACTGGTGCCGCGTGTGCTCGTGGAAAGAAACAACGCGATCATGCGGATTGAAATCGATGAGGGCGAGAAGGTCAAACTGGGTGAAGTATTCGTCGAAAACAATGTCTCTGTCGCTGAAAAAGAGTTGCAGAGCGCCTTTCGCGAGAAATCCGATACGGAAGAAGAACATTTCTGGAAAGAGGGCGACCTGAGACGGGATCGTCTGCTGGACCAGTTCCAGAAAATCGTGCAGGAGTATCGCAAGTACGGATTCCGCGACGCGGAAGTCGTCGAGGATACGCTCTGGTTCAGTGAAGACCGAAAACGCATGTATTTGAAGGTGAAAATCAAAGAGGGCCGACGGTATTACCTCGGCGACGTCGCTTTCGAAGGAAACACGAAGTTCACGAACGAACAGTTGTCCAGCCTTATCAAGATCGACGCCGGCAAACCGTTCAACGAAGAAGACTACCAGGAGAGCGTATCGACGATCTACGAGGCCTACGGCGAACTGGGCTACCTGTACGCCACGCCGATCGCCCGGGAGACCGCGGCCAACGATTCCACCGTTGATCTGAACTTCGCTGTCAACGAAGGGGAACCGGCCAGGGTTCATCGAATCGACATCGTGGGCAATACCAAGACCAAGGACAAGGTCATCCGCCGTGAGCTACTGATCAAACCGGGGCAGACCTTTCGCCGTTCGATGCTGCTCAGGAGCCAGCGGGACGTTTTCCAGTTGAATTTCTTCCAGGATGTCCAGCCCGGACTGGAACCCCTGCCGAACGGCGACGTGGACATTTCCTTCTCGGTACTGGAGAAACCGACGGGTACGGCAAACGCCGGCGCAGGCTACAGCGGACTGGACGGACTCGTGGGTACCATTTCCATGATCGTACCCAACTTCCTGGGCAATGGGCAGAATCTGAATTTCAGCTGGGAGTTCGGCAACCGCCGCAATTCCATTTCGGCCAGCTTCGTCGAACCCTGGCTCTTCGATTCTCCGACCAGCGCCGGTATCGACGTATTCCGTACGAACAGGCAGTGGTTCCGGGAATTCAACATTATTCAAAAGGGATTCGGGACGTCCCTGGGTCGCCGCTTCCGCGGCACCTACTGGCGCATACGGGGAGCCTACCGGTTCTTCGACCTGAAATATACCGGTTTCAGTGAGCGATACTACGCCGCCGCGCTGCAGGACACCACCCTCACCGAAGCGCAGGTCGCGGCCATCGACGGAAATATACGGCAGCGGGAATCCCTGGAATCAAACAGCGGTCTGACCAGCCAGGTTTCCTTCTCCGTGACGCGCGACAGCCGTGATTTTCCCCAGTTCGCCACGAGCGGCATGCGCCAAACGTCGCGGAGCGACGTCGCCGGTGTCGGCGGGGACGTGAAATACCTGAAGCACACCGTGGAATCCGATATTTACGTTCCCCTTTTCAAGGGCACTTCTGTATCCCTGAGAGGGAGGTACGCCATGGCATTGAACCCTTTCAATGACCGCGAAGTACCGTTCTTCGAGCGTTTCTTTCCGGGTGGGGTCAGTTTCGACGGCATGATACGGGGTTATGGCAACAATTCCGTCGGTCCCTACACCGAGTTGGGAGACGGGACCAGCAGTCGCGACGGTGGCCGGGTGATGAGTATTTTCACCCTGGAGTACCAGGTCCCGATTATCGATCAGCTCTCGTCCCAACAACCTGTCTATGCCGTGGCATTCCTCGAGGCGGGGAACGCATGGTCGAAATTGTCGGAATCGTCGCCTCTGCCGGGCAATATGAAGAAATCAGTCGGGTTTGGCATCCGGGTGATCATGCCCCTGGTGGGGCTGTTGGGGTTCGACGTCGGCTACGGGTTCAACAAACCATCGGACCCCGTCCAGGCTCTTCAGAAGAAACGGAGCGGCTGGCATACGCATTTTCAACTGGGACAAGTGTTTTAACCCGTTCGTTCGTGGATGTTTCCGGAGCGATCCGGCATTCGAGGAGGTAACAATGGTTTCACGGAAGGGATTGATTCGAACCGCGGTCGTTCTCGCCATCACCATGCTGTTGCCGGCCATGGCGGAGGGACAGGAACTGAAGATCGGCTATCTCGACATGGATCGTCTGCGCCAATCCTACCAGGGATTCATGGATGCCGAGGAGGCCTTTAAAAAGGTAGCCGACGGCGTACAGGAACAGGTCCAGAACATGCAGCAGGAAGTCGAAATGCTTAAGCAGCAGTACGAGGCCAGGAAGACCATGTTGACCGCGGCCAGGCGTCAGTTGGACGAGCAGAACATTCAGCAGAAGGAGCAGGAATTGATGCAGTTTGCTCAAACCCAGCAAATGCGACTCGCGCAAGAGGAAGTGGAACTGACCCGGCCGTTGCAGGAATCCATATTCAACGTGGTGCAGACCCTGGCCAAAGCGGAGAACTTTACTTACATCTTCGACGCCGGATCGCTCATCTACGTGGATCCTTTGAGAGCGCAGGACCTCACGGGACAGGTTCTGGAGGAACTGCAAAAGGAAGTCAAGTGACCTACAGATGCGTCAGAGACTAGCCGATTTAGCAACACAAGTGGAAGGCGAACTCATCGGTGACGGCACCTGTATCATCGAGAGCGTTGCGCCGCTTGACGAGGCCGGCAGGGGTTCGATCTCCGTCCTGATCAACGCCCGGCAAAGCCGACGCCTGGAGTCGACCCGGGCCACGGCGGTCATCGTCTCCCGCGAGATTGACCATGCGCCGGTTCCCATCATACGCGTCGCTTCTCCCGAAATCGCCCTGGTGACCCTGCTGTCGACCTATTTCGTCGGGCACTATCCCGCGGAAGACGGTATACATCAGACGGCCAGGATACATGCGTCCGCGGACGTGGACGAAGAGGCGGACATCGGACCCTTCGCGTCCATCGGCCCCCATACGACGGTGGGCTCCAATGCCCGCATCGGCCCGGGAGTGGCGGTCGGCGCACATTGCAGGATCGGCGCAGGTACGTGGATTTACGCCAATTCGACGTTGTACGACCGGGTCTCCCTGGGCAGCGGCGTGATCATCCACAGCGGAACCGTGATCGGCAGCGATGGATTCGGCTACTATCAGGGAAGCAGTGGCGCCAGGAAGATCCCACAGGTCGGTGGCGTTGAAATCGGCGATGAAGTGGAAATCGGAGCGAATACGACGATCGATCGCGCGACCATGGGGATGACCCGCATCGGCCGCGGATCGAAGATCGACAACCTGGTGCAGATCGGTCACAACGTCGTCATCGGGGATCATGTCACGATATGCGCCCAGGTGGGCATTGCGGGCAGCACGGTGGTCGAAGCGGGATCTCTGATCGGAGGCCAGGCTGGACTCTCGGACCATATCCAGGTTGGCGCCGGTTCCAGGATCGGTGGGCAGGCAGGCGTGACAAAGTCCATTCCCGCCGGGTCGACCGTATCCGGCTATCCGGCACGACCGCATAACCAGGCCCGGCGAATTGAAGCCGCCATCAAGCGGCTCCCCGACCTGCTGCAGCAGATCCAGACCATGGAAGCGCGTATCAAGAAGTTGGAAAATCAGGAATAGCCCGGAGCAAGAGAAAGCAGCGTGCAAATGAGGAAACTACAGCGTACGATAAAAACCTCCGGGTCAGTAAAGGGTATTGGCCTGCATACGGGAGGAGAAGCTACGCTGACCTTCAAGCCGGGTTCCGCTAACGATGGAATCCGGTTTATTCGTGTCGATCATCCCGACAAGCTGGAAATCCCGGCCGATATTGACTACGTGGTCGATACCACCAGGGGAACGAACCTGGCGCGAGACGGTGTCCGGATTCACACGGTTGAACACGTCCTGGCAGCCGTAGCGGGACTGGGACTGGACAATCTTCGCATCGAACTCGACAGCGCGGAGCCTCCGATTTGTGACGGCAGTGCCATACCCTTCGTAAACGCGTTGCTGGAAGCCGGAATCGTCGAGCAGGACGCTCCCAGGGAATACCTGGAACTGGACAGCCCCGTACTCTACTCGGAACGGGAAAACGGCCTGTTGAAGGAACTCGTCGTCATGCCCTCCGACGATTTCCACCTCACCTATATGGTCGACTACCAGAAGTCCAATCTTGCCAGCCAGCATACGGTGCTATATTCGTTGGAAGATGAGTTCGTCACCGAGTTTGCGCCGGCTCGGACCTGGACCTTCCTGAGTGACGTCAAGGCCCTCCGCGAACGGGGGCTGATCAAGGGTGGCAGCCTGGAAAGCGCGGTCGTCATCGCCGATATGGACCTGTCTGAGGAGGAACTGGACGAGTTGAAGGATCTGTTCGGCGTGGAGGACAGGGTGGTCATAGGTGAAAACGGGATCGTGGGCACCCAGCCGCTGCGATTCGACAACGAACCCTGCCGGCACAAGGCCCTCGACCTGATCGGCGACCTGGCCCTGCTCGGCGCACCTCTCAGGGCCCAGGTGTTCGGAGCCCGGTCCTCCCATTCCGCCAACGTCGAGCTTGTACGCAGGATACGCGGCGCCTGTGTGAAGAAGAAACCACTGGCCGTGGAGGTAGACCCTCCCTTGCAGGAAGCGGTCATGGACATCGAAGATATCCTGCGCATCCTCCCGCATCGCTATCCATTTCTGCTTATTGACCGTGTTATACACTTGGAACCGAAGAAACGGGTGGTCGCCCTGAAGAACGTGACCATAAATGAACCCTTTTTCTCGGGCCACTTCCCAGGCCATCCCGTCATGCCGGGCGTGATGATCGTTGAGGCCATGGCGCAGGCAGGCGGCCTGCTGCTGCTCAACACGATCGACGACCCGCATAACAAAATGGCGTATTTAATGGGAATCGACCATGCGCGGTTTCGTAAACTGGTAAAACCAGGTGATCAGATTCGCTTTGAACTGGAATTGGTCCGCATGCGTATGCACGCCTGCAAGATGGAGGGCAAGGCCTACGTGGACAATGAACTGGTAGCCGAAGCCGCACTCATGGCCATGGTTACTGACCGGGTGGACCGGGTGGATTAAGCGGACCGGCTAGACCAGGCGGACCAGGAGACGCTATCGTGACGGACATTGCTACCGAAGTCCAGATACATCCAACGGCCATCGTGCACCCCGACGCGGAGTTGGGACCCGGCTGCAGCATCGGTCCCTACACGATCGTGGAACCCAACGTTTCCATAGGGGCAGGCACCCAGGTGGCGTCCAGTGCACTGATCGGCGCCCATACGCGAATCGGCGCGGAGTGCAGGATCTATCACGGGGCCGTAGTGGGGTCGATCCCCCAGGATCAGAAATTCATCGGCGAGCAGTCTACCCTGGAGATAGGCGACCGGACTTCCATCCGTGAATTCGCCACGCTGAATCGCGGTACCAGCGCGCTGGGGAAGACGGTGATCGGAAGCGATACGCTGGTCATGGCCTACGTGCACGTCGCCCACGACTGCGTGATCGGCAACCGGGTGATACTCGCCAATGGCACGCAGTTGGGCGGCCACGTGGAAATCGAGGATTTCGCCATATCGGGCGGACTCGTCGCGGTCCACCAGTTCGTCCGAATCGGCCGCAACGCCTTCATCAGCGGGGGCGGCAAGGTATCCAAGGACATCTGTCCTTTTGTCAAGTACGGCCGCGAGCCGCTGAGGCCCGTTTCGCTCAACACCATCGGGTTGAAACGATGCGGATTCTCGGACGAAGCCCTCCGTACGCTCAAACAGGCCTATCGTCTGCTCTACCGATCCTCGCTCAATATCACCCAGGCGGTGAAAGCGGTGACGGAAGAAATAGAACAGACCGATGAAGTCAAATACCTGCTCGCCTTCATACAGGGAAGTGCCCAGCGCAGCCAGCGATACGGTCGCGGCTTGACTTCTTGACCAAACGCAGGCAGCGGCAGGACCGATACCGCTGAGACCCTACTACGCACCGTTCCCGTAATCAATAGAAAGGAACCGTTCCATGTCCGCTGTCTCAACAGGAGGGCGTACCGTGCGAATCTGCTCGCCCATGTCTCCTCCATCGTGGGCTTTGCTGGAAATATCCTTGATCAGACAGCAGGAAGAGGCCGTGGAAGCGTTCTACGATCACTACTTCGACGAACGGGGGTACCTCCTTTGCGTCCCACGCTGGGGCGGTGACGACGGGCCGGACGACGCGGCGGAGAACTTCGCGAACTGGCCGGAACTCTACGCCCTCGGCGCTTCGAAATGTGTATACGATCTGTACAAGAAAGCCTGGGATGGCCACCTGATGCAATACTCCGAGGCGAAGACCACCGAGGTGGATTTCGCCCGGGACGGCATGTACTTCAAGGAATTCCCCTCGATGTTCGACTGGATGCACAACGGGGAGGGATTCACGGCTTTCTTTCTCCAGGGCCTGTGTGATCCCGGGGATAAAAAGTTCGTGGATCGGACCCATCGTTTCTGTGGTTTCTACATGGGAGAGGACCCCATTGCCGATAACTACATCCCAGAGCACCGCGTAATCAAGAGCATGTTCAACGGAAGCCGGGGATCGATGCTGCGCAAGGCCACGGGACTCGACTGGGCTGGTGATTCCATCGAGGTCGAGGGCCGGTTCAGGCTGGGCCACGGGGAACGCAACTACGAAGAAATGGTCGCCCATTTCAAGGACTACAACGACGTGGCCGGCGATCATCCGCTGAACATGGGCGTGACCACGATGACGCTGAACGCCTACATGATCGACGGAAACGAGACTTACGCGGACTGGACGAAGAACTACCTGGACGCCTGGGTGGAACGCACCGAGCAGAACAACGGCATCATACCCTCCAATATCGGCCTGGACGGGACCATCGGCGGGGAATGCGGCGGAAGATGGTATGGCGGAGCGTACGGCTGGGGATTTTCGACCATCGTGCCGCAGACCGGCGAGGTGGCCCACCGGCCCTACTTCCTGATCCGGGTCCACTGGAGTTTCGGCAATGGACTGCTGCTGACCGGTGATCAGAAATATGTAGACACCTGGCGCGGTGTCATCGACCGGGTCAACGCCCACAGCAAGGTCGAGAACGGCCAGACGCTCTATCCCCGCATGCATGGCGACGAAGGATGGCATGACTACCAGCCCGAACCCTTTGCCGTCGGTGCGGAGCACGTATACTACTGGTCCATGGACCGGCGCGACCTGGAGCGACTGCCCATGGAGGGCTGGATCGCTTTCCTCGAAGGGCAGAACCCGGAATACCCCGAGGAAGCGCTTCAGGAGGACATCTCGACGGTCCGGTCGAAGATGGAGCGGATGCGCAACGATCCTTCCTCGCCGGATACGCGTTTGTCGGACGACCCCAACGGTACGAATCCCGCGGCGGTGGACGCCCTGATCCGGCTCATGCTCGGCGGCATACCCACGGAACACTTCGGCCATCCCCTGCACTGCAGGTTCCGGTATTTCGATCCGTCCCGCAATCGTCCGGGCATGCCCGAGGACGTGGCCGCTCTCGTGGAAGAACTCCACGAAGACAGCGCCACGGTTACGCTGGTGAACACCAACCAGGTGTCTTCCCGTACCGTGACCGTTCAGGGAGGTGCCTACGGAGAACACCAGATTCTGGAAGTGAGTGACGATAGCGGGTCCACTTCGGTCGACGGCGCCAGCTTTACGGTAACACTAGAACCCGGGTGCGGAAACAGGCTGCGCGTGGGCATGAAGCGCTACGCAAACCGGCCGTCCTTCGCATTTCCATGGGAAAGATAGGAGATCGGTATGCGTAGCAAAGGGATACTGTTACTGTTTTCCAGCCTGGGCATGATGTTCATCCTGACTATGTCACAGGCCGCGTTTGCCCAGCAGGATAACGTGGCCGCCCTGGTGGATAAGCACAGTGCGGAAGCCATCCGCATGCGCGAGCATATCCACCAGAACCCTGAACTGGGCAACCGGGAATTCAAGACCGCGGAGCTGGTGGCGGATCATCTTAGTGCGCTGGGTATCGAAATCCAGACGGGCGTCGCCCATACCGGCGTGGTCGGTGTGCTGCAAGGCGGCCGTCCCGGTCCGGTCGTGGCGATCCGGGCGGACATGGACGCGCTTCCCGTGACAGAGGATACGGTATTCCCCTTCAAATCGACCGTTCGGACGACCTATATCGGGAAGGAAGTGGGCGTTATGCACGCCTGCGGCCATGACGTGCATACCGCGGTTCAGCTGGGCGTTGCTTCCGTGCTGGCCGACATGAAAGCCGACCTGCCCGGCACCGTAAAGTTCATTTTTCAGCCGGCGGAAGAAGGTCCGCCGCCGGGCGAAGAGGGCGGAGCGGACCTGATGGTGCGAGAGAAAGCCCTGGAAAACCCGGTGCCCGAGGCCATTTTCGGTCTCCACGCCCTGCCTTCCCTCGAGGTGGGTACCGTGGGATATACCATCGGGCCGGCCTTTGCCGCCGTGGACCATTTCACCATTAAGATCCAAGGCAAGCAGGCCCATGGCGCCCGTCCCGAAGAGGGCATCGATCCGGTCGTCATGGCTTCCGAGATCGTGCTCGCCCTGCAGACGATCCGTTCCCGCACCCTCTCACCCCTCGAACCCAGCGTGGTTACGGTGGGTATTTTCCGCGGTGGCGAACGCTTCAACATCATCCCACAGGAAGTCTATCTCGAGGGGACGGTGCGTACCTATAATCCCGAGGTCAGGGATAGGGTGGAAAGCCGGATGAATGCTATTCTGGAGGGTATAACCGGGGCCTATGGCGGCGCATTCGAACTGGACTACGATCGCGGTACGCCTTCCGTGATCAACGATCCCGCGCTGTCCCGCGAAATGGCCGGTTACCTGGTTGGTGCGCCCGTTGTCGAAAAGGTGCTCGAACTGCCCCCTACGATGGGCGGCGAAGACTTCGCCTATTTCTCCAACGCCATTCCTGGATTTTTCTACCGTCTGGGCGTCGCGAGACCCGGCCAGCCTTCTGGCGGTCTGCATACTCCGACCATGACGGCGGATAGCGAATCGGTTACGGTCGGCATGCGCGCGATGACCCACCTGGTACTGGAATTCCTTAACGCAAGAACGCAGAAATCCGCCCAGTGATCCCATGCAGCGCCTGGTGATTTCAAACTTCCGTCACCGGCCTTGTGATCCCTCCGACGCCTGTCGGTAAGCCAGCGTCTGGTCCAGGGCCGTAATGCGGGTCGCCCCGTCGATACGAACGCTCGCATCCTCGTTGACAAAATACCTGTGCACTTCCTCGAAGGCGGTCGAACGGGAAAGGTTACGCACCAGGACTTCGCCGATATCGATCACCGTGTGCATCACAAGACCCCGTCCCCGGTACGTCCGTCTCCATCCCTCCCAGTTCGCTGCGTCTTTCCGGTCCAGGGGAGCCGATGAGATCAGATGGTCCGAAGGAAACAGATGGGACCATCCCAGGTGATCGACCACCCGCTCGATTCGCGCCACGCTGTGGCTGGACAGGATGCCGAGGGCGAATCCGCCGGCGATTGCCTCGAGGTGTTCCGCGGGAAACCTGCCTTCCGCCTGTATGGCGTCCCTGTCGATCTGATCGTACATGGTTTCCTTCGCGTCCAGGTGTGCGAAGGTCCTCAATCCCATGACTACGAGTGATTTCATTATGAAAGCTCCCATTTCGGGCAGTTGATAGATTCAAGGGACGGGGTGGCAAGGTACGAGCCTTGTGGCTACCGGGGCTTTGCGGACCGCCGCAGATTGCCGAGTATGGAACCGATAACGACCAGCACGGCACCCGAAATGCTGATGATGTTGAGGTTTTCCGGCTGAAGCAGTCCAGGCACGAGCGGAGCGGCGATCATCATGTCCAGTACGGTAACCAGGGGCGCGACCGAAAGGACCATGCTGACCCGGAACACCTCCAGGTGTTTCAGCGATTCCACCAGCGTAACGAAGGCGACCAGTGAGATCACCGCCGATGCGTTCAACAGGATCATCTGCCCGGCGTCCTGCTCCAGCAGAGTTTTAAATTGTACGAATGGCAGGATCAGGAACGAGCCGGCCAGGTAAATCAGGAACAGGATGACGGACGTGGGCAGGACCTGCAGCAACTGTTTCTGCGTTAACGTGTATGTGGATAGGGCAAACGCGGCCGCCACTACCCACAGGATGCCCGGTATCATGGCACTGTCCCCCGACCACAGTTCCGAGAGCTGTTCGTTGAAGAACAGGACGATACCGCCAGTCAGCAGCATGAGGCCGAAGACCTGGACAACAGTCAGCCTTTCATGAAAGAGCAACATGGCGCCCAGCAGGAGAAACAGGAGGGAGACCTGGTTGACCACCTGGGCGGCGCTGGGCGAGATGTATTGCAGGCTTTGGGGATAGAATACGTACGCACAACTGAACCCGAGCACCGACGCGAGGAACACCAGCGCGTAACCGCCGCGGAGTTGCCGAACCAGGTGGAAATGGCCTTGCCGGTGGACGATCACCGCCATCAACACGGCCGCGACGATGAACCGGTACCAGGTCATCGTGAACGCGTCCATGCTGTTCAGCATGATTTTAAGAACGATCGGCAACCCGCCCCACACGAAGATCGTGAACAGGCCCAGGATCAGTCCCAGGCCCCAACGGCCGCTGGTGACGTGCCGGTTCATGCATCACCCGTCGGGCAGACAGGTGGGAAACGATCAACGCGCGGCGTTATTCGTACACCTCCACTTCGGGTGTGAAGGCCATGTCTGGATCGAGGGGATAGATGGGACGGGTAACGAACCGGTGGCCGAGCGTTGGGATGTTCGGGCTCGCGGCTCCGGGCACATCGATGGTGAGGGTCCGCTCCGCCCAGTCGTCGTACCACTCGTCGGGCGTATGGGGCAGTTTCTTCACGACGACGTCGAAGCGCTTCGGGTCCTGCCCGAAAGCGGGGTACAGCCATCGGTCGCACAGCAACGGGCCGGAGGCCGCAACAAAAAGGTTGATGTTGCGGCACTTCAGCACCGCAATCGGGATATCGTCCCGCCGACCCAGCACTTCGACCGTCGCGGTGACCTCCACCGGGGTGAAGCGCGGGTCACGTGTGCCGCCCAGCGGGACGGTGATGGTCTGGCCTACACCCGCTTCCATGGCGCGTTCGACAGCGGGATCGTCGCGGATGGGGAACAGCACGCTGCCGCTGTAATCGCTTTCGAGGAAACCCTTCAGGATGGTGTTGCTGGTGCCAGGCGCGCCCGAACTGGTCGCGTCGGCGGCGTCCGCGAATACGACCGTTCCTTTAGCTTTCCTGGCGATCCGGATCCCTTCTTCGACGCTGTACAACACGCATTGCATGTGGGACCGCATGTTCCAGAAACTCCGGCCTACGTACAAGGCTTCCTGCTCCGCAAGGGCGCGGTTGCCGTCCGTTATCACAACGACGCGTGAGCCCTGCTCCGGACAGTCGGTCGGCGGATGTCCCAGCATGATGCCCCCGGCGAGCACGTCATCGCGCTCTTCCAGGCGCTCCAGGTAGCGAATGAACGTGCCGTGCACGCCGGTGGCGGTCTTGAGTTCGTCGCCCCGGACCATGGTAGGCGTGTACACGCTGGCGATCACGGGTCGCGCCCCGTCGAGTATGCGTAACAGCACCCCGGCGGCCCTGGCGCCCGTTTCGTACCAGTCGATGTGGGGATAGGTATGCAGTATGCTGCAGCCGTCCATGTGGGACAGCATCCGCCGGGTGATCGTGCCATGCATGTCGAAGGAGGCGACCACGGGCACATCCGGTCCCACGATCCGCCGCACTTCCTGTAGAATGTATCCCTCCGGGTCCTTTTCGATTTCCGCGGCCATGGCGCCGTGGAGGTTCAGGTACACCCCGTCGGCCCCGGTTTTTTGTCTGTCGATGGCCTCAAACAGTTCCGACGAGGTCCGCTCGAAGCATTCCTGCGTGATCGTGCCGCCCGCTCCCATGGCGGCGCTGTAGGTGGGCACGAGTTTCATGTCCTCGCGACGGGACAGGGTGTCGACGGCTCCTGCAACCACGTCGTTCGGGTTTTCCAGCATCTCGCCGCCCCGCAAGATGCCGAAGTCTTCGTACACCGTATCGTTGGGATGGAAATCGTTGGTTTCCTGGAAAAAGGTTCCGATAAGTATCCTGGGCATGGTTCTCCTATTGTGTTTCGTCTAATATCCTCTGTGGAATTTCACTATACGAGAAGCCTCGCTCAGTACCTCGACGTGTGCTCTTCCACCTTCGTGATCGTCTCGATGACGGCAGGCCTGCCCTCGCGGTTGGCCGCTACGGCCCGCCGGATCGCCGGGCCGACCTGGCCGGGCGCGGTCACCTTTTCCGCGTAGGCGCCCATGCCGGCTCCGATGGCAGCGTAATCCCCGCCCAGCCGGTTGCTCCCCCAGCGTTCCGAGGCGTAGGACATGTGCTGATCGTAATGGGTCATGACGCCGTTGTTCAATATCACCGTGATGATAGGGATCTCGGACCGTACGGCGGTTTCCACGTCCAGGCCCGCCATGCCGAAGGCCGCGTCTCCCATGACGTTGATGACCTGCTTCTCCGGGTCGGCGATCTTGGCGCCGATCGCCAGTCCCAGACCGTAGCCCAGTTGCGTGGAGGCCCCCCAACCGATGTATCCCCTTGGCGTTATGGTCTCCCAGAAAGGTGCGAGTTGCTCCCGGGGATAGCCGGAATCGTGGGTGATGATCGTGCGGGTCGTATCCACCACCCCGGCGATCTCCCTGAACACGCGGTACGGACTCAAGGGCACTTCGTCCGATCGGAACTGGGGTTCCCACTCCGCCAGCCAGACTTGCTTCAACCGGACAATATCATCGATTACGCCCCGGTCATCGGTCCGGGGTGTACCGTCCAGCTGACGTTTCGCTTCCTCTACCATCTGCCGCAGCACCACGGCGGCGTCTCCCACCGCGCCGTAGTCGATGCGGTGCTCCTTGTTCAAGTCCTCGTGGGTAACCACGCACTGGGCGAGCGCCGCGCCTTGCGGCACATTGGCCTTGAACCCGGAGGTCATGCTCGTACCGATGCCGAAGAAGAAATCGGTTTTCTTAAGGTATTCCGCTACCATGAGGGAATGCGAAGCCGCCCCCGTGCCCAGGGACAGGGCATGGGTTTCCGGAAAGGCGCTCTTGCCGGCGAGCGTGGTCATAACCGGGGTTTTCGTCCACTCCGCGAACTCCACCAGCGCATCGGTGGCCTCGGCGTACAGCACACCCTGGCCGGCGCTGATTACGGGACATTGCGCGCGGAGCAGGGCCGTAACGAGGTCGCGGACGTCCTCCGGGGAGGCTCCGCTCCTGAAGGGCTTTACGGGGGTGTAGTCGAAGGCGTCGTCAGGGATCTCCTCCTCGCCGACGTCCTGGGGAATCTCCAGCATGACCGGGCCGGGTTTGCCCTGTTTCAGCAGGCTGTATGCCCGTCCCATCATTTCCGGTATCCGGGCCGCCTGGTTGATGTTAGACACCCATTTGGTGATACCCCTGTAATTCTCGACCGCTTCGAAGGAGAGATCGGCGCCGGCGCGGGATCGCGGCGGACCGCCGGGAAGCAGCAGGATGGGTACGGAGTCCGCGTAGGCTTGCGCGACGCCGCCGAAGGCGTTCTCCGCACCCGGGCCCGACTGCATCATGAAGACTCCGATGACATTCCCGTTCCGTATTCTGCTGAATCCATCGGCGATATTCACTCCGGCCCGTTCCTGCCGGCAGAGTATGGGACGCAAGCCCTCGATCGCGCAGGCATCGATGAGGGGATGGTGCGGAAAACAGCTGAACCAGTCCAGCCCCTCCGCCTTCAAGATCTTCGCAATGGCTTCGTTTCCTGTCATCGCAGTTCCTTTATTCGCCTTCGCGCCGAGGGGTCGACAGCTTCTGTCCGTCGTTGTCGATCATCGGGCGGTGATATACATAGGGAGGTTCGAGGACGGCCCGTTGGGCGTCCGAAAGTTCATTCGTCCACTCCGGCTGTCCGGTTTCGTACATGCCGCCGGTGTAATGCATGTACTTGGGGGTGTACCGGTAGAAGAGGGAACGCCGCTCCCCCTTGCCCTTCCAGGGCAGCGTGCCATGGGTTGTCGACTCGCTGAAGATGACCAGGTCGCCGGCTTTCATGGGTACGTGATGAACGATATCCTGGTTGGCCTCGTAACGGGAAATGTCGCCGGGAAGGGTGAAATTCGCCTTGTGGCTGCCCGGGATGACACACAGTCCGCCATCGCCCGGGTTCACGTCGTTCAACTGGTACTGGCAGTTGATCAGACCGCAGCGCATCGTGCCGTTCTGATAGATGTAGAACCGCGATCCATTGAACTCGGCCAGTCCGTATCCGTGGAGGCTCAGTCCCTCGGTCCCGACGCCCGATGTGTAGATGAACAGGTCGTGGTCGAGCTTCCATCCCCTCCCCAGCAGGGTGTTCAGGTAGGGAATGATCCTCGGATTGGCCAACACTTCTCGGAAAGGCCGGCACCAGGGCTGATCCCAAGTCAACATGCCTTCATAGAGGCCGCGGTACTGCGTGCCTTTCAAAGCCTCGCTTGTTTCGGTGACCACGTCTTCCTGGCGTTTGTCGTGATTGGCATCCAGGGCCTCGTTCAGTGCCCCGACCTGTGCAGGCGTAAGGGCGCTGCGCACTACGATATAACCCTGCAGATCGAAGAGGTATTTCTCATGGGGCGCCATGGTGGCGTATGGCGTGGATGGCTGATTCATGCCGGCTGCACTTTCACCCTTTTGCGAGCGTAGACTAAAAGCATCATAACGTATTGAACCCACTGTACCGACGGACGGAGTTTCCGTACCCGCCTGGATTCAGACGCCCTCCCTGCGGGGGCGAACGATCGATTCGCCGTCGTCCTCGACCAGGGGGCGGTTGTAGATGTACGGGGGTTCCAGCACCGCGCGCTGGGCTTTGGTGAGTTCGTTCGTCCATTCGGGCATGCGCGTTTCGTAGACGCCGCCGTCGTAGTGCATGTATTTCGGGATGTACCGGTGCAGTACGCAGCGGCGCTCGCCCTTTCCCCTCCATGGCAGGGCGCCGTGTGTCGTCGCTTCGTTGAAGATCACCAGGTCTCCGGCCTTTACCGTTACGTGATGGAATACCTCCTGATGATCCTCGTAATGTCGGACGTATCCCGGCATGGGAAAATTGGCCTTGTGGCTTCCTGGAATCACGGTCAGCCCGCCATCGTCCGGGTTCACGTCCGTCAGGTAGAACTGGCAGACGATCAGTCCGCTTCGCATCCGGCCGTCGTCGTACATGTAGTAGGTGGAACCGGCGAACATGCCGGTGCTGTTGCCGTGAAATGGCGTGCCCTGCGCGCCCGATTTCGAGGTGAGCACGTCGATGTTGTGGTCCAGTTTCCAGCCCCGTCCCATCATGGTATTGAGATAGGGGATCAAGTTCTGGTGAGCGAGGAGGTCGCGGAAAGGCTGGCACCACGGCTGATCCCAGGTCAGCATCCCTTCATAGTGTACGTACTGGGTTTTCGGTCCCGCCAGCGGGGTGTCGTCCAGTTCGCCTCCGGATCCGTGCTCGCTGGTCCTGTCCGGATTGGCGTCCAGGGCGTCGTTCAGTGACTGTACTTCGTCCGCGGAAAGCAGGTTCCGTACCACGAGAAACCCCTGGAGATCGTAGAGGTACTTCTCTCGGTCGCTCATCACAGCGAATTCTTCCGGGTCGCCGAACATGGGCATGTCGGACTCCTGACGTATCTGAAAGGATGTATAGGGCTGGCTGTCGCGACGCACGAGAGGATATGGCAGCACTTCCGCTGCCGGTCGCGGCGAATGAAAGCAAATATAGAAACAGGGGGTGGGAAGTCAAATGTTTACTGTCGTGACAGCGGCGGTTTGCGTCATCGAATAAGGAGCGAATCTTGCGCAACGCCAGCGGAACCGACGGGGGTGTCGGTACTTTGACTTCTCCGCCTTCGAATTGCTGATGATCCTCGTGCACTTCATCGGCGGTATGGGGCTGCTATTGAGGTCGCTTCGGGGAAGTACTACCCGTTCATTGGAACCGTAGCGATGCTCCCCCGAACCGTTTCCGCCTAGTACTTCACCGTACAGCCATAAGCCCGGGTCATCGTGACCGGCACTTCCTCGCCGCCGAAGATCGCGCCGAAAGCCATCGTCACGTAGTTGTCCGCCTTGGGGATGTCCGCGACGTTAGCCGAACGGATGCTGTCGATGGCGCCCATGTAGCGCAGCGTGCCTTCCGGATCGATGATGTACATGTGGGGTGTGTGGGTGGCGCCGTACGTCCTGCCCACGTCACCGTTTCCGTCGAGCAGGTAGGCGTCCACCGTCGACTCGTGCTTCTTGAGCCGGTTGTGTATTTCCGCGTTCGAGAACTGGCCCTGTTTGCCTGTGGCTGACGAGTTGATGGCCAGCCAGACGACACCCTGTTCCCGGTAACTGTCCTGCAGGCCCTGCATGTTCATGCTGTTGTAATGCTTGGCCACGAAGGGACAGTCGTAGTTGATCCACTCCAGGACTACGTACTTGCCCTGGTAGTCCGAGAGCGTCACTGTGTTTCCGTTGATGTCCTTCAGCGTGAAATCGGGCGCCGGACTGCCCACCTGGGCATCCCCAGCGGCCATCGGCGTCGAGAAGTTGCCGAGGATGAACGCCGCGGCAACGGCAACCGCAGCGATAGGAATCAGGATCTTCTTCACTAGAGGCCTCCTATGGTTTTGGATCTTGAATCTACTGCAAATAGATTTATTCAGGTTAAACTATGCCACATGCACCGGCATTAAAACTACCTGCTGGCTGAGCTTCCGTTCCCCGCTTTTTTCAATGCGTCCAATACCAGGCCGGGCGTAAGCAGTTCCGGCAGGATTTCCGGTTCGGCGTCCGGTCCGCCCGCGTAGAGCACGTACAGCGGGACGCTGTTTCGGCCAAATTCGGCCAGGGCACGGGTGATTTCCGGATCCCGCGACGTCCAGTCGGCCTGTACCGGGACCACGCCCAGCGTCTCGAACTGTTCAACCACGCGGCTGTCGTTCAGCGCGACGCGCTTGTTCACCTGGCAACTCAGGCACCAGGCGGCCGTGAAGTCCACGAACACCGTTTTGCCCGATGCGCGCAGGTCTTCAACGAGCTGCCGCGAGAAGGGTTCCCATTCCAGCCCGGCGCTGTTTATCGTCGGCGTCGCGGTCCGTTCGGCCTTGGCCGGGGCCGGCACCTGGCTCAATACGGCCGCCATGCTCCCGATGATGATCACCACGGCGGCGGCCTGGGCGGTCACCCGGGAACGGATGCCTGATGCGATACCACCCCAGCGTCCGAGAATCCAGCTTCCCATACCGACCATTACCAGCAGGACCATCACGAGGGCGACCAGGTTGGGATCCGTCTGGAGGTTCAGAACCCAGACCAGCCATACCACGGTGGCCATCATGAGGAAGCCCATGAACTGTTTAAACGATTCCATCCATGCGCCGGGTCGTGGAACATACCTGAGCAGGGAGGGTACGGAAGAAAGGGTCAAGTATGGCAGGGCCATGCCCAGGCCCAGGAACCCGAAGATCGCCAGGGACTCGACCGCCGACTGCGTCAAAGCATAGCCCAGGGCCACGCCCATGAAAGGCGCGGTGCAAGGCGTCGCCACGACCGTGGCCAGGACGCCGCTCAGGAAGGAGCCGCCCAGGCCGCTGCCCGAGTCCGCCCGCCCGCCGAGCCCAACCAGCGATGTTCCGATGTCGAAGACGCCGAAAAGGCTCAGGCCGAACATGAAGATGATGACCGACAGGATGACGAGAAAGGTCGGAGACTGGAGCTGGAATCCCCATCCCAGTTGTTCTCCTCCGGCCCGCAGGGCGATCAGTACCGAGGCCAGCGCCAGAAAGGACAAGAGTACACCGGCGGTGAAGACCAGTCCGTGCTGACGGACCTTCCGTGTGTCTTCGCCGGCCTGGTGTATGAATCCGAGTACCTTGATGGAAAGCACGGGGAGCACGCAGGGCATCAGGTTGAGGATCAGGCCGCCGATGAGGGCGAAGATCAGTGCCTGCCACAGGCCTGAGACCATGTCGCTTGAGCCCACTATGACAGCGGCTGCCGCTGTTGCGGCGGGCAGGTTGTCCGCGTAAACGGCGGTAACGGCAAGTGCACGTTCAGATCCTGCGCCGCGCCATCCGTCCCCGGAGACCAGCACGCCCGTGATCTGTTCCGGTCTGTCCGAATAGAAATCCGAGCGCCGCATGGTCAACAGGTAGCCGGGCCCCGTCATTTCCAGTTTCTGAGGCGAGACATAGTCGACCAGTTCCTCATTGTACGGGTAAAACGTTACGTCGGCCAGATCGCCGCGGAACCACTCGGGGGTCGTGGCGTGGAGCACCACCGTGGAGTCGGAAATGACAGCCTCGATCATCCATTCCGGGATCGAGACCGGGAGGTTCTCCCGGGCCTGCGTAAAGAGGCCGGTCCACTTTTCAGCAACCCAGGGCGTATCGTCGGTGACGGGAAGGGTTACCCGGTAGCCCGATTCGCCCGGCAGGCAGATATCCGCGCAGACCAGCCATGACGCGAAAGCCCCGATATCGGCCGATCCACCCGTCTCCATGTCGGCCGGTGGCGTGATTTCGACGAGAAGGAGCGTCTCGCCTTCGTATCCGTAACTGGCCAGCATGTCGAGCACGATCTTCTGGGGATAGGGCCAGTGAATCTGTCCGGCCTGGAATCCCTCTGGCAGGACCCAGTGAATTTCCGTGGGGAGACCCGAATCACCGGGATTCCGCCAGTAGGTGTGCCAGTGCTCGTCCATCTTCATCCGCAGACCGGCCCAGAACGGTTGGCCCGGCTTGATGGACGTCGTCTCCACGACCAGTTCGGTTTCCATGTAGTCTGTCCGGACCGCCTGTCCCTGGACTGACCACGTGGATAGGCCGAGGGTGCACAGTATTGCCAATAAAATGAAGGTTGTCTGAATCGTTTTCATAGACTGCAATATGGCCTCTCGAACCCCGTTTTGTCAAGGTGCATTACGGTCTGGCATGACCGGTCACACGCCGAACCAGTAGTTGAACTTGATGATGAAGATGTTATCGGATTCCGCCCCGAACAGGTTGCCCAGGTCTCTGCCCAGGTTCAGCGCACCGGCCTGATCCCGCTCGCTTCGATTCTGCTGCCAGACTAGAAACACGCGGGAACCCGGACGGTACTCCCAGCGCAGCACCACGTTCATCCTGAGGGACTGTATGTTGAAATCCCGATCGGAGAACCCTATGTCCGCCGTCCCGTCTCCGTCGAAGTCGAGGTAGCGCTGGCCGTCCGCCGGATCGATGAAGGATCGCAACCCTTCCTCTAACACATCGAAATCGAAGCTTTCGGGGCGCAGGAGTTGCTTGTAGTTGAGGTAATCGCCCGACGAAAGCAGCGGTTGTGCGTACAACTGCAGGGTAAGGTTGGGCGAAAAAGTCACGTTCAGGCGGGTCTCCAGGGAGATCGAATTACGCTTCAGATCCGAAAAGAGGTACCGCCGGCCAAAGGTGGGATCGAAGGACAGGGCGTCGGTTTGCGTAACGTACTGCGACGGGTTCTTCTCCCAGCGCAGGCTTGGCGACACTTCCAGTTCAAAGTTCGGCGACGGTCGTATCGTGGCGTGGATTCCGGTGCGCCACTCGTAGCCGCCATGTTGGACGCGTTCATAGTCCAGGCCCGACCGCATGGAAAGGCGCTTCCTCCGGTCGGATCTGATATCCATGCTGATGGAATAGGAGCCGGGACTCTCCATGACCGGACCGCCCCGTGTCCGCGTATCGCTGAAACGGGTGGGGGAGTAACGGGAATCGAGGCCGATCCCCCAGTAGTTGTCGAGTTCGAATTGGCTTCCGGCCCAGAAGGCTCCGCTCTTGTAGGCATGCCGCCAGGAAGACCACGACCAGGGGTCGTCCAGCGCATCGTGCCTGAAGTTGTAAAATGTAAACGCACTCAACCGGTAGTTACGGAAAAACCGTCCAGGTGTGACGTTGCGGTATTCAATACGGGCGCCGCCGTCGATACGTTCGCCGGACCTGGAAAAACCCAGGTCGTTAATCTCGTACCCGGGCGATATCTCGGCGAACCAGACGGAACCGGACCAGTTCTGCGAGTCCCGTTTGGCCAATTGCGTGCGCCAGTTATACCCGCCCATGGAGGTAGCCGTGGAGTCCACGGCGAACCTTGTGGCGTCGGGGCGTTGGAAGTAGTGGTTGCTGGCCCGCTGCAGGCGGACCAGGGCTTCTGAGCTTCCCCGGACGTAGCTGCCGGAGAAATATCCGTAGACGGCCCAGTCCCTGGAACGCGCTCCGCCCCAGTTGTGTTCGAAGTCCACGCCGGCAGTAAAGGCATCGGAAGTAAGGTAGTCGAAGGTGCCGTCCCTGGGCAGGTTCCGGTGCAGCAGCGTACTCACGGCACCGATCTGGGTGGCGCCGTTTCTGTAGTCCCGCTTTAACCGGATCACCCCGGACTCCGACCTTGGTTCCACCGTGAAATCCATCATGCGTTCATCCGCCTGAGAATAGGCCTTTCCCTTCTCACGGCTGGTGACCGCGGCCAGTACGCCGATGGATACGCCTCCCGGCGATCGACCGGTGATCTTGGCCGCACCAAGAATACTGGTCTCCGTGGGAATGTCGGAAAAGTCGGAACCATCGGGGGTATTGCCCCGGGGCTTCCGTCCGATACGGCGGCTGTAGAACAATTCGTCACGTCCGGAGAGATTGAAATCGAAGATCTGGGCGTCCTCGATGAAGAACGGCCGTCTTTCACTGAAGAAAGTCTCGAAGGCGGACAGGTTGACCACGGCCGGATCGACCTCCACCTGTCCGAAATCGGGGTTGAAGGCCATGTCCAGCGTATAGGACGAACCGAGGCCATATCGCATGTCGAGTCCCATGCGCGCATTCAGATCGGATCCATCAAAAAAGGGATTGCCCTGCTCGGCCTTCGCGGTCCGTGCGCTGCCGAGAGCGTAGGGCCGGAACTCCATGCGGCCTCCCTCGGAGGACAGGTTCAGTCCATTAAGCTGACCGAAAACGCTGACCCGCCCGTATCGTACCCGGGACTGGAGCGCGAAATCCATGATTTCGTTGGTGGCCAGGCATCGCCGCATGAAATTGATGCCCCACGACTGTGGATCCTCCGAAGCGTCGTAGCGTATCTGCGAAAGGGGGATGCGCAACTCGGCGACCCAGCCCTGGTCGTCGATCTTCACTCCGGAAGCCCACACGGCGTTCCACGCGTCGTCCTGCCTCACGTCGTCGTACAGGTAGGCGTCGCGCTGCACGCCCGCCGCGCTGATGCGAAACTGGTATCCTGTCCGCCTGTCGTTGTTCGGATCGATGGACACGGAGAAAAGATCAAACTGGCCCCGTTCGTCCCGCCGGACTAGTTGCCTGCCGATTTCTTCGGGATGGTCGTCGTACATCCGGGCGCCGATGTACAGCGCACTGTCGTCGAAGAGTATCCTGACCTCGGTGACTTCTTCCGGAGCGGCGCCTTCAATCGGCTCGCGCTGGACGAACTGCGAGGCCGGATCCGCCGCCAGCCAGGCGGTTTCATCGAGCCTGCCATCTATGGTAATATTGCCCGTCCGCGGGGCGGCTTTTATCGTGGGTACGGTTACTTCCATCGCGCCGTTCTGGGCGGGCGCAGTATCCGGAAAAAGGGCAATGAGGGCGAAGAGCAGGATCGTCCGTACGAATTTGGACGGAAAGTACATGTTTACAACGATACCTTATCTTTTGGGAATTTCAAGGACGGGCCAATCCACTCGGCCGGTCGGATGTATGGATGCCGGATCCCCCGGTCAGCCCGGTCAGCCCGGTCAGCCCGGTCAGCTAGATCAGCCCGGTCAGCTCTGTCGATCCACTTGCACCGACCTGCTTTGGACCGAAGTTCCTTTCCGGCTCTTGTCAGAACCACAGTATTGTACAAATACCGCCGGGATCACTTTAAAATAACGGTGCGTCTGAGTCACCTGACCCAGGTCAGGACAAAGGCCGGGGGAAAGTTTCTCACCACGAGCGTCTCGCAGCGGTAGTCGGAAAACAGGGAGGCCATGCTGCGGCGAAACCGGATTGCGGAGGGCAGGTAGTAGGCGTGGACGTACTGGAACATGCGAAAAACAGAACCGGGTTGAAGCAGCCGGTCCAGATTGCGGATGATCTCGTCTATGACCGGGGCCGGCATCGTGGAGATGGATAGTCCGGAGATTACCGCCTTGACCGGCGGAGTCCCGGAGTCCGCGTGTACCTGGAAGGCCCTGGTGACGGTGTTCTGTTCAAAGCGCAGATTGGGAAAGAGTTCCCGAAGCAGGACGACGAACTGGGGTTCCAGTTCGATGCCGATATATCCGTCGTCATCGGACAGGATGTGCCGGATCTGGTCTGTCAGCGCGCCCGTGCCAGGCCCCAGTTCCATGACGGATTCGTTGGGATCGATTTCCAGTCCCCTGGCCATTGCCCGGGCGAGCATCCTCGAACTGGGCGTCAAGGCGCACACGCCGACCGGGTTTTTCAACATGACCCGGAGAAACAGAAAGAACGGATGTTGAGTGAGTCGGGACATTTACGGGACGTATTGCTACCGGAATCGAAGTCTGGTCATGAACAAGGCGGTCCTTTTGGACCTGTGGAAATATAAGGTTGCGAATCACACGGGGCAATACCTATAACCGTTCGCCCGGATGGTCGGCAGGGAGTCGTTTCCTGAAGGGAAGAAGACCGGGATAGGGCGTCCGATACCGATACAGCAGATAGATCGCGAAAACGAAAACGGGTATGTTCAGCAGGAGCAGTTCCGGGGGCCAGTTTTCTATTTCAACGCCATATCGATAGAGGATGAAGGCGAAGGCGTTGTTGCCGGCGTGGAGCAACATGCACGGGAAAATCGACCCGGAGAGCACGGCAACGGTGGTCAGCACCACGCCCAGGTAGGCCGTGGGAATGATCCGGAACAGGGCCTGGTGAAACAGTCCGAAAATCAAACCGACCACCAGGATGAGCACCAGCGGTCTCAACCGCCGATGAAGTCCGTGGAGCAGCAGTCCCCGAAAGGCCATTTCTTCCACGATCCCGGGCGTGAGTGCCAGCATGAGCATGATCTTCCAGATCGGGAAGTCGTCCGGAATAAGCTGGCTGGCGAATTTTTCCAGCATTTCTTCGGGGAAGGGCAGGAATACGCTGGAAAGCCCTACGACGAATATCCCGGTCAGCAACGTTGTAGGAATCAGGAGCAGAACCGCCAGCCAGATCTGCGGTCGTACCGGTCGGATCGCCAAGGCTTTCCGCCAGTCGAGCCGGTGGATTCGGATCATCAGGAGCGATCCGCCGAGCATGATCCCGAACATGTTGAAGGCCCACTGACCCTCGAGCCGTGTCAACGCGTCCACGTTCGAAGGAGCGATGACTATGAGGGCCCACATGCCGACAAACCAAAGGAGCACCCTCCTGGGAAAAAGTGCGGCGCCACCCTCCAGATCCGCCTCGTCCGTATCCTGCGAGGTGATCAGCCTTTCCATACCCAGCATACGGGATGAAAATCTGAGCAGCAGGAAGGCGGTAACGAACATGGACACGCAGGTTACCAGCAGCATGGGAATATCGTAATGGCCGACCATGATCTCCCGTACTGCCACACTGACATTTGCCACGGGAACTACGGCGATCAGCGAGCGCAGGGAAACCGCCGGAAGCAGGCCCGCCGCCGTCAGGGTCAAGAGACCGAGAAAAACGGGCAGGAGGTACAGTTGCGTCTCCCGGTAAGTCTTCGCATAGGCCGAGAACATCAGCAGCAGGGACGAGACCACGACGGCCACGGGGACGTAAAGGGCGAACAACATCAGCACGGCACCGGGCGAAACGTTTATTTCCAATTCTGCGGAAAATTCGATGAATCCGAGGGCCAGGTAGACGAAGAGGTTTGCGGCCTGGGCCAGGGTGATGAAAAGAGCGACGGACAGGATCGTCAACTGCTTGGCGGTAATGATCTCGAACCGGCTGACCGCCGTGGTCAAAAGGGTTTCCAGGGAACCGCGTTCCTTTTCCCCCGCGACACTGTCCATGGCCGCCACCGAAGCGCCGGTAAGGGTCAGGAACACCAGAAAAAGCGGGAGGAGACGTCCGAAATAGAACCCCGCCGCCTGTTCCGGCGTCGCCACATCCACCCTCGACAGCTTGATGGATTCCTCCGGATCCGCCGCGAAACCCCGGCTGCGCAGCGCATCGGTACGGTCCTGTTTCCTGGCATCCACCAGGCGATCCACCAGCAGGCCGCTGCCGTTCCTGGATTCGTCCAGGTTTGCGCGAAAGTAGACCGTGACCACGGGAACTCCCGGATATCGCTCGTCCGCCACGGTCACGTCGGCGTTCTCTTCATCTCCGCGGTCCCCCTCCGCCCCCGTCCCGTTAGCGATCAGGTCGAGCGAATCGGTATCGGCGCCCGCGAGATCGAGCGAATCGGCCTCCGCGCCGGTCAGGGTTTCCACATAGAAATCCAGGTCGCCAGCGGCCAGACTCGAATCGGGTCTGGCTGCTTCCACCTCGATGAATGACGCCGGTAGCCGGTCTTCCTCTACCTCTTTCGCCGCAAGTAGAACGCCTCTTTCAATGAGCGTCCGCACCGAGTCTGCATAGGCGCCGGTTACGGCGTAGCGATACGTCATCGTATCCAGTCGGTCCGTGCGCCATTCGCTCATGAATTTCAGGCCGAAGAGGATCAACGGCAAAACGACTAGCGGCAGGAGGATACTCAATACCACCGTCCGCCGGTCGCGCAACAGCATGCGCATTTCGTGTCTGAACAGCAGACCGATCGTTGCGCGGTTCATGAGCCCTCTGTGATGAAGGAGACGAAGACGTCTTCGAGGTAGCGGGCCCCGGTTCGTTCGCGAAGCGCTTCCAGGGTGTCGCAGGCCAGGATCCGCCCCTTATGGATAATGGCGATCCGGTCGCATAGTTTTTCCGCTTCGCTCATGATATGCGTGGAGAACAGAATGGTTTTCCCCCTGCGCTTTCAATTCGTTCAAAATGGCCTGCATCTCCAGGGCATTCAGCACATCCAGGCCGACGGTGGGCTCATCGAAGACCAGGATCGGTGGATCGTGGGCCACGGTTCGGGCGATCGCCACTTTCTGTTTCATGCCGCTGGAGAGTTTGTCGATTCGAGTACGGGCATAGTCCCCGATTCCGAATCGCTCGATCAGTTCGTCGACCCTGGCGGGAGTGTCGGAAGCGGGGTAGCCGTTAATCCGGGCGAAGAATTCGATGGTTTCCCTTGCGGAAAGCCGTGGATACAACGCGGTTGTGGCGGAATAGAATCCCAGCCGCCTTCGAACTTCCACGGGTTCCTCCGCCACGTCGTATCCCATGATCTCCGCCGTGCCGGCGGTGGGTTTGAGTATCGTCGTCAGCATGCGCAGGGTGGTGGTCTTCCCGGCGCCGTTCGCTCCCAGTAGCCCGAAGATCTCGCCGGGCCGGCACGCAAAGTCGATCTGCCGCACGGCGTGTACGGGACCGCGGGATTCATCGTAATAGGTCTTGGTCAGTTCCTTCACGAACACGGGATCGGTCACGGTTTCCATCCTCTCAGGGGGAACGGCGCAGGAGTCGGTGTTTCAGGAATCCAGTGAACCCGCCTTCATAACTGCCGGTCATGATATCCTCGTAGTGGGTAATCGCCGTGGCGAACCGAAGTACGATCCAGATGTACAGGACTTCCATCACCAGGGTCAGGCCGATCTGGGGCCAGTGATAGACGCCTCCGATGGCCTCCCGGAACACCAGGCATACATTGATGATGGGCACGCAGGCCAGCCACGTCGTGAGTTCCAGGCCGGGAAACTGCATGAAGACCGCGGGTACCAGGATCATGACGGTAACGAAGGGGCCTGCCAGGGACTGGGCGTCCTTGAAAGTACGGGCGAAACTGGCCACGATCATGAGCAACGCCGACACGAACAGGGCAAGGAGCATCGTTACTACAACGATCAGGGGGACGGCCGTCCACGGGATCGCAAAGGCCACGTTCTGAAGGCGGTCGCCCAGGAGCGGTGCCATGAGGGTCCGCATGGAAAGGCTCATGGCCGCGAAATTCAGCAGGCCGGCCGTCGTCGAAAGGACTGCCACGTACAGGTATTTACCCGCGAGTACGTTCACGCGGTCCGTCGCCGCCGTCAACGTGGTCTCCCAGGTGGACCGTTCCCGTTCTCCCGCCGTCGAGTCCAGCGCAGGATACATACCCCCGATGATGACCATGATGACGACCAGCACGGGAACCGCCATCCCGAGAATGAATCGTCCCATGTCCCGGCTGGAGGATACATTCTCCCGTTCGATCCAGATCATCTGGTATGCCGAACCGGACAGTCCGCGATCCCGGCCCGCCGTTTCCAGGTAAGCCGTTCGGTAGCGGTCTACGAGGCCTCCGACTCGGTTCATGGCAATCCGGCTTCGGTCCTTAGACGAATCACGCGTAAACCGAACCTCGAAGTCATCCGCGTAGCCTTCGTCCCGGGGAGCGAGTTCGACCAGGAGATCCAGCCGCCCGTCACGAATCGCGTCGAGAGGAGACTCCACGGTGGTGACGGTCACGCGTTCTGCCGCCTCGATTTTTCGAACGAGCGCAGCGCCCGCTTCCAGATCGCCGGCGATCATCACCCGGGCCGTGAAATTTTCCGTCTGACCGATGACGAAGGACAGCCCCGTGTAGGCCAGCCACATGAGGATCGGATACATGAACAGGGGGACCAGCACGACGTTGATGACGATGGAACGTTCCCGCAGGGCGCCGCGGAGTTCACGCAAGAAAACAAGACGTATATCAGGAAAATGGATCAAGGAGTAATACCTGTTTTCTGCGATGGGCCCGCGCCGGGCAAATGCTCACCGGGTGGAGTCTCGCCGATCGGAGTCACGGCGGTAGAAGTTACGGCGCTCGGAATGCTATTCAAAATCCCGCCGGGTCCAGTCAACGGCGTCGCGCACTACTTCGTCAGGATGCAGGCGACTGCGGGCGAGATGGCCTCGCGTGCTCCGCAGCGTGGACTGCCGCGCATCCTGGTAACGCCAGTCCATGCTCCACCGCACCTCGTCGGAGCGGTTGGGCAATCCCTGGTGGTAGAGCATGTTGTGGAAGAGGACGATATCGCCGGGGTCCAGTTCGATGGAAACGGCCTGGTCCAGGTAGGGCTCCAGGTCCGCCTGTGCGATTTCGAGGTAGAATTCGCGGTCTTCGTGCCTGGCCATGCCGATCCTGTGGGTACCGGGGATGAACTGCATGCAGCCGTTGTCTTCCCGGGCGGGCACCAGCGGCGACCAGACGTTTACCATGCGCAGGGCGTCCACTGTTTCCTCGCTGTGGTCCCCGTCGCGGTGGACGTTTAAGGTATACCCCCCGTCCTGGTGCCAGAGGATGAGCGTGGGGGCGTGATCGGGCAGCTTGGGACGAATGGAATAATTGGGGTAGAGACGAAGCTCATCGCCAAGCAGGGTCTCCACGATATCAAGCAGGGGCGGGTAGAAGAACACTTCATACAGGCCCGCCAGGTGGAGTTCCTCCCGGAAAATGTGTGGCGCTTCCTCGGGGACATCCGCGCAGATCCGAGCCAGGCGCGTGTCGAAGGACGCGTCGGCATGGACCCGGGATATCTTGCCATCCGACTTCAGCCGGTTCGCGAATTGTTCCACGAGCTCGTCCGCGGCGTATCGGGCCGCATCTACTACCCTGTCGGGATAGAATCCCTTGAGGATCACGTAACCCGCACTTTCAAAACGGTCCAGGTCTGTGTTTGTTTCTACTGTCAATTCAGTTTTTCCGGATAAAGTGTACGTCTCCAGATTCCCACCGAATACTGGCCCACCGGCACTCGATCACATTTTTCCATTACTACCTGAGAATACTCCCTGCTCCCTCAATTTTCCTCGCGTCGCCGTCGTTTCTTACGTCTGTGCACTTCTTCCCGGAGAATATACTCTATCTGCGCATTCACGCTACGCAATTCATCCTTCGCCCAGGTATTGAGGTCATTCCAGAGCTCTGTGTTGATTCGCAGCAGCAGGGATTTCTTTTTGTCAGGCACGATGTGTTCTTTGGTAATCAGGCTAACCAGAAACCCGCGGACAAACCCGATCTGATCAATCGATTACGTTAGTACAACGAACCGGTATTGACGATAGGCTGCGTGGACGATTCGCTGCAGAGCACGGTGAGGAGATTGCTCACCATCGCCGCCTTGCGTTCTTCGTCCAGGTCGACCACATGTTGTTCCTTCAGTCTTTCAAGGGCCATTTCTACCATGCCCACCGCCCCGTCCACGATCTTCTGTCGGGCAGCGATGATGGCATCGGCCTGCTGCCGCTGCAGCATCACCTGTGCGATTTCCGGGGCATAGGCCAGGTGGTTGATCCGTGCTTCCGAAACCGAAACTCCGGCCGCTCCGACTCGTTCCTGGATCTCGTTGCCAAGCGCTTCGGCCACTTCTTCGATGGATGACCTCAGGCTGGCGGTCTCCCCCTCCGTCAGATCATACGGATAGCTGGTGGCCAGATGGCGGATGGCCGACTCGGACTGCACCTGTATGTATTCGGCAAAATCGTCCACTTCGAAGCTTGCCTGGGCGGAATCCTCCACGCGCCAGACTACGACGGCCGAAATCTCGATAGGATTGCCGTTTTTATCGTTCACCTTCAATCGCTCGCTGTCGAAATTCCTGGCTCGCAAGGAGATCTTCTTCTTGCTGTTAAGGGGATTCACCCACCATAATCCCTGCTCCCTCACTGTTCCGGTATACTTGCCGAACAGCGTCAGCACACTGGCCTCGTTTGGTTCCAGCGTGAAGAATCCCTTGAAACAGAACCCCAACACTCCGAGCGCCGGTATAAAGAAAAACACCAGCAGGAGTACGTCTCTGACGCTCATTTCATTCTCCAGTACCGGTGGATCGAACGTAATGACCCAATCCATGGCAGCCATCGTCAAAGGAACCAGGGCGATCAGCCAGACCAACGCCCTCCAGCCGCTGAATTTCAATGGGCTTTTTTCCGTTATCATTGCTTCGTCTCCTCGAAATACTGGGTAGGTGAATAACATAATAATATCATATTGATATCATTTAACATGATAACAGAACTCCTGTCAAGCATATACTGCCAAATAAAAAAGGCGCCTGTTGAGGCGCCCTTTTTAATCAATTCATGATGTGTCCGTACGGCCGGTACAAACCTTGATCAGCCCTGGGGCTGTTTCACGTAACGCAGGTAGGGCTTGACGCGGCGAATATCGGAATAGGTCTGGTCCGCTTCTTCGTCGGAGACCGCCGGCACGATGATGCAGTCCTCACCGCTGGTCCAGTTGACCGGTGTGGCGAGCTTGTGATTCGCCGTCAACTGCAGGGAGTCGACGACGCGCAGGATCTCGTCGAAATTACGGCCCGTGGACGCCGGGTAGGTCAACATCAGCTTGATCTTCTTGTCCGGACCGATGACAAACACCGACCTCACGGTCATCTTTTCATTGGCATTCGGATGGATCATGTCGTACAACTGGGCGACTTCCTGGTCGGGATCCGCGATCAACGGGTAGCTCACCGTAGCGTTCTGCGTCTCGTTGATGTCGCTGATCCAACCCCGGTGAGAATCGAGGGGATCCACGCTGATGGCGAGTATCTTGACATTGCGCTTGGCGAATTCGCCCGAGATCCTGGCCATGTAACCCAGTTCCGTGGTGCAGACCGGCGTGTAATCCGCGGGATGGGAAAAGAGAATGCCCCAACTGTCACCGAGCCATTCGTGAAAACGAATCGTTCCTTCGGTGGTTTCGGCCGTGAAATCCGGGGCTTCGTCCATTAAACGTAACGCCATATCATTCCTCCTGCAGAATACCTGCAATTGAGATAGTTGAGGTCTGTGACCAGCAGCCTGATCCGCTGTCAATTCCGGTAATATATCTATCTAAATCAACAAAGTAAAGAATAAATTCAACGCGTGCACCAGATCAACCCGCGCCGAACGATTTCCCGCGCTTCCGGCACGTCGAAATCGGCGGCGACATGGCCCAGCGTGCAGTGGAAGATCTTGCCTTTACCCCACGTCCTCTTCCATGCGGCGGGCATCACGGTCCCTTCAATCCACGCGTCGTGCTCTCCGCTGAAAGTCGTGGTCGCGAGCACCTGGTTGCCCGGATCTACGTGCATGTAATACTGCTCCGAGCGCATGGCGAAATCATTCAACCCGGCCGTGATGGGATCTTCGTGATCGACGATGTTTACTTCGTAGTCGATAATCCCCCCGGGATGGGACACCCACTGCCCACCCACCATGTACTGGTAACCGGTATTGTTGCGGAAGGCGTCGGCCTGGCCGCCGTGCCAGCCGCCGAACCCGGTCCCGGCCGCTACCGTTTCCGACAGCGCCTTTTCCTGCGCGCCGGTGATCTTGCCCATGGTCACGGTCTGGACGATGAGATCATACGCAGGCATGGTATCGGCATCCAGGTAAGCGTCGAGCGTGTCTCGCTGTGTGATTTCGTATCCTTCCGCCTCAAGCAGCGGGATGAAGATATCCTGGGACTGCTTGGGTTCGTGTCCTTCCCAGCCTCCCCAGACGAATAAGGCCTTCGACATGTAGATTCTCCTATGGTTGCAGGACGATCATCGACCCCTCCGGAAAGGGAGTATCCTTTATATATAGTGAATGTATAAGTAGTGAATGGGCCCGCAGTTCGACCATATACCGCACGTTACGCTCGCCTTTCCCACCTGCTCGGGTTCATACCGGGCGCGGTGGATGACATCCCTTCCGGTTTGTTACCGACGCCAAACTCGTATGTTCTCGTGCTGGGATCGCCGAGGTAGGGCCGGACAGCATCGGGCATCCTTTCCAGGTCCGACGGGTCCCGTGGCGCAACGTCGACGATAGGACCGGCCCAGGCCGGACGGTAGGCCACGGCAAGCATGGCCCGTGAACGGTTTCCGGTATTGGGCAGGGTGCCATGAAACGCCCGGTGGTTGAGAAACAGGGCCGAACCCGCACTGCAGGGAACGACCACCTCTTCGGGATGCCGATCGTATCTTTTATAGGGATGGGCGTCAGCGTGCATGCAGAGATGGGACCTGGGAACGACCCGGAAGGGCGAAACGTCCAGCGTCAGGTCGTCGAGGTAGTATAGTACCCGGACGGTGATGGGACAACTTCCCTCGTATCCGAATATCTTCGATCCGTAGGGCTGTCCGTCCGTATGGAGACTGATGCCCGGGGTCCCGGGCTCGGACCGGTCGTAGGTATAGTGTATGAATACGAGGCTGTCGCCGAACAACGCTTCCAGGAATCGCACCGTGGGTTCGTAGGCGATGAGTTCAGCCAGCCTGCGGTTCTTGAGATGGGGATCCTTGCAGCCCCGCTGCTTATCGCTATAGTCCCGACCGACCGTTTCAAGTTTTTCGCTTTCCGATTTCAGCTCGGCCACGTAGCCGGGAGGGATCCAGTCCGGTATGATCAGGTACCCTTCCTCCTCGATCATCCGGATGCGCTCACCCTGGGACAAGGCGTGCCAGTCCCGGTCGTCAACGTTTACCCCGGGTTCCTTTTGCGTTTGCATCATTTCTCCTTCTTCACTACAGCTCGACACGCACGGCTTCCATGGCCTGTACCGCCTTCGCGCGTGCCGTTTCTATATCCGGACCGCGGGCGACGGCGACGCCGAGGCGCCGGTGTCCTGACACTTCAGGCTTTCCAAAAAGAAACAGGCCGGTGTCCGGCTGGGCAAGGGCGGCGCCAAGGTTGCCGAATCTCATCCGGTTGGACTTGCCTTCCACCAGGAGTGCCGCCGAGGCGGAAGGACCATGGTGGCGTATTCCAGGAATCGGGAGTCCAAGTACGGCCCTCGCGTGCAGGGCGAATTCGGACAGGTCCTGCGAGATGAGCGTAACCATGCCCGTATCGTGGGGTCGGGGTGAAACTTCGCTGAAGATCACATCGTCGCCCTTTACGAACAGTTCGACGCCGAAAACGCCGTGGCCGCCCAGTGCGCTGGTTACCGTTTCGGCCGTCCGCCTGGCGCGCTCCCACGCCTTCTCACTCATGGGCTGGGGTTGCCAGGAGTACCGGTAATCCCCGGCGATCTGTTCGTGGCCGATGGGCAGGCAGAAATCCGTACCTCCCACGTGGCGAACGGTCAGCAGCGTGATTTCGTAGTCGAATTCAACGAATCCCTCGATGATCACCTTGCCCGCGCCGCCACGGGCCTCGTCGTGTGCCCGCTGCCAGGCGCTGTCCACATCCGATCCGTCGCGCACCGTGCTCTGTCCCTTGCCGGAGGAACTCATGACGGGTTTGATCACGCAGGGCAGTCCGACTTCACGTACCCCCCGTTCGTACGCTTCGCGGGTCTCGGCAAAACGATAGGGCGACGTGGGTAGGCGGAGTTCCTCCGCGGCGAGCCTGCGTATTCCTTCCCGGTTCATGGTCAGGTGGACGGCCCGCGCGGTGGGTACGACGCGGTATCCTTCCGACTCCAGGTCCACCAGGGCGTCGGTGGCAATGGCTTCTATTTCGGGTACGATGAAATCGGGGTTTTCCTGCTCGATCACCGCGACAAGGGCGGATCTGTCGAGCATGTTCACCACATGCGAGCGGTGTGCCACCTGCATGGCCGGCGCATTGGGGTAGCGGTCCACCGCGATCACTTCAACGCCGAGGCGTTGAAGCTCGATGACGACCTCCTTGCCCAACTCGCCCGAACCGCACATCAATACCCGGGTGGCCGAAAGCGACAACGGCGTTCCTAACGCGGCCATCGAGCGGTCCTTCCAGTATGTTTTTCTGGTTCCATCATTCCCGGTATACCGCGGTCAGACCTCGTTCACCGCCGTCGTCAATTGCTGCACCGCATCCTTGCCGTCGGCGAACAGCATCAGGCAATTGTCCGCGGCGAAGAGCGGGTTGGGTATTCCGGCGAAACCCGGGCTCAGGCTCCGCTTGATCACCACGACGGTCCGCGATTTGTCCACGTTCAGGATCGGCATGCCGGTCAACGGAGTGTCCGCCGCGTCGCGGGCAAGGGGATTGACCACGTCGTTGGCGCCGATGACGATCGTCACGTCGGTCTGCTCAAAACTGGTATTGGCCTCGTCCATTTCCTTCAGGCGGTCGTAGGGGACGTCCGCTTCGGCCAGCAATACGTTCATGTGACCGGGCATGCGGCCGGCGACCGGATGGATTGCGAACTCCACCTCGATCCCGTCGGCCTCCAGTTGATTGGCCAGATCCCGTACGGCATGCTGTGCCTGGGCCACGGCCATGCCGTAACCCGGTACGATCACCACACGCCGCGCGCTGTCGAGCACCATGGCGACCTCTTCGGCCGTGGTGGACTTCACCTTTCCTTCGTACAGGTCGTCCCTGGGTCCCGTGTCGACCTCGCCCGAATCACCACCGACCCCGGCGAACATCACGTTTGCCAGCGATCGGTTCATGGCCTTGCACATGATGCTGGTGAGAATGAAACCGGAGGCGCCCACCAGCGAACCTGATATGATCAGCACGTTATTGGACAACACGAAGCCGGTAGCCGCGGCGGCCATGCCGGAATAGGAGTTGAGCAGGGCGATGACCACGGGCATGTCCGCACCGCCGATGGGCACCACGAGCATGATGCCCAGAATGGATGCGATCGCCACCATGATCCAGAAGTATTCGGTTTGTTCAGGCTGCAGGATGCTGAGTACGCCCACCGTCAGTCCTGCGAGCAGGAAGAGACCCTTGAGCACGTGATCTCCGGTGAACCGCACCGCTTTCTCGGAAACGATGCCCTGCAGTTTCCCGAAGGCCACCAGGCTGCCCCAGAACGTGACGCCGCCGATCAGTCCAGAAGCCATCGTGGCGATACCGAACTGCATCGAAACGGCACCTGCGGACTCCAGCGAAGCCTCTACAAAGGCCGCGCCGGCGACGAGAACCGATGCGCCGCCGCCGAAACCGTTGCACAGTCCGACAAATTGCGGCATGGCCGTCATGGGTACCTTCAACGCCCAGATTGCGCCGATCGCGCCGCCGAGCACGATGCCGGCGATGATGACTTCGTATCGAACGATTTGCTGATCGATCAGCGTCACCACGATCGCGATGAACATGCCCAGTGCGCTCAGGCGGTTGCCCCTGACCGCGGTGCGTGGGTGAGAAAGGCCCTTCAGCCCCACTATGAACAGGGCCGCCGCTACGAGATAGGCTAAGCGAACGAGATCGGCAGACATCCGCCTACTCCTTTCTCTTGAACATGTCCAGCATCCGGTTTGTCACGAGGTAGCCGCCGACCACGTTGATGGTCGCGAATACCACCGCGGCGAAGCCGAGGGCGGTGGTCAACGTCGAGTATTGCGTACCCGTTGAAAGTATGGCGCCGATGATCGTGATGCCCGAAATGGCGTTCGAACCGGACATCAATGGCGTGTGCAATATGGGCGGGACCTTGGTGATGACTTCGAATCCGACGAACACCGCCAGGACGAATATGGTCAGTACGGCAATGGTTTCACCCATCTGGAACTCCTCGTATCGTTCGATGGCGCTTCAATGTCACCCGGTGCCGGAAAGGAGGGCGCTTACCTGTTCATTGACGATCTCGCCGCCGCGCGTTACCGTCGCGCCCTGCACGATATCGTCGTCTATGTCCGTTTCCAGGGCGCCTTCATTGATCATCAGTTTCAGGAAATTCACGATGTTGTTGGAATACATCTGACTTGCGTGAAAGGGTACGGTGGAGGGTATGTTGAACTCGCCGACCAGGGTTACTCCGTGCTTGACGACGGTCTTGCCCGGTTCCGTGATCTCACAGTTTCCACCGCGTTCCGCGGCCAGGTCGATCACGACGGACCCGGGTCGCATGCTTTTGACCATGTCTTCGGTCACCAGCACGGGCGCCTGTTTTCCAGGTATGGCGGCCGTGGTGATGACGACGTCGTTTTCCGAGACGACGCGGGCCATCATTTCCCGCTGTTTCGCGTAAAATTTCTCGTCCATGGCCTGGGCGTAACCGCCCGATCCTTCCGAATCCGCCGTGTCCAGTTCCAGCTCCACGAAACGCGCCCCGACGCTCTGTACCTGCTCCTTGACAGCAGGCCGTACGTCATAGGCCTGGATGACGGCGCCGAGCCGTTTGCACGTGGCTATGGCTTGCAGCCCGGCCACGCCGACGCCGACCACGAAAACATGGGCGGGCGTAATCGTACCGGCCGCCGTCATCATCATGGGAAACAGCTTCGGAAGGTATTCGGCCGCTATCAGCGCCGCCTTGTATCCGCCGATATTGGCCTGGGAAGACAGGGCATCCATGCTCTGTGCCCGCGAGGTTCGCGGAATGAACTCCATGGCGCAGGCGATCGCGCGCCGATCGGACAGCGCCTTGATCTCCGCCGGCGCCGACAGTGGTTCCAGAAATCCGACCAGCAACTGTCCTTCGCAGAATCTCGCGACGTCCGACATGCCCGATTCGGGATTCGCGCCGCCGCCTCTTACCTGCGCGACCACGTCGGTGTTTTCGAATACGGAGGCACGGTCCGGGACGATCAAGGCGCCCGCTTCTTCGTAGACCGCGTCAGGAAATCCCGCCTCCCGGCCCGCGCCTGTGCTGACATGAACGGTGCAGCCTGTCTTGACCAGGTTGGCAACTCCGGCCGGGACGATGGATACCCGCCGCTCCCCTGGACAGGTTTCAACAGGGACGCCGATGGTCATGGATGACTCCAGTTGATTTAACGCGTGCTGGTTTCGGGAAGGCCAGGCGGCACTTGTCCGGACGTGGTTTACCGTCTTATCCCGTGCCGATTACGATTCTGCACATGATTACCCGGCCGGCAGATCATGGCAGGGCAAGTTTAATATATAAGGTTTTGAACCTGGCGCGTCAACTCTATGATTGATGTTCATTGCCAGGGCAACAAAATATCCTGTTTCGGACCACGCGCGTGTTGTCACGGTTCCTGCGTTACGTTATTTTCTGATTCAGGGAGCGTGGGTCTACATCGGTTTCCTCGTCGGTTTCCACGACCTGAAACGGCCCTGATACAGCATGCTGAATGGACGCTTCAAATCGAACCGAAAACGATAGTCGAAAAGGCCGCGGGCTTCATCCCACTCTGGGAAACCGGCAGCTAAGGAGACGCCATGAACGAAACAGAACGCTATGAATTCGACCGCCAGGGCTTCATCGTGATCGAGGACATGCTGGATACAGGCATCGTGTCATCGCTGTCATCGGCCGTAGACGAACTGGAACAACACGCGCTGCGGCACGTTGACGCCCCGCCCCGCAAGATAAGCCCCTGGGGACCGAACTATCACCGCAGTCCAGAACTGGGATACCATGTCGACGGCTCGAACGCGGAAGGAAAAATCCTCATCATCGAGGATTTCTGGAATGCCGATGCCCGGTTCGACATACTGGTGAATGACGCCCGTACGATGGAGTATATCAACCGGATCATCCAGGGCAGGTCCACGGTAAACAATTCGGAGATCCGGATACGCTACCGCAGGAACCAGTCGGGTTCCCACGGCGGCATGCGAAGTGAGAATCAGAAGTACCAGTACGGGTTCAACGCGAATGAAATCGACTGCATGATGGTGCGCATGATCTACTTTATACACGATGTATCCCGGGACCAGGGCGCCTTTTGCGTCGTCCCCGGTACCCACAAGACGAATCTTCCCTGTCCTTACGGCGGAAATCCGGACGAGGAACCCGGGATGGTTGCACTGGAAGTCAAGGCCGGTGACGCGATACTGTTTACGGAGAACCTGAGGCATGGAGGCATCACCAACCGGTCCAGCCAGGTTAGAAAGACTATCCACGTTGGATACGGACCCTACTGGATGCTGTCGCAGAACCAGGCTACGATGGACGAACCACAATACGTAACCGAGAAAACCCTCGCGCGCTGGGACGACGACCAGCGCGCTCTGTTCAAGCCCTGGCACAGGTCGCGCAGCTAGCCAGGTGGCGCGGCGCTTTAACATTCAGAAAGGAATGACGACATGTCCGTCAGCCGTTCCGTAGAAAAATCGATGCGCATGTATCAACGCGCCGAGGAACTGATACCCGGCCGAACGCAACTGATCAGCAGGCGGGCAAGCCAGTGGGCCAGCGGAATCAGTCCCGTCTATGCAGAGCGGGCCAAGGGCGCCCGGTTCACCGACGTGGACGGAAACGAGTACCTGGACATGATGAACGCGGTCAGCGCCATCATCCTGGGCCACGCCGACGACGTGGTGGACCAGGCGGTGAAGGAACAGATCGACCGCGGCAGCATCTATACTTTGAATGGGCCGCTGGAAATCGAACTGGCCGAGGAACTTGTAGCGACTATACCCAGTGCCGAAATGGTGCGGTACGCCAAGGCGGGCGGCGAGGCCTGCGCCCTGACCGCCCGGATCGTGCGTGGCACCACCGGCAAGGACATCATCCTCTTCTGCGGTTATCACGGCTGGCACGACTGGTACCAGTCCGCCAACTACCTGGTCGACCCCGAAAGCGGCGAATTCCCCTTCGCCGGCATCGAGCCGATCGGTGTGCCGAAGGTGCTCGCGGGCACGGCTATCCCCTTTACTTACGGTGATCTCGACATGCTCTCGGACCTTTTGAAAAGGTACGAGGGACAGGTCGCGGCGGTCATGATGGAGCCCGCGCGGTCCGAACTTCCGCCGCCTGGTTACCTTGAAACCGTGAAGAGGCTGACCCATGAACACGACGCGCTGCTGGTATTCGACGAGGTTTCCTGTGGGTGGCGTCTTCGCATCGGCGGAATCCAGGAGTTAACCGGGGTGACGCCGGACGTGACGGTACTGGCCAAGGCCATGTCGAACGGTTACGCCATGGGCGCCGTCGTGGGATCCCGCGATGCCATGGCGCCCGCATCTTCGATGTTTGTTTCCAGTTCCTACTGGAGCGACAACGTTGGACTGGCCGCCGCGCTGACCACGATACGGGAATTGAAACGACGCGATTCCGAACCCTTCTTCGAATCCATGGGGGAAATGGTCCGGGAGACGATGGACGCCGCGCTGACGAGCGCGGGGCTGCCCGGCGCCTGCGTGGGGCTATCATACTGTCCGGCACTCTCCTTCGACCTGCCCGATGAGGAACTCACCTCTGTCGTCTCCACGCTGTTCGTCCAGGAGATGTCCCGCAGGGGCTTTTTTACCGCCACCTCGTTCCGGGTGACCATGGCCCACACGGAGGATGACATCCGGCAGCTGGGCGAAGCCGCGGCCGAGGTCTTCGGCCTCATCAAGGCGGGCCTGGACCGCGGCAACCTGGCAGAATTGCTGGAATGCGACCTGAAGAAAGAACCATTCAGAAGGCTGGTCAGGTGAGTTTTTTGAAATTGCATACCCAAGTAACGATTGATAAAGACTCATTATCAGTTCACTTGCGAGTAGGTCTTTCCAGTCTGCCTGCCCGGCGGCCTGCGGCAGAATGTGCATCGCCCGGGCAATGGATCGAACCATCCTTCCCAATCTGGCTGTAAGAGAAACCCGGCACAGATATAGCCCCGGGTTAACTTTGTATCCAGTCAATAACCCAGCATACAACTTCACGTACCGGTTTTAGTCTTTCTTGGCAATGTGGTGTCACACCGGTGACGGAATACACGGAAGGCCCTGAGCCGGACAAGCCGTTTTGAAAAATGGTTGGTCGGAGTGGCTGCTCTTCTCAACCTGGTGTCTGGCTTTCAATGAAACCCGAATCACACAACCTGTTGTGGTTCGGGTTTTCACTTTTTACCAGTTATGTTCGGGGATTCGTCAAGTCTATTGGTAGTGGGTCATGCTCGGCTTGAAACTTCCGTACATGGAATGGTCTTGAACAATGGCAAAGGGCTACTCTGTAACGCAACTTGAATTCCTAGCGAAGCAGCCGAAATTCTCAAGTATAGATGCCTGCCTCTAAAACTAGACGTAGATACCAAAAAAACATGTTTATTGTTGACTAATAGAATATACCGATTTTGTTATGGTTCATATATAGATGTATGATACATAAATAGATGTATATATCGTACCAATTGTATTCGAAATCACTTCGACCACCGATAAAAACCAACGCAATAAAAAAGAAAGGAGCTGATGCGCTCCGCGAACTGATTCCCCCGGTTTACAACAGTCCGGCACGGGTCAGGCGGTCCATGGACGAACGTCCGTATCCATACGCAACGTATCAGCCGTTTCCAATGCGTTAGCGTAAGTTGTTTTCTTCATGCGTATACGGCCATAACTCTCTAAATAAAAACGAGTTATGGTTTTTTAATTTTCTTTATTCTATTGAAAATGATAAAGAAAAACCAGTAAAATGGATTGGACTATCCACATGTCTGATACTCATTCTAAGCCCGTATTCATTGCTGCGACTCGTGTGGCACGGCTTATGGACTTGATTTTCACCAAGCTGGGTTTAGAGGAAGGTGAAAAAAACACCGTCATTGAACGGCTCATGGAAGCTTCTCTATCTGGATATCATTCCCACGGCATGATGCGGATACCAATGTATGTCGCAGGAATACAATCGGGGAACATGGTCCCTGGCGCGCAAATCGAAATCATTGACGAAACGGTCTCGACCTTACTCCTGGATGCCAACCGGGGCCTGGGTCCACGGACGGCCACCAAGGCCATGGCGCACGCCCAACGCAAGGCTGAGGCAACGGGGATAGGCTGTGTTAGCGTTTTCAACGCCAACGATGTGGGCCGGCTCGGCGGCTATGTCGAGCAGCCGGCAAGGGACGGTTACATCGCCTTGCTCATGACCAACGATGCCGGCGGTAATCCCTGCGTGGCGCCCTGGGGCGCGACTTCTCCCCTTATGAGCACCAATCCAATCGCCGTCGGAATTCCCAGGTCGAATGACGAACCGATCCTGATGGATATTTCTACCGGGGTTTCATCCGTCGGACGTGTAAAGATGTTACGCAACGGGAATAAGCAGGTTCCCGATGGTTGGTTAATCGATGGCAACGGACGATCAACGAATAATCCCGACCTATTTCTGTCAACACCAAGGCGGACCGCGCTCTTTCTACTCGGAAGCCAGGTGGCCGGCCACAAGGGATTTGCGCTGAGCATCCTGGTAGACGTACTGACCGGTGCCTTGAGCGGCGCGGGATGCAGCGGCAGCGCTCCCGATGCAATAGATCAGAATGCCCTTTTCGTATTGGTCATTGATCCGGATAAGTTCGTATCGAAGTTCACTTTCGCAGCAGAGGTCGACCAATTCGTAGAAAGGATAAAGAGTGCTCGTATGGCTCCCGGAGTAGAGGAAATACGCGTACCCGGAGAAGGGGCCTACCGCGAACGGCAACGCCAATTGAAACAAGGCTTGGAAATCGATCCGCCTGTCTGGTCAGAAATCCAGGACATCATGATTGAACTGGAGATCGATTTTGACCGTACATAGTCTGAAATCGGCATAGGAATAGAACGGGTCAGCAAAGGATGACTACGCACATATTTGGGATGAAATGCGATTCCAGGACATTCAGGGGAGATCTGTCGGGTGGATTTACAACCGCCCTGGTTTCCCTGCCCCTGGCACTTGCTTTCGGGACAGCGTCCGGTCTGGGTGCTGCATCCGGAATATACTGCGCGATCGCACTGGGGTTTTTCGTTACGGTGTTTGGTGGTACGCGGACCCTCATGTCCGGTTCCGGTCCCCCGATGACCGTCGCCATGACGATTGTCCTGACAAACCATGCATCGTCGATTTCGGAAGCCTTGACTGTCGTTGTACTAGCGGGCGGTCTCCAGATTCTACTGGGATTTACGAGATTGGGCAGATACGTTGTCTATACCCCGCACATGGTCGTTTCGTGATTCATGTCGGGCGTGGGCGTCCTGATCATATTGATGCAGACGCTGCCGTTTCTGGGTATGCCCGCTGTACCTGGCGGGAGCACTGGAATCCTTCGATCATTGCCTGATGCGGTAACCCAGGCAAACAGTGCCGCAATACTCGTTGCCGCACTAACACTGGCCGTAACCGTGCTCTGGCCTCGTAGCATGGCCAGGTACATTCCGCCTCATCTGCTGGCACAATTGGCCGGGTCGCTACTGGGCGTTTTATGGTTGAACGAAATACCAGTAATAGGCGAAATACCGCGCGGTTTGCCGAGTGTTCAATTCACGTTACCCTCTGTAGAATTTCTACTATATGCCTTAGAACCGGCACTAATTCTCGCACTTCTGGGTTCCGTTGACAGTCTGCTCGCCTGCTTGGTCGCCGATTCGCTGACGGGTACGCGACACAATCCGGAACTTCTGATCGTCATGATGGTCACCATGGGGCTCACGGTTTTGTCGGCCTGATTACCGCCGTGATGATAGGATTGATCGCCGCGGGAATGGTCCACGCCAGACAACTGGAACGCCTTGAGCTCGATAGAGTGGTCTCGGTTCCGTTGCTGGATCGGGCATTCTTTTCTCGGGAAGATGACCTGACCAGTTTCGATCACGACTCGGCAAGAGTGGGTCTGGTCGCGCTTAGAGGGAGTTTTACCGTTGTTTCTTCCAGGAAACTAGTCGAAGCGTTAGGCGAGGACATCAAGGAGCATGAGGTCGTCATCTTCGATTTTACCGAAGCGATATATATGGACGACAGTGCCGCCCTGGTAATCAAACGGCTGATAGACGTGGCTTATGAACAGGGATCCAAGCCGATCATATTGGGTTTAAATAGTTCCATATCGGACACACTCCAGGTTTATGATGTCTTTCGGAAAATCCCGGAAAACCACGTTGTTGAAAAACTGGACGAGGCACGGGACGTAGCAGCCGGTCTGCTACTGCTGCGTTAAGAGAACGAATCTGAAGGGATCCAGGGCGCTTTCTGCGTCGTCCCCGGTACGCACAAGACGAATCTACCTGTCCCTATGGCGGCAATCCGGACGAGGGACCCGGCATGATCGCCCTGGAAGCCAAGGCAGGTGACGCCATACTGTTCACTGAAAACCTGCGGCATGGGGGCATTACCAACCGGTCCGCCCAGGTCCGCAAGACCATCCACGTGGGTTACGGAACCTACTGGATGCTGTCCCAGAATCAGGCTACCATGGACGAACAGCAATACCTGACCGAAACCACTTTCACGCGCTGGACCAGGCGGTGAAGGAACAGATCGACCGGGGAAGCATCTACACGCTGAACAGTCCACTGGAAATCGAATTCGCAGGGGAACTTATCGCGGCCATTCCCAGCGCTGATACGGTATGAGGGACAGGTTGCGGCCGAGGTCTTTGGACTCATCAAGGCGGGCCTGGACCGCGGCAACCTGGCGGAACTGCTGGAATGCGACCTGAAAAAAGAACCATTCAGGAGGCTGGTCAGATGATATTCGCGATTTGGCCGGTCAAACTGTCGAAGCGTTCGAGGGGCGACTTCCGTTGAAGTACGATTTAAGTACATTCAGAGGCGATCTGTCCGGCGGGGTCACCGCCGCCGTGGTTGCCCTTCCCCTTTCACTGGCCTTCGGCGTAGCGTCGGGACTGGGGGCGGCTTCCGGCTTATACGGTGCGATCGCAGTGGGGGTTTTTGCATCGTTATTCGGCGGCACCCGGACCTTGATTTCCGGCCCTTCCCCTGCATCCACGGTCGCCATGGCGATCATCGTCACCACCCATGCGAGCACGCTCTTCGAAGCGCTGTTCGTAGTCATACTCAGCGGATTGATACAGGTCTTGCTCGGCCTGTCCAGGCTGGGCCGCTACATAGTGTATACTCCGTACGTGGTGGTATCGGGCTTCATGTCGGGTGTCGGCATCATAATGATCTTGATGCATACGTTGCCTTTTCTGGGCGCTCCCGTTGTACAGGGCGGATCAACCGGAGTCCTCCTGGCTTTGCCGGAGGCGATGGGCCGGGTAAACGTCAGCGCTGTTGCCATCGCCACGCTCACATTGGTCGTTGTAATACTCTGGCCTCGCCAACTAAACCGTTACCTGCCGGCTCTGCTGCTGGCGCTGTTAACCGGTTCGATAGCGCATGTGCTGTGGTTTAATGAAGTGCCCGTCATCGGAGAGATACCGGAAGGGCTGCCGGTACCGTATTTCGAACTGCCTTCCACGGAGTTTTTGCTGTATGCGGTCGAACCGGCGCTCATTCTCGCCCTGCTGGGCTCGGTAGATACCCTGCTAGCCTGTCTGATCGCCGATTCACTGACCGGAACGCGACACAATCCCGATCGTGAACTGATCGGTCAAGGGATCGGGAACATGATTGCGGGATTGATTGGAGGTCTCGTCTGCTCCGGTGGTCCGGTCAGTACAGTGACCAACATTCGGGCCGGCGGAACCACCCGGGTATCAGGTGTTATACGTGCTGTTGTGCTGTTATGCCTGCTGATGGGATTGGGGCACTATGTCGAAACGATACCTCAGGCCGTTCTAGCCGGAATAATGATGAAGATTGGATGGGACATCATCGACTGGCGGATGATCTCCCGCATGCACCGGCTGCGACGGGAACATCTGTTTATCATGTTACTTACACTCGGTCTGACGGTATTCGTCGACCTCGTTACTGCGGTGGCGGTGGGCTTGATCGCTGCTGGATTGACGCACTCGTGGCAACTGGAACGTCTGGAACTCGACAGCGTGATCTCCGTGCCGCTTCTGGACCGCGAGTTCTTCAGCGGGCATGAGGAGTTTTCCGGTAAGGATCATCTCTCGGCCAGAGTCGGCCTGATCGAACTACGGGGAAGCTTTACCGTCGCATCATCCAAGAAACTGGTCGAGGCCATCGGCGAGGACATCAAGGAACACGAGATCGTCATCTTTGATTTCTCGGAAACCCGGTATGTCGACGACAGCGCCGCCCTGGTGATGGAACGGCTTATGACGGTCGCGGAAGAACATGGGACGGGGACGATTGTCGTGGGATTGTCAGGTTCGGTTTCAAATACGCTGGCGGCTTTCGAGGTACTGCGGCACGTCCCGGAATGGCGGCAGGTCGGCACCATGGATGTAGCCCGGGAAGCGGCGGCCGCTATGCTGCGGGATAAAGTATCCGATTGACAGTCGGACGGAAAGCCAGGGATTCAAACCCTCTATACGACCGGCGGCGCTTTACTAACTGTCGTCTTCCTTCTTCAATAACCGATCCGCCGCCAGTTCACCCGAATGCACGCAGTCCGGCAGGCCCACGCCGCGGTATGCGTTACCCGCCAGCGCCAGCCGTGGATGGTTTTCAAGCAGTGACTCGATCCGCTCCATGCGCTGGATATGGCCGACAAGGTACTGGGGCATGGCATCCTGATAACGCGACAGCACGGTGTGCAGCGGACCGGCTACGATGCCCATCAGGTCCTTGAGTTCACCGCGTACTGCCCGCAGCATTTCCCGGTCACCTGCATTGATCATATCCTGCTGACGGGCTCCGCCGATGAACGCACGCAACAGGACGAGACCCTCCGGCGCACGGTTTGGAAACTTGACGCTGCTGAAGGTGCAGGCGATGATTCTGCGTTCTTCTACGGCGGGCACCACGAAACCGAAGCAGTCCAGGGGATGAGGAACATCTGTACGGCGGTACACGAGATTCATGACGGCCGACGAGGTATGAGGGATGGCCGCCAGTTCATCGTGAAGGTCCGTGTCGGTACCGTGAAGCAGTTCCGCCGCCATCCGGGACGGCAGTGCGAGGAGGACGCTGTCCGCATCGAAACGACTTCCGTCGCCGCAGTCCAGGCGCCAGCGGTTCCCCTCGCGGTTCAGGCTGACCACGTTGGAATGGGTGTGTAACGTGTCCTCCGGCAGTTTTGACAGCAGGGCATGGACGATGGTCTCCATGCCTGTGTCGAAGGAAACCAGTTCTCCATAGCGGGCGCCGCTGCCGGCGGACGATCCGCTCCCGCGTCTCGCCGCGGCACGCCGATTGGCGACCATGGCCTTGATGACGCTGCGGTGACGCGTTTCCATCTCGAGGAACCGCGGGATGGTGGCCTTCAGGCTAAGCGTGTCCGGATCCCCCGCGTAGATGCCGCCGATGAGTGGCTGTACGACGCGTTCGAGCACCTCTTCGCCAAACCGCCTGCGAACGAAGGATCCGAGACTCTCGTCGCCGATTGCGGTTCCCCGCGGGAGTACCAGGTCCAGGGCGCACCGGGCCTTGCCCGTCCATGAAAAGAGGGAAGTGGTCACCATGGGCCAGAGGCGGGTGGGCGCCATCATCAGAAACCCGTCAGGCAACGGATGAAGCTTTCCGCGGTAGACCACGTGTGACCTGCGATGGGTACTTGCGGTCGGGATGATCCGGTCCGCCACGCCCAGGCGCTCGGCCAGATTCGACAACCAGGGCTTGGATGAAAGAAAGGAATCCGGACCCAGTTCGACCAGGCATCCGTCCTGTTCGATCGTGCGTATTGTCCCGCCGAATCGGTCCGAGCCTTCCAGCAACGTCATTTCCAGGCCGGGGAGATTCGATTCCGTCAACCGGTGGGCCGCGCTCAATCCCGCTATGCCCCCGCCGACCACGACGACCTTCATCGACCGCTTCCCAGTTCATGCACGGTATCCACTAGAGCAATGACGTGGTCTTCCGGCGTGCCGGGCAATATGCCGTGACCGAGGTTGAAGACGTGTCCCGGGCGCCCCGCGGCCTTGTGCAGGATGGCCGCGGCCTGCTTCCGGATCACATCGGGGGAGGCGAAGAGGATCAGGGGATCCAGGTTTCCCTGTACGGCCACATCGTATTCCATGCTCTGCCATGCCTCTGCAAGATCTACGCGCCAGTCCAGCCCGATGACGTCCCCTCCCGCTTCCCGCATCAGGTCGAGGAGGGAGCCGGTGCCTACTCCAAAATGGATCGTGGGTACACCGGGATGCAGATGGGAGAATATGTAACCGGTATGGGGAAGGACGTAAGTCCGGTAATCGTCAGGGGACAGGCAGCCTACCCAGCTGTCGAAAAGTTGTATGGCCTGCACACCCGCCTCTATCTGTTCGTTCAGGTACGCCGTGACGGCCCGGGCCAGTTTCGCCATGAAGGCATGCCAGGCCCCTGGGTCGGAATACATGAAGGTCTTGAGGTGTCTGAAGTCCCTGGTACTCTGTCCCTCGATGGCGTAGGCGGCCAGGGTAAAGGGGGCGCCGGAAAAACCGATGAGCGGGATATGGGGCGGAAGCGCCGGTAACGCCATGCGGATGGCCTCGTAGACGTAGTGCTGTGATTCCGGCCCTGCTTCTTCGAGTTGATCGACGGCCCTGCCCGATCGAATCGGATTGTGAATGACCGGACCCTGTCCCTTGACGTATTCCAGCCGGAATCCCATCGGCTGCAGCAATGGCAGGATGTCAGCGAAAATGATGGCGGCGTCCACCCCGATACGTTCCACGGCCATCAACGTAATTTCGGCCGTGAGTTCAGGAGTCTTGCACATGTCCAGGAAATCCAGGTCGGATTTGAGTTCCCTGTAAGCCCGCTGGTAACGACCTGCCTGGCGCAACAGCCATACGGGCGTATGTCCCGTCCTCTCGCGTCGACATGCCTTGAGGAAGACCGATTCACCCTGGGTTCCGTACGGATCGCTCTCGAAATGCCAGCGCATGTCGATTCGTTGCCAGTAGGAGGTGTCCACGCCGCCGTCCACGGCGGTACGCTTCTTGTTGACCAGGTACCCTGCCAGGCGCGACATGCCCGACACGAGGGCTTCACCGCCGGTCCCGTCGGGCTCGTAATCGACGGAGAGATGGTGGTTTCTCCAAATGTCCGAGCACGCGGGGCTCGCCGAGCCAACGGCCATCTGCCTGACGGAATCCATCAAAGCCTCGACGCGGCCCGTCGCGGCCGCACGGCCGAACAACGCGCGAATGTGTTCGGGTTCCGTCAGCAACAGTACGGCGATGTCTTCCCTGGCCAGGCCGTCGAGGAAGGCATCCACGCGGTCAGTGTCATCAGCCCTGGCGACTAAAGGTTTTCCACCGCGCGCGTCAATGGCGTCTTCCAGAGATTCATCGAGCGTCGCGACCTGTAGTCCGTTGTAATCCATGTTCATCCTTTCCCTTGTAGACCTGTTCTATCATACAGTCGATACAGGAGGGGAGCAATACAATAAGTATGGAGAGAAAGACGATCCGCCAGCGCTGTATTCCGGGGTTGCGAGTCGTGCGTGAAAGGGGTAAATTGCGCGGAACGGTATTGCTATCAAGCCGTAGGACAAGGGGAATAAACGTATTCAAGGAGATTACATGTCCGAGTCATATCGGGTCGGCATCATAGGCTGCGGAGGCATGGGCGGTTCACATGCGCGGCACTGGACGCAGAAACCGCAGACCGATGTGGTCGCGGTCGTTGACGTCAACGAGCGAAACGCGCGAAAACTGGCCGATGAATTCGAGGCGAGAGCCTATACGGATCACGAGTCCATGCTGGCGGAAGAGGCGTGCGACATCGTCAGTGTCACCACCTGGCAGAACGTCCGTGCCGAAGTTACCCTGAAAGTGGCAGAAGCGGGTGCGAAGGGAATCCTGGGCGAAAAACCGATGGCGGCCAGTCTTGGCGAAGCCGACCGAATGCTGGAGGCCTGCGCGCAACACGGCGTCAAGCTTGCCATTGGTCACCAGCGCCGGTTTACTCCGCAGAACGTGGAAGCGCGTCGCCTCGTGCAGGACGGCGCCATCGGGACACCCACGGCCATGCTGCGCAGGGACGCCCACGGGTTGCTCAACAGGGGAACCCACGAGCTCGACGAGATGATGTATGTACTGGGAGACCCCAGGCCGATCTGGGTTATCGGCCAGGTGACACGCAAGACGGACCGGTGGGAGCGCAGGGTGAGGTGCGAGGACCGGTGCGCCGCGATCATCGCTTTCGAAGGCGGTATCAGGGGAACCTATGAAAGCGATCTGCCGGAACCGGGCCTGCAGGGCGACGTCATCTACGGGTCGGAGGGGATTTTAAAGCGCGGCCCGGAAGACACCTTGCTCCTGCTGAACCGTCACTCCGCCGACTGGCAGACCATTACGCCGCCGTCGGTGGAGGTCGACCAGTACGACGAATTCATATCCTGGCTAGACGGCCGAATCGAAGGACACCGCAACGAGGGCAAAATTGCCCGTCTGACGATGGAGCTCATGATGGCGATTTACGAATCGGCACGCACTCGTGACGCGGTCGAACTGCCGCTGCAGACCGGAGACAACCCACTGGACCTGATGGTAGAAGAGGGAGCGCTGCCGGTGGAGATACACGGCCGCTATGACATTCGCGCGCCGTTTCCCGAACAGACGAACTGATCCATGCTTTACCTGGTAGCCACGCCGATCGGCCATCTGGACGACATCACCCTCAGGGCGCTTGAGATCCTGCGCAGCGTGGATGTTGTGCTTAGCGAAGATACGCGCAGAACCGGACGTCTGCTCAAGCATTACGAGATCAGCGCCCGGCAGATGGCCTACCACGAACACAACGAACAGCGGGCCGTACCCAGGGCCATGGCGGCCCTGGAACATGGTCGCGATCTCGCCCTGGTCACGGATGCCGGCACACCCGGTATAGCCGACCCTGGCTATCGTCTCGTTCAGGCGGCGGTCCAGGCCGATATCCCCGTAAGCATGGCTCCGGGTCCCAGTGCGCTGATTATGGCCCTGGTTCTATCGGGTCTGCCGGTGCACCGCTTTACCTTCTGCGGATTTCCTCCCCGCAAACCCGCGGCCAGGCGCCGTTATCTTGAAGCGGACGCTGAACGCGAGGACACGCTGATCTATTTCGAGAGCCCCCACCGGGTACACACGCTCATCGCCTCCGCCCTGGAGGTATTCGGTGATCGCAGGGCGGCCCTGGTGAACGACCTGACCAAGCTCCACGAGAAAATAGACCGGAATTCGCTTTCCGTGCTGCTTGAGGAGACAAGAGACTGTCGCCTGCGTGGCGAATTCATCCTGCTGGTCGGGGGACAGTCCGGCTAGTCCTGCCAAATCACTTTTCTGCCGCGCCCTGCTCACGGTCTTCGCTTACTCCGACAGGTGCTGGTCCTTCAGCCGTTTCAACGCCTCGTCGTAATCCGTCCTGTTGTTGATGTTGAAGAACATGTCTGAATCATGGAAGCCCGCGTCTCCCGGTGCCACGCGAAGGACGCGGACCTCGTCGAAGAACCCGGTCATCTTGTGCCTCCGTGCCTGTATCCGGTTTTCGATCGCCGAAGCGCAGGTGTCCCGGTAAACTGCGCACAACGGTTCTTCGCGGCCGTCGTTCATGGGGACGACCACGTCGTAACCGGGCGACCGTTCGAGCATGTATTCCAGAAATTCCGGTTTGATGAAGGGCATGTCGCACGCGACGCACAGACACAGCGGGGTGTTCGCCGTCCTGAGCGCGGTGAAGATACCGCCGATGGGACCGCAGCGGGGAACCAGGTCCTTCCGGCTCGCGACGTTCAGGAACGCGTATTCTTCCGGCGTATTGGTAATCAGCATGATCCGGTCTGTCACCGACCCTACGGTCTTGCACAGCCGATGGATCAGACGTTCCCCTTCAAACCGGCTGAGGGCCTTGTTGGAGCCGAACCTGCTGCTCATTCCTCCCGCGAGGATGATGCCGGTAACCTCTTCCCTGCCAATCATTTATCGTAATTCTCCGAGTTGACTTGCCAAGCGTGAATCCTCTTCATTCACTCCTTGAAACCAGCAATTCCGAATCCAATTGGCCCGCTTGACACCTCCGTTATTCAGCCGTATATTCAGGGTATCGGGGCGAGGGTGCTGCGCGTCCCGTTCCCCCGGATTCGAGCCCCCTCATCGGTGCCGACCGTCATTGAAAGAGTACACAAATATGTGGTTCTGGTCTCATAAGCTCAAGCTCCTCCTGGTGAAGAAGGACTACGAGACCATTGTGCGCCTGTGCTTCGAACGCCTGGAGCAAAATCAGACCGACTACTGGACGCTGCGTGGCCTGGGCCTGGGACTCATGTATACCGGCCGCACGAGCGAAGGCTTCGAATGGCTCAGCAAGTGTGCCCGCGAACATCCACGAAAAGTCGCGTTGCAGTACGACATCGGCCTGATCTACATGAAACAGGAGTGCTACAGCGAGGCCCGAGGCTACATGCTGAACGCCCTCGAGGGCGGATATCGCACCGACGCACTCTTTCAGGATCTCGGTCGTATATACTGCCATCTCGGCGAATTCGAAAAGGCGACCAACTGCTTCCGGGAAGCCATTCGGCGGTCACCCCGGAACGGCAACGCATTCAAGCTCCTGGGCATGGTTTACAAGCGGCGTACGTTGTACGATGAAGCTGTCGCCGCCTACCGGGAAGCGATACGATGGGATGGCGATGCTTCGGAGGTCCACATGAGTCTCGCAGAGATCTACGTTCGCCAGGAGAAATGGGACCGTGCGATCGGAGAGTACCATACCGCCCTCGAACTGGATGCTACGAATTTCGCGGCCCACTATGCGCTGGGTTCCATTTACGAGATCATGGGCGAAAACGCGCGGGCTATCGACGAACTGCTCAAGGCCCATCGAATCGACGGGGACGACGCAAGAATCCACAAGAAACTGGAACGGCTCCTGATCAGCTGAAATCGGGATCGATTGGACTACGGTCCTGTAAACGAGATCGGCACCGGCATACAGGTTAGAATGAAGACGAGGACCGCCAGCCATCCCAACCACTTGCTGTGCCTGGGAAGTGGCGCAGCATCATCGATTGGAGTGGGATGCCTGAAACCGCTGAACCTGCCCATCAACAGCAATAGCGCTCCGAATACCCACCATCCGGGCGAGTACAGGCCGAGTACGGCCAGCCCCAGGAAACTCGCCAGTGTAAGGTTTCTCTGAAGACGCCTTCCCCGGACCGCTCCCCCCGTGAATGCGTAGAGAACATGGCCACCGTCCAGTTGTCCCACGGGCAGCAGGTTGAGCATGGTGACGAGGCAGCCGAACCAGGCCGCCAACCCGACGGAGTCCAGGTAGATGGTGTAATTCTCTGGCAGCGGACCGTGTATCAGGTAGGCGAGAAACTGAAACACCAGAGGTTCACCCAGGTACAGCCCTTCACCCGCTCCGGGGATGACATCCACCCTGGCGCCGACGAGACTGTAGGCCATGATCGGTACCGCCAAGATGAAACCCGCGATCGGACCGGCTGCGCCGATGTCCATCAGGGCCTGTCGGTGCGGGTAAGGCGCCCGTGTGACGATGACGGCGCCGAAGGTACCGGGGTTGGGCGAAATGAAGAAGAGGGGCGAGGGGATGAAATGGGGAAGAGAAGTGCCGACCCCGTACCACCTTGCGTAGAGATAGTGTCCCATCTCGTGCGCCATGAGAATGCCGAGTACCGATAAGGAGAAGGGCAGCCCGTCCAGGAGGAGCGCCGGGTAGGTCAGCAAGGTGAGCAGAACCACCAGCGAAGGGACCGTGGGGTTCTCCATGACCGTCCCGGAAATGAGGGTGGTCAGCACGGTACAGGCGAACAGGATCGCCGGGCGTCGCCAGTGTGTACGAAGCTGACCCGCTTCGGCCGGTATCGCTGGATTCGGGAGCGTGTCCTTCGAGGAATGCGGTGCCGGATCTGAATCTGATGCGTGTTGCATGTTATCCATCGATCGCGATTCCGCCTTCCCGTGATCGCGATATCTCCCTTACTGGTCGGCGGATTCTTCCGACGGGGCTGTCTGCCCGGACTGGAAGAGAAACCGTTTGATCTTGCGCGTGGAAGTCTTAGAGAACTCCTCCCTGCGAAGTTCCACTTCCCGGACCCGCTTGTAATCCGCCAGGTTTCGGCACCGGTCCCGCACCTCCTGGTTTATGAGCGTGAACAGGGAGTCGTCGTCTACCGGCGTACCCTCCTGTTCCAGGTATTCGAAATCCGGGACCACGACCGCCCGAACGAATTCTTCACCCGATGTGGCGTCCTCGGCGCCGAAAACGAGCACCTCGGCGATATACGGGCTGAGGACGAGTTCACCCTCGATTTCTTCCGGATAGATGTTTTTGCCCGCCCGGGTAACGATCACGTTTTTCAGACGACCCGCTATGTGCAGGTGCCCGTCCGCGTCGATCCATCCCGAATCGCCCGTATACAGCGCGCCATCCTTTAGTACCTCCGCCGTGGCATCGGGATTGTTGTAATAGCCCATCATCACGTTGTCGCCCCGGACGATGAGTTCACCCACGCCGGTGTCGTCCGGGTCCAAGACTTCAACTTCGACGCCGTTGATGGCCGGGCCGACGGAATCGGGCTTTGGGGTCTCATCCACGCGATGGACCGATACGACGGGCGATGCTTCCGTAAGTCCGTAGCCCTGGAGAATGCGCAGCCCCAGGCGGTCGAAACCCGTAGCCACCTCGGGAGGCAGCGCCGCGGCGCCGGATACGAAGAACCGGATGGTCCCCAGGCCGCCTTTTTCGCGCAGGCTCCTGAACAGGGCCGTTCCCAAGCGCTTGTTGATCTTCTCGCCCAGTTTGACTATACCCATCAGGAGATGGAACGCGGTTCGTGTGACGGCGGGTTGCGTGCTGACCTTGCGCATAATCCCCTGGATCATTTTTTCGTACAGCAACGGGACGGCCAGCATGATCGTCGCCTTGGAGTCTTTCATGGTGTCAACGATATCCCGCGATTTGAGACTGCCCACGTAGGAAACTGTGGCGCCGACGTACATCGGCGCGAGAAAACCGGCGGTGCATTCGAAGGTATGGTGCAGGGGGAGAACCGATACGAAGCTGTCATCCTGCGCAATGGATATGACCTCGCTACTGGCCACCACGTTGGACATGATGTTCCTGTGAGAAAGCATCACGCCCTTGGGCTGGCCGGTCGTGCCCGATGTGTAGATCAGCACGGCCAGGTCGTCCGGGCTCACCTTGCTGTCCGGCGCTGCGGTATTCGCTTCGCTGGCCATGACTTCTTCCAGGCTCAGCACGTGTTTCAGCTCGGGCAGGGTCCCGGCGATGGAATGCAGGTCGTCGCGGAAGGCGTCCGACACCACGATGGCACGGGTTCCGGAGTCCTCGAGGATACGCTGGTATTCTCCGGGTTTCAATAACCGGTCGATGGGTACCGCTGTCATCCCGTGCCCGACGATGGCCAGGTAGGCGATGCCCCATTCGGGCTGGTTGTCCGCGAGCAGTGCGACCCGGTCGCCAGGCTGCAGGCCGAGGGAGGCGAGCAGTCCGGCCAGGGCGTCGGCCCGTCCGGCAGCCTCCCCGCCCGTGTATTCCACGTATTCGCCTTCTCGTTTGATGCGCAGGACGACGTTCTTCGCGAACGATTCACCCAGCTGGTCCTTCAGAGTCTTGATGGTTAAGGTAGTATCTGACATGTTCTGCTCCCGTGCGATTTTAGGCCGTGCGTTGCTGCGGGCAGGAGAGTGAATCCGGTTTCAGCATCTGTTTGCCGCGATCTCGGTCACGGCGCTGACGACTTTCTCCATTTCTTCATAACTGTTGTGCATGGCGCAGGAAATGCGTGCGCCGTGATATCCCCCCTCGTGAAGGCCCCGGCTGTGGATGCGATACCTTTCTCGAAGGGGCGTGCCCACGTCGGAAGAGGTCATGCCGGCGATGGAGAATGACACCATGGAGGCTGAAAGGGCGCGTCTCATAGGCGTCCACACCCGCACCCCGGGTATATCGGACAGCCGGGTCTTGAGCCATTCCGCCATGGTCGCTCCCCGGTCTTCGACCAGGGACGTGCCGATCGCGTTGTGAAAATCCACGGCCACCGCGAATCCGACCAGCGGCGCGTAACTCTGCGTTGCGTGGTTTTCGAATCGACTCGCCGTCAGCCGGCCGCCGTGCGTGAAGTACCCCAGTCCAATATGCTCCTGTGCGGCATCATTTACGTATAACAGGCCCGTGCCTTTAGGCGTAAACAACCATTTATGGGTGCTGCTCACGTAGAAATCGCAGTTCAGGTCTTTCATGTCGACCGCGATCATGCCCACCGACTGGGCGCCGTCGATCACCGTGATGAGCCCCCGCTTCCTGGCCATGGCGCAGATCTTCCGGACGGGCAGGCGCCAGGCGGTCGTGCAGGTCACGTGGCAGAAGCTGAGCACACGGGTTTCCGGCCGGATAGCATCCTCGATAAGGGCGGCGATCTCGTCCTCGTTTTCCGGCGGATCGTACAGGTCGAGTTTACGTATGGGGTTGCCGAAGAGGGCGTGTCGATTCTGCCAGCAGGACCAGCCACCGTAATGCTCGTGGGTCGTCGTCAGAACCTCGTCATCCGGTTTGAGATCCAGGCCCAGGGCGATGATGTTCATGCTCTCCGTAGAGTTCCGCGTAACGGCGACCTCGTCCGGGTCCGCGTTGATCATAGCGGCCAACTTTTCGTGTGCCTCGTAGGGACCGGGATAAGTGACCCCACCCGAATCTCCATCCTGTATCTCCGCTTCCTTAAGGGTGGCGACCTGGGCCTGCAGGACCATGTGAGGAAGTATGCCGATCGTACCGTTGTTGGTGTAGTGTATGGAGCCGTTGTATGGAAACTGGGCCCGAACTGCGCGCCAGTAATCCTCGTTGTCCACCCCGGCCGCGCCCGTGCTCGTCAGCACGTCTTTCAATTCGCCGACCGTCTCCGCCATCTTGGAGGACCGGTTCTTTTCAACTTCCTTTTTTCCGCTGGAGGCCTTCTGTTTTTTGGCCATACCCGTATCTCCGTCGGTTACGTGGATCATCGGATCGGAAATCGTGGATCATCCGGACCGCCCGGACCGCCCGGACCGCCCGGACCGCCCGGACCGCCCGGACTGTCCAGACCGTCCGGACCGGTTCGATAAAGCGCTGACCGTTTGGCTTTGGTGCAATACGCATGTAAGGAAACGGGTGAAATATAGCCGTGTGGCCAAACGGTTGCAAGCGGTTTCTAACCGGCTTTACAGGATGGATATCGCTTGACCGGGACGGGGTTAAAACCTATATTCACGCGTCCATTCATGAGGTAGTTTTTCGCGTACAGGAGCGTTTCATGTCCGGGATGCAGATCTCCGGTGACCAGGCCATCGCCTACGGGGCACTGCAGTCGGGTGTCGCGGTGGCGACGAGCTATCCCGGTTCACCGAGCAGCAGTACCATAGAGTTCCTTCGCGGCTACGTGGAAAGTCACGGACTGCACGTCGAGTGGTCTACCAACGAAAAAGTCGCCTTCGAGACGGCGGTCGGCGCGTCCATCGGCGGAGCCCCGGCCCTGATGGGCTGCAAAGGCGTCGGGTTCAACGTCGCGCTGGATCCCGTCATGGTGGCCAATCTGACGGATGTGGGCGCGGGGCTGGTCATCCTGCTTGGCGACGACCCGGGTGCCTGGGCCTCTCAGAACGACCAGGATACCCGTCCGATCGCCTGGGGAAGCGAATTACCCATGATCGAACCGGCTACGCCTTCCGAAGGGATAACGATGACGCGGGAGGCCTTCCGGCTGTCCCGAGAGATGCAGATGCCCGTCATCGTGCGCATTACAAAAACCTACGGCTCGTTGAAAGAAGAAGTGGACCTGCCCGAAATCCCCCGCTCGACTTTTGTTCAGCCCCATGCTTTCGAGCGGCATCCCATGCGATGGATATCGGTTCCCGGCAACGCCGTCCAGTTGCACAAGCGGTTGCACGATCGCCTCGAATCGATTGCACGGCAGTTCGAAACCGCGGATTTCAACGTGGTGTCGGGGACGGGCAAGATCGGTATCATCGCGGCGGGCGTGATTCATACCAAGTTGATGGACGTGCTTCAGAGTGTGGATACCTCGGGTTTTTCCATACTTAAGCTGTCCACCCTGTGGCCCCTGCCCGCAGAACAGATCACCGATTTTCTACGTGCGACGGAGAAGACCCTGATCCTGGAGGAGAACGAACCATTTCTCGAAACGCTGATCAAATCGCTTGCCTATGACGCCAGGATTTCGACGCCGATCAGCGGCAAACATGACAAGGCCGTATCGAGGGAAGGGGAGTTGTTCCGGTGGCAGATCGCGGAGGCGCTGGCCGGGTTCGTTCCCGGATTCAAACCTGCGCGCGTCTTTTCGCCGGAAGACGAAATGAAATACCTGCCCAGCCAGGCCGGCCTTCCGGAAAACTGTCCCTACACGCCCGTTTTCGAAATCCTGCGCGAATTGAGCGGGCAAAGCGGCCTGTCGCCGGTGTACGTGGTGGACCCTGGCTGCGCGATCAAGATCAATACGCCGCCCTTCGAGATGCTCGACGTGAAGTATTCCATGGGTTCGAGCATCGGTATCGCCTCGGGTCTCGTACTATCCGGGGTGACCGACCCGGTGATCGCAGTCGTCGGCGATTCCGACTTTTTTCATCTGAGTGCCAACGCCCTGTTCAACGTGGCCCACCAGGGGTCGAATCTGCTTCTGATAATCCTGGACAATGCCACGACGGCCCTGTCCGGTTTCCAGGGCACGCCAAACCTTGGCGGGATCGATCTCGGTCACGAGACGACGCCGCTCAGCATAGACGATATCGTGGAGGCCTGCCCGGTCTCAATGAACGAGACCATAGATCCATGGGACGAAACACGGGCGCGAGACGTGCTTGGCAAGGGCCTGCACCAGCCGGGCATTCGCGTGATCATCGCCCGGAGTCCCTGTCCCTACATAGAGTCGGGATTCTGCCCGGGATACAAGGCCGGCAGCGCCGAGACCGCGGTTTTCGCGTCGAATCCCTGACCGTTTGACCGGTGCTGGAAATGGGCAGACACCCGTTATCCGCACCATTTCTTCGACACCGCCGCGCCACGGTGGGGCAGCCTGGTCCGACGTAATTTATCCTTGCGGAAATCGTGCGCGAGATGTTTAGTCTATTAGTTGCACAAACTAGTGGCTGGTTTTCGCTTCTATAGCGTATAGACGAAGGGGACGAGCAATGAACGAACGCAGTATCAATGGTGTACCGGTGATCGAAATCGTCGGCAGTTTCCTGGGCGATCCCGAAGTGTCTGCTTTTCATGATCGCGTGAGAGCGTTGAAGTCCGAGGGTACGACCGCCGCCGTAGTCGACCTGGGCAAGGTGAACCTCATCAGCAGTTCTGGCGTGGGTGCCCTCGTCGGCGGTGCCAAGACGCTCCGTGAGGCCGGTGGCGACCTTAAGCTGGCCAACCTGAGTGAACGCACGCACAACGTGCTGGTCGTCATTACCCGCCTGGGTTCCGTTTTCAATGTATTCGACTCGGCAGAGGACGCCGCGGCGAGTTTCTGATCGGGCCGCGGCCTTTATCAGGTCGCAGCCCTGCAAATAACCGCAGCCGTTGCTGCCCCTTCCTGCTCAGTCCCGTCTTTCCGGACCGGCCTAAATTGAACCTGGACCGCATCCGCCAGGAATTCCCTGTCGTCCAAAACTGTACCTACCTGAACCACGCGGCGGTCGGCACGTTGCCCGCACGCGCCCGCGATGCGGTACGGGCTTACGTGGCGGACTTCAACGAGTATGCCGCCTCCCATTATCGCAACTGGGAAGCGGCCATCGAGACGACCCGGTCGCGATCGGCACGGCTGATCAACGCCACGCCCGAGCAGATCGCATTCGTCAAGAATACCACGGAAGGGTTGTGTTTCGCCGCCAATGGCATAGACTGGCGGTCCGGTGACAACGTGGTCCTGAACGACCTGGAATTCCCGTCCAACGTTTTTCCCTGGCTCAATCTGACTCGTAACGGCGTGGAAACACGGATGGTGAAATCCGTGGAGGGCCGCCTCTCGGTGGATTCGATCGCGGAGATGATCGATGCCAGGACGCGTGTCGTGTCCATAAGCCACGTGGAATACGGGAATGGATTCCGTAACGACATCGCGGCGATCGGCGCGTTATGCCGGGAAAGGGGCGTCTGTTTCGTGGTCGACGCCATACAATCTCTCGGCCAGACACCCGTGGACGTGGCGGAAATGAGCATCGACATCCTCACGGCCGATGGACACAAGTGGCTCTTGAGTCCCGAAGGGATCGGCATTTTCTACTGCGCACCACACATGACGGAACGGTTGAGGCTCTATGAAGTGGGCTGGAATTCGGTGGCAGACGCGGGCAACTACGATGCCTATGATCCGACGCCAGCACCGACGGCGCGGCGCTTCGAATGCGGTTCACACAAAACGCTGGGCATTCACGCGCTGGGGGCTTCGCTGGATCTGTTGTTAGAGGTGGGCATCGAGACGGTGCAGAAGAGACTGCGTGCGTTAACCGACCTGCTGGTCGATGCTCTGCGCGATACGGGGTACCGTGTCCTGAGTCCACGCGGCGAGTCCGAGTGGTCGGGCATCGTGACATTCAACAGCACGGTCCACGAGTCGGAGGATCTGCATCGCACGCTTCGGAGCCGACAGATCATAGGCGCACGCCGAGGCGGAGGCATACGCATTTCCCCGCACTTTTACAACACCGAAGAAGAGGTGCTTCGCGTCGTAGAAGCACTTCCGGGGCACTGACTCCGATCTGTCAGAAGCTCGTGTTTTCGACGTTCGAACCTGAACGAACCTCCACGCTGCTCCCGGTCGAACCGCTCCGCTGCTCCAGGCCGAACCGCCACGCTACTCCCGGTCGAACCGTCAACCCCCGAACACAATTTCAGCCCTTGCCGCCGATTCAGCCCCCGACCGCCGCCGATTCCCACGCGCCTTCGATGGCCCACTGGCGTTGCAGGTCGATGGTTTCGTGACCCTTGAAGTTCATGGTGAACTCATCCAGCCGGCCGCCGATTACGCGGATGCGGTCCAGGTCTCCCACGCCCAGGCCGATGGCGTCACCGTAAAATACCGTTCCCACTTCAAGCGGTTCGAATCCCATGACCTTCGAGATGACCGCGTCCACGGCGATTGTGTCCTCCCCGGCCGCCGCCAGTCCCAGGGGTACGGTGTCGGTCCCCCCTGGTCCATTTCCCTGAATGCCTACCGTGCCATCCACCACGCTGTAGTGAGGGTAAATGTGGCGGGCTAGGCGGATCAGGTTCCTGCTCAGGGCCCGGGCTTCCTGGGGATGACGCCGGTCGTGATGGATCGTATATCCATGCACCTTGATACGGTCTTTCTTCAAAATCGTACCCATGATGAGGTTTTTCAGCGCCAGGGTAACCATGGCGCCGTCGTGGGTCTTGGCCACGGCGACCGAGATGACGCAGGGACAGTCCAACACGCTGCGTGGCATCCTTACCGTGGTCCAGCTGCCATCGACCATGTACACACGGGTATTGCGCCAGCGTGTTTCCCGGTTCAAGTCCACCAGTTCGATCGGGATATCGTATTCGTCCGGGATATCGGTGTATCCCATATGACGGAAGCACTCGCCCGATGCGTTCTCATTGCCGCCTTCCGCGATCAGGATCCGCCGTGGTCTTTCGGGCAGGGTCATGATGACGTCCAGCACGCCACGGACCGCGTCCGGGTGGGTACAAGTCACCGGGTTGGTTCCGGACAGGAAATTGGGTTTGAGCATGACCTCCTCACGGATGAGGGAAGCCAGTTGCGGAGCGGAGCGTTCCACCGCGGCGCGTACATTCTCTCGGCGGTTGCTTCCGGTGCCGATTCCTACCGTCGTCGATGTCGATGCCATGGTCATCTCCTTCATTTACGCGGATACAAACGCAGTTCCGGTACATCCTGGATCAGGCCGCGGGACCGGGCCAGCCTGTAAAACTCCATGAGCCCTCTTCGTTCCAGATCGCCCAGATCGTAACCCAGGTTGTCCCGCAGGTACGATGCGTAAAAAGACGGCGGCCTGGCGTAGTTCCGTGCGTGTGCTTCGGCGATCTCGTCCAGAGCGGTCATCCCCAGTTTCTTCGATTCGATCAGTTGTTCTACTTCGCCGGTGGAGAGTCCTTCAACCTTCCCCGCCCAAAAGGCGTATACAAAAGGCAACCCGGTCAGTTCCCGCCAGGCTTCCCCCAGGTCCAGACGCGGTTCGGGCCGGTCCACATTTTCAAGGGCCGGGTCCCCGATAATCAGTGCCGCGTCCGCCAGTTCCAGCATCGCCGGCACGTCAGGCGGATGGCCGACGGAATCGAAATCCAGACCGTATCTTTCGTGTAGAACGATCTGGGCCAGGGCGACCGAAGTCCGGGAACTCTCGTCCATCGCGACGCTTCGGATCCGGTGGATCGGTACCCTGTGAAACAGGAGTATGCTGCCGACCGGCCCATCGGAAGAGATGGATACTTCGGGCACAATGGCGTAGGGCGCCGGACTTCGCGCGTACTCGATCGAAGGAATGACACCCGCCGAAGCCTCGCCCGTCCTGACCTGCCTGGCGCATACGGAGGGTATATCGTAAAGGATCTCGAATCCGTGATCCAGGCCGCCGTGTTCCAGGCCATAGGTCAAGGGCCTGGTGTTCAGGTAACTCACGGCGTTAAGACGGGTTTTGTTGACCATGCTTTAATCGTCCGCCGGTTGCTCCGTCAACGCCTTCCCGGCGGTGATGTATTGCTCGTTCGTCTCCAGTGTCCCATTGCCCACGTACTCGTAGCGCGTGTTGCGCCGCCGTGGAACGAACCCCGCGTTGCTGATCAGCCGTTCAATCTCCGGCGTGGGCATCACGAAGCTCGTGCCGCCCGCACTGATGACGTTTTCTTCCATCATGGTGCTGCCGAAATCGTTCACCCCGTATCCGAGGGCGATTTGCGCGATCCTGGGGCCCTGCGTCACGTAAGATGCCTGGACGTTTTCGATATTGTCCAGCATGAGCCGCGCGATCGCCACGGTGCGCAGGTAGTCGTATCCCGTCGCCTTTCGTGTGTCGGGCAACTCGGTACCCTCGGGCTGGAAACTCCACGCGATGAAGGCCGTAAAGTACCCGTCGTGCCGGGCCAGGGACTCATCCTGCACTTCGCGTACCCGGAGGAGGTGGCGCAAGCGGTGTTCAACGGTTTCCACCGATCCGAACATCATGGTGGCCGTCGACTTCATGCCCAGCCGATGGGTCAGGCTGTGCACATCCAGCCATTCCTGTACGGTTTCCTTTCGATAGGCGATGGCGTCGCGCACCTCGGTGTCCAGGATCTCGGCGCCGGCGCCCGGGAGGGATTTCAATCCCGCCGCGCGCAGACGGATGAGCGCATCCTCTACCGTGATCTTGGATATGTGGGCGAGATAGACGATTTCCGCCACGGAGAGCGAATGAAGATAGGCCGCGGGATAGCGCCTGGTGATCTCCGAGAAGAGGCGTTCGTAGTAGTCGATTTTGAGCTTTGGATTCAGCCCGCCCTGCATGAGGATCTCGCAGGATTCCGGCGTATCTCCTCCCACCCTGATCAGTTCCTCGACCTTGGCGAAGATCTCCTCATCAGGCAGGGTGTATCCTTCCTGGTCGCCCGGCGGACGGTAGAAAGCGCAGAATTTGCAGCGCACCCAGCACACGTTGGTGTAGTTGATGTTCCGGCCGATGTTGTACGTCACCACGGGTTCCGGGTGCTTTTTCCGCCGCACGTGGTCGGCCAGCAGGCCCAGTTCGGTGACGTTCGGGTGCTGGAACAGCCTGCGCCCGTCCTCGGCGGTCAGGCGTGCTCCGGCCAGGATCTTTTCAGCAATATCGGTGATCATGAGGATTATCCCGCGCTCGGTACGGCTTCGGCCGGCATGCCGGCATCGGTTTCCAGGTAGGCCGGACGTGTGGGCTCCGGCTGGTCGACGATCCGGTACAGTGCATCGCGTTCGACGGGTTGACGCCCGGATTCGCTGATCATGTCGAGCATCTGGGTATGGGTCAGGGCCTGCACGCGGTCGGTGACGGGATTTCGGGTGATCTCGTATTCCAGGACGCTGCCGTCCATGTCGTCCGCACCATACCACAGCCCCACCTGCGTCACCGCGGGGGTGTTCATGATCCAGAACGACTTGATGTGGGGAACATTGTCCAGCATGAGCCGGGCCACCGCGATTTCACGTAGATCCATCTGGCCCGTCGGTCCCGGCAGGTGTTCGATAGCCGTACGCTCAGGATGCCACGACAGGGGTATGAAGGCCAGCAGACCGTCGGTTTCGTCCTGCAGTTCCCTTAACTTGATGAGGTGGTATACTTTCTCCTCGGTCTGTTCCACGTGTCCGTAGAGCATGGTCGCATTGGAGGGCAGCCCCACCTCGTGGGCGACGCGCGCGGTTTCCAGCCATTTGTCGGAGTCTGACTTGGCCTGGAACAGTTCCTCGTGCACTCTTTCGCTGAATACCTCGGCTCCGCCGCCGGGGAGCGCGTCCACCCCGGCTTCCTTCAGATCCAACAGGATTTCGTCCATGGGCTTTTTGCCGATTCTGCGAATCTGTTCGAGTTCGATCATGGTGTAGGCCTTGAGCGACACGCCCGGCCGCGCTTCCTTGATCGCCCGGACGATGTCCAGGTAATAGGCGTAGGGAAGTTTGGGATTCACTCCTCCGACCATGTGGATTTCGGATATGGGGATGTCGGAATAGGTCTCCATCCGGGCCTGTATGTCCTCCGGAGACAGCACGTAACCCTCGGGGTCTTTCGGAAGGGCGTAGAAGGAGCAGAATAGGCAGCTCTTATTGCAGATGTTGGTGTAATTCAGGTGCTGGTTGCGCACGAAGTAGACCCGTTCGCCGTGCAGGCGCTCGCGCACCAGGTTCGCCAGGTAGCCGATGGCCGGCAGGTTCCCGTTCTGGTACAGTCTTCTCCCGTCGTCGGCAGATAGCCGCTCGCCCGCCATTACTTTCCCGTGGATGTCTTCCAGGCCTGCTTCGGCGATCAGTGCTTCAAACAAATCAGCCTCCGTAAATTACAAGTCCAGTTGCCGCCAGAGCGCGTCGACGCGCCGGTCGACCTCTTCGGGCATACGCAGTATTTTCGGCCACCCCCGGTCGAATCCCTCGTCCGGCCATTTCTCGGTGGCGTCGATGCCCAGTTTGCCACTCACGTCCGCGATCTTAGCGGCGAAATCCAGGACATCGCAGGGACCTTCGCTGATCAACAGGTCCCGCGCGGGATCGAAGGAAACGCCGACCCGCCAGGCGACCTCTCTCATATTATGCACGTCCACGTCCTTGTCCACAACGATAATCACCTTGGTGAACATCATCTGGCCCAGGCCCCACAGGGCGTGCATTACCTTCCGGGCATGACCGGGAAATCGCTTGTCGATGGATACGATGGCAAGGTTGTGAAAAATGCCTTCGATGGGCAGGTCGATGTCCACGATTTCCGGCAGCGTGGTCTTGAGGAGCGGAAGGAAGATGCGTTCCGTGGCCTTCCCGAGCCACCCGTCTTCCTGAGGTGGCGGTCCGACGATGATCGTCGGATAGATAGGGTTTTTTCTTCGCGTGATGGCCGTGAGGTGGAACACCGGATACTCGTCGGGCAGCGAGTAGTAACCCTGGTGATCGCCGAAGGGGCCTTCCATGCGCCGTTCATTGGGTTCCGCGTAGCCCTCCAAAACGATCTGGGCATTGGCCGGCACTTCCAGGTCCACGGTCCGGCACCTCACCAGTTCCACCGACTGCCTGCGAAGAAACCCGGCCAGCATGTATTCATCAATCTCGTCCGGAAGGGGCGCCGTCGCGGCGTACATGGTTTCAGGGTCAGGCCCGAGGACGATGGCGACCTCCAGCCGCTCTCCCATCTGCTCGGCGACGTGGTAGTGATGAGCGCCGCCCTTGTGCCGCTGCCAGTGAAGTCCCAGGGTTTTGTCATCGAAGACCTGGAGCCGGTACATGCCCACGTTCCGCGTACCCTTCTCGGGATGTTTCGTAATTACCTGGGGAAAGGTGATGTACTTTCCGCCGTCGCCTGGCCAGCACTTGATAACCGGAAGACGCGCTATAGACGCCGTGTCCGTCTCGACCACTTCCTGGCAGGGGCCGCTTCGGACGGTCTTGCTCTGGGTGTCCTTCAACCGGGCCAGGCGGGGAAGCATCTGCAGTTTTCCTGCGAGCGACGCCGGCACATGGGGATTGATCAGGTCGGCGATCTCGGCCGCGATGTCGTCCAGGTTTTCCGTGCCCAGGGCCATTTCCATACGGCGCCTGGACCCGAAGGTGTTGATCAGTACGGGAACCCCCGGATGGCCCTTGACGTTGGTGAACAGCAGCGCCGGACCGTCCTGTTTGACCACGCGGTCGGCGATGGCGCTGATCTCCAGCTCAGGGTCGATCTCGACGGTGATTTCTTTTAACTCACCCTCTTGTTTGAGCAGGTCGACAAACGATTGTAAATCTTTGTGTGCCATTAGGTTGCGGTCCGTTTAAGTTGTGGGACGGCACGGCGTTCAGCACCTTATCCATGTTGGTATTTCTGCCGGTGTAAAATACGCTGATAGGTGTTTTAAGTCAACTCATTACTGGTATCGGGGACCGACCCCGGTAATCGATTTACCTTGCTCGGCTCAACCTCCTTCCGTCCTTGGTACTTACGCAGATATCAACCCCGGGAGCGAGGCGTGATCCGCTACCCGCCACGCAAACCGGCCGGCATCGCGAAAAAACAGGTTGCATACCACGGGACGATGTAATAGGATTAGTGCTGCTTTCGCGAAACCAACCTTCGTTTCACACCAGGGTCATACATGCCCAACATTTACGAAAGTATCGGCATTCAGCCGATCATCAATGCTTCGGGTCCTACCACCCGGCTCAGCGGCAGCATCATGGATCCGGAGGTGGCGGACGCCATGCGAGAGGCGTCCCAGCACTGTGTCGATATCGCAGAACTTCAAGCCCGCGCCAGTGAGATCATCGCGGAGATCACCGGCGCTGAAGCGGGATACGTTACGTCCGGCGCGGCCGCGGGCCTCCTCCTGGGCACGGCGGCCTGCGTCACCGGTCCGGACCCGGGCAAGATGAACCGGCTGCCGGACACGGAAGGCATGAAGAACGAAGTCATCATTTCCCGCAGCCAGCGGAATTTCTACGACCACGCGATCCGGACCGTCGGCGTCAAGCTCGTCGAGGTGGGTATCGCGGACCGGTACAGCGGCGCCGGCGTACGGGACACGGAAGCATGGGAGATCGCCGACGCCATCACGGAACGAACGGCGGCCATTTGCTACGTCGCGAACCCACGCTCCCTGCCATCCCTTGAAGAAGTCGTCGATATCGCCCACGCCCATAGTGTGCCGGTGATCGTTGACGCGGCCGGACAGTTGCCGCCACGGTCGAACCTGCGTGCATTTATTTCTACGGGCGCAGACCTCGTGGCCTTCAGCGGGGGCAAGGCGATCGGCGGGCCACAGAGCTCCGGCATCCTCTGCGGCCGTAGGGACCTCATCATGTGCGTGGCGCTTCAGCACCTCGACATGGATGTGCTTAAGCAGCAGTGGAATCCGCCCGAAACCCTCATCGACAAGTCAATCCTGCCCGGTGCGCCCCATCATGGCATTGGGAGACCCTGCAAGGTGGGGAAGGAACAGATTGTGGGCCTGCTGACTGCGCTTCGTCGCTTCGTGGGTGAACCATTGGAAGCGCGAACCGCGGCGTGGCGTGATCGTATGGACGAACTCGTGGAAGCCGCCGGGGAAATCCCGGGAGGCCGGTTCACGATTGACACCGACAGCAGGCCAAGCGAGGTACCGATGGCTGTACTGAAACTGGACGAATCCGTGGTGGGCAAGACGGCCATGGAAGTGATTATCGAACTTCAGCAGGGCAATCCCTCCATCCAGACGAATACCGCGAGAGTCTCGGAAGGGATCGTGCTCTTCGGCCCGGTCTGCATGAAGATCGGAGAACCGGAACGCGTAGCCCGGCGCCTGAGAAATATCCTGGGCGCATGACCTTTGCGCGAGGCCTACATTGAATATGAGTGACAATCCGCATATCACGAAAATCTCCGGTGAACTTGGACTCCGGGTCGAACAGGTGGAAGCCGTCGCGCTCCTGCTGAAGGAAGAAGCCACGGTTCCCTTCATCGCCCGCTACAGAAAAGAAAGAACGGGTTCGCTCGACGAAGTGGCCATCACGGCGATCCGCGACCGGATCGGCCAACTCCGGGATCTCGAAAAGCGCCGGACAGCGATCCTTTCCTCCTTGAAGGACCGCGCCCTGCTCACAGACGAGCTGGAATCCCAGGTACGCTCCGCGGAAACGCTCACCGTCCTGGAAGATATCTACCTCCCGTATCGTCCAAAGCGGCGTACCCGGGCCACGGTAGCCCGGGAAAAGGGCCTGGAACCCCTGGCGGAACGCATCTTCGGGCAGGAAGACATGGAGCTCGAAACGGAAGCCGCGGCCTTCGTCGATCCGGAAAAGGAAGTAGCCACGGTCGAAGATGCCCTGGCGGGTGCGCGTGATATAATCGCCGAGTGGATCAATGAAGATTCCACAGCCCGGTCGGCCCTGCGCCAGCTGTTTCACCAGAAGGCGGTAATCCGGTCCACTGTGGTGGAGGAAAAGGAAACGTCGGGGATCAAGTACCGGGATTATTTCGATTGGTCCGAGCCGGCGTTGAAAGCGCCTTCGCACCGTGTACTCGCCATGCGCCGCGGTGAAAAGGAAGACGTGTTGCGCATGACCATTGCCCCGCCCGAAGGGGAGGCGATAGCACGTCTCGAACAACTGTTCGTCAAGGGCGAAGGGCCCTCGTCCGAACAGGTCCGACTGGCCGTAACCGACAGTTACCGCCGCCTGCTTTCACTATCCCTTGAAACCGAACTGAGATCCCTGGTCCGGCAGACGGCCGAAGTTGAGGCGACCCTCGTATTCGCGCGAAACCTGCGTGAATTGCTGATGGCGCCGCCCATGGGCCGCCATCGCATCATGGCGATCGACCCCGGATTTCGCACGGGATGCAAGGTAGTCTGCCTGGACGAGCAGGGCAAACTGCTGGACAGGGCCAGCATCTTTCCCCATTCCGGAGAAAAGAAGAAGGAACGGTCCGCGCGGACCCTGCAGGACCTGCACACGGAGCACACATTCGACGCCATCGCCGTCGGCAACGGGACAGCGGGACGCGAGACGACACAATTTCTGCGTACAATCGAATTTTCCGGCGATCCGACCATCGTACTCGTGAACGAAAGCGGCGCTTCGGTCTATTCGGCGTCGCCCACGGCCCGGGAGGAGTTTCCCGACCTGGACGTTACCGTACGCGGCGCGGTTTCCATTGGCCGCAGATTGATGGATCCCCTGGCGGAACTGGTCAAGATCGATCCAAAATCCATCGGAGTGGGGCAATACCAGCATGATGTCGACCAGGTTTCGTTGAAGCAGAGTCTGGACGACGTGGTGATGAGTTGCGTGAACAACGTCGGGGTCGAAGTAAATACCGCCAGCGCGCAGCTCCTGTCCTACGTTTCCGGCATCGGCCCCGCGTTGGCAAGGAACATCGTCGATTACCGGGAGAAAGCGGGTCCGTTTATTACGAGAAAGGACCTGCAGCAGGTACCTAAACTGGGCCCCAGGGCCTTCGAACAGGCCGCGGGTTTCCTGAGAATAGGAAAAGGCGACAACCCCCTGGACGCCAGTGCCGTTCATCCCGAAAGCTATGATACCGTCGACCGGATGGCCACCGATCAGGAATGCAGCGTCAACGAACTCATGGACGATTCCGGGATCCGTTCGCGTATCGATCTCGGTACCTACGTCACCGAAGATGTGGGGCTGCCGACCCTGGAGGACATCCTGGAGGAACTGGCGCGGCCCGGGCGCGACCCGCGCGATGAGTTCAAGGCCGTTCAGTACACCGAAGGAATCCATACCATCGACGAGGTCAAGGACGGGATGCGGCTCAACGGTGTTATAACCAACGTCACCAATTTCGGCGCGTTCGTGGACGTGGGGGTCCACCTCGACGGTCTCGTGCATATCAGCCAGCTCGTGGATCGTTACGTGAAGCACGCGGGGGAAGCGGTCAAGGTTGGGCAGCAGGTAGAAGTGCGGGTGCTCGGCGTCGACCAGGAGCGAAACCGGATATCGCTTTCCATGCGGCAAGAGCAAAGCGGCAGTGAGGGAAGACCGGTACGTCGAAAAAGACGCGGCCAGGCAAAGAACAGGCAGACATCGAGAAACAACGCAGAGAAAGTGGAAAAGGCCGTTAACCCGGAAGCCTCCGGAAAGACGGAAACTGCTGTGAGGGTTGATTCACAAAAGAATCGAAGGACCCGGAAGCCCCGCCGAAAGTCGGCAGGTCCCGCCGCGCCCGCGGCGCAAAAGGTCCTTACCGTCGATCACCTGCGAAAGCTGAACCGGAAGTTGTAATAGCACGACATCGTTCCTGGCAATATCGGAACGTTGACACCGCCGCGCAGTCCTAACCTGCCGAACCGACTAAACGCGGTATGTCCGCGCTTTTTAAACCCTCAAATTGTACGATCTTAGTCCGGGTCCGGTGTCCCCTGAGAATGCGGACGCTGGATTTTGAAATGTCCAGCCGGTCGGCCAGCAGATTCACCACAGCCTCGTTGGCCCTGCCGTCTACCGGTGCGGCCGTAACCCAGACTTTCAAGCTACCGTCGTCACTTCTTTTGACAGCATTCCGGCTGGCCTTTGGATAGACCCGGACGTTGAGTTGCACCTCAACATCCCCCGCTTAACGCCGGCAGGAAGTGTATCTCGCTGTCCACGTTCACCTTGTCGATCAGGATGCGCCGCGCGTTGCGGCCATCGATCATGACCGCGATGTTGGGTTTGATGCGTTGCGTGCCTTCTTCGAGGAGCCGACTGCGAAACCCCGGATAGGACGCCTCCAGGTTGGCGATGATCTGGCGCATGTCAGTCCCTTCGACATGGATGATCTCCTTGCCGCTGGTAAGGTCGCGCATGAGGGACGGGATGTAAATCGTGGCCATGGTGGTTATCCGTGAAGCAGGTAAGACGAATTCCATTTATTTGATACGGGAGGAATCGCATCCAGACAAGCGCTGACAAAGCAAAAAGGGCGGGAAGATGCTTCTCCCGCCCTCTGCGTACTACGGATTAGCAATGATCCCAGGCACCGTGCCTACCCGCCGTTTTCCGCCAGCGCCTTCTGGACCCGGGGCGGCGACATGGGCAGGTCACGCAGCCTCACGCCGGTCGCATTGTAGATCGCGTTGGCGAGCGCGGCCGGTGGCGGTACGATCGGCACTTCGCCGACGCCCCGCACGCCGTAGGGGTGGGATTCGTTGGGCACTTCCACGATGATGGTCTCGATCATGGGCAGGTCGAGCGTCGTGGGCATGCGGTAATCGAGAAAGCTGGCGTTGGTCATGGAACCGGCGTCGTTGTAGATGTACTCTTCGTGGAGCCCCCATCCGATCCCCTGCACCACGCCACCCTGCATCTGGCCTTCCACGTAGCTCGGGTGAATGGCCGTGCCGGCGTCCTGAACGGCGGTATACCGGAGTATATCCACTTTGCCGGTTTCTGTATCGACCTCCACGTCGACGACGTGCGTAGCAAAAGCGCCGCCTCCGCTGCCGTCGGGTTGCGTGCTGACCTGGGCTACCACGGGGCCGCCGGCATCGCCGGCCTGGCTTGCCAGTTCCTTGAAGGTACCCCGTTTCTCCGCATCATCCCTGTAGGAGAACGCTCCGTCGGCGAAGTCAATGGCGTCGGCAGGCACATCCCAGAGTTTGGACGCCCTTTCCTTGATCTCGCGAATGAGGGCCTTGCCCGTGGCGTGGGCGGCGAAACCCGTTCCGAAAGTCGTCCGGCTTCCACCTGTCACGTCGGTATAGCCGATCGAGTCCGTGTCCACGACATAGGGTTTGATGTCGGTGGCTTCGAGGCCAATGGTCTCGGCCAGTTGCATGGCGATGGCTGCCCGGGATCCACCGATATCGGTTGATCCTTCGAGCATGTTGATGGTGCCATCGGAATTGATGCTGACGGAGATGGCCGACCGCCCGCCGTTGAAATTGAACCAGAAGCCGGAAGCGACGCCCCGGCCCCGGGCCTTGCCGTTGGCCGATTTCGAGAGCGAGGACTGGTAGTGGTCGCAATTGAGCGCAGCTTCCGTGGTCTCGATACAGCCGATGACCGGATGCACGGGGCCGTCGGCGCGGCGGGTGCCTTCCTTGGCGGCGTTCTTCACCCGGAACTCGAGCGGATCCGCGCCGAGCCGTTCGCAGATCTCGTCGACGACGGTTTCCGCGGCGAAGGCAGCGTTGGTGGCGCCCGGCGCTCGGTAAGCGCTTGTTTTGGGCTTATTCACACAAACATCGTACCCGTCGATCTGGACATTGGGTATGTCGTACGGCGTGAATATGCAGCCTGCGCCAGCGCCGACAGGCGAGCCGGGATACGCGCCGGCCTCGTAGGCCATGTATGCCGTGGCCACCGTCAGAAGTCCTTCGCTGGTGGCGCCCATCTTGACCTTAAGGTAGGAACCCGGGGTTGGGCCCGTTCCTTCGAAAACCTCGTCACGGGTCATCGTCATCTTCACCGGGCGCCCCGTCTTCCTGGTCAGCAGGGCCGCTACCGGCTCGAGATAGACGGAAACCTTGCCGCCGAAACCGCCGCCGATTTCCAGGGGGACGACCTTGATTTTCGATACCGGCATCTGAAGGATCTCGGAGAGTTGATCCCGGACCCCAAAAGCACCCTGGGTGCTCGTCCACACGGTGAGCTGCCCTTCTTCGTTCCAGAGCGCCGTGGCGTTATGGCTTTCGATATAACCCTGGTGGACGGTCTGCGTCGTGAATTCCCGCTCGATTATCACGTCGGCTTCTGCTAAACCGTCGTCCGGTTCACCCATCTTGTGCTGGAAGTGGTTTGCAATATTGCTGACCTTGTCCGTTTCCTCGCCCATGGACGTGGTTTTCATGTCTTCGTGCAGTATGGGGGCGTCGTCTTCCATGGCCTCCAGCACATCCGTCACGTGGGACAGCGGTTCGTATTCCACGTCGATCAGTTCCACCGCTTCCTGCGCAACGTGCAGGTTCACCGCGGCCACGCTGGCGACGGCATGGCCCTTGTAGAGCACCTTGCCATAGGCCAGTACGTTGTTGCTGGAGTCACGCAGGTTGACGATCGATTCGCCCAGGTCGGCGATCTTGTCCGCGATCTGCGGGAGGTCGTTGGCGGTGACGACCGCTCGAACTCCAGGAAGGGCCTCCGCCCGGCTGGTGTCGATGTTCTTGATCCGCGCGTGAGGATGAGGGCTGCGCTTAATCGCCCCGTACTGCAGGCCCGTCAACTGAATATCGGCGCCGTAGATCGCCCGGCCGGTGACCTTGTCCACCCCGTCATGCCGAATCGGACGGGTACCGATGACCTTATGTCCGTTTTGTGACACGTCTCTTCCCTCCGTTTAGTCTCTTTTTTATCATATCTGGTCGCGTCCCAGATCATGAGCTGTTGGTGTCAGGCCACGTCCCTTGCGTCCAGGACCGCACGGACGATTTTGTCGTATCCCGTGCAGCGGCAGAGGTTTCCGGCCAGCCAGTAGCGCACCTCGTCTTCCGTTGGGTTCGGGTTGCGGTCCAGCAGGGCCTTGGCGGAAACGATAAACCCGGGCGTGCAAATGCCGCATTGCAGGGCCGCGTGTTCGAGGAACTTCTGCTGCAGCGGATGCAGGTTTGCTGCGGACCCGATGCCTTCTATGGTCGTGAGTTCGCACCCGTCGACTTCGACGCCCAGCACGCAGCATGAATTGACCAGCCTGCCGTCCATGATCACGTTGCAGGCGCCGCAGTTGCCGTTGTTACATCCTTCCTTGGCGCCGGTGAGATCCAGATTGTCACGCAGCACTTCGAGCAGGCTGTTGCGTGGATCACACAGGAAATCGACTGCTTCTCCGTTTATGGTGGTCTGTACGTGTACTTTTTTCGACATCGACGGCTACTCCTTCGCTCGTTGTACCGCGCCCTGCACAACACGGCGCGTCAATACGCTGGTCAGATGCTTACGATATTCAGCGGTGCCTCGCATGTCGCTGATAGGCCGTGCGGCGTCACGGGCGATATCGGCCGCTTGCTGGATCGTCTCGTCGGACACTGACTGTCCTGCCAGGGCCTCACCGGCCTCTCTCACAAAGAGGGGCGTAGGGGCTACGGCGCCGACGGCGATGCGCGCGGAGACGAAGGTGGATCCGTCCCCGCTGAGCGTAACGGAAGCGCCGACACCGACTACGGCGATGTCCATCTCGTTACGCGGGATGAATCGTTGGTAGAATGCGCCGGAATTGGGCGCAGGCGCGGGAAAATGGAGCGACACCAGGAACTCGCCGTCTTCCAGCACCGTGCGGCTGGGTGCCGTGCAGAAGTCTTCCACGGCTACGCTCCGCGTTCCATTGGGACCGGCGATTTCAGCTTGGCCGCCCAGGACGATCATCGGGGGAATCGTATCGCCTGCCGGGGACGCGTTGCACAGGTTTCCGCCCAGGCTGGCCCTGCCCTGGATCCCCGTGCCGCCCACCAGGCTGGCTGCGTCAATGAGACCAGGATAGGCTCCTGCGATCTCCTCGTTTCCGTAGATTCGGTAGCAGGGTACGGCCGCCCCGACCGTGAGTCCCTTTGCGGCGTCGTAGGACAACGCGTTCAGTTCGGCGATTTTCTTGACGTCTACCACGAGGTCGGTCCGCCGCCGGTTTTCCCTAAGCTGTACGATAAGGTCCGTGCCGCCCGCGAGCACACAGGCATTTTTGCCGTGATCGCTGAGCATTACTACCGCATCGGCCACGCTTTCGGGTGTGGCGTAATCGAATGCGTGCAAGACACACTCCTTTGCTGTTTAACTTGAACTGCTGACTGCGATATTTTCGGTAAATCAGACAACGGATACCCGCAGGATTGAACTGCGGATATCCAAAAACACGATCTACATAATTAGGCGGTGAAAAATGACGTGTCAAGAAGGAAAGAATCCCGGTTCCCGAAATATCGAGGCATGTCGGAATCTACGACAATTCGTCCAGTTTCAGCCGCCCCTCGAGATCGTCGACAAATTGCCGTGCCACCCTCCCGGATCGTCCGCTTGCTCGCTGGAGCCACCAGAAGGATTCCTCCCTCAGACGGTTCGAATCGATAAAGAGTCCGCGTTGTTCGACAAGGTTCTGGACAATCTGGGAAAAGGTGTCCTGGGTGATACGGTAGAATCCGATGGACAGGCCGAAACGGTCGCTCAGCGACACCTTCTCCTCCACGGTTTCCTGGGGATGGATTTCATCGTCGTCGGGACTGAACCGGAGCGTGTTGTCGGCAAGTTTCTCCGGCATCAGGTGCCTGCGGTTAGACGTAGCACAAACGACCACGTTGTCGGGGCGGGCGGAAAGGCTGCCTTCGAGGAGAGCCTTGAGTTCGAGAAAGACGGATTCGTCCTCGACGAAGGACAGGTCATCGCAGAACAGGACGAAACGCTCGGGACGGTCCCACAGGAGCTCGACGATTTCGGGCAGGTGCATCAGGTCCTGTTTTCGGACTTCGATCATGCGCAGGCCTTCGTGGGCGAACCGGGCCAAAAGGCCTTTCACCACAGAAGACTTGCCGGTTCCACGCTCCCCCCAGATCAGCACGTTGTTCGCGGGCATCCCCCGTACGAATTGGCGGGTATTCCTGTCCAGGATCTCGATCTCGCGGTCCAGGCCGAACAGATCGCCCAGGTCCACCAGGTCGGGATGTACGATCGGCTCAAGAAAGCCCTTTCCTCCCCTTTTCTTCCATCTGAACGCGATGGAGTCGGAGTACACATCACCGGTCTCTTTCCCATATTGTCCCGTATAGGCGGAAAGGAGCGATTCGAAGCGGTCCATCAGCCTTTCGAGCCGGGGGAGAAGATCGGACAGGGTTCTTACGGGATGTTCGGACATGGTTGTGTACCCACTATGCGTCCGGGTTCAGTTACGGGTCCAGGGTGTAGGGCGCCAGACCGAGTGGTAGAGGGGCCGGCCTGGAACACGTACTTTCCAGCGTAATGTGCCGGCCCGATTCCGACGATTCCCGGATGGACAGCATGACGTCCAGAACGTGGTAGGTGAGTTCGCCGCTGGCCCTGTGCGGGCGGCCCGAGCGCAGGGCATAGACCATGTCCGCCACGCCCACTCCGCGGCTCTGTTCCTCGTATCCGTGGCTCAGGGGCATTTCAGTCCAGGTCTCCGCGCCGGCGCGGCGAAGCTTTACGGGCCCGCCGAAACTATTGGGATCGGGCACGCTCAGCGATCCCTCCGATCCGTAGATCTCGATGCGGGGTAATTCGTGGTGCCAAACATCGAAACTGGTCACGATCGTCCCGATGGCGCCGCTTTCAAACTCCAGTAGACCCGCCAGGTGCGTAGGCACCTCGACCTTGATTTTCTCGCCGTACAGGGGCTGGCTCGTTATGGTGCGTTCAGGATGGGTAATGCGCGTAGCACCCGTGAGCCGGGCGACCGGCCCGAGCAGATTGACCAGCGCCGTGACGTAGTACGGACCCATGTCCAGCATGGGCCCCCCGCCAGGCTTGTAGAAAAAGCCGGGATCGGGATGCCATCGCTCATGTCCCGGGCTCAGCATGAAGGCCGTCGCCGCCACGGGCTCGCCGATCCATCCGTCGTCGATGAGCTTGCGGCAGGTCTGTATGCCGGCACCCATGAAGGTGTCTGGCGCTCCGCCCACCCGTTTCCCCTTGCGCCCGGACAGTTCGAGCAAGGCGCGGCCATCTTCTTTCCGGATCGCCATGGGTTTTTCCGTATATACCGATTTGCCCTTTTCCAGGGCGGCCCGGGCGATCTCCGCGTGTGCGGCGGGTATCGTAAGATTGATGACGATCTCGATCGAGGGATCGTCCAGCAAGGCTTCGACTGTCCTTGCTGCCACGCCTTCGTGTTCAGCGGCCTTGGCCTGCGCCCGCTCCAGGATCATGTCCGCGCAGGCGACTACTTCAAAGGCCTCAAACTTCCTGCCCGCCTCGAAGTATGCACCGCTGATGTTCCCGCATCCGATGATGCCTGCCTTGAGCGCCGACATGGGTTGTCATTTCTCCAGTGTGATGCCGTTCTTTGGAATCTGAAAATGAATCCAGGCTGCCTCGTATTCAGCATATCTCAAGTCCATCACAGCTGCGTAAAACGCTGCAATGCTGCAGCGGCTGCACGACGGACGAAATCCCATCAGTTCTAATCTACGGGGCGGCGAACGTCAAGCGAAATATGGCCTTCGCCGGACCTCTAATCGCTTGACGGCCAGCGTGGGCTTGCCTATAATCTCAAGCATTCCCGGCATGACGTACCCGGATGCCTGGCGTGGTCCGGATCACTGCCGGTAAGCATTGAAAGTCAGCGTAGGTTTTGAGTTCAACCCGCCGGAGAAAGTCTTGATCAAGCAGATCCTATCTTACGGTGTGCTCATCAGCGCTTTGCTTGCGGGATGCAGCGAGGATGTTGTCGGACCAGGCAATATCGCCCGGCCTCTCGTCGGAAATTACGATCTCGAAAGCCGCACGGTCAACACCCCCTCACAGACGGATTCCGACAGCCTGGTACAGACCACATTGGTACCTCCCCAGGTTCGGGGACTCCTCCGTCTCAGCGCAGACGGGCGATACGGCCAGGTGGATACAACCGCCGTATCGGATTCCACGACCATCCGAGTCCAGAGCGGACGATGGAGCGTTTTAAACGACGTGTTTTTCTTCGTAACCGATGGCAGCCAGCAATTTGAAGACCGTTACACCTTCGATGGTCTGAGGCTGGTTCGCACCTCCGAGGCCATCCGCCACTCCTCCGGGTGGTTGTTCAACGTTACGGACGTCTGGCTCAAGCAACAAACCGACCAGCCCTCCCCCGATCCCTAAAACACCGAAAGAGCCAGGGCATGCCCCTCGTAAAAGACGACCTGCCAGCCTCCGCCTTTTCCGACCATCCCCAGGTCTACGAGGAAGGGTACAATGTAAAGACGGTCATCGGCATCGTCTTTCTCGGGTTGTTCATGATCCCCGGGTCGATCTACCTTAACCTGATCGCCGGCCAGAGCCTGGGTCCCGCTGCGGAATGGACCACGATCATCCTGTTCATCGAAGTCGCGCGCCGGTCCTTCACTACGCTCAGCCGCCAGGAAATCTACATGCTGTACTACGTGGCGGCCAGCCTTACCGCCGGCGTAGGCCTGGCCCTCTCCGGGGGGCCCTTTGCCCAGCTTATCTGGTACCAGTATTTCGTCCAGTCCCCCGGCGCCAGGGCCTTCGGCATCGACGACCAGATTCCCTCCTGGATCTCTCCCGGATCGGGCTCCGAAGCCATCGTACTGCGCACGCTGCTGCACGGAGAGTGGCTCGTGCCGATCCTGCTCATCGCCGTGCTTCACATTTTCAACCGGGCCAGTGCCTTCACCCTGGGATACGGCCTGTTCCGCGTAACGGCCGACGTGGAGCGGCTTCCATTTCCACTGGCAGCGATCCAGGCGGAAGGCGCAACGGCCCTGGCGGAGAGTTCCGCGGGACAGGAATCGTGGCGCTGGCGCGCCTTCAGCATCGGGGCCATGCTGGGGCTTGTATTCGGCGCTTTCTACATCGGCATTCCGGCCATCACAGGCGCGCTTCTGGCCGAACCGATCACGCTGATACCCATCCCCTTTGCCGATCTGACCCGCAACACCGAGAACATCCTGCCCGCGGCGGCGATGGCGGTTGAACTGGGCCTGGGACCGGTGCTGACCGGGTTCGTGCTGCCTTTCTGGATCGTGGCCGGTTCCGCCATCGGCGCGCTACTCACCGTGGTCCTCAACCCGTTGCTATACGATTTCAATATCCTGCGCACCTGGTCGCCGGGAATGGACGCCATCCAGACCACGCTGGTCAACGACATCGATTTCTGGATGAGTGTCCGCATAGGAACGGGGTTTGCCGTCGCGCTGATCGGCGGCTGGAGCATCCTGTCGGGTATCATGAAGAGAGCGGCGCGCCGAAAGCGCGAAGGGCCGAACGCCGGGTCTCCTGGCAGGAGCATTACCACCCCACCCGGCAGAGGGGATTTTCCAGTATCGGTGATTTTCGGCGCTTTTCTTCTCCTGACGGTGGGATACGTCGTGCTGAGCTGGCGCCTCGTGCCCGGATTTCCCATCCTTTTCTTCGTCTTTTACGGGTTCATCTATACCCCGTTGAGTTCGTACGCGAGCGCCCGGCTGCGGGCGATCACGGGAGCCGACCTGCAATTTCCCCTTATCAAAGAGGCCACTTTTATTCTGAGCGGTTACAAGGGTGTGGACATCTGGTTCGCCCCTATTCCCATTTTCAACTACGGGGGACAGGCCCAGGCCTTTCGTGAAGTCGAATTGACCGGTACCCGGTTCACGAGCGTGTTGAAGGCCGAACTGGTCATGATCCCCGTACTGCTGGTCTGCAGTCTCTTGTTCTGGCACTTCGTCTGGGGACTCGCCCCCATTCCGTCGCAGGCCTATCCTTACGCGCAGAAGTTCTGGCAACAACAGGCCACGATGCAGGCGCTCTGGTACTCCAGCACCGCGGGATCCGGGTTCGAATCAAGCTACCTGGTCGAAGCGTTGAAGGTACCGTACATGATCGGCGGCGCCGCCTTCGGCGTTTTGGCCTATGCCGTCCTGGCGGCTTTCAATCTTCCCGTCATGCTCATTTTCGGTATGATCGCCAGCGTGGGAACGGTGCCCCACGCCTTCATTCCCCAGTTTATGGGCGCGTTGCTGGGAAGATTCTACATGGAGAGGAAATTCGGCAGGCAGAAATGGATGCGGTACACGCCGGTCCTGGCGGCCGGTTACGCCTGCGGCACGGGGCTGGTGGGGATGGCCACAGTAGCCATCGCGCTAATTTCAAAAACCGTGGCGCCCCTGATCTACTGATCGCTGTCTTTTCTGGTATACCTCTTCAATTCCTCGATGACGTCAGGCATGATATCCAGCAATTTACCCATGGGACTGCTTGGTGAATTCATGTGCAGCAGTTGCGCGCGGTCCTGCTGGATGACCAGAAACGCGACCGGTTCGACCGATACGCCGCCCCCGGCCCCTCTCTTCTGATCCGCCTCGCCGCCGAATCCCCCGGCGCCGAATCCCAGGGACAGCCTGGAGACCGGAATCACGTAGGACTCCCCGATCTGCATAGGTTTACCCACGTGCACCTCGGTATCGGCAATCTGGCGTAGTTCCTCCAGCATGGTCTGAATCATTTCATTGACGGGCATAACGATCTCCTGTTTTCCTGGCTATCAAACGGTCGATGCAATATAAACCAACTGCCGGACCATGCCCATGTATTTTTGGCACGGCCGCTGGGATTGGTCCATGCCTCCATTCACGGGGGAGCCAGGGCGTGTACAAGAATTTTGTCTTGACGACTAACCATATGTTGTGTATATTTCTCGGTCATATACCAGAGAACTACAGAAATCCTCTGCTTGAAGCTCCGTGAGCACAAGGAGTTCAACCTCATGAAAGCGTTAACGGCCAAGCAGCAGAATGTATACGAGTTCATACGAAAAAGTGTCGGCCGGATAGGGTATCCACCCAGTGTCAGAGAGATCGCACAACAGTTCGGAATCAGTACCCGCGCGGCCTACGATCACCTGAGGGCGATCGAGAAGAAAGGCTATATCCGGCGCGATCCCATGAAGCCCCGCGCGATAGAGATCGTTGGTTCCAGAAACAACTCCTTGCCGGGTGTCGACGATGTCGTACAGGTCCCCCTCCTCGGGCGCGTAGCCGCAGGGCTGCCGATTCTCGCCGAAGAGAATGTCGAGGAATACATGACTTTTCCGGTGGACATGGTACAGCAGGGCGGCAATATATTCGCCCTTCAGGTACACGGGGAGAGCATGATCGAAGACGGCATCATGGACGGGGACTACGTCCTGGTCCGCGAACAGCCTGTGGCCGAGACTGGGGAAACGGTCGTAGCGATGCTGGATGACGAGGCTACGGTCAAGAGATTCTATCGTCGCAACAACCGCTTTGAGCTCGTGCCCGCTCATCCGACCATGGAGCCGATTATCGCCGACGAGGTGTCCATCGTGGGCAAGGTGGTCGGGGTGTACCGCAGAATGGGTTGAGTTGCGGACATTTCGATCATTCCGTCTGCGAGACGGCGATCAGGGTATGCCCCAGTTTCCCGGATTGAGCAGGTAGGGGATCGTCCAGCGCCATATCCTCCAGCTTGACGAGTAATGCTTCGCTTAGCCCCGCGCCATCCGACGCGGAAACCGCCACCTCCAGGTATTTCATCCTGTCCGCGCCCACGACTATGGTGGAAATGTCCGGGATCGAAAGTACGAAGCGCAGTGCCAGTTCAGGCAGACTGTAACGGGTTGCTGACTGGATTTCGACCAGACGGTCGATGTGTTCGACGAGGGGCCTTAACTTTTCAGGCATGTACCTGCTCTTGTCGGTAAGCGCTCCTTTCAGCAGGGCGGAACGGACGATTATCCCGACCCCGCGCTTCCACGCTTCGGGAATAACACGCCGCTGGTATCGTCGGTCCAGGATGTTGCAGGCGATCTGCAGCGTGTCCCACCGTCCATCCTCGATCACCGCCAGCGCGGCTTCTTCACTGTAGGACGAGTATCCGGTAAATCGAATCTTCCCCGCCTGCCGTGCCTTGTCCAGTTCATCCATCACCTCGCCATCCCGGATCATCCGCAGTTCCAGATCGAGATCGTCCCGGCCGTGTACCTGGAGCAGGTCGATGTGATCCGTCTGGAGCCGGGAAAGGCTTTGGTCGATAGATTCGGATATGTTCCGTCGCGATTCCGCGTAATCGAGTCTTTCATCCAGCCGGTGCATGCACTTGGTGGCGAGCACGTATTCGGCGCGGCGGTCTTTGAGCGCCCTGCCGATGATCTCCTCGCTATTGCCGTATTGCGCCGCGGTGTCGATGAAGTTTACACCCGTATCGATTGCCCGGTTCAGCAGATTCCGGGAATCGGTCTCCGTGGGTACGCCGGATTCCTCCCCATCCTTCAGGCCGTACTCCATACCCAGTTCAACCGTACCCAGGGATACTTCGGAAACACGCAACCGGGTTCGACCCAGGCTTCTGAACCGCACAGTTTAACTCCTCAGAAGTACTGTTTGGTGGTGTTACGTCGACTACGTACCGCCTAATCCATCGCCAGTGAATCGTGTGCCGTGTCTGTAGAATTGGCCAGTTCGCGCAGCACATCGACCGCGAATAGCACGTCCTCCCGTCGACAGTCGAACTGCCCGACCTGGAAGCGGATGACGAACTGGCCCTCGTGGACTGTCTGCGTCAGGTATATCCGTCCGTCGTCGTTGACTGCGCGGAGCAGGCGCTCGGTGGCGTAGTTGGCATTCTCACCGCCGGGGGCATACTGGAATGTGAAGAGCGAAAGATGGCAGTCCGTCGTCAGCCGAAAGTCGTCCAGCAATGCGATCGCCGCGGCGGCCTCCTCAGCCCAGGCAATATGATTCCGAACGCGCTGGCGGAGGTCTTCGAGACCGTGGGCACGGAGCAGGAACCAGAGCTTCAGGGCGCGGAACCGGCGTCCCAGGGGGATCGTCCACTCGCTGTAATTGGTGATTTCGGTTTGCCCAGGGGTTTGGAGGAAATCCGGACGGATGCCCAGGGTCCGAACCTGTGGTTCAGGATCCGCAAGAAACTGGATCGAGCAGTCGAATTGTGCACCGAGCCACTTGTGGGGATTAAAGGCGATGCTGTCGGCGCCTTCGACACCCTCCCACAACGCACGTAGTTCAGGACAGATCATCGCGGAGCCGGCCCAGGCGGCGTCGACGTGGATGTACAGATCATGCTCCCGTGCCACTTCGACGATCTGGCGCACGCGGTCGGACGCGCCAATCGACGTGCCTCCAACACAAAGGATGACACCGGCCGGGAGTAAACCCGCCGCGTGATCAGCATCGATCGCCCTGCGGAGCGCTTCGGAATCGAGCGCCCAGGATCTATCGGTCGGTACTTTGACGAGATGCTGTTGGCCGATACCGGCGATTCGGATCGCCTTGTCGATCGACGAGTGGGTCTCCGGTGAAGCGTAGACCCGGAGCTGTTTCTCCCCCACCATGCCAGAATCGATCCCTCGCCATCCCAGCGCGCGTTCGCGCATCGTCAAAACGGCGCAGACATTTGCCGACGTCCCGGAATCCTGGATAACCCCTTGGAACCCTTCCGGCAGCCCGAGCGCCTGGCGCATCCAGTCGACCATCCTTGTCTCGATCTCCGTAGCTGCAGGTGAGGTCTGCCAGAGCATACACTGGGCCGCCATGACCGCCGTCAGATTTTCGGCGATCATCGAAACCGGTGCTGCGTTGGCGCTGAAGTACGCAAAAAAGCGCCGGTGTTGCCAGTGCGTCATGCCGTCGGGTACGATGCGCTCAAAGTCGGTGAAGATCGTCTCCATGTCCTCTGGTTCTTCGGGTGGTGTTGCCTGCAACATCGCAGCGATCTCACCGGGTGCGGTCTGCGCCCTGACGGGACGTTCTTCGAGCGTGGCCAGGTACTCGGCGCCCCATCTGGCAGCTCGCTCAGCCCATTGCAAGTAGTCTTCTCGTTTCATATACACATCGTTGTGCGCTGTGCGCTTCTTACGAAAGGCTAAAACTTGACATCGCGGTATTTCCAAATAGACGTCAGGTGGCCATCATACCCACATGGTCCTCGACACAGCGGCCCAGAGATTCCAGGTCATAACCGCCTTCCAGCATCGATATCATGCGGCCGCCGCACGTGTCGCCCACGAAGTCCAGCAGGATGCGCGACATGGCGCGGAATCCTTCGTCTGTAACCAGGGTACCCGAAAGCGGGTCGTCAATATGGGCGTCGAATCCGGCCGACAGGATGAAGAGATCCGGCTGGAATGCCCTCATGACCGGGATGATCCGGTGACTCAGCGCGTCGGTGTATACTTTGTCGCCTGAACCCGCGGAAACCGGGACGTTCAGCGTATACCCCTCTCCTTCTCCCGTTCCCGTTTCCCATTCCGCACCGGTAAAGGGGTACAGGGGCGACTGGTGGACGCTGAGGTAGTATACCGAGGGGTCATGCTCAAATATCTCCTGGGTCCCGTTTCCGTGATGCACGTCCCAGTCCAGGATCGCTACGCGTTCTGCGCCGTAACGCGACTGGGCGTAGCGCGCCGCGACGGCCGCGTTGTTGTAAATACAGAATCCCATGCCCCGGTCGGATTCCGCGTGGTGACCGGGAGGTCGGATCGCGCAGAAGACCCTGTCCATCTCCCCGGACAGCACCGCATCGACAGCCCGTATGCCCGCGCCGGCAGCCAGCCGGGCCACCGCCTCCGAAGCGGGACAGATGGTCGTGTCGCCAGTCGGCAGGTTCCGGTATCCCTGCTCGCACCAGCCCGCGACCGCGTCGACGTACGCCGCATCGTGCACGGCCTTGACCTGGTCTATATCTGCAGCAGCTGGTGAGAGGTATCGCAGACCGTCGGGTGTTGCGGCGGCGGGTCCGTCCCCGGCCGCTCCGAGCCTGGAAAGGACGGAGGTCAAACGCTCCGGTCGTTCGGGATGATAGGGACCGGTATCGTGAAGATGGAAGTCGGGGTGGGTGATCAAAGCGGTGGGCATGTTGTGGAAATGCAGGCGACCACGGTCCCAGGGAACCAAAGCCTGTAGCCGTTGCCTTTCAGTTGCGGTCCCCGGTCTTGGAGAGTTTCTCGAAATAATCGTTTACCAGGTCACGGTACTCGGGGGGGACTTCCTCCTCCCGCGCCAGGTACAGGCGCTCCCTGCGGCGCATGTCCCGGACCTCCGCGCGTAACCCATCGTAGTAATCCCGGAGGCTCCGGGCCAGGTTGATGTGGAGTTCGTTCCATTTTCCACGGTCGATCTTCCACGGTTCGTTGCCCAGGGAGAGCGCCCTGTCCAGGTCATCGCGCAATTGCCGGGTCTCCCGGGACATCTGGGGAACCTGACCGGAAAGGTCCCGCAGGCGCTGCGTCTGTCGCTGGAAATCCTCGGAAATCTGATCCAGGGCCTCGGGATTGGGAATGCCGCGGTTCAGCCGGTACAACCGCCGCTGAAGGTTCTGCCATTCCGACATGGCGTCCCGCGCGCTTTCCTGCGTACCAGCCAGGTGGTCCATGTCCCGGGTGATCAGTTTGTCCCGCGCACTTCGGACACGGTCCGCCAGTCTGTGCAGCGCGGCGGAGATCTCCTCCTCCGTTCGGGCAGACCGGTCCAGGGTCTCCCGCGTCAACAGCCGCTTCGACTGCTCGATCCTTTCATCCAGCCTTTCCTCATCGATCAATTCGAGGGCCTGGCCCGCCGCTTTCGCCATCTCGGGCTGGGCCTCGGACGAACTCCTTGCAAGGTGGTCCAGGTCCTTCGCGAGACGTTCGAGTTCCGAACGAATCTCTTCCTTCGTGACTTCCACCCCTCTCAACCGTTCGCGCACGAACCGGTCCAGGCGCTGTTCTTTCGCTTCCTCGCCCAACCCGCCGCGCCGGGATTCGATCGCGTCCAGCCGGTTCCGGATTCCCTCGAATCCGCGATCCTTCTCCACCTTCAATTCGTCGACGTTTCGTGCTAGTTGTTCCTGCCGGGCTGACAACTGGTCTGCCTGGCTCACGGCTTCACGAGCCAGCCGCTCGAGAGACGCTCCCTGCGCGCGCTGCAACTGTCTGGACGCGTCGGTCAATCGCTGAGCGGCCTGCGAACCGCCCTCGGTGGCCTGTTGCAGGCGGTCTCGCCGCAGCTGTTCGATCGATTCGCCCATGGCCTCGGAACTTTCACGCAGATCCCGATTCGCCTGGTCCATCATGGGGCCGGACGAACCCGAGCCGGGGTTGCGCGCGCGCGATTCGCCCTCGGAACTGGAAAGCGTTCGAGCGATCTCTTCCGTCTCCTCCCTGAGTTCCCGCTGCGAACGGGTCAGGCGATCCAATTCCCTGCGGCGCCCTGCTTCCTGTTGTTCTTCGGCGTCTTCCAGTTGCCGCATTCGGTCATTCAACTGCTGCTGGCGCCTGGCCAGGTCGCGGATGCGTTGGTTATTATCGTCGATGCTCCGCTCCCGTTGACGCTCCATGGCCGGCTGATCGGGACGCTCGTACCTGTTTCTTTCATCTTCCAGTTCGAGTTCCGAGGTGTCGGACAGGTCCAGCCGCGCCCCGCCAGCCCTCCTGCGGCCGCGGTTCACCGTGTAATCCCGCATCTGGGCATCCAGCCTGGTTAGATACATCAGTGCTTTACGCTCGTGTACCAGGGCATCGTCAATTGAACCGGAGCGCAGCGCTTCGGAAGCGGCCGTCATCGGTTCGAGCGCCTGTTCCAGCGTTTCGACCATTTTCATGGCTTCGCTGGAAAACCCAACCAGAAACCGCATGAAGGAAAGTGCTTCGTCCGCCTGACCGCGCAGATCGTCCTGAACCGCGGCGATCGCTTCCAGGTCTTCTTCCATCAGGTTCCCCGGATCCCTGGAAAGGGTTCTCTTTATCCGCCACGTAGCGGATATGATTTCCTTCTGCTTGCGGGAGAGTTGTCTCGTCTGCACCATGTCATCTCCCCCGCCACCTCCACCACCACCTCCGCCTCCCCCTTCGCCCTGCCGGTAGGTTTCATCGAAAGGCTTCACCTCGATAAAGTATATGTCCGTAGCGGTCGTACCCACTTCGCCCCGGCGATCACCCGCCGACGCATAGTAGGCGACGAAATCACCGGGTTGGACCGAGAGGTTTTCGAGGTAGACCACGTGTTCCCCTTCCCAGACCGTGCTGCTGGTTTCATCCCGCAACGCACCCAGGTCCACGACCTGTTCCTCCCCGCCGTTCATCGCGTAATTGAGGGAAAAAGTCGAAAGTCCGAAATCGTCCACGGCCTCGGCGCGAATCATGACTTCGTCTACGGGTGAAACACGCGTATCTCTCGTCGGTTCCAGGATGGCCACGTGGGGTGCCCGGTCCGGCAGCGCCCGGACATAGTATTCCACCGGATCGTGATTTGCGGCGTCGTCCGAGTCCCTCAGGCGGATGGTGTACGACAGGTCTTCCCGAACCACGAAGGATCCTTCCAGGTTCTTCCCGGCAACTTCAAGATCCTGCGACTGACCGTTACTGAAGCGCAGTTCGGCCGAATTGACCGATTTGCTGGCGGTTATCGTCAGGGTGACCTGCGTGGCCACCGGTGCCGTGATGTCCCCGCGGTCTTCCTCGATCTTCACGGCAAGGCCCGTATATGCGGGGAAGTCGTACCTTACGTCTATGCGCTCGACGTAGGGGGGATCGAAGGCGGTGATGTGGAATTCTCTCGTCCGGGTTCCGGCCACGGCGACGTAGTACCGCGCATTCTCGCTGATGCCATCGATCCTGGTGGTGAAGGTCCGCTCGTCATCTGTCTCGAATAGATCGAGTGTCGACCAGTCTTTATCGTTTCCAAACCGATAGAACACGCTTGGATCCAGGGAAAGGCCGCTGCCCAGGGTGGCGGTAACGGTCTGGCTTTCGCCGCGCCTGACCCGCGTATCACCGGGCTCCACCCGGATGCCGCCGAGGCTTGAAGATCCCGCGTAGTTCCAGGATATCAGTCGAAGGGCGGAACGACCGTAATAGCCGGGATCCAGGAAGACAAGGACGGCGAGGACGAGCGCGGCGAGGACCGCGGCCGCCTGCAGGCGGAGATGTCGCTTGCGGTCCACGATCCGCTTGAAATCGATCTGTTCCGAATATGCCGCTACATGCTCCAGGAGTTGATCCAGCAGGGCCTTCTGCGGCCCCCGCAGCCGCGCGTCGCCGTATTCCACCGCGCTGACGAAGGCGTCGTTAAGTCCCGGATGCCGTTCTTCGATATAACGGGCGACCTGCAGGTCCGTAGGTGTTCGGCGGAGCGGAACGAGGAGATACCTGTAGGCGAGATATCCGAGGATCCCCACGGCGGCAGACAGGAGGAGGAAACCGACCGATCTACCGGGGTCGAAGACCTGGACGGCCAATACGCTCAGGACGAAGAGGATCACCCCGGCGATCGCCAGCACGGATATACCCCGGAGGATCAGCGTAAGACGCCAGCGTTGGAGAACCCTGCGCAGGTAGGTGTGCATTGTGGATCGTTTCGATTCCATGGATCACCTGTGTGTTCGGTTCGCCAGAAAGGTTTCACCGAGAACCAGGGCGATGAGCGTGAACCCCAGAAACCACCAGAGCCTTTGACGGCGTTCCACTTCGGCGTCCCTGGCATACATGGCCAGCGATTCCGTTTCCCGTGATTCCGGACTCCGCGCTACTGGATTGACCACGTTTGAAGCGAAGGCTTCCACATCCATCCTGGTGAAGTCGGATTCACGGGTGTCGAGGTTTACCGCGAAGGTCTGCGGGCTTCCTTCCGCCTGAACCCGGTACAACCCGGGCTGGCGCGTTTGCGTGAACAGCCTCGTTCCCGCCTGGGACGCTTCTACCTGCACTCTTTCACCGGATGGAAGATCCACGTAGCGGGCTTCTTCCGGTATCCTGACGGCTTCCCCTGTCAAGCGGTATGCGCCGGTTGCGCCTACGTGCATTGCACCGCGGGAAGCCAGGTAGTCGATACTCTCGTATAGAAAGGGGACAAATACCTCTCGTATGGGAAAATCGTTCCACGACAGATCGAAGGTGGACAGAAACAGGAGCGTGCGGCCGTTTCCCAGGGGTTTTTCCGCAATTGCGGCGTTGCCGTCATCGAATCTGGCCGGAACCGCGGCCGAGGAATCGGGTGCGAGTCGAGCCGTCCTGTAGAATCTTACCGTGCCGAAATCCCCGTGGCGGGGACCGGAAAAGGGTTGAAAAACCGGGTGCTGGTAGTTCACGTCGGTCAGCAGTCGGTACTGGTCCCGGGACGAATCCGGCGATGACACCGACTCGATGCGACCGGGCAGCAGTTCACCGAAGGACGAGTTGAATATATCGGGAGAAACGGCGGGATTCAAGCCGATTATGAGACTGCCTCCTGAACGAACGTAGCCGTTCAGCCTGTTCTTCGCGGCCCGTGGCAGTGCGGACAGGTTGGCTGAAATGACCACGTCGTATTCTGACGGATCGACTTCGGACAATGCGCTAACCGATTTCACGTCCACGACAACGGGAGGATCCTGGCGTAGCGACAGCGCCTGGGACAGGTAATAGGCCGCCTCGGTTGGACGGTTCGGACGGATTCGTTCCTCCACGCAGAGGACGCGCACGGGAGATGGCGCGTTCACGGTGAAGTAGAATCGATTGTCCACGGGAAGGCCATCCTCTCCCAGGATAACGGTGCCCGAATTCATATCTGCTTCAAAGGTGTGTTGGAAGGATTCCACGTGACCCGTGCGCGGGGGTATATCGACCCGCCTTCTCGCGGTTTCGTTTCCGTTGACCTGGAGCGTGAGGTCTTCCTGAAAGGGCGACTGGCCGTAGTTCCGGATCCGGACGACCACGTCGAGGGTCCGGTTCGCTCCGGTAAGCGCGGCAGGCAGTTCCACGCCGGTCACGGCGGTGTTGTCATCCTGTGCCTCCCCGACGTCGATCATCCTTAGCTGGACGCCCGGGCTTAGTTTCCAACCGGCGGAGCGCGGATTCCAACCGGACTGCTGAAAATCGGAGACGAGGTACAGGGTGCGCTTGTCGAAGTCAGCCCCGCTCAATTGATCATCGGCCGCCCGCAGCGCTTCCAGGTAGTCCGTTCCTTCATAGGTCGCATTGACCTGGGTGTCCATCAGCGCAGGCAAACCGGTGGGATCGGGTCCGAGTTCCCGTACGACCCGAGCCTGTCCGGCGAAGGTCAACAGGGCGACCTGGTCGCCGGTCCGGAGCTCATCCAGGACTTCGGCCGCCAGTCGCCTCGCCAGTGGGAGGCGATTCCCGTAACCCATGCTGTAGGAGGTGTCGATCAATATCGCCACCGCCTCGGGCTGTGTGCCTGCGAAGAGGTTTTCGCCGTAATCGCGGACGAAGGGCCGTGCGAAAATCACGGCCAGGAGCGCGCAGGCCGCCATGCGCAGCAACAGCAGCAGGAGGCGACGGAGTTTCTGCTGACGGACGACGGCCCGCTGGGACGAGACGAGGAATCGGACCATGCTGAAGACGTGTATTCCCGCCCTCTGTCTTCTTACCAGGTGCAGGATCAGCGGGATCGCCGCGCCCAGGGCGCCGAACAGAAACGTGACGTTCAGGAAGGCCAGGTCCATGGCTTAAACCTATACAGACGCAGGCTTTACAGTTTCACCATGCGCCTGCTCAAATAGGAGAACAGCGCGAAATCCAGTGGCTTTTCGGTCTCCATGCGCTCGTAGTCGACCTGGATCTTCGCGCATCCTGTTCTGATCGACTCCATGAACGCCTGTACGGCTTCCAGGTAGTCACCGCGAATGGCCGACGGCGTGACCGTGATCCGCTCGCCGGTCTCCGGGTCGTCGAACCTTGCCGTCTCGGAAAACGGGAAGGTGAGTTCTTCCTGGTCGACGATGTGGAACACCAGTACTTCGTGTCCCTTGAAACGGAAGTGCATCAGGGCATTCATCATTTCTTCGACGTCATCGATCAGATCGGATATAAGTATGACCAGTCCGCGCCTGGGGATCGATTCGGCGAGCTCATGCAGGGGTTTACCGATATCGGTACCTTCGGCGGCGTTCAATCCCTCCAGCATGGAATGAATGGCGTGCAGATGGCTTTTCTTGGCACTGGGCGGAATATAGTCGTGGACGGTCCGGTCGAAAGTAACGAGTCCCACGCCGTCCCCCTGCCGCATGATCAGGTAGGCCAGCGAAGCTGCCAGGTATGATCCGTATTCGAGTTTGTCCAACCCGCCGGAACCCCGGGAACCGTAACCCATGGACGCGCTGCGATCGAGCATAAGCACGCACTGAAGGTTGGTTTCGTCCTCGTATTCCTTGACGTAGTACCGGTCCGAGCGGCCCACGGCCTTCCAGTCCACGTGCCGGATGTCGTCTCCCGGCGTATACTGCCTGTATTCCACGAATTCCACGCCGAAACCCCTGAAAGGGCTCTTGTGGAGACCTGAAACGAACCCTTCGACCACGATCCGGGCGCGCATTTCCATGGAGGAAAGGCGGGAAAGGGTCCTCGGATCCAGGAATCGGGGGACTTCTGTCATTTGGATGCCGTTACCCCGGAATGAATGTCTACATTCCCGATTGTGGCGCCGGTACAGACTCGAGCAGCCGATCGACGATGTCTTCGGACGTGATCTTTTCCGCCTCGGCGTAGAAATTGGTCAGGATGCGATGGCGCAACACCGGATGGGCGAGGATGCGGATGTCGTCGCAGGAAACGTGTCCCCGGCCATTGAGTAACGCTCTGGCCTTGGCACCCAGGATCAGGTACTGAGAGGCGCGCAGGCCAGCCCCCCAGGAAACCCAGTTTCTGATGAATTCGGGTGCGTCCGCGCCTGAGGGCCTGCTCATGGACGCCAGGCGCACCGCGTACCGGGCAACCTGTTCGGAGACAAGGACTTCCCGAACAAGCCACTGGTATTCCCGGACCACTTCGCCCGACAGGATGGTGTCGACCGTGACCGTATTCGCGGAGGTGGTCGACCGTGCAACTGCCACTTCGTCGTCTTCCTCGAGATAATCGATGTGGATGTTGAACATGAATCGGTCGAGCTGGGCCTCGGGCAGGGGGTAGGTCCCCTCCAGTTCGATGGGATTCTGGGTCGCGAGGACGAAGAAGGGTTCGTCCAGCTGGAACGTCGTGCGCCCGGTGGTCACGCGGTGTTCCTGCATGGCTTCGAGCAGGGCGGCCTGGGTCTTGGGCGGCGTCCGGTTGATTTCGTCCGCGAGTACGATGTTGCCGAAGATTGGACCCTTGATGAAGGTCAGGGATCGCTGCCCCGTGCCCTTGTCTTCTTCCAGGATCTCCGTTCCGGTGATGTCGGCCGGCATGAGGTCCGGCGTGAACTGGATTCGACTGAATTCCAGGTCCAGTACCTGGGCAAAGGTCTTGATGAGCAGGGTCTTGGCGAGTCCGGGCACACCCGTCACCAGGCAGTGGCCTCCCGCGAAAAGGGCGATCAATACCTGTTCGAGGACTGCTTCCTGTCCGGTGATAACCTTGCGTACCTCCGCCAGGATCTTCTCCCGTCCTTCCTGAAAGGCTTCGATTCGGACCTGCTGGGGTCCGTCTTCCGTGCCGCGTTGTGTGGCGTCGGTCGTCGTCATCGGCCGCGGTCCTTTCCAAGGGCTGAATGCTCAGCCGTCCTTGCCGTGAGATTTGAAATACGCGATGGTCTTCTTCATGCCCTCTTCGAGGGGTACCCGGGCCTGCCAGTCCAGGATTTCGCGCGCCCGGGTGGTGTCGGGGCGCCGTAACTGGGGATCGTCCTGGGGAAGGGGTCGAAATACGATTTCACTGTCGGAGTCGCATAACCGGATGATGGCGCTTGCGAGTTCGAGTATGGTGATCTCGTTTTCGTTACCGATGTTCACCGGGTCGTGTTCGCCGGAATGCATGAGCCGTACGATGCCTTCCATGAGGTCTTCGTAGTAGCAGAAACTGCGGGTCTGTCGTCCCTCGCCAAAGATCGTCAACGGTTCGCCCTTGAGCGCCTTGGTGATAAAGGAAGGCGCGACGCGGCCGTCCGCGGGTCTCATCCGCGGTCCGTAGGTATTGAATATCCTGACGATCCGCGTGTCGATTCCGTGCTTTCGGTGATAGGCCATGGTCAGGGCTTCCGCGAAACGCTTCGCCTCGTCGTAGACCCCCCTGACGCCGATGGGATTGACGTTTCCCCAGTAACTCTCCGGTTGCGGGTTGACCAGCGGATCGCCATAGACCTCGGAAGTGGACGCGAGGAAGAAACCCGCTCCCTTGGCCCTGGCCAGACCGAGGGCGTTGTGGGTACCCAGGGCGCCAACTTTCAGGATCTGTATCGGTACGCGTTCGAAATCTACGGGACTCGCGGGACTGGCGAAGTGCATGATGAAATCCACGTCGCCATCGATTTCAAGGTATTCCGACACATCACGCTGGAGATAGGAAAATCCTTCGCGGTTCAGGTTGTGGGAGATATTTACGGTTCGGCCCGTGATCAGGTTGTCGACGGCGACGACCCGGTGGCCGTCGGCCAGCAGCCGGTCGCACAGGTGGGATCCCAGGAATCCCGCACCGCCGGTTACGACAACGCGCACGAGCAAATCCTTTCCGGTTCAAGGAAGGTCATTGAAATCAACGGGATAAAGGGAAAAAATACTGGGCTTTCGCTTCAAGTGTCAAGCGCTCTTTTGACCGGGATATACCTGTTGACAGTCCCTGTTTTTCCTCCTATAATCTCAGCAGGAACCACCATTCCGGGTCTTTAACCTTCCAAAACAAAAAGCGCGTAATCTCAGGAGACGGCTATGTTCGCAGATCTGCGGGATCAGGCAACGGTGCGCAGTGGCGATGACCTCGTGTGTCATCTCAAGAGCTTTCCTCTCAAACTGAAAATCACCGCCGGCGTATGGTTCTTCTCGCCGTCACAGATCCGGTTTCACGAAGCCTACATGGAGCCCTATTCCATCGAGGAGCGACTGGATATCGCCGGCGAACTGGCGGAATACGGACTGTGCGGGATCGAGGCCCACTATCCCAACGAGATCAACGAAGACAACGCACATCTCTATCAGCAACTGGAGAAGGATACGGGCATACGGTTGATCACGGTGATTCCCAACCTCTTCTGGGATGCCCAATTCGAATTCGGTTCCCTGTCGTCCCCCGTGCCCGAGGCGCGCCGCGCCGCCATCGACCGGGTGATCGAGACGCTTCGGATGAACAGGGAACTGGATACGGATTTCATGGTCGTGTGGCCCGGCGGCGACGGCTATGAACTGAATTTCGGGACCGACTTCTACGCCATGTGGGACCTTTTCGAGTCGGGCCTGGCCGAAGCGCTGGACGCCGTTCCCGGGATCAGGACCGCCATCGAACCCAAACCATACGAACCCCGTGGAAACAACATTTACAGGAACACCACGGACGGTATCCTGATGGCCCAGAATGTGGATGAACGGCTCCAGGCGCCCGAAAACCGGACCCTCCTGGATGAAGGCCACACCATTGTGGGCCTGAATCCGGAACTCGGCCACGTCCTGATGGGGTTCGAGGATTTCCCCTACGCCCTGAGCCGTATACTCCGGCAGGGCAGGCTGGCCCACACGCACTGGAACAGTCAGCCCCTGGGAAATTACGACCAGGATCTGCAGGTAGGCATCGTTTCGCCCGAACAGATCTTTGCCGGCATGTACGTGCTGAAGATGTACGGATACCGTGGATATATGGGGATCGACATCTTTCCGGAGCGCATCCCCATCAGGCAGGCCCTGATCAATTCCATCGACCGCATGAAGGCCATAGCGGAAATGGCCGAAAGTGTAGACCACGAACTGGTCGTCGCCTGCATGGATCGTCCCGATCTCAACCGGGGCGTCATCGAAGCCCACCTGACCCGGCTTTTCCATCCCTCCTCGACCGGACTGAGCGCGATGCCGGCGTATCGAAAAGGCTAGGGAAGGGAAGCGACCTCCGGGACACCACAGCCGATGCGCCGCCTGGCCGCCACAGACGCCCATCTCGAGGCGGCACACAGCCCCTACCTGGCAACTTCCGGCTTCTGAAGGCGTATAATCCCGTAGATCACCGTTTCCGAAGACAGGGGGATTTATGCGAGACACCATTCGGGTCGCCGGCGTGCAGATGGATTTGAAACTCGCCGAGACCCAACAGAATCTGTTCAAGGTATTCGACGCCATGCAGACGGCCTCCCGGGAGGGCGCGGACCTGGCCGTGTTTCCCGAATGCGCGCTGACCGGCTACTGTTTTTACGATCTGGACGAAGCCAGGGCGCACGCCCAGCCCGTTCCCGGGCCTTTCACGGAACGTCTTGAACGACAGTGCCGTGAATTCGATATCCATGTCATCGTGGGTCTGCTGGAGGCGGACGGGTCTAGTATCTACAACACGGCGGTCCTCATCGCCCCCAACGGACTGATCGGACACTACCGCAAGATCCACCTTCCCTATCTCGGGATCGACCGTTTCCTGTCCCCCGGCGATCGGCCTTTCCGCGTGTACGATTCCGAGGTCGGCCAGATCGGCCTCAATATCTGTTACGACGCGGCGTTCCCGGAGAGCGCACGGGTGATGATGCTCCATGACGCGGAACTGATCGCCCTGCCCACCAACTGGCCGGTCGGCGCCGACTGCAACACGGAATTCGTAATCAATACGCGCGCCTTCGAAAATCGCGTCAACTATATTGCCGTGAACCGGGTCGGACGCGAAAGGGGAACCAATTTCATCGGCCAGAGCAAGATCGTTGATTTCACCGGACGCACGCTGGCGGAAGGAGACCGGTCCCGGGAGGAAATCATCTATGCCGATGTAGACCTCGCCGGCGCTCGTGAAAAGCACATCGTGAACGTGGCCAATGTCTACGAACTCGACCGCCTGGAAGACCGCCGGGTGGAGTTCTACGGCCCTATAACAGGGGGAGAAAAATCTTGACATCAGACCCCGGAAACCATAGTTTCTGCGGGGAATATGGCCTGTGGATTTAAGAGGTCGCCGTGTATGAGGAGGGCAGGTGCTGCCTTGCTGGGTTGTTCGTGCCGGCACGATGGAATACGGCGTGGCGCTGTCTCTTCAGCGGAGCCTGCTTACGGCGCGTCGTTCCGGCCTGATCGACAATGTGCTCCTGATGCTCGAACACCCCCCCACGTACACGATCGGCCGACGGTTGAGAGCAAGTGATCACCTGCTCTACGGGGAAGAAACGCTCACGGCCCGCGGGATACAGGTCTACGAAACGGACCGGGGCGGGGACATCACCTGCCACGCTCCCGGCCAGTTGGTGGGCTACACCATCTTCGATATCGCGGCCTGGTACCAGGATGTATTCCGGTACCTGCGCGACCTCGAAGAAGTGATAATCAGGTTGCTGGGCGTTTACGGCATCGAGTCCCACCGCCTGGAGGGCATTACCGGGGTTTGGGTAGAAAACAGGAAGGTCGCTGCGCTGGGCATACGGGTCAGCTGGTGGATCGCCATGCACGGGTTTTCCCTGAACGTGCATCCCGACCTCACCCTGTACCAAGGAATAGTCCCATGCGGCATCGCCGACCGCGAGGTCACTTCGATTGAAAGGATCCTGGACAGGCCGTTATTGATGGAAGAAGTCCAGACGCACCTCCTCCGACACCTGGGCGACGTTTTCGAAATGTCCTTCGAGGAGATGACCCTGTCCGAATTACAACAGAGATTATGACGCCAGCATGCCACACCGCACCCAGGAGGCGCCATGAACGTTGAGACCGCCCCCGCCCTATCAGATCCCGACCTTAACGAGTCCGCCCTCGACGATCTCGGCCTCGGCCGGGCTGATTACCGAATCCTCTATCATACCATGCGCCTTCAGCGGGAATTCGAAGAGCGTGTTTACCGGCTTTTCAAACAGGGCCGGCTCGTGGGAGCGGCCTATGCGGGCGCCGGCCACGAGGCCATCGCCGCGGCGAGCGCTTACGTGCTGGACGACGCGGACATCCTGATTCCCATGCACCGGGTGATCGGCGCTCATTTCCTGAGGGGCCTTACCGCGCGCGACATGATGTGCCAGTATCTGGGAAGGGCCAATAGCCCGACCGCGGGTAAAGATGGCAACATGCACTGCGGGAGCTGGGACCATCATATCGTCGGGATGATCAGCCACCTCGGCGCGAACATCCCCGTGGCCGCGGGCGTGGCGCTGGCCAGCAAGATCCGCGGCGACGGTGCGGTTTCCCTGACCTACATCGGCGAAGGCGGTTCGAGCATAGGCGATTTCCACGAAGGGCTCAATTTCGCCGCCGTGCACAAACTGCCCATGGTGCTGATCGTGGAGAACAACAAGTTTGCCTACTCGACGCCCACCCGATTCGAGTATGCCTGTGAGAACATCGTAGACAGGGCGCCGGGATACGGCATGCCGGGCACACTGGTGGACGGCACGGACGTTCGCGCCGTGTACAAGGCAACGCAGGATGCCGTGCGTCTCGCACGGGAAGGCGGCGGCCCGACGCTGATCGAAGCACGCTGCACCCGCCTGCTGGGACACGCCCAGCACGACGACGCGTTTTACGTCCCCAAGGAAATCCTCGAGGACGGGTGGAACAACGATCCCGTCACGAAGTGTGAAAACCTCCTGCTGGAAAGGAAGTACTTCACACGCGAGGAGATCGACCGGATCAAGGTAGAAATCAAGGGCATCGTGGATGACGCGGTCGATTACGCGGAACAGAGTCCCCTGCCGGAACCCGAAGAAGCGCTCGAGCGCGTCTACGCGGATTAATGTCTCGCACAGGAAACGAACCATGCCGCCCGTAACCTATCTGGAAGCCATTTCGGCCGGACTTCGAGAAGAGATGGAACGGGATGAAAGCGTCTTTTGTCTCGGCGAGGACATCGGGGTCTACGGTGGGGCCTTCAAAATCACGAAGGGATTCCTGGACGATTTCGGCGAGGACCGCGTGATCGACGCCCCGGTGGCGGAATCGGTTATCATCGGTGCGGCCATGGGCGCGGCGCTGATGGGCATGCGTCCGGTCGCCGAAATGCAATTCGCCGATTTCATAGCCTGCGGGTTCAATCAACTGGTAAACAACGTGGCCAAGACCCACTACCGCTGGGGGGCCGCCGTGCCGATCGTGGTGAGGTGTCCCTCTGGAGCCATTGGAAACGCCGGCCCCTTTCACTCCCAGAATCCGGAGGCCTGGTTCTGCAGGGTACCCGGCCTCAAGGTCGTGGCGCCGGCTACGACCTACGACGCGAAAGGGCTTTTAAAATCCTCCGTCCGGGACAACAACCCGGTGCTTTTTTTTGAACACAAGGGCCTGTACCGTTTTCCCCGGATCAGGGAAGAACTCCCGGAAGAGGATTACACCGTGCCAATCGGCGAAGCGGCGATTCGGAGGGAAGGCAGCGACGCGACGATCGTCACCTATGGCAAGATGGTCTTTCACAGCCTGGATGCCGCCGAAACGCTGGCCGGAGAGGGTATCGAGACGGAAGTACTCGACCTGAGGTCTCTGTTGCCCTATGACAAGCAGGCCATCCTCGCATCCGTTCGGAAAACGAACCGCCTCATGATCGTTCACGAAGATACGCTGACCGGCGGTTTCGGCGGCGAAATCGCCGCGGTGGTGGCCGACGAAGCATTCGAGCATCTCGACGCGCCCGTCCGCCGGCTGGCAGCCATCGATACGCCCGTGCCCTTCAGCCCGCCGCTGGAATCCTATTTTCTGCCCAATACGGAAAAGGTGACCGGCGCCCTTCGGGATCTCGTAGCCTATTGATCGGATAGAACAAGAAGGATACCGAACGTGAACATCACAATGCCCAGGCTCGGCGAAAGTGTTGAAGAAGGAACGGTTATCCGCTGGTTGAAGAAAATCGGTGATCCGATCGAGCGGGACGAGTCCGTGGTGGAAATCACGACCGACAAGATCGACACGGACATACCGGCCATCGCGGGTGGCGTGCTGAGCGAGATACGGGTGGCCGAGGGCACTACGGTGGCCATCGGAGAAGTCATCGGCGTCATTGATACGGGAGAAGATGAGGACGCCAAGTCGACCTTGTCCGATGCAGATGAGAAGACCGACGTCACCGGGGTGCAAGCGGAGACGATAGAAGCCGATGAACAGTCGCCGGCCGCCGCGGAAACCAGCGATGACGGTCCGGTGAGACGAGCGCGATCTGAGCGGTTCTACTCCCCCCTCGTGCTGCGCATCGCCCGGGAAGAACGTATCGACATGGCTACGCTGGAATCCATGGAAGGAACCGGCAAGGGCGGCCGGGTAACCCGGGACGATCTGCTTTCTTACCTGGAAAGGCGCGCATCCCGGATTCCCGAACCGGCCGCGGAGCAGGAAGATGACTCCGACATCGTATCGGTTTCCCGCCCGGCGGGCACCGAAGAAGCACGCGTCGTGACCATGGACACCCTCCGCAAGACCATTGCCAGACACATGGTCCACAGCAAGCAGGTGTCCCCCCACGTGACCTCCGTGTCGGAAGTCGACATGACGCACGTCGTCCGGTTCCGGGGCGAGGCCAGGGATCGATTTCAGCAAAAGACCGGTATCAAGCTGACGCTGACTCCGTTCTTCATCGCCGCCATCGTCGACGCGTTACGTGCGAACCCCACGCTGAACGCCACCATGGACGGAGACCGGATCCTGCAGTGGAAGCACGTGAACATGGGGCTGGCGGTCGGACTCGAAAAGGGGGTCGTGGTGCCGGTCATCCGCCACGCGGACGAAATGGACTTCGCGGAGATTGCCCAGGCGGCCCATGACCTGGCCAGGCGGGCCCATGACCGTAAACTGTCGCCGGATGATCTGCAGGGCAGTACGTTTACCCTTACGAATCCGGGCATGTGGGACACGCTTTTCGGCACGCCGATCATCAACCAGCCGGAGGCGGCCATCATAGCTACCGGAAGTGTCAAGAAGCAGGTCGTCGTACAGGCGGATGACTCCCTGGCCATCCGGTCCATGATGTTCATGAGCCTGTCGTTCGACCATCGTTTCATCGACGGCCTGAATGCCGCCAGGTTCATCCGTGACATCACGCGCAACCTCGAGTCGTTCGATATAGACCGGGTCGGGGACTGACCCGAATGCGGGTCCGCCCGCCGCGTTAGCACGGGCGAGGCCAGGCGAGGCCAGGCGAGGCCAGGCGAGCCAGGCGAGGCCAGGCGGGACCGCACGGAGCGGATATGACCGTGGAGCCGGGTATTCCGCACATCGGAACGATGGGATGGACATATAAGGACTGGTCGGGTTCATTTTATGCCCGCGACGCCGACCGGAAAGACCTCCTGCGGTACTATACCCAGGTTTTCGATACCCTCGAAATAGACAGCACCTTCCATTTCATACCAAAACCCGAAGTGGTGACCAGTTGGCGTGACCGCACCCCCGGTACATTCCGGTTTACGGCCAAACTCCCGGGCATGATTACCCACGAAAGAGGGTTGGTGGAAGCGGAGGAACTGCTTACCTCGTTCCTGGCCAGCATGGCGCTGCTGGGTGACCGGCTCGCCTGCCTGCTCGTTCAGCTCCCTCCCGGTTTTCAATGTAACACCGGGACCTTTACCCGCGTGGAGTCATTCCTTAAACTATTGCCTGCCAAGGACTTCCGTTTTGCGTTCGAATTTCGGCATCGTTCCTGGATCAAGCCGGAGGTATTCGATCTCCTTCGGACACACGGCGCGGCCTGGACCATGCAGGACCATCCCATGATCATGCCGATCGTGCCCGAGATCACCACGGATTTCACCTACATCCGCTGGATGGGCGACACGGAGGATCCGCGCATCGGTCACTTCAGGGAATCCGTCGTCGATCGCACGCAGGATCTCATCAAGTGGGCGGAACGGATAAAACGGGACATCCTGCCCCGGGTCGGCGCGCTGTACGGGTTTTTCAACAACTACTATACCGGCCATTCGCCCAACGACTGCAACCGGATGAAACGGCTGCTCGGCCTGGATACCGTCGTCCCTGACTTCGAACGCCAGTTGAGTCTCTTCTAAAATGGATTATACCAGGGAAAAACGCTTCTTGGCCGGGTTGGTCCTGGCCGTCCTGTGCGCCTGCGGCGTGGAAGCGCCGCTGGACGAAGACGAGATCGGGATCACGCTCTGGACACAGGATTACTGGATCGGTGTAACCGGGCACGAACTGGACGGGGTGCCCCTCGACGATCCAAGGCGGGCGCAGTACACGGTCAAGGACTGGTACAACAAGGTCGCCGCCGATTTCAAGGCACAGTATCCCGGAAAGAGGATCCGGATCGACATAGAAACGCTGGATTGGACCAGCGGATTTCAGAAGATAGACATCGCGGTCGCTTCGGGACGACCGCCCGACGTCCTGATCAGCACTTCGGGCATCGCGCTGAAGTACGCCCGGTTTGGGTTGCTGGAAGCCTTTGACGAGCACCTGGCCGACACCGACATCCAGGACTTTGGCCCCTTCTACGATTTCGCTGAATACGAAGGGAAACACTATTTCCTTCCGTTTATCGGCGGCAATCGGTACATGGTGGCGAATCTCGAGATCTTCCGGGAACGGAACGCGATGCACCTGCTGCCAACCGAGGGAGACAGGCTCTGGACCTACGAACAGTTCCTCGAGGCCGCACGGGCAACGACCTTCGACCGCGATGGCGACGGCGATGTCGACGTTTACGGTTTCGCCATGCCGTTCCAGCGGAACTCTCCGCAGCAGGACCAGATGCCCTTCTTCTGGGGGCACGGCGCCCGCCAGTTCAACGACAGCGGGGACAGCCTGGTAATCAACAGCGATATGGGCGTCAGGGCACTCCAGTACATGGTGGATCTGGAACACGTGCACCGCGTGGTGCCGCGGGGTTCGGTCGGGCTTCGAAACAACGACGTGACGGATATGTGGAATTCGGGACGGCTCGCGATGCGCCAGGCCAACCATGGCACGAGGCTCTCCCACGAGCGCGCACTGGAGACCGGCGTCATCGAGGAGGGGGTCATCGAGCTCTATCCGATGATGTACCCTTCCCTTCCCGGCATCGATCCCGGCGCTTTTGTCGTGGCGGACTCCCCCTGTGTATTCAAGCAGGAGGACGCTGAGAAAAGGGAACTCACCATCGCCCTGGCGAAGTTTCTGACCAACACGCAGCATGAACGGGAGGCCGCCTACGCCCTGTCCACCCTGCCCACGCGTTATTCGGCGATCGACGCCTGGTCCGACGACCCGTTCCAGCAATACGTATTGCGTGTCGCCCGCTACGGTACGAAGGATGGCATCCAGGGATACGGCATCCCGCTGGTGAACATGACGCTCAGTGCATTCCAGGCCGCCATGTCCAGGCAGGTCACGCCCAGGAAGGCGCTTGACGACCTGGTCAGGCGGGGCAACCGGTTCATACGCCGGGACATCGACCGGCGACTGCGCGCCGGGGCGGGGCCCCCGGACCGGGGACCGACATTTTGAGCCTGTACAGAACCATGCTGAAGGAACGCTGGGCGTACCTGTTCCTCCTGCTGCCCCTCCTGCTTTTCGCGGTATTCAACATGCTTCCGATGGCCGCGACGATCCTTCTCGGTTTCGCCGACTATTTCCCGGGTGGACAACCGGTGTGGACCGGCCTGGACAACTACGCCTTCGCCCTTTCCGACGACCTGTTCTGGAAGGCGCTGGGGATCACCATCCTGTACACCTGCGTCGTGGTGCCAGCCAGCCTGCTGATCTCGCTGTATCTGGCTTACGTCATCTTCGGACTGAAGTACGCCTGGGCCCAGGCCATCTTCAAATCGGCGTTCTACATTCCGGTGGTAACCTCCGGTGCGATTCTTTCCCTCGTGTGGCTCTGGCTGTTCAACCCGGCAAGGGGCCTGCTCAACTACGCGCTTTCCTTCGTAGGCGCAGGTCCCTTCCTGTGGACCAGCGATCCCCAGATGGCCATGCCCTCCCTGATGTTCATGGCCATCATGGGTGGGCACGGCGCCGCCATCGTGCTCCTGACGGCGGCCATGGGAGGCATCCCATCCAGCTACTATGAAGCGGCTCGGCTGGACGGAGCCGGACCCTGGCGCCAGTACTGGAAGATCACCCTGCCCCTGTTGCGTCCAACCTTGCTGTACCTGCTCGTCACCAGCACCATCGCATCCTTCCAGGTGTTCACACAGGTGCTCATGATGACGGGAGGCGGACCGGATTACGCGACGACCACGCTGGTCTACCTGATCTATACGGACGCCTTCGAGTACTTTGATTTCGGCAAGGCCGCCGCGGAGGCGACGCTGCTGTCTCTCAGCCTGGCCTGCATCGCCGTGCTCCAGTACAAGTGGCTGGCCAGCGACGTAGAATACTGATACGAATCCTGATCCTGAATCGGACGACCATGTTCCGCTACATTTCCCATACCCTGCTCATACTCCTGGCCGCACTGACGCTGATGCCGCTCTACTGGATCGTCACCACCGCATTCCAGACTTCATCGGTGGTCCTTGCCTTCCCGCCGAGCCTGGTTCCGTCGCCGGTATCGTGGATCAACTTCGCCCGCCTGTTCAACGGTTCCGAAATCCTCACCTGGATGTCCAATTCTCTGATCGTGACGGGTACGGTTACCCTTTCCAATGTGCTGCTCGGCACGCTCGCAGGATACACGCTGGCCAAGAAGATCTTTCCCGGAAGACGCACTATTTTCTGGATCGTGATCAGCCTCATGTTCATCCCGAGCCAACTGACCATCATTCCGCTCTATGCGCTGATCGTCAAGCTGGACTGGATCAACACCTACAAGGCGCTCATCGTCCCCGCGCTGATCATGCCGTTTTCAATTTTCCTGATGAAACAGTTCCTGCAGACGCTGCCCACGGAACTCATCGAGGCGGCGCGCATGGACGGATGTGGAGAGTGGGGGGGTGTTTCAGCGGGTCATCCTGCCGCTGGCGAAGCCCGGGATGGGGGTCCTGGGCATCTTCACCTTCATGGGGGTGTGGAACGAGTTTCTTTGGCCGCTGATCGTGATCAACCGCAGTTCGATGATGACCCTTCAGATCGGACTCAATTCGCTGCAGAACCAGTACTACACCGACTACGGCCTGCTCATGGCCGGAGCCGCGGTATCCGCCCTGCCCATGATCATCGTATTCCTGGTATTTCAGCCGTACTTCGTGCGGAGCATCACCATCGGGGCGGTGAAGGGGTGAAGCATCCCATTCGCACGGGGCACGCGAAAACGGAGGATTCGGTCAGTGCCGGCTTCGGCGCTAATCCAGCGCCGGGAAGTCTTCCTGGTCCCTCAAGGTGTAAGACAGCAGGGCCAGGTCATGCAGTTTCCCTTCAATATCGCGGACCTGGTCGGGCAGGATGGCACGCTGCACGAAACCGACCAGTTGCAGCAGCAGTATCGCGCCGCGCTGGACATCCACCATGCATTCGGCGTTGAGTTGTTCGATGGAACCCGTGTGGAGGGAGACGGCGATCAATTCGTTGATCATCTCGATCGCGAGGCCCTGGCGGCGGTATTCGGGGTGAACGACCAGGCGCAGTTTCCCGATATGGCTCTTCCAGCCGCGGCGTTCACGGTGCAGTGACACTTCGGCGACGATTTCGTCGTCGACGATCCCCACGACGGGAATGACAACGTCCCAGTCGATGCTGCTGCACCACCCCTCGATGATTTGCTTGTCCCGGATGTCGTCTTTCAGGAAGATCCGGTCTTTGCGGGAAATCGATTGGAAGAAATTGTACAGCGCTTCCACGTCGTCCGATTCGAGCGGGCGGATCGTGACCTTTGAGTTATTCTTAAGCGTTCGTGTCTTTGGATATTCCTGGGCCAGCATCTCTTCCAGCATGGAGGTCTCCTTTCGTCTGCAGTGCCCCTCACATTGTCGAAAACTACCAGCAGGCGGGCGCTTGATTTCGCGTTATCGCGTCTATTCTCTCGTACCAAAATAAAAAAACCGAGGTGGTTCTGTCAAGGATGGACTCTTGCGAGGACATCGGTCGGGGTTTGGCGTGGACAGACCATTCTGAAGCAGCGATTTCATCGGAGTAAACCGCTCGAAAACACGCTAAAAATGCTTGACACGACAGTACCTTCCCCGTAGCCTTATTGCAGACAAACGCCACGAAAAGACTACCCTGGTATCGGGGCCGCAATCTGTTGAGCAGGGCCGCCTGCGTTGCGTCCTTCATTCTTGCGCTGTCATACCGATATGCAGGTATACGGCCCGTGGCCGGAAGGAGCGTTTCCATGAAGCTTACATTCACCGATCTCAACGATATGATTCGTGAATTGAAGGAGAAGAGTGTCCAGTCGATTCGAGTGAATGAAGCGATTCGGGATGTGCAGGTGATGATTTCGGACGAATATCCGATGCCGATCAAAACCTTTTCGGTCTACGTAACCGCGAGTATCGATGGAGAATGGAACGAGGATCTCGTGGCAGAATACGTGGAGCACGTCGGTTGCGTCGACGAGTTGGCCGGAGAGGAAGTCCTATCGGACCTGCACAGGCGCACGGGGGACAAGGTGGAGATCCTGCGTGAATTGCTGACGGGTGAGTTCCTGACCGTAGGATCAGGTCGGTTCGAAGAATGAACGGCGTTGCATCGAAAGCCGGTCCCCACGGAAATTCACTGACCGGGACCGTCATGGAAAACTCCAAAATACAAGAGGGGCGTTGATTTGAGCACCGATACCGTCGGATTCGGCGTGATAGGGCTTGGTATGGGCAACGTACGCGCGCGTTGCATTCACGAGACGGAAGGCGCCAGGCTCGTCGCCGTCGCCGATCTAGACGAGGACCGGGGACGGAAGGCGGCAGCAGACTATGGCGTAGAATGGTACGAGGACTACCAGCGCCTGTTAGATCGCGACGATATTGACGTAATTAACGTCATGACACCAAGCGGCACCCATGCCGACTTCGCCATAGAGGCCGCGCAGGCCGGCAAGCACGTGATCACTACCAAGCCGATCGACGTGACGCTGGAACGGGCGGACCGTATGATCGAAGCCTGCCGCCAGGCCGGCGTGATCCTGTCCATCGATTTCGAAGCACGGTACATGGCCGACAACGTCCGGGTCAAGCAAGCCGTGGACGAAGGCCGCCTCGGCAGGATGATCCTGGGGGAGGTGCGGCTCAAGTGGTTTCGGAACGACGCCTACTACAAGGGTTGGCACGGTACGTGGAAACTGGACGGCGGCGGGTCGCTGATCAACCAGTCGGTACACCAGATCGATCTGCTGGTGTGGTACATGGGCGCAGTCGAAAGTGTCCAGGGCCAGATCGGCGTGTTCAACCACGATATAGAGTCCGAAGACCTCGGCATGGCCATGATCAAGTTCAAGAGCGGGGCCGTGGGAACCATCCTCGGGACGACGACGTGCCCGGTCACCATCCCCGCCGCCGTGGAACTGCACGGCACCCATGGTCTGGTCATTACTTCCGGGAATAGAGTCGATACCTGGCAGATTCCCGACGAGGCGAAAGACGATCCCTTCCCCTATGACGGACCCGAGAATGTGATCGAGGACATGATCCAACTGGTCCGTCACGGCGGCACGCCCCGCATAACGGGCGAGGAAGCCAAGAAGTCCCTCGCGCTGATCCTCGCCATCTACGAATCATCGAGAACGGGACAGTCGGTGTCCCTGTAATCCGGAAGAATCCAGCATGTCCAGCGTATTTGAGGTACTGAAAGAACGCGGATTCGTCTCGCAGGTCACGGACGAAGATGCCGTTGCGCATGCTTTTACCGATGAAACCGTCACCTGTTACATTGGATTCGATCCGACGGGGAGCAGCCTGCACGCCGGCCACCTGGTCCAGGTCATGACGCTGGCTCACCTGCAACGAGGCGGCCACAGGCCGATTGCCCTCCTTGGCGGTGGCACGGCGATGATCGGCGATCCGAGCGGCCGGGACGCGTTACGTCCCCAGTTGACCACGGACGCCATCGATCAGCATATCACGCGGATCAAATCGCAGCTGGGCCGCTACCTTGACTTCGGCGGTGAACGAGCGTTGCTGGTGAACAATGCGGACTGGCTGCGCACGCTGAACTATATCACGTTCCTGAGGGATATCGGGGAGCACTTCAGCGTCAACCGCATGCTGACGGCGGAAGCCTACAAGGTACGCATGGAGACGGGCCTGACCTTCCTGGAGTTCAATTACCAGATCCTCCAGGCCTACGATTTCCTTATGCTCTTCCGGAACTATGGCTGCACGATGCAGTTTGGCGGGGACGACCAGTGGGGGAATATCGTGGCAGGCGTCGACCTGATCCGGCGCAAGGAGCGTGTCGCGACCCAGGCGGTCACGACGCCGCTGCTGACCCTGTCTAGCGGCCAGAAAATGGGAAAGACAGTGGATGGCGCCCTCTGGCTCGATCCGGAAATGACATCGCCATACGAATACTACCAGTACTGGGTCAACGTGGATGACCGCGACGTGGAAGGACTCCTGGCCCGCCTTACCTTCCTGCCCATGGAGCAGGTCCGCGAACTCGGCGCGCTGGAGGGAGAGAAGATCCGCCACGCCAAGTCGGTCCTGGCCTACGAGGCAACGAAAATCACCCACGGAGAGGAAGCCGCGGTCCAGGCGCAGCGGGGGGCCCGGAGCGTCTTTGGAGGCGCAACCGATGGGGGAGACGACATTCCCACTACTGAGATCAAACGCGAAAGCCTCAAAGCCGGCATCAACGTCGTCGACCTGTTCCTGGAAGCTGAATTGGGCAAAAGCAAGAGCGAAGTGCGCAGATTGATCCAACAGGGCGGCGCATCCGTCAATGGCGAAAGGGTCTCTGCCATCGACCGGGTAATCGATACAGCGGATCTCGACGACGAAGGCAATCTGCTGCTGAGAGCCGGAAAGAAGCGATTCCAGCGCGTCAAGACGGACTGATACCATCACGGGCGGTCATAAAAATGTTTAAAAACCTGAATCCCCGCATGATCGGCATAAATGCTTCTCTCTCCGAGGCGCAGGAGATGGCCGCCCAGTACGGTTTCGATGGCGTCGATCTCTACATGCCCGACGTCGCCGAATTGGTTGAGCAGACTTCTCTTGAGGAAGTTAAAGACCTGTTCGCGAGATCCGGACAGCGTCCGGGGAACTGGGGGCTGTCGATCGAATGGTTTGGCACCGTAAAAAAGTGGGAGGAGGAACTGGTCTGGCTGCGGACCTGCGCCGCCCTCGCGCGGGATATCGGCGCCCTGCGGACGACCAACGTGATACTGCCGTACTCGGATAAACGGGATTTCGACGAAAACTACGCGTTTCACGTCAAACGGCTGAAGCCGGTGGCCGAGATCCTCGGGGAGTACGGCTGCCGGTTCGGCCTGGAATTCATCGGTCCTAAGACGCTGCGCCAGGACAAGCAATACGAATTCCTATACACCATGGATGGCATGCTGGCGCTTTGTCGGGACCTGGGCCCGAACGTGGGGCTGTTGCTGGACCTGTGGCACTGGTATACGTCCCACGGTACCTGGGAAGACCTCGCGAGACTGGGCAACGACGACGTCGTCAACGTGCACGTCAACGACGCACCGGACGGGATTCCGGCCGACGAGCAGATCGACCACGTACGGCGCCTCCCCGGCGAGACCGGCGTGCTCGACATAGTCCGATTCCTTACCGTGCTGGCAGCCATGGGCTACGATGGTCCAGTCACGGCGGAGCCCTTCAGCGAACGCGTGAACGCCCTGCCACCCCAGGATGCCCTGAGAGAGACCTCCGAAGCGATGCACGCAGCATGGGCTTCAGCGGGAATCGCGTAGTTCTCAACGATAATCGATACAATCGAAGAAAGGCTGAGGATGGCGACATCCCCCGAACGCGTTTCCGTCCATGGCGGACACAGCGGCCAGTTCTGCAGTCACGCGGAAAACACATTGGAGGACATCGTCCTGGCTTACATCGCCCGCGGTTACGCCTGGGTGGGAATCACCGAACACATGCCGCCTGAGCGGGATGAACTAAGCTATCCGGAGGAGCCGGCCGCCGGGATGAACACGGCCGATCAACAGGCCCGTTTCGCCGAATACATGGCGACCTGCCGCAGGCTGAGGGACAAATACGCTTCGGAAATCAGAATCCTGGTGGGCTTCGAAGCGGAAGCGTACAGTGGGTATGAGCATTGGGTGCCCGCGGTGAGAAGCGAGTTCAGGCCCGATTACATCGTCGGTTCCGTGCACCACGTGGAAGACCGGCTGATCGATTCGACCCCGGAGGTTTACGGCGCCGCGGCGGAGGCGGCCGGGGGTGTAGATGAGCTTTACTGCGCCTATTTTGACCGTCAGTACGAGGTGATTTCGACACTTTCGCCCGAGGTGATCGGCCACTTCGACCTGGTCCGGATCTTCGATCCCGATTACCGGGAGCGCCTGGTCAAGCCCGATGTCTGGCAGCGGATCGTGCGTAACCTGGAAGCGATACGGGACCTGGGGACGATCATGGACTTCAACCTGGCCGCGTTAAAAAAAGGTCAGCCCGAACCCTACATCTCCCGTCCCGTGCTCGATCAGGCCCGGAAGATGGGTATCGCCGTGGTGCCCGGAGACGATTCCCACGGCGTTGGCAACATCGACCAGTTCTGGAATGAGGGCGTAAGCATTCTAAGGGACGCGGGATTCGAATTGAACTGGAAATCCCCTGCCTGATTCGGCCAACCAGGCCGCGTCTCGGCAGTTCTTCTAGTACCTTGCTGCGGTTTTTCTAGTACCTTCTCTCCCAGGGTCCGACCGGAACCTCGATCAGTGTCGGGGCGTCCGCCGATACCGCTTCGCTTATCGCCGATTCCAGTTCCGCGGCATCCTCCGCAAGAACGCCCCTCGCGCCATAGGCTTCGGCCAGCCGGACGAAATCAGGATTGTGGAGTTCGGTACCGATGACGCGGCCGTTGAATTCTTCCATCTGGGCACGCCAGACGTTGCCGTACGCGTTGTCGTTGAAGACGACGACCACGACGTTTATTCCGTATTTCACGGCCGTGGCAAGTTCCTGCAGGTTGTAGAGGATGCCACCGTCGCCGGAGACCACGACGACCGCGCGGTCGGGCCGCCCGATCTTGAGACCGATACCGACGGGAAACACGCTGCCGAGCGTGCCGTGGTGCGAGGAAGTCTGGTATCCCCTGGGCGAGTAGGAATGGTAGTAGTTCCTGCTGTAATACCCCATCTGGTTCATTCCGCCCACGAGTATCCCGTCGTCCGGGGTCGCCGTCCGCATGGCATCCATGAAGGCGCCCTGGGGCTGGAGTTGTTCCGTGGGACCGAACCGGTGGGTATTGATCGCCTGTATATCCTCGCTGACGGACGGTTTGGGACCGGACAGGTCCGACAGGCTGCTGTACAGGACTTCCAAGCACAGTGCGGCGTCACCGAGTATGCCGTGGGTATGGGCGCTGACCTGGCCGATCCCGGTGGGGTCGTTGTCGATCCGGATCACGGTCTGCGATGCAAGGCGTGCGCTCATGTCGGTTGCAGTACCCACGGCCAGAATCACGTCGCATCCGTCCACGCGGTCCTTCAGCGGATTGAACCGTGCTTCGAACATCCCCAGCGACAGGGGATGCCGGGCCGAAAGGACGCCCTTGCCGCTGCGGCTGCTGACGACCGGGCTGCCGAGATGTTCCGCGATTTTCCTGACCAGCGGCGCACCTTCCGATGCCCCGGCTCCAACCCAGATCAGGGGCTGTTTCGCTTCAGCGAGCTGTCTCGCCGCCTGCTCCAATTGGCCGGCGTCGCCCGCTGCAGGCGAACAGGATTCCGCATCCAGCAGGTGGACCCTCTTCTTCGGCCGCGAATACAGTGGGAGCGATTTCAAGGATGACCGGGCGCTTTCGAGGGGTGTTCAACGCACGGAATGCTTCCCGGACCAGGTCGGGTATTTTTGAGGGCGATTCGGCCCGCCCCGCCCATTTCGAATACGCCCCGTATTCGTTCAGGCTGTCGTGTCGGGGTTTACCGGAAACGGTAACGCCGTGATGGTCTCCCGTGATCAGCAGCACGGGCGAAGACTGGGCATAGGCCGTCGCCAGCCCGGCAGTGGTGTTGAAAAACCCGGGTCCTTCGACCGCGATGCCCACCCCCGGTTTTCCGCTCACGCGCGAATACCCGTCGGCCATGTAGCTGATCGCCTGCTCGTTGCGTGTGGTGATGTACCGCATGTCCTCCTGCTGGTAGATTGCGTCTATGGCGTCATATTGACCGGCGCCCGGCAGACCGAAAACGACCCGCACACCGTTAGCATGAAGGGACCGGATAAGGGCCTCGCCGCCGTTCATTCTAGGCATGTAAACTCCTGTACTCCGTGATTTGAATACTATTCATGAATCACCTGTCTGCGGAACCATAGCAGGTAAACCGGCACCCCGAGAAGAAGCACGATGATACCCGGCAGCGCCTCGCTGAAACTGAAAAGGACCGTCGATACGATGTAACCGAGGGATACGACAATAAAGAAGAGCGGCGTGACGGGATAGCCCCAGACCTTAAATGGACGGGGCGCGTCGGGATACTTGCGCCGAAGGATGAACACGGAAACCACGCTCAACACGTAAAACACGAAGAGCACGTACATCACGGCCAGGACGATCTCCATGAAGTTGCCGACAAGGCTCCAGACCATGCCCCAGATCGTCAGGGTCGCGATCGTGCGCGAAGGTGTACGGAACCTGGGATGCACGCGGGTGAACCAGCTGAAGAACAGGCGTTCCCTGGCCATGCCGTAAGCGATGCGCGGCATGTAAATGATGTTGGCGTTGAGCGTACCGAAGGTCGCCACCATGACCGCCAGCGCAGTCAGCGACCCGCCGACCGGTCCGATCAGTCTTTCCGCCACTTCGGCGGCGATCCGCTGGGATCCCGCTATTTCATCGATATCCATGACGTAGAGGTACGCCCAGTTGACCGCCAGGTAGACGAGCATGCAAAGGCTCAGGCCGATGATGATGGCCAGGGGCAATACCCTTCTGGGATCCTTCACCTCGCCGGCGACGTTGTTCGTGTTGTACCACCCGTTGTACGAGAAGAGGATTCCCACCATGGCAAATCCCAGGGCGCCGAAGAGGTTCATCTCCCTTTCGGTAGCCGACGCCTGGGTGAAGTGTTCCGCGGATCCCCCCACGATCAGGGCCACGAACACCAGGCTCAGCAGGGCGGCGACCTTGGCGAAAGTGGACAGGTTGGAAATTATGCCGCCGAACCGAACGCCCATGTAGTTTACCGCGCCCAGCAGGCCCAGTACGGCGAATATGACCAGGTGCTGTGTCGAGACCATTACCGGTCCCATCTCGAACAGTACGTTCTCCATCGAGACGCCCGGAACGAAATACCCCAGATAAGTCGAGAATATCATGGCCACGGCGGCCAGCGCGCCAGGGCAGATCACGGCGGTTTCCGTCCATCCGTATAAAAAAGACACGAAGGGTGGATAGGATTCACGGAGGTATACGATGATGCCGCCCGTGCGGGGCATCATGGCGCCCAGTTCAGCGAAACATAGCGCGCCCGAAAAGCAAAGCAGGCCCCCGATCACCCAGACCAGCAGGAATAGTTCGGGGATCCCAGCACGGCCGCGATGCCCGCGGGAGCACCGAAAATTCCGGACCCGATGATGCCGCCGACGATGATCGAGGTCGCCGCGACCAGGCCGAGGTCACGGGCCAGTTCGGTTTCGAGTTGAAAACGACTTCCGCCGTGCTCTGATACTTGATCAGCCATGCCGCTCCTCCGATGCCGTCTTGAAAGGATTGCGTGCTTTTTACAAAGGGAAGAAACTTAAAACAAAATGGAAGCAGGATGATCGTCAAGAACAATATACCCTGTATACATCCACTTTGACAGGGCACCGCAGAAACTGTATATTCAGCCCGATTTCCGTCGCTGAACCGGCTGCCGGATCTATTCCGGTTGAAAGAAGCCGCAATACACAATCCCGCATCTGTTTTTTTAACCGTCCGGACTTGAAATGCACATCATCGTCGCCATCGTGGGAATGACTGGTTCGGGCAAGTCGACGGCCGCAGAATGCCTGGTTACCCGGGGCTGGCGCCATATCCGCTTCGGACAGGTGACCATCGATCGGCTCAAGGAAGAAGGAAAGGAAATCAATCCTGAGAACGAGAAGGAGATGCGGGAACAGTTACGCCGCGACCATGGGATGGGTGCCTTCGCCCTGCTCTCGTTGCCTGCCATCGAAGCGGGACTGAACAATGGTCACGTCGTGATAGACGGCCTGTACTCCTGGTCGGAACACAAGATATTGAAGGAAGCGTTTGGAGACCGCATACACGTGGTTGCGGTCGTATCGTCTCCCATCACCCGGTACAGCCGCCTGAAAAACCGGGTGCATGACGCCCAGCGCGATCCACAGTACCGGATGCGGCCTCTCTCGGCGGACGAGGCACGGAAGCGGGACCACGCGGAGATAGAGAACATCGAGAAGGGTGGTCCAATCGCCATGGCGGATTTCACCGTCGTAAACGAATCGTCCCCGGAAAACATGATCAGCGCGGTACTGGCCTACGTGGACCGCGTCACTCCTTTACAGCGGTAGTGATATGGCTTTCCCGTCGGCCATGCTGCGGGTCACGGCTTCGGTGAATTCCATGTACTTGATCCCAATGTCAAAGGGCGAGTGGGATACCTTCTCCAACCCCCGGATGGCGTTGACGAATTCATCCTCCACCCGCCATTCTCCGTGGTCCTCGGGCCGGATTTCGATTTCGGACAGGGCGTCTTCTCCACGCCGGGCCCCGAAAAGCCGGCTGCCGCCCATGCGGATAGTACCCTCGCTACCGTAGATTGTGGCTTCGTTTTCGTTGGCCAGACCCTGGATGGTCGAAACCTTGAGATAGGCCGACGCGCCGCAGATCATGTCCATCACGACGTCGACGTGCTCCGGCACCCTCATAGCGCGCATTACGCCCGTCTCGGGGTCTTTGCGCATTTTCGTGAAGGTCTTGCCCTGTGCGTAAACACTCAGCGGGTCCCCGACCCAACGCCGCATGGCTTCGTACCAGATGCCCATGGACATGACGTTCATGCCGCTGTAGTCGGTGTTCTGCCGCCAGTGCATCGGACTGTCCCGGTCGATGAACTCGCTGCCCGAAGAGCGGAGTTCTACGCTGAGTATATCGCCCACGTATCCTTCCGCGATCAGGCGCTGGATGGTTTTGTCCGCCCAGAGCGTCATGGGCGAAGGCACGATCTGGGCCACGAGATCGGGATTGCTCTGGGCCGCGTCGTGCATGAGCTGGGCTTCTTCAAGGTTCATGGCCATGCGCGCTTCGCAAAGGATGTGCTTGCCGGAAGCCAGGGCGGCAAGGGTCGTGGCGCAGTGCAGGTAAGGCCAGGTGCCAACGACGATGGCGTCCGAGTCTTCGGCCTCGATCAGATCGGTCCACGTTTCGTATATGCTTTGGATACCGAATTTTTTCGCCACACGTTCCGAAGAGGCGTGGCTTCGGTTGCACACGCTGACGATCTCCACCCCGTCGATAGCCTGCAGCTTCGGTATATGCATGCTTACCGTGTTGCCACCGGCACCGACCACACCTACGCGAATGGTTTCCATGAATTTCCCCTTTGTGAATTGCCCCTTTTTCGTGACTGGCAGGTGTATCGATTGCTGTTAAACACGTTCTTTGCGCCTAACTGATCCGGCTGCGAATGATGTCCGCCAGGTTCCGCGCCATTTCCTCAAAACCGGCGGGCGCCGGATGCACCAGGTCCACTGTCAGTCCGCTGTTGGATCTGAGCATGGCGTCACCCGGTACGTGCACGAGCTTAGGCCGGTCCAGCAGCTGCACCCGTTCCGCCACGATGGACCGGAAGATCTCGCATTTTTCGACGCCCATAAAATCATACAGGCAAGGGAATATGTCAATGCAGAAGATCCAGTTGTCGGGATGGGCGTCGGCAATGGTCGTCACGAAGTACTCGACGCGCCGGTGAAACTCGTCCACTTCGAAAGACTGCACGACATTGATGCCCATCTCGAGCGTCGCGATATCCCAGTCGTCCCTTCCGGCGATGAAGTCGGCCATACCCGCTTCCAGGTGGGCTCCGCCGCCGAATCCCAGGTTGAATAGATCGGTGCCCAGGAGATCGGCTGCCCGCGCGGGGTACGTGCCCGTGGGCCGGACGGCCGTGCTGCCGTGGGTGATCGACGAGCCATAGGCCAGGTAACGCGTAGCCGGTGTCTGACCCGGTCTTGGCAGCGATGTATCACCTTCGATGGAGATCAGCCGGACCGAAGGACGCCACGGCAAAACCACCCGGCTGAGGCCGGTGTCGAACCGCGCGCTGGAAGGGGTGACCTGATGCATGACCGCCTCGGCCGCAGGGCGTTCCACGACAATCTGCGTCGGGGTTGCATCGACTACATGCAACTCACTGAAGAAATCGCCCTGGTAAACTTCCACGAGCGTCGGTCCTTCGGGACTCTGGAGGGTGATGACCGCCCGTGGACCTTCCAGGTTGAACCGTATTTCGCTCCCGGTTGACACCAGCGCGTTATTCTTGGCTGCTTCGTTCAGCGTCACCCGCAGGTCATTAGGTATGCGGCAGCAAATGCTACCCGCGCCATCGGGGTCATCCAGCAGTTCGTGTACGTTGTGCAGTTCAGTTTGACCGAGAATCACGAAGACCTCCAGTGAAGGGGATAGTCAGCCGGCTTAACATAAGTTCATCATCTCATCTACAGTCCAAGTAACCGATCCGCGTTTTCTCCCAGCGCCATGCGCTTCGCGCCGTTTGAGATCCGGGCCGTGATGATCTTGCCGATCTGCGGCCTCGGATCCATCAGGGGCATATCCGATCCGTACAGCACGCGGTCGGCCCCGCCTTTTTCAACCAGTTCTTCGATCACACCGGGCGTCCGGTACGTCGAGCAGGTCTCCAGGTAGACGTTTGGATACTTCTGTGCCGCGGCGATGGCTTCGGCACGTGCCTCGGGTACGTTGCCGGAATGGCCGGAAACAAAATTCACACGAGGATAGGCCGGTGCAAGGTCTTCGAAGTAACGGGGCCGGTTGTTCTTAAAGTGATCCGTGTGAAAGATGATGGCCAGGCCCCGGTCCTGGGCGAATTCATAGATCGGATGCCAGGGATCTTCGTTAAAGGGCCAGGGCGTATAGGGCGGGTAGAGTTTTATGGCCGGAAATCCCAGCCGGTCGACCGCCCGTTCCAGTTCGGACACCATGCGGTCGGGCATGGTCGGAGACACATAGGCGAAACCCACGAATCGGTCCGGATGCCGGGCGACGAATCGCGCGGTCAGATCGTTGCTCGTCGTGCCGTCTGGATGAAATATATGGAACAGGCACGCGATGTCGATGCCGACGGCGTCCATGGCCGCCAGCAGGAGTTTCGGGTCGTCGACCATGCCGTAGCGTTCCCACCGGCCTACGTGGCCGTGGAAGTCGATCACTCTTGTACCGTCAATCATGATCCCTCCGAGACGGATCGAGCAACCGCTCGACGTTTCCGGCGCAGATCTGAGCGAGTTCACGGTCATCCACGCGCGTGTGGTGCAGGTAGAACAGGATAGGGCCCATGGCGTACCGGGGATACCAGGAGCCGTAAATCAATCGCTCCGCACCGAACCGGTCCACCAGCGCTTCCACCTCCCCGATGGGTTCGTAGCGGCTGAGTTCCAGTATGGTATTGGGACTCGCCTCCAGCAGGCCGCGAGTGACCAAAGCATGGGTATAGTGCGCGCCGACCAGTACAGCGTGTAGATCCGGATACGCTTTGAGCGTCGTGACCAGGTCGACCACCTCTACGTCCATCAGCGGGATCCAAAGCGGAATCCCGGTTTCCGTGAGATAGGACAGCAAACTGTCGTAACCCCATGGGAGAAAAGGGAGTCCGGCGGACTGGCAATTGTGCAGGCGCACGGACTTTACCCTGCCCTGGCCGTGCAGGTCCTCGAGCTGCTTCTTGGAGATGTCTACGGGCGCGACCGACCACTGCGGAATCAGCCTGCCTTCCGCGTCGAGCCAGTCTTCGAGATACATGTTTCCGTCCGTGGGACTGATTTCTTCGCCCTGCGCGTGGTAGATCACTGCGCGCTGGACCCCGTGCGTATCCATTTCGGCAAGCAGTTGGGCGGGACGCTGACAGGGCGATGGGCCGGTATGGTGATTGCCCACGCATACATTTGCGTCGATGACCGGTACGCGGGGCGAGAAGTTCAAAGAAGGCATATTGGATCAGTTCCAAAGAGATCTGGCGTTGTGATAATTGACGTGTTACGGCTGCCCGGCACCCATGCCTGGCCGGATGCCGAAAGCCTGGTCGAAATGCTCCCACAGCTCGGCCGGAATGGTATCGGTGGCGGCCTCGTATGCGTCACGCACCTGCTGGATATTCGAAGGACCGAACATGACTATGCTGTCCACCGGCGCCGCGAGGCAGAACTGTATTGCCAGGTGACGGATGTTGACTCCGTTTTCCCGGCACCAGGTCCAGATCCGGTGTGCGCGCGGCTCGAATCCGGGATGCATGCCCCTTTCCCGTTCAGCATCGGGTTTCGATCCGGTCAGGAGTCCCATGCCCTGCACGCTGGCCAGGACAATGCCGGCTTTCCGCCTTTTGGCTGCAGGAAATATGGTAGCGGCGGCCGACTGGTTGATCAGCGTGTAGTCCAGAAACGTAAGGGACAGGTCGCAAATGCCTTCATCTATCAGTCGGACGTGCCAGTCGTGTGTACGGGCGCCGAGGCCGATGTTTCTAACCACCCCTTGCGATTTCATTTCATGCAGGACGTCGAATACCGCGCCTTCACGCAATATTTCGTCCATATCGGATGGATCGTGCACCAGTACGGAGTCGAGGTAGTCCGTCTTAAGGGATTTCAGGCTACGGTCCAGGCTCCACCTGGCGCCCTCACCTGAGAAATCTTTCCTGCGATCGGGATGGGTGCCGATCTTGGCCTGAAGGTAGTAGGAGGAACGGGGTACGCCGGAAAACGCATTTCCCCATTTTTCTTCGTGGTGGCCGGGGTAGGTATCGAAATAGTTGATACCCAACGACAGCGCGGTCTGGATCGCATCGACCGCTTCAGGGCTTTCGTGCAGAAAGGCGGCTCCCATGGCCAGTGCCGCCGGACGCATGCCGGTTCGCCCGAACGATCGGGCGGGTAGGTTGTTCACGTACGCTTTCGTTTACCGTCTGTCCGGATCAGGGGAATCATCGTCTTCCTCCCCTGTTTCGTCCTCCACGGTGGTTTCATCTTCGTCTTCGATATCGAAATCCGCGTCATCGTCCTCCAGATCGAACTCTTCTTGGTCGCCTTCCGCTTCGACTTCCGCTTCGACTTCCGCTTCCTGCTCTACTTCCTCCTCCTCGTCCTCTTCTTCGTCGCCGTCTTCGTCTACATCTTCGTCTACATCGGTTTCGCCGTCTTCTTCCTCACCGTCCGCTTCCTCATCTTCTTCCTCTTCTTCTCCGTCTTCTTCGTCGTCTACGTCGTCTTCGTGGTCCCCTTCCCCATCGTCGTCTTCGTCGTCCCCATCCCCATCGTCGTCTTCGTCGTCCCCATCCCCATCGTCGTCTTCGTCGTCCCCATCCCCATCCCCATCCCCATCCTCCTCTACCTCATCCTCCTCTTCCCCCTCATCGCCGTCTTCAACCTCTTCTTCAATTTCGCCCAACTCGTCTTCTTCACCTTCGGAATCTTCCGCGATCTCCGCCGCTTCCTCGTCTTCGTCGTTCACATCGGCAGCGACCGCTTCTTCGATCTCTTCTTCTGCTTCCACCGCGTCGGCATCATCCCAGTCGACTTCCGCCAGCACACTCGCGGCCGCCCCTTCTTCCGTACCGGTCTGCTCGTCCACGACCTCGGTGTCCGTATCAGCATCGGATTCATCGGGCATCTCGACTTCGCCTACTTCGACCGCGAAGGTGACGTATTCCAACCAGCCTTCGCCCTGGTTGATGAATCGATGCTCCACGCCTGGAAGTACATGGGCCGCAGAACCTTCCGTAACCAGTTGCCGGTTTCCGTCGGGATCCTCGATGGTCCCATATCCGCTTAGCACATAGTGGACGAGTTCGATCCCATCCAGCTGTTCCGAGGCGGATCCCTGCCGACCCTGGACAGCGTAGCGGGTCACGCTGTGGATGCGCTGAAGTACGCCGCCATCGCTGGCGGGGGCTTCGTCTTCACGCCGCAGCAGAGGCCAGGATACGGTCCCGTTTTCCAGCACCACCGGATGAACATCACGCCAGTCACGGACAGATGGTGTACCTTCCCGGATTTCGTCCAGCGGGCAGCTGACGATGAGATGCTCCATCCAGCCTTCCCCATCGTTGAAGGCCTGGTGGGGCACGTTGACCGGCATGTAGACGGCCGTACCGTCCCGGACGTCCACCTTGTCGTCACCGATGGTGAGCTGGCCGCGCCCGCGCAGTACGAAATACAACTGCTCTATGCTGTCATGCTGGTGGTGGTCCGAATGCTGATGGCCCTGGAGCCCATGCTTGACGAAGCTGTTGATGCCATGCAGTCGGTTGACTGCCGATGGAGATGTTTCATCCTTGTCATGGGACTGGTACAGCGTCCACACCAGCGCACTGATATGCCCCACGTAAGGTGCCTGGTCTCGCCAGTTTCGCACGCGGATACTCATGATTTCTCCTTTGGGATTCGGCTACTATTCCCCGTATCGTGATTCGTGTACAACACCCTGTTGAATCAGCTGGTCAATCTCGTCATCCGCATACCCTGACTCCGATAGCACCGCGCGCGTGTGTTCACCCTTGACGGGCGGCGGGAGAGGCGGTCCGTCAAGGGGCGGGGCCGTTCGAAACGGCGCCTTTACCTGCCGGCTCTCCGAGCGGTCGGATGCGACGAGACTGTAAAACGGATTTCGATACTGTATATAAGGATCATCCGATAGTTCGTCAAGGTTGTATATGACGCCGCAGGGCACGTCGGCTTCCTGTAGACGGCGATCCCATTCGCGGCAAGAATCGGTGGCGAAAACTGCACGGAGTTTTCCCCTGATTTCGGTCTGCCGGTCTATGCGCATTTCCGACGGCCAATCCCGCCAGTCATGCAATCCCAGGACATCGCAGAGGCGGGTCCAGAAATGGTCCTCATGGACGATTCCAAGGCTGATGTGTCGTCCGTCCGAAGTCTCGAAAACACCATAGTGCGGGATGTTTTCCAGGAGCGTTTGACGGGCTGCACCGGGATCGTGGGCCGCGCTGGCGATATCGAGGGCCAACCAGGACAGAATGCAGTCGGTCATGGACAGATCGATGAAGCGCCCCTCTCCTGTAGCCGTTCGATGCATCAGCGCGGCGGAGACGGCCAGCGCGGCATACAGACCGGACGACAGGTCCGATATCAATACGGGCGGTACGACGGGTGGATCGCTGCGTCCCAACAGGCCGCCGATCGCGAGATAGTTGACGTCATGGCCGGCACGGTTCCGGTAGGGCCCTTCCTGTCCGAATCCCGAAATCGAGCAGTAGACGAGGGCCGGGTTCGAGCGCTTTGCCGATGCGTAATCCACACCCAGTCGTTCGGCAACGCCGGGCCGGAATCCTTCCAGTACGACGTCCGCTCTTTCGAGCAGACGGCTGACAGCCTCCCGTCCCTCTTCCTTTTTCAGATCGATCACGATATCCTGCTTGCCTCGATTGACGCTGGCGAAGGCCGGGGGAAAGCCGCGCAACGGATCACCTCCGGGTGGCTCTACCTTGATCACCCTGGCGCCCAGATCGGCAAGGAGCATGGAACAGTATGGGCCTGGCAGTTGCGTGGTGAGATCCACCACCAGGTAGTCGGTCAGCGCGGCAATCATGAGTGCCCCTACGCGTCGTGAACCGCGATTGCCAGTCCGTCGCGCCATGCGTCGAGCTGGTCGAGATCGAATCTCGCATCGCCGTGAAAGTACGTTGCTTCGGCGGTCGAAGTTTCCGGATCGTAGACGACGGCACAGGGGTCTGTTCCCCGGGTCTCCGCTGCCTTGAAGCCGGCTGGCGCGAGCGAGACGCGGCGGTCGTAGTCCACCCAGCCCTTGCGCTCCCATCCCACGGCAAACCAGTGGGAGATCCGGGTACAGTCTTCTTTGAACCGGTCGACCATGTCCGTCAGTGTATCCGTCGCGATCACCAGCGTCGACCTGGACTGGATGATCTGGTCCTTCAAGATCTGCGCCGTCGAAGCGTCCTGGCCCAGTACGGCTACTGCGCCGGTACGCATGCATCCCAGAACGGACTCCCACCAGGCGATGCACGGCGGCAACAGAATGGATACCCGGTGACCCTGCCGTACCCCGTGGTGGTAAAGCACGTGGGCAACCTTCTCTGAACGGATTTTAAGGTCCAGGAAGGTCACGTCCGACGTCCCACCGCCGGATTTTTGCCATCTCAGGGCGATTTTGTTCGGATCCTCTGCGCACCGGTCGACAATATCAACCGTGAAGTTGGTAATGGCTGCGGTCATGTTTCGCTTTATCCTGTCCTCGCGTTCGACCGGCGAACGGGTCAATCCATCAACAGGCCGCCGTTGACATCCAGGATTTCACCGGTAATATGCCGTGACCGGTCCGATGCCAGAAACAGTGCCGCCTCGGCTACGTCCCGGGGTTTCCCCTTGCCTCCCAGGGGAATCGCATCAACGAACGATTGATCATGATGGGCGGTCAGCGGGGTTTCTATGATGCCAGGCGCAATGGCGTTTACCCGGACCCCGTGGGGCGCCAGTTCCCGCGCCAGCGACTTGGTCAGGCACTCGAGTCCTGCCTTGGAAACCGAGTAAGGCGCGCCGGACACCACGCCACCGGTCTTCCCTGCCACCGAGGCCAGGTTGATAACCGCGCCGCTTTTCTGTGTTTTCAGCGTGGGCAAAAGGGCTTTCGCCAACAGGAAAGGTCCTTTCAGGTTAATGTCCATCACACGGTCCCATTCCTCTTCCGTGCACTGTTCCACCGACCTGAACAGACCCAGCCCCGCGTTGTTTACGAGAATGTCGACGCGGCCGGATTCCTCGACGACTCCATCGACCAGGGCCTTGATTTCTCCCCCGTCAGCGACGTCCGTCCGCACCGCCCTGGCCGCAAGACCTTTTTGATTCAGTTGACGGGCGGTTTCCTGTGATCCGGATTCATCGATATCCGTGACCACGACAGAAGCGCCTTCTTCCGCGAAGATCCCGCATATCGCCCTTCCGATTCCTTGCCCGCCCCCGGTGACGATTGCTATGCGGTCCTTGAGGATCATGCGAGCACCCTTTCTTCAAACATCCTGGTGAATCCCTGGACGTCCAGCGCGACGCAAACCCTGGCATTCGGTTCGCCCCTGTGTGAACGGAGGTCGGCCACCGTCATCCCCGTGGTCAGATCACCGGCGGTTTCCACGTCCACCCGCGCCGGCACCAGCGTTACGAGGTCTTCCAGGACCGCGACGGCCACGGCAAGGGGATCGTGGAGAAAGCACCCGTTGACTCCCCGGTTGCGCCGGTGAAACGCGACGTAACGGGCGGTGCAGTCACGTACAAAGTTGGCCCTGGCGCCTCCCGCGACGGCATATCGGTCGATCATTTCCGCGTCAAGAAGGGCCTGCCGGGTCACGTCGAGCGGAACGAATATCAGGGGGATCCCCGAATCGCAGACGATCTGGGCTGCATGGGGGTCGGCGTGGATGTTGAATTCCGCCACAGGGGACACGTTGCCGTGGGTCTCGAAGGCGCCGCCCATGATGATGATCTCCCGGAGCGTCCTCATTCGATCGGGGTCCTTCATTATGGCCCGCGCGACATTGGTGAGCGGGCCTACGGCGACCAGAGTCAGTTCATCCGGGTACCTGCCGGCACGTTCGAGGATCAGATCGACGGCGTGTACGGAACTCACTCGTTGCACCGGGTCAGGGTAGACGCGGGATCCGCCGGCATCCACGAGCCGGGTCGCTTCGCCCAGTCCGTCATTCCCGTGGATATCCCCGGCGAAGGCCAGTTCACGGACCAGCGGCCGCAACTCTCCCTGGGCCACTTCCGGCGTCGCCTGGCCATCCAGCACGTCCAGCGTGATATGTATGTTGCGCATGCAATGATCGAGGGGCGTGTTGCCGCAGACCCCCGTGATGGCTTCAACGATCAGTTCGGGGGACCGCATGGCGAGCAGGATGGCCAGGGCGTCGTCGACCCCCGTATCGGTATCCAGGATGACGCGTCCGGGCATGCGGGCTCCGTAGGAAGGGTTCAGGCCTGTTGCTGATTCTCGGGTTACTGCTCCGCGGGTTCCCGCAGGATGGGATAGTGCTTCCCGTCCTCGAGGACATCATCCATCAGTGCCCACGCGACCAGGCCGTCGTCGGACCGGGGTTCGAGCAGGTAGAATACCAGTCTGCCCAGCTGCTGATCGACCGGCACGACCAGCGTGCCGGCTTCCAGCGTTTGGAGCACGGGCTCGTACGCACCCAGAAGTGTCCGCTCGTGTCTACCTTGAAAGGATCGCTCGGCCACCTGCGTCGAATCTATCCTGAATCGCTCCAGTGCCAGTTCGCGGGTACTGGAGAGTTCCTCGAACCAGACGCCATGGGCGCTGAGCCGCTCGATCACGGTGGTCAGGGAGGGAGGCACGAAGTAAGTCCGCGGCGCACGCTCCGTCTCTACGGCGGAGAATTGTCCGTACTCGTGCATCGAAGTCGGATTCAGGGTTTCCTCCCTGAGATACATGACTTCACCGGTGTACGGATTACGCGTTTCCGCGACTTCACCCAGCAGGATATCAACCGGTTCCGCGGACCGCGCATAGTCGGAACGAACGGCCATTTCCTTCCCCACGACCGATTCCAGGTCGACGGTTTCGAGGGTCCGGCGGATCGAAGCCGCGTGCCGGTGAGCGTAGTGGATGTTCTCCTTTACGAACGCCAGGGTGGCCAGGATGCGTTCTTCAAAGGACGCATAGGAATAGGCTTCACTCAATATGGCGATCCTGTTCCGGAGTCCCACGTAGTTGTTGTTGAACCGGGGTCGATGGTCGAAGGTGTACCAGCCCGGTTCACGGGTCGAACCGGACCTGGGCATATTGCCGTAGTAGTAGAATTCCCATCCGTAGGTCTCCCGTATGGTGTTGCGCACGTCAGGGAGCCACTGTCCCCGTAGCAGATCGATGATAGAACCGGCGGTGTTGGGGTTCAGCGGCGGCGAGTAGGTCAGGTGGTAGCCATGCACCGTTCCGTTGGTCGTGTGGAGATCGATGAGCACGTGGGGATCGTACACGTTCATCAGGTTGACGAGGGATCGTGCCTCGGGGGAATCCAGTTTCATGTGATCGCGGTTGAGGTCGTAACCCTGGGCGTTGGGCCGTTGTCCCATGCCGCTCACCGGTCCGTGTTGACGTGGTCGATTGTACAGGCTGATTCTTTCGTTTCCGTCCGCGTTGTAGATCGGCGCGATAAGCAGCACCAGCGAATCGGCCCATGCCGAGTGTTCACCGGAAGCCAGTTCCCGTACGAGTATGAGCAGGGCTTCCTTGCCGCAGACCTCTCCAGCGTGGATATTTGCCTGGATGAATACCCGGGTTTTTTCGGCCTGCACGACTTCCTCGACGGTCGCGTCCCAAACGTCGCCGTAGACGAGCAGAGGCAGTTTCCGACCTTCTGTCGTGTAACCGAATTCGGTCAGATGAAGCCGGTCGGATGCGAGCACGGTGGCCCGCAGGAACGACATAACCTCTTCGTATCTCGTCGTCTCGTCGAAATAGGACAATTCCGCACGGGTCTGGAGTTCGGAGACATCGTAGTCCTGGGCGTTAACCGGGTTCATGGCCGCCAGAACAAGAGCCAGGGTATAGATGTATCGCAACATGAGACCGAACCTTACCCGCTGACGAGCGGTTGTGTGTTCAGAAATCAGGATGAGTCGCTTCAGGTATGGCGACAGGTCAGTGAACCTGGAAGAATTCGACTACTTCTCCGCTCGGGCCTTTGAAGAACGCTATGGTCACGTTCAGGCCCCCGAGATCGACATCTTTCGGTTCGATCGTCACTTCGTATCCATGGGAGCGGACATGTTCGATCGCGGCCCGGGTATCCGTCGTGGCCAGGGCGATGTGCGTGACCGGGTCGTTGGGAGATGGGCCTTCAGGCGACGGGGACTCGCTCGTGGGCTGGAACAGCTCGATGTGGCTGCCGTCCCCGGTGTCGAGGAGCATGATCCGGCGTTCATCCGGTCCGAATTCCGCCACGAAATCCATCCCTAGTACATCCCTGTACAGCGCAAGCGATGCGTTCCAGTCCCGCGATTGAATGGCTACGTGATGCGTACCGCAACCGGGAATAGCCTTGTTTTTCGTTCCTACTGGCATGGACGTAATCCCCGTTTTCTCCCTACCCGCCTATTGCGTCTGGCTGGATGATTTGAGCGCTCTTGCGCTGACGCCCAGAACACCGAGAAACCCCTCGGAATCCTTGTGGTCGAAGTCTCCTACGCCCTCCATGGACGCCGTAGTTTCGGAATAGAGCGAGTGGGGGACGTCTTCGGCCGACACGAAGGATACATGACCCTTGTACAATTCGACCCGGATGGTCCCCGTGGCGAGTCGGTTGAACACGTCCACGGAAGCCCGTAGTGCCTGGGTGGATGGATCGTACCAGTAGCCCTGGTAGATCTGTTCGGCGATCACCGCCGAGTTCTGATCGAAGGTTCGCCGCGCGCGACGGTCGAGAATGAGCTGCAGCAGAAACTCGTAGCACTGTCCGAGGAGCGTCATGGCCGGTGATTCGTAGACACCCCGGCTCTTGATGCCCACGAATCGGTTTTCCACCGTATGGATACCGATCCCGACACCGTTTCTGCCGCCGATCCTGTTGGCCGTTTCGATGGCTGTAAGCGGCGTGACCGCTTCTTCGTTCAACCGGACTGGAACGCCCTGTTCGAATCGTACGGTGAATTGCTCGGATACATCGGGCGCCTCTCGGGGATGGACCCCCATGCCGGGCGTGATGAATCCGGCCGGAGTTTCGAGCGACTCGAGACGGCCGGCCTCGTGGGTCAACCCGAGAATATTGGCATCGGTGGAATAGGGTTTCTCGTGGGAAGCCTGAATCGGCAACTGCCGATCTTCACAGAAATCGATCATTTCTTTTCTACCGGGGAAGTCGTTCAGATAAGCCTGGTCGCGCCAGGGAGCGTAGACCTCAACCGACGGGTCGATCATGTTGGCGACGAGTTGAAACCTGACTTGATCGTTACCGCGGCCGGTCGCGCCGTGGGACAGGATATCGATTCCGCGCTTTTTGAGTTCCGGTAGCAGCGTTCTGACGGTGATGTGCCGGGCGATGCCGGTCGTGTTCCAGTAACTTCCCTCGTACATGGCCTGGCATTGTATGACCTCGACACCGGCCTGCGCCAGTTGCTCCTTCGCATCCACGATCACGGCTTCCTTCGCGCCGCAACGCATCATGCGTTCCTTGACATAGTCCATGCGTTCTTCATCCGGCTGGCCTAGATCGGCGGTAACGCAGACCACGTCGACGCCGTGATCGGCAAGCCAGCGTGTGACGGTACAACTGTCCAATCCACCCGATACCGCAGCACCCACGGTCCTGCCCTTCAGACTACTCAGATCCATGATGTCGTAACTCCCTGAAATAACCGGTTTGCACGGAATGCGACCGAAATCAGGAAATAATGTACACATTGACCAAAAGTCAAGGTACTAATCGTGTATCCGGCCCTTCATCAAACGCTCTACATCCCGAGCTAAACCCCTACAATTCATTTGCCTTTCCGGGTGGCGGTGTCTATCTTCTCTGGCGGGTTGAAACGGCAGCAAATCAGCCGTTACACGCCCGTAATCAGGCATCATTTTCCGATCATCCAGCCACGTCGAGTCAGGCGCCATTCGGAGGATTTCGTTTGGATCTCTTGCGCGAGTTTCATGGTCCGAACGCCGGTTACGTGATCGCGTTGTACGAACAGTACCTCGAGGACCCCGATTCCGTCGACGCCGCCACGCGTGAGCTGTTCTCCCGTTATACGCCTTCCCTGGATGGTGATCCTGCCGGTGTACCGACGGGTGATTTCCCCGCCTGTCCGGCAGATATCGACCAGATCGTCTTCATCGCAAATCTGGCCCAGAACGTCCGCGAGTATGGGCACCTCGGGGCCCACCTGGATCCCCTGGCCGATCCCAGGTATTTTCCCTATTCCGTTTTCGCGACCAAGGACGATGCCGCACTGGGCGACCCCTTGACGGAACTGGAACTGCAGGCACGCGGCGTTTCGGAAGAAACGATGCGCCAGCTTCCTTCCTCCCTGATCGGCGGTCCGGTAGGCAAGCAGTGTAGCAACGCGTCCGAGGCCCTCAGGAAACTCAAGCGCGTCTATTCGTCGACCACCGGTTACGATTACATGCACATCGAGGTCCCAGGAGAGCGGGAATGGCTGCAGGAGGCTGCGGAAACGGGGCGGTTCAGACTCTCGGAAAACAGCGACAGCGTGCTGGCTATTCTCGACCGTCTCACGCAGGTGGAGGTCTTCGAGCAGTTTCTGCACCGCACCTTTCCTGGCAAGACCCGGTTTTCCATCGAAGGCCTGGACACGATGATCCTCATCCTGGACGGTGTGATCGGGGAAGCCGCGAAGAACAACACCTGTAACATCCTGGTCGGCATGGCCCACCGGGGGCGCCTCAACGTGCTGGCCCATATTCTGAACAAGCCCTACGAACATATTCTGGCTGAGTTCAGAGACCCGGTCCAGAGAGTCAACAAGACAGGCAACGACACGGGGTGGACCGGCGACGTGAAGTATCATAGCGGCGCCCAGTTAACCTACCAGGGCGATTTGGGAAAGGAAGTGGACCTCCAAATCCACCTTGCGCCGAACCCCAGTCACCTGGAAGCGGTTAATCCGGTGCTGGAGGGGATGGCCCGTGCCGCGGGGACGATCGTCAACCTGCCCGGGGATGTCCGGCCGCTGCCCGAGCGAAACCTCCCCATTCTGATCCATGGCGACGCGGCCTTCGCGGGCCAGGGCATCGTTGCGGAGACCTTTACGCTGTACCGCGTGCCGGGATTTCGAACGGGCGGAACGATCCACATCATTTCCAACAACCAGCTTGGATATACCACGCCTTCGGAACAGTCCCGCAGCACCCTGTACGCCAGCGATATCGCACGGGGATTCGAAATACCCATCATTCATGTAAACGCCGATGATCCGGCGGCCTGCGTAGAAGCCGCGCTGATCGCCTATGCCTACCGCGTCAAGTTCCGCAAAGACTTTCTGATCGACCTGATCGGGTACCGCCGCCACGGCCACAACGAGGGAGACGACCCGTCGCTCACCCAACCCAGTCTCTACCGGCGGATCAGAGCCCATCCGACGGTGAGAAAGCTCTGGGCCGACCGGCTTGTGTCGGAGGGACGGATCGAAGCGGATAAACCGGAGGAGATGGTTGCCGAACACATGCATGGCATGCAGACGATGCTGAGTGAACTGAAACCGGAAGAAGTGCTTGTTGAGCCCTACTACAAGACACCGAGGTCGGGTACTGCAAAACGTGTGCGTTCGTCTGTTTCCATGCGGCGTCTCAAGAACCTGAACAACGCGCTCTGGACTTTTCCAGACAACTTCACCCTGCATCCCAGGCTAAACAGGGTGATCGAACGACGGCGGCTGGCGTTGAACGACGTGGACGCCCGGAAAATCGACTGGGCCCACGCGGAGACCCTCGCCTTCGCCACGATCATAGAGGACGGTGTTCCGGTCAGGCTGACGGGCCAGGACGTGGAACGGGGGGACCTTCAGCCAGCGCCACAACGTGTTGCACGACTACGAGACCGACCTGGCCTGGACACCGCTTCGCCGGCTGCCACAGGCAAACGCCTCCTTCGAGACGCGGAATACGCCGCTTACCGAGTACGCTGCACTGGGATTCGAATACGGGTACAGTATCCAGGCGCCGGAACGCTTCGTGCTATGGGAAGCCCAGTACGGTGATTTCGTGGACGGTGCACAGATCATCATCGACGAATTTATCGTTTCCGGCCGCGCCAAGTGGGGACAGACCTCGTCCCTGACCATCCTGCTGCCCCACGGTTTCGAGGGACAGGGACCGGATCATTCCAGCGGACTGATGGAACGATTCCTCTCCTTCGGCGCCGATTACAACATTCGTATCGCCAACTGTACCACGGCTGCCCAGTATTTCCACCTGTTGCGGCGCCAGTCGAGGCTCCTGGAGTCCGATCCCCTGCCCTCATCATCATGTCGCCCAAGAGTCTGCTTCGGCATCCGGACGTGGCTTCTTCGGCCCGCGAACTTTCGGAAGGAAAATGGAACCCGATCATCGAAGACGAGCGGTCGCAGGAAGATCCTGACAGGATCAGGAGACTGGTGTTCTGCAGCGGCAAGGTGTACGTCGACCTGAGGAACGATGATCAGTGGGAAAGCGCAACGCACGCCGCTGTTGTGCGTATCGAACAACTCTATCCAGTCGCCGTGGATCAGTTGGAAAAGATCGTCGATCAGTATCCCAACCTGGAGGAAGTCGTCTGGCTCCAGGAAGAACCGGAGAACATGGGAGCGTGGGACTACGTCCGCAAGGTCCTGGAATCCGCCCTGGATGATCGCTGTCCACTCTTTCACGTTTCCCGCCCCCCGAGCGCCAGTCCTTCCGAGGGTTCGACCGCAATACACAACCTTAATCAGCATAACCTCGTAAAAATGGCCTTCACCATGGGCGCGTCGGGAAACATCGAGATGAATTGACAGATCGACGCGCAAAGCGCATTTTGTTCGGTTTGAGCAGTTTGGGCAATCAGGGAAATCACTTAACGTGGAAATGAGCCGCAGTCGTCGTGAATACCCAGGGAGTGTGAAATGGCCATAGACATCACCGTGCCGCAACTGGGTGAGTCCATCGTGGAAGCGACCGTCATCAAGTGGTTCAAGCAGGAAGGCGATCTGGTTTCAACGGGCGAAGCGCTCCTGGAACTGGAAACCGAAAAGGTCAGTCTCGAAGTCAACGCCAGCGATAGCGGCGTCCTGGTTCGCATCGAACGCACGGCGGGCGAAGACGTCCAAATCGGCGACCTGCTCGGGGTACTGGACGACAGCGCCGCTGTCGAGGCCGCGGATACCGGCGGAGCGGTGGTGGAAGAAGCCGACTCGCCGGAAGTCGATCCGGAACAACCCGTGGAGGCGCCAGCCGTCGATACGGACGCTTCGGCACCTACCGAAGAGGTACCTGACGACCGCGTGACTCCCGTGGCGCGGCGCATGGCGGACGAAGCGGGCATTACCCTCGTCGGCATGGAAGGGACGGGGATGGGTGGACGGATACGTCGGGAAGACGTGGAGCGCGCTGTAGCGGAAAGAAAAGAGAAAGCGGTTGCCGAGGGTGCGGGATCCGCATCGGATTCCGGAGCATCCGACGGACCAGCCCGGGATGCCATCGAACCCACCGGGACGCCTGCACCGGCACATCCGGCCGGAACGACCGCGGGAGCCACCGGGGAAACCCGCGATAGCCGTGAGGAAATCATTCCCATGTCCCGGCGGCGGCGCACCATCGCCAGCCGGCTCGTGGAAGCGCAGCAGACCGCGGCCATGCTGACGACCTTCAACGAGATCGACATGAGCACGGTGATGACGATTCGCCGAAGGAATCGCGAGGCTTTCGAACAACGACACGGCGTGCGGCTGGGATTCATGTCATTCTTCGTGAAAGCCGTGATCGGCGCGTTGAAGGACTTTCCTGAACTCAACGCGGAAATCCGGGACAATACGATCGTCAAGAAGCACTACTACGACATCGGTATCGCCGTGGGCGCCGAGGACGGACTCGTGGTGCCTGTCCTGCGGGACGCGGACCGCATGTCATTCGCGGAGATCGAAAGCGGCATACGGCAGTACGCCGCCAGGGCTGGCGACGGTACGCTGTCGCTTGAAGACCTGCGAGGCGGTACCTTCACTATTACTAACGGCGGGGTATTCGGTTCGATGCTGAGCACGCCCATCCTGAATCCTCCGCAGGTCGGTATCCTGGGGCTGCACCGAATCGACGACCGGCCCATAGCCGTCGACGGCGAGGTCGTGATTCGGCCCATGATGTACGCGGCACTGAGCTACGACCACCGGATCGTTGACGGGAGGGAAGCCGTCCAGTTCCTGGGAAGGATAAAATCCCTGATCGAGGTTCCCGCGGCTCTGCTGCTCGAAGTGTGAAGAAATGACGATATCGAATGCCATGTGCTGTGCGGCCTTATCCCGGTTTTGCGTCATAACGATGAAATTCGATGCGGTTTTCTCGTTGTACAGTCTTACTGAGGTTTAACCTGACTCCGAGGGGGGTCTGATGGACTGGTGGATCTGGATCATCGGCGGTATTTTGCTCTGCCTGGCCGAAATGGCTACGCCGGGCGCATTTTATCTGCTGTTCTTCGGCGTCGCCGCACTCGTGGTCGGCGTGCTGGCATGGGCGGGCCTTGTAGACACGACCTGGGTACAGTTCCTCCTTTTTTCCGTCTTGTCCATCGTCTCACTCGTCATGTTCCGCCGATCGCTGTCCGACCGGTTGAATCCCGACGAGCCGGCCGAGAAGATACATACCCTGGTGGGTGAATCCGGAACGGCCCTGGAGGACATTCCGGCTGACGGCACAGGCAAGGTGGAAGTGAGAGGTACGTCCTGGAATGCCGTGAACGAGGGCGATGCGCCCATCGAGCAGGGAAAGGCATGTGTGATCGAACGCGTTGAAGGCGTTTCACTCTGGGTAAGGGGCGCGTGAACGTAGCCCGGATGGCGTTGAGGGTATGTGCACGACCTCGCCCGTCTCTAGTCGCGCTGGAAGGAACCATGTAATGGAGAGCCTGATAGTCACCATCGTCGTCGCGATCGCGGCGATCATATTCTTAAGAAACCTGATCATCGTTGTGCCGCAGCAGGAAGCCCGCGTGATCGAAAGGCTGGGAAAGTACAGCCGGACGCTGAACGCCGGTTTCTATATCCTGATGCCCTTCGTGGACAGGATATCCTACCGGCACACGCTGAAGGAACAGTCGATCGACATCCCGGAACAGCTCTGTATCACGCGGGACAACGTGCAGGTAGGCGTGGACGGGGTACTGTACATGCAGGTGCTGGATGCGGAGCGCGCGTCCTACGGAATCGCTGATTACGATATGGCCATCACACAGCTTGCCCAGACGACCTTGAGAAGCGAAGTCGGTAAGATCGACCTGGACAAGACCTTCGAAGAGCGGGGCGCCATCAATTTTTCCGTCGTCAGCGAACTGGACAAGGCTTCCGATCCCTGGGGAGTCAAGGTCCTGCGTTACGAGATCAAGAACATCAATCCGCCCACGGATGTCCTGGAAGCCATGGAAAAACAGATGCGCGCGGAACGGGAGAAGCGGGCGGCGATCCTGAATTCGGAGGGGATGCGGGATTCCAATATCAACCAGGCCGAGGGCGAGAAGCAGAAGGTCATCAAGGAATCCGAAGCCAAAAAGCAGCAACAGATCAACGAGGCCGAGGGAGAAGCCCAGGCCATTCTCACCGTGGCCAACGCCACGGCCGAGGGCGTCCGGGCCATTGGCGGAGCCATACAGTCAGACGGGGGAGACGAGGCCGTGCAGTTGCGGGTGGCCGAGCAGTACATCGAGACGTTCGGCAACCTGGCCAAGCAGGGCAACAGCCTGATCATTCCCTCCAATCTCAGCGATATCAGTTCCGTCATCGCGTCGGCCATGACTGTGATCAAACACGACCGGTCGAAGGAAGACGGGGCCAAGAGTTACGCGTAACTTTTGACGACCCCGGAGCTCATGTCCAACCCCGGCCGGTCCAGCCAGGCTCTGCCAGGCCCGCAACTCACGTGATTGGATGATCACGGAGCGTTCCGATACCATGTCCTACAGACCGAAGATCGCCGCGATTACGACCGTCTATCATCCATACGCCCACACCCAGCATATCGTGGACCGTTTTCTGGAGGGTTACGGCTGGGCCGGGAGGCACCACCATCCGCCCATGGACCTGGTGTCTCTTTACGTGGACCAGGTACGCGAGAAAGATCTAAGCAGGGACCGGGCCGCCCGGTTTCCCCAGATGAAAATCTACCCCACGGTTGCCGATGCCCTTACACGCGGAGGCGATTCGCTGCAGGTGGACGGCGTTCTCCTGGTGGGAGAACACGGCGAATATCCAACGAATGAAAAGGGACAGCGGCTTTATCCACGTTACGAACTGTTCCGCCAGATCGTGGAGGTATTTGAAAACAGTGGTCGTTCCGTTCCCATATTCAATGACAAGCACCTGTCGTGGAACTGGGACTGGGCCAGAGAGATGTATGAGACGTCGAAGCGGCTTGGATTTGCCTTCATGGCCGGTTCAAGCCTCCCGGTCACCTGGCGGACGCCCTCGATCGACATGCCGCTGCACGCCGAGGTGGAAGAGGCCGTGTGCGTGTGTTACGGCGGGGTCGACAGTTACGATTTCCACGGGCTGGAGACGCTGCAGTGCATGGTCGAACGCCGCCAGGGCGGCGAGGTCGGGGTATCCTGGTTGCACGCCCGGCGGGGCGAGGCCTTCTGGGAAGCCTACCATGACGAGGTTTGGTCCCGCGAGCTCTTCGAATCCGCGCTGTGCAGGAGTCATACGCTGAAACCGTCCCGCGACGGGTTCAACAACATCTTTCCGACTATCAACGAAATGAAGCGCCTCGTGGAAGATCCCGTGGCCTATACCTACGAACACCGGGACGGGGTCAAGTCCACGATGATTCTATTCAGCGGCCTGGTGGAGGATTTCAACTTCGCGGCGCGCATCTCAGGACGAAGCGATCCGCTGTCGACGCAGATGTACCTCCCCATGCCGCCGGCGCGCACCTCGCTGGCCAACTTCTTCTCGCCACAGGTCAACAACGTGGAGCAGATGTTCCTCACCGGCCAGGCCGCCTATCCCGTCGAACGGACGCTGCTGACTTCAGGACTGACCGCGGCCGGCGTCGATAGCCTGCATGAAGGGCAGGTCCGCCTGGAAACGCCCCATCTGGATGTTGCCTATCCGGCGCCTGAACAGTCCACGTTCTGGAGATATTGAGTCCGGGAGATATTGGTATCATGCCAAAACGGCTCGCCGTCATCAGTTCCATCTACACGTACCTTTCCCACACGCAGCATTTCGCGGACCGGTTTCTGGTGGGTTATCCGCGGTCCGGCCGCTGGCACCGGCCGGATGTGGAGGTCGTGTCGCTCTACGTCGATCAGCAGCCTGCGGGCGACCAGAGTACCGACCGGGCCCGCGAGTTCGGCTTCGAGGTCTATCCAACCATTGCCGAAGCCTTGCGATGCGGCGGAGATTCTCTGGCGGTGGACGGCGTCCTCATCATTTGTGAGCACGGTGACTATCCTGATAACGAAAAGGGCCAGAAACTCTATCCTCGGTACGACATGTTCAAGGCCTGTGTCACGGTGTTCGAGCAGGACGGCCGTTCCGTGCCGATCTACAATGACAAGAACCTGTCCTACAGTTTCGACAAGGGGTTGGAAATGGTGGCCGATTCGCAACGGCTGGACTTTCCCGTGCTCGCCGGATCGAGTCTGCCGGTCACCTGGCGGCTGCCCGACCTGGAACTGCCCCTTGACTGCGAAATCGAGGAGGCGTTGATGGTCGGCGTCGGCGGTTCGGACGCGATGGATTACCACGCTCTCGAGGCCATGCAGTGCATGATCGAGCGCCGTCAGGGCGGGGAGACAGGCGTCAGGGCGGTCCAGATGATTTCCGGTGACGAAGTATGGGAAGCGGGAGAGCAGGGTCGTTACTCGAAGGAACTGCTGGAATCGGCGCTTTCACGCTGCGACAGTCCCAAGGGACTCTCCGAAGAGGACGGCCGTACCCAGGACCTTTTAGGTACGGGCGAACTGTACCGTCTGGTAGAGGAGCCGGCTGCGTACTTTATAGAACACGTGGACGGGCTCAAAACCACGCTGCTCATGCTCAACGGTGCGATCGGCGACTTCTGTTTCGCGGCTCGCCTGAAGGACGAACCGCATCCCCAATCGACCCAGTTCTTCCTGCCGCCCACGCCTCCGGTCACCTATTCTGCCTGCCTGGCGGCGAGGATCGACGAAATGTTCGAGACCGGCGTTTCTCCCATACCGGTGGAGCGAACGCTGACCGTATGCGGCATCCTCGATCATTGCCTCACGTCTAAGCAGAAGGGCGGCATAAGATTAGAGACGCCCGATCACCGCGTGTACTACCGGGCGCCGGCCCGGTCCCAGCACTGCGGAGCCGCCCAGGACGGATACCTTTCCTGATCTGTATAATCTAGAATTAGATAAACGAGCCTTTCCGGCTCGCGGTGGGTTCCGCTCAGCAGAACCAGGCTTCGGTCAGCCTGGGGACGCGTCGCCTTTTGAGCGGAAGGTTGTTGTATGGACGTTCTACGGGGATGTCGTCTCCCGCCGCTTCCGCCGCCAGGCACCTGATTCGGTGGAACAGATACCGGTTGTCCCTTTCCTCTCCAGATGCGTCGGCTTCTTCCACGAAGCGGGAAACCTGATGGTGGAGGAGGTCCATGCGACTGTCCGGATGGCGCCACGCATAGGTGAACCCGGCCTCGTCGAGCGGTCCGATCCATGACCGGGTTTCATCCTCGTCCAGCAGGGCCGATCCTGGAGGCACGAGCAGGCGGATGGCATATTGCACGGCGTCTATATGATCGATCAGGTCGTGGACTTCGACGAAATCCAGCAGATCCAGGTAGTCGTCCAGCGTCGTCCAGGGTGTGAATGCCACCAGTGAAGGCCGCATGGGCATATCCGCGTTCCGCAGGATGGCGAGTGCCCGGACGATATCTTCGCGGGTGTGCCCTTTCTTCAGGCGCATTAACACCAGTTCGCTTACCGATTCGACGGCCGATACGACAAAGAGTCCTCCAAGGGCCTTCGCCTCGGTGAAAAACGCCGCGTGCTGAAGGACGTGTTCGATTTTTGTAGTGAAATCGAAGGTTAGACCGGGATGGGCATCGCTCACTCTACGCAGGATCCGCAAGACATGGGTTGGGCCGTTCAGAAAATCCGGATCGCCGAAGGTGATATGACGCGCTCCCATACGTACCTGCTGGTCCACGTCGGCGAGGACCACGTCGGCGGGTATGGCGAAAAACCGGCCGTTGTACACCGGCGTAATCGGACAGTGCAGACAGGTATGGAGGCATCCCCGCGTGGTCTCGGTGTATCCGGCGGGAAGCAGTTCCATCCCGGTATCCAGTTGGGCATACCTTTTCAGATCGGGCAAAGCGCCGCGGTCCGGGGTCGTCCAGAACTGGCGAGAGAGATTCGGTGTAGCACGCGATTCGCCGACCTGCATGGAGTTTTCCCCCGCGCATAGCCTGTCGACCAGGTCACATAACGGCTGCTCAAACTCGCCGCCGATCACCGAGTCGGCCCCATGGGTGAGGAGATAATCGGCGTTCAGCGTGGCGTACAATCCATAGAAACAAAGGTGAGCGCCGGGGTTGAGTTTCCGGATGCGGCGGGTCAGATCCATCCCGACCCGCATGGCCGTATGCATGGGCACGGACATACCAATGAATCCGGCCCTGCGGACGATATCCTCAGGGACCGGTTCAATCGAGGCGTCCACTACGGAGACTTCGTATCCTTCGGATTTAAGGCGAGCGGCGGGAGAGGCCAGGCTGAATGGTTGATGGCCCAGTTCATAGCAGGAGATGAGGAGGATATCATCGTCACGTTTCATCTGGTAAACCGCTCGGTGGCTGGAAAGACCGGGGTTATTTGGTCTGAGGCGGCCGGTATCCCGGCGGCATTTCGGCGCCTTCGCCGAAGAAGAATTCCTCCAGGTGCTTGTCGTAGACCTCCTGCCCTTCGGTCGTGGCGAGATTCAGCCGGTACTCGTTGATGACCATGACCGAAAGGTTGATCCACGCTTGCCAGGCCTGTTTGGAAATATTGTCGTAGATGCGCTGACCAAGCTCGGTGGGAAATGGAACGAAGTCGAGTCCCTCGAGTTCCTCGTTGAGCTTGGCGCAGTGGACCATGCGGGCCATGCCGTGCCTCCTCTTGATCTTGTCTTCAATCCTGAATAATTCGCTTCGAAAACCGGGAACGCTCTACCGGGTATATACCAGTCCTATCGCTCTATGTCAAGGCGAGCGTCGACCGAGCCGGGTATCGTAGATAACCCCCGAATTGTTGCGAACTTCGCTTCAATTGTGTAATCTTCAGGATTTCCGATTACCCATCGATATACCGCGAAAGTACCGCGTCCATGGAATCATTACCGCATGGATAGAACCCTTCCGGTACGATCAGGCCGTGTTTGAGGAGTCGATCAAGCGCTTCAGGGTATCCGCTCCTGTCCCGGTTCCACTGGCAATGCACCACGGTATGCACCGGATCCTGGAAGTATCCTCCCAGTGGCTCGGTCGAGGCGCCGCCCTGCAGAAGGAAACCAACAGAGTCGGGGTGTCCCTTGCATAGAGCCCAGTAAAGGGGGGTGGCTTCCATCCATCCCCCGGCGTCTATCGGCCAGCCCAGGTTCGCCATTAGCCGCACCGATTCCCAGTTGTCCACCTGGGCCACGTGGCTGATCAGGGTCAGGTCATCGTCGCTCAAATCGGACAGGTGACGGTCTTTAAGTTCTTCCACCACTTGGAGATCCGTATTGGCGCAGGCAACCACGAAACGGTCGTATTCGGAAATCGGGGAAGGCACTCCTCCGCGTTGTTCCAGGAGACCAGCGACATCCCGCCGACCGAGCCGGAGGGCGAAGTCGAGTGGCGTCCAGCCGACGATTCCAAGCGCCGTACTCTTCCCGGTCGAAGTACGGGCGTTGGGATCCGCCCCGGCATCCAGAAGCGCGCCGATCACTTCGATAGTACAGTTTCTCTTAACCGCCCAGTGAAGGGATGTCTCCTGGTCGGCGGGATGCACTGCGTTGGGGTCGGCGCCCTGGTCGAGAAACCACATGATCGCCTCGTTCCAGGTCATGTCCATCGCGTGCTTGATGCAATAGGAAACGCCTTCCATGTCCAGTCCGTTCACCGCGACCGTTTCAAGCAGTTCAAGGTTGAACTTTTCACAGGCGTGGTACAGGGATTCGTTGTCATTGGGGTTGGCCCCCGCGTTTACGAGTACCCTGGCCGCGGGCACGCAGTTGTTTTCCACGCATCCGTAGAGGGCCGACTCCTTCCAGTCCGAGTCGTTTACCCAGTAGCTATCCGGATCAGCGCCGTGCTTGAGCAACAACTCGAGTACACGGACCATGTCTTCGGTGCGATCGGAAAGAAAGCAGGACCACGTCGCATAGAGAATGGGCGCCCATTCTCTCGGACCGCCCTTGGTTGTAGCCGCAACGGGATCGGCATTCAAAAAGCGTGTGACGGCCTCCACGTCTCCTGCGGCACAGGCAGCGTGTATATTCGATCTGGAGAGCGTGGGGTTCTTGTCGAGCAGTTCGGTCGCGCGTCCTGGATCACCCCAGAGCCAGGCCGATGAAAGAAACAGTTCCGCGTCTTTGGAGAAGTCGATAGCGCTCATGGGATCGGATACCTGGGATCAGTGGCCGTGGCGGCGAGCGTCCATCGAACGCCGCTGGTACTTTGAAATCAAACGCGTGGTGGACTATATCGCGAGTGGAATAGACAATGTTTTCTGTAAATTACTGCAGACTAAATCGTGTTTTCAACTTAACAGAAAACCGGTGACAGTCAAGCGGTAGCGCCGCTTATCCAAGAGGTGAGGTTGACAGGACGTGGATTGTACCTTTACTTTCGTATTAGGTACAATTTATGAAGTATACCAGCTGAGGTCTTAGATTCGAATAGCAGCACCCATCAATACAGTCAAAGCGAGGAGTCTCGTATATGAAACTGGTCCCATACCTGGCCTTCAACGGTCAGTGCGAAGAAGCACTGACTTTCTACAGGGACTGCATGAACGGGCAGACGGCAAGAATCCATTACTACAGCAATGACCAGGATATCGGCATGGAGATACCCGAACACATGGTGGGACAGGCCATGCACATGGCCGTGACGGTCGGCGAAGACACCATCATGGGGTCTGACCACTTCGAACCTGTTTCGATGGACGGTAACATCACAATGAACATCGAATTCAGCCAGGTGGATGAGCTGGAGTCCGTATTCGAGGCCCTGTCAGACGGTGGTAAGGTGACCACGCCGTTGGAGGACACGTTCTGGAACGCCCGTTTCGGCGCATTTACCGACAAATTCGGTATCAAGTGGATGCTCAACTGTCATCTATAGAGGAGGAACGGCCAAATGGATCGGGTTAAGCTGGGAATACTATCCGGCCTCGTGCTGGGACTGCTTGACGGACTGTCCGCGTTCCTGATTCCTGAATCCCAGGGCATGATGACCATGATCATCGTGGCGGGAACCGTGAAAGGGTTGGTCACGGGTCTGCTGGTCGGTCTGATCGCACGCAGCGTCGGAGGTGTTGTAATCATGGCGCTGGCAGGTGTCGTGGTTGGCGCAGTGCTCTCAGTCCTCGCGGCGATGCCCACTGGATCCTACACGGAGACCGTGCCGTCGGGTATCGCGATTGGACTGGTGGTGGGCCTGGTCGTATCCAGGTGGGGAAGATAAGTCCTGGTGCAGCGGCTGGTATCGCTTCAGAATACCAGTCCGTCCTTTCTCCTGCCAGAAACGTCTGTTACCACGGCCCCATACCCGCGCAGAACCTCAGCAAGATCGTCTTTTCTGACAAACCCCGTAAGGCGCTCCAGCCTGTCGAGCGGAGTCAGGTTTTCTTTATTTCGGGCATTGACGTCGGCCCCATTGGTTACAAGCAGGTGAAGAATCTCCTCCGCATCTACCATCCGGTTGTCCACGTCCAGGCAATGCAGCGGCGTGTTCCCATCTTCGTCCCGTTCATTCGCACAACCGGGATCGTCGCGTAGCAATTCGCGGACTCGATCCAACAAATCCGACTTGACGGCCCGGTGTATCCCTACGAACTGCGCCAGGTAATCGATCACGCTGTCTTGCTGGTAGTGGCTCGCAAACCCCGGTACGCTGATTTCGTGTCCTGACTCTTGAAAGGAAACATCAGCGCCGAGCTCGACCAGCAGCTTGATCATGTCTAGGTGGCCGTACCTGGCCGCATCGTGCATTCCGCAGGCGTTTACGTCGAATCCCAGTTCGACCATCAGCCGGACCGCGCCCCGGTTGTCCGATCCAATGGCGTTCTCCATGAGCGCTTTTTCGCGTTCCCCCAGCTTATCAATCAAAGATGGATCACCTTTGAGAAGCGCACGGGCGCGGACTCCGTCTCCACTGATGCACGCACCTGCGAACCGGTCCAAATCCTGCAGCGCAGTGACTACCGCCCCTTGTGCACCCAGGTATTCGGCAATGGACTCATTCCCGTGATAGACGGCGTCACCATGAGGTGTTCGTGCGTCAGGATGCTGGACAGGCCGGTTTGCATCGGCCCCGTTTTCGACCAACAGCTCAACGCGTTTCGGGTAGTTCCACCGGGTAGCCCACTGCAGTTGATAGGCCAGTATTTCATCCGGACTGCTCAACCAGCCACGTGACCGCTCGCCCAGCAGCCGGTGCCAGGGCCGGTCCCTATCCGTTCCCAGCCCATTTGCTAAAAGAAACCTCAGGTGTTCGTCGTCTCGGCTGAACATCCGGTTGTAAAGGGCCTGTGCGTCATTGGGATCGGCGCCGGCCTCGATCAGGATCTCGGCCAGTTCGTAGCAGTTCGGATGTGGGGGACATCTGGCCGGACCGTTTTCCCCCTCTCCGAATACACCGGTCAGCACGGTGTAGGGGCATGGGAAACCGGCCCAGAGATAACCGGCGTTCGGGTCGGCGCCATGATCAAGCAGCAACCGGGCTACTTCGACGGCCGAGTGTCCGGTTGTCTCGTGGTCTAAACGGGAAAACGCCACGTAAAGCAGTGGTTCCCATTCGTGGGGTCCGCCTCGGGTTCTCGCCAGTTCGGGGTTCGCTTCCAGGAGTTTTTTAACCCCCGTGGCATCGCCTGCTACCGACGCAGAGAAAATGTTCACGCGTGAAAGTTCCGGATGGGCTTCCAGCAAGTTTTTAGCCCTGATCCACCTCGACGGGTGATCCCGGGTGCCCTGCGTCAGGCAGGCAAGGCGTAGAAACGCGTCGGCGAGTGCTGCCGCTTCGAACGGCTCCGAAGGCGAAGGTTCCACGTTGGGATTGCACGAGTAATGGTCTACCGTTTCGAAGTATCGCTCCACTTCCGCCCAGCCCGGAAATCCGTAACTTCGGGCCAATACGTTTCTGGCGTTCTGCAGGGTGAAAGAGGATTGATCGGCCGCCGGATGATAATGGTCAACTTCGCCCAGTGCTTCTCCCTTACCAGCCTGGTATGCCTCAAACAACTCGCTGGCTTCGTTTTTTATATCAGAAAGGACTACAGGGTAGGGCCAGGTCTTTACAGGGGCTGTCTCAAAATTCGGCATCACGTATCAACCTGCTAATGGACTTTAAGCGTTTTATGGCACGTCGATTTTAAAAAGGATCGGCGATAGTGATTCGGCCTACCCGATTAGCCGGCCGCCGCCGAGACACGTTGAAGTGCGTCCTGATTGACGAGGTCAGGATAGACGAATCTACGGGCGTATTCAGCCGCGGTGACGTCCGTCCACGTCGCTTCCCCGCCCTCAGGTGTAGGTTTACGAAGGGACGCGCGCACATTCGGGTCTGCGCCGTGTTCCAGGAGTAGATCCGCCATTTTAGGAAAGCTGCGTGGAACGTGTAGCGTGACCATGGCATGGAAAAGGGGTGTCCAGCCACCATACCCCTCGCGGTCTGTTCCCGCGGGGGCATTGACGTCGGCACCGTGTTTAAGGAGCCATCCGGCCATTTCAACGTCACAGAACTCTACAGCCATGTGAAGCAGGGTTACTCCACCGGTCAAGGGAGTTGCGTAGGCGTAGGGAGAAGGATGTTTGATCTCGAAATCCGAAGGAAAGATCTCTTCTTCGCTGAAAAACCTCTCGATCATGCGTGGGTCCCGCTTCAGATGTATCTCGAGGCTGCTGGTGTCCCGTAGATGAAGCGCCATGGGAGGGGCGTCCGGTAATTCTACACCCGCTTGCTTCATGACGCGCAGGCATGCGGCCTTCTCACGTGGTCTGCGATCGTTCGTCGCCAGGACCATTCCGGCGTTGTGCGGTCTTACGGAACCACCCTGCGAAGCCAGGTGGCCCAACATCGCCGGCGCCAATGTCATACAGGGATAGTCGATCACCCGATATGGGACGCCGGAAGGTGAAGTCGTCGCCGCGTTCGGGTCGGCGCCGTGGCGGATCAGCAACTCGACGGCGGGGAGATTCTTATCAAAGCAAGCCGCGGCCCGCAACGCCTTTTCTTCGCCGTCGTGAACATTCGCCCCGGTCTCGATCAGGGTGGTCATTACTTCAACTTTACCGAAAAACGCGGCGTAGGCGAGCGGTCGGTAACCGTTGTGCCTGCGCCTTTTTTCCCAGTGTCCCTCTCTATGTATCAGACCGTGATCGTCTTGCAACAGGTGCTTCACCCGGTCTGCATCGTCTGCCTGGATCGCCTGCTCGAGCTCCCCCATGGTGCCTATCGAGTCGATATATTCAGTTAGTTTCGCCCAACTTGTGAATCCGTATCGCTTAGCGACCCTGTTCTGCGCGGCTGACAGCGAAGGGCAGGATTCGTTCTCAAGCAAGCTTTTGGCCTCTGCTTCCAGGTCGTGTAGATCGGGGTCATCTGGGAGTTGTACTATAGCACGGTCTGTCATTGATACCCTTGAAATTAGATGCAGAAATTACTCACCGTATTGCCGAATCAGCTCAAGTATGCCTTCGTTTCCCTGCTCCTCGGCGATAGCAAGCGGACGTGTCCAGGGCCAGTCGGCCAGGTTGGGGTCTGCGCCGTGTTTCAGCAACAGCCGAACCATGCCGATCTGTCCGTGTTCAACCGCAACCGCCAGCGGCGTCTGGCCTTCTTTCTCGTCCAGCGTGTTCACTCGCGCGCCCAGTTCAATCAGGGACTTTGCCTTCGTCTCCCATCCATGCCTGGCGCAGGTGTGTAAATAGGTCTGGCCTTCGAATGTACGACGATTTGGATCAAGGCCCGCGGCGACCAGTTTACGCGTAATCGCGGCGTCGTTACCCCATCCCGGAAGGTACTGAAGGTCAACCAGTCGGGCTGGCGCCTGGGGATCATCGGTTAGCAACGTATCGATCAGTTGTTCGTCTTCCGTTTCCAGCACTCCAGAGATGAGGTAGGGATCCTGGAGCCTCTTCGCCCCGTTGCCCACCAGTCTCCGAAGTTCTTTTTCTGAAAAATCCCAGTATGGGGGATGTACGGCGCCGTGACGCAGGAGCAGATTCCGTATTTCCGGATCGTCGGTGCCTGCGGCGCATCCACAGGAGTCCAGTTCCACGTTCGGATTGGCACCCCGTTCGAGCAACAGGGCGGCAACGCTCGTATGTTTGCACCACACGGCCTCGAACAGCGCTTCGTCTATGGCATGGCCATCGATTTCTGAATCGAGCAGCAACCGAGCGATTTCATGGTGACCCGTTCGAGCCGCGTAGGCCAAGGGACTTATAAGCGCGGCATCGCGGCCCGTACACGAGGGATCGTCCGAAAGGATGTGCTGAACCCGGTCACGATTTCCGAGGTAACTAGCTGCCGTGACGGCGTAATATGCACCTTTTTCCAGTAGATACTCCGTAATGCCCCGCTTCGGGTCCGGTGGATTTTGTCCGAATCCCGCGTCAAACGACAACGTCAGCGCAGTCTTCCCGTCCGCACGACGTGAATCGATGGCCAGACCACGTTTACAGAACCATTCGACCATATCTTTACGTCCATGCTGCACACCCAGGTGCAGGCCGTTGTTTCCGTACTCGTCGGATCGGTCGATGAGTCCGGGTTTATCTTTCAACGCCATCTCAACGTGCTCGACGCTGCTGTTTTCAATCAGCGCGGCGATTTCCTTGAAACCGGGATCGTAACCGAAACGGTTTCCCATCGTACTTTCAATCACTTCCGTCACATCGTGAAATCCGCGTGTCCGTGCTACTTCGAGGAGACCCGACCAGGTCGAACTGAAGATGGTGAGGCCCGGATCGGCTTCTCGCTCGAGAAGCAGTTCCGTTGCTTCGGTGTGTCCATGGCGGGCGGCCAGGTGTACCGGTTGAGTGTACCAGTGCATGGCATTCACAAGACGCTGGTCGTCGTTGAGAAGCGTTGTTATGGCGGCCAAATCGCCCGCCGCGCATGCCTTGAACAGGGTCCAGGCTGCCTCTCCATCGATCCAGTCGCTTTCATCACCCCAGCGTTCATCATAGTACGGCCGTCCGTGCTCGGGACCCAATCCAGGACAGATCATGAAACCGGTCCGGCAGGCATTGAGGTGCACGCGGCCCTGGAATTTACCGGGGAAAGCCATCCGCGCGGTGCGTTCGGGATACCGGCCGCCTATTTTCATAGAAATACTCCAGTACGATGTCGGAGTTGATTTCGAACTGTTGATCCGCTGATTCAGCTACTATGAACACCAAGTTCTACGAGCGCACGAACCGCCGCGCTCCGCTTCGCGGATGCGGCATGGTCATAGGGTGTTCTGTCCTCATGGTCACGGGCGTCCACGTCGGTGCCGGCTTCAACCAGGGCGCGAATCGTCTCGACGCCGACACCCCGCGCGCTGACCCGGTGCAACGCCGTACGGCCTTCGGCATCCTGAATGTCGGGGTCGGCGCCGAGACCCAGTAACAGGCGGACCCTCCTACCGTAGCCGTGATTGGCGTCATGGTGGAGCAGGGTGCGACCGCCCACCTGCTCATTGATGTCCCAGCCGTGCCGAAGCAGCAATTCGAGCCCTTCCGCCATCGATGCGCTCGGGGTGTGCTTCAGTCCACCCAGGTTGGGATTGGCATCCCGACCAAGAAGAAATCGCGCGCCCTCCATGGTACCGAATCTAAGTTGCATCATGAGGGGCGTTTCACCCGCACAACTCACTGTGGTCAGGGCATTTACGTCCGCGCCGTTATCCAGCAGCAGCCTGCCGACCTGGATAGAACGCTAGTGATGAATAGCTTGGGCGATCCCCCGTCCGCCGGTGAATTCGGCCTGCACGAGTTCCGGATCCGCGTCCAACTGGGACCGGACGTCTTCTAACCTGTCCGCCATCACGGCATCCCGGAAAGAACGGACCCTTTCCGCAATCAGGAGGTCGGCGATGGCCCGGTGGGACGTCTTATAGCAGTGGCCACAGTTCCTTCGGACAAACTCCCGTAGCAACGGGTGGGCCTTGTAGCCATCATGGCAGGAAATAGATGGCTGGCTATCGATATATACTCTGGCGGCTTCCAAATCCCCGCGTTCGAACGTCGCCAGGAAGAATTCGCCTGATTTGGACTCCATACGGGTTGAAACCTTCGGGAACTGCGCCTTAATCCTTGCCCGTCAATCGGCCGCCGATCCAGGCCATGGGTAAATACGCAACGATCAGGTCCACGCCGATAAACCAGCCAGGTGCGGGTAGCATGATGGCATTCAAAATTCCGCCGATGAGAAACAACGATCCGATAAGCATGGATATTTTCATTCTGTACCCTGACGCAATCATCACTGCCAAATACGCACCCACCAGAGTGCCGGCCGCATGGGCCAGAAAGGGGAATACGAAGTGCTTGAACTGAAACAGGTGCATGGACGATGCCAGGGAATCCATATCGGTCACGTCGACACCCGGGGGAGGTGGAATGACCATGGGGCTCAACAGAATCAGCCCCATATTTACGATGCCGCCAACTGCCATGCCTAACAATACTACCAGGATGATTCTGATCGTTTTACCTATCATATGTCCTCGTTGACTGGTGTGAAGTCGACATAGAATACGCTTTCATTCTGCGACCATGGGCATGGTCGCGGGCGATTGCGGGAAAAGGACCTCCATGATCGGTTGTAAGGAACCGGGCATGCGCACGTCACCTTCATGCATCACGTCGGAAACCGCGCGATAGCCCAGGGCCAGTTGAAGTAGTGCCGTCTGTGGGATGGCTATTTCCTTTGCGTTAGTTTCACGTTTTCTAACCCTTCGAATCCTGCCACGCTCGATTTTCAGTCCTGACGCCCCCGATTCCGTGACAAACCATAAACTGGAATCTGCAGTCCACTTCGAGTTGTGTAGCCTGCATAGCAATTCAGCACACAGTTCCGCCAGGAATCGCGGCAGATCGAGCACGCGGCCCATGTCCTCTGCCTTTACGTGGTATTGTATCTCCCATTCGGAGCCGAAGCGACTACAATAGACTCCGAATGGATGGTCAAGCGGCATCCTGAAATGGACTCGTTCGAATCCCGCCCTGCGAGCCCGCATTCCAACGGCGCTGGCAAGCGAATCGAAAGCCGCGGCCGAAATGCCATTCAGTTCCTGCACGAAATACCGGTCACCCCGCGACCTGCACAGGGCATAGCCGGTCACCCGGTGCCGTTTATCCTCCGCCAGCAACAGCGTTCCCGGGGTTCGCCCATAGTTGATGTGGTAGTCGAAGCGCCAGTCCGCATTGCGAACCAGGGTGCCTGTGCGATCCCGGTTACATCTGTTGTACAGCCTTACCAGCGACAGTTCGTCATTTTTACGAGCCCGGCGCACGTGGTTCTGCCTGTGGGTCTGCAGCAGTCTTTCCGTCTTTACAAAGAGTCGATAAACCGGAAACACGACGTCGTAACCAAGGCGGTGGTAGAAATCGGGTATGGCGTTAAGCAAGGCAATAGAACAGCCCTGTTGCCGCAAGAAGTCATGGGATGCCTCCATCAAACGGCGAGCGTGCCCTTCCATTCGTCGATCGGGTGGTGTGTGAAGTCCCGCGACTCCTCCAGTCGTTATTCGCGAACGTCCGATACGCATGCGTTTTCGGACCAGTCTGACCCGGGAGAATTCCTCACCATTCCGGTCCAGTCGGAGCGTCCATCTGTCTTTGGTTTCAGCCTGACAAGCTACGCGCTTTTCTGCATACACCGCTGAAAGTCCCGAGTTTTAGACATCCCTGCCAGCCATGGTGTCTATTGGGATTCAAGCCGAATCCGAAAACACCCTGTGATATCCGATTTGTTCAAAACCTACCTTCCTGACAGCATGCTGGCAAAGAAAATCCACGTATGAGATTGGGCTTGTCCGCCTTCCGAGTCGAAAGTACGTTGATTAGCGGTACCCGAATCCAGTCAACGCGCAGCGTCGTATAACGAGTGAAGGGTGAAAGGGACAAAAATGGGTATTTACGAGGAATTGGGCGTCCGTCCGTTTATCAACGCCGCCGACAACTACACGCGATACGGCGGATCGATCATGTGGCCCTGCGCGGTGGAGGCCATGGTCGAAGCGTCCCGCCAGTTCGTCAACCTGTACGAGATGCAGACACGGGTCGGTGAATCTATCGCCGAGATGACAGGGAACGAAGCCGCCTACGTGAGTTGCGGCGCAGCGGGCGGGATCGCGTTGGCAGTCGCGTCTTGTATGGCCGGTACGGATCCCGAAAAGATCGAACGATTGCCCGATACGACAGGCATGAAGAACGAGGTCATCGTGCACCGCTGTGCGCGGTTTTATGAGGATATCGCCATCCAGGTACCCGGTGCGGTGATCGTCGAAGTGGGAGACGATCGGGGCGCCACGGAGGAACAACTGGCCGCGTGCATCAACGCACGGCCGCCGTGCTGACCCTGGCTCCCTGGGGCCGCATGCTACCCATAGACCGAATCGTCGACATTGCCCAGACGCGAGGGGTGCCCGTACTGGTAGACGCCGCGTTCAGCATACCGCCGAAAGCCAACTTCCGTTACTTTACCCGTGAGCTCGGAGTGGATGCCGTGATCGCCAGCGGCGGGAAGGCGATCCGCGGACCTCAGACCACGGGACTGGTCATCGGTAAAACGTCCATCGTCGAGGGATGTGCCGCCCACGGCAATCCAAACCGGGCCATCGGCCGCACCATGAAGGTCGGAAAGGAAGAACTGGCCGGCATCCACGCGGCGGTGAAGCACATCATGGAAAGGGACGAGGACGCGGTACGCAGGGAAATCAACCGCATGGGACTGGCAATCCGCAAGGGACTGTCTTCGTCGTCCCTGGTAAAGTCGGTCAAGCGGAGCGGCGACTTGGTTGCCATTGAAATCGACCTCGCAAGGCTCGGATGTACCGACCTGGAGTTCGAACGGCTACTGCTTGACGGCGATCCATCCATCGTGACCTGGTGCAGGAACAGCAGTTTCAGGGTAAAACTCGGTACACTGCAGCCTGGCGACGTGGATCTAGTAATCCGGCGCTTGCAGGAACTGTTGTCCGTCCGGTGATTACCCGAATTTGTGCCCTTTACACAGCCTTCATCGTGTTGGTCCAACATGCCAGACACGCCTACATTTTACCCGCCCATCTCTTCCCTGTCCCTGGTCGAAGGGACGTTTATCTCCCGTCCCAACAGGTTCAGCGTTTACTGCACGATTGACGGTATGGAGACTAAAGTTTTCATGCCGAATCCCGGTAGAATGAAAGAACTGCTCATACCGGGAGCGGAACTGATCCTGGCGGATCACGGACAGCGGGAAAACCGCAAGACGCGGTATACGGTGATGGCCGTACGCTACCAGCAGCGCATGGTATTCCTGCACACCCATCTGAACAATGTCGTGGCACGTAAACTGATCGATGCTCAAGCGATCCCGTTATTGAAGGAATACGAGGTTGCAGGGTCAGAGGTGACCGTTGGAAACCACCGGTTCGACCTGCTGTTACAGGATGACGTAGGGGACCTGTACCTGGAAGTGAAGTCCTGTACCCTGTCCGCAAACGGGATCGCCATGTTTCCCGATGCCGTCACAGAGCGGGGACGCAGGCACCTTCAATCTCTTGCGCGAATGAACGGGAAGGGACAACGGGGCGCATTGTTATTTCTCATTCACCATGGTGCTGCAAATCTGTTTTTACCGGATTATCACACGGATTACGAATTCAGCAGAGCGTTTTGCGACGTGGAGGACAGGCTGCCCATCTACGCGGTTGCGCTTGAATGGACGCGGGATCTGCGATATCGAATTTCGGATGCGCACGTGACAATACCCTGGGAATCAATTCGCGAAGAGTGCGTGGACCGGGGCCACTTGATCCGGGTCGAATACGATGGAGCGGGATATCGCGTGTCGCTAACCAGGTATGTTATTGAACTGTCGCAACAAGCCAGAAAGCTGGCAGGAAACGTCTATCCAGTCCGGTCATCGATCGATGATTCGGAAGGCATGGCTGGTGTGCTGTCCGGTCTTTACGGGAAACCGGTCGAAAACGCCGATGGCTGGACTTTCAAGTGCGCGAACGATCCCGTTCAGACTCCTGGGTTTCAACAAGCCTTGCTGGACTTTCGCATGCCGCGTCGCCTGCAGTCTCCTCCCGCCTGAGTCTGCTCACCTCGAAGTGGCAAACTACCTGAGCAACTGCAGCACATCTTCCGGTCGACCGTTTTGGACCGCGTAGTCCAGCGGCGTTTCGCCTTTGAAAGATTTCAAGGTTCGGTCAGCGCCGGAGGCCAGAAGCATTTCGACGATTTCACTGTTGGCGCCCGCGGCGGCGAAGTGCAGGGCTGTTTCCCCGTATACGTGACCCGGATCGGTCGTCGGCGCGTCATCGTAGCAGGCCTGGTTGACGGTGGCGCCATGGTCGAGGAAGAAGCGTACGATTTCCGGCAGATTGTGCTGGACCGCCACGTGCAGCCCCGTGACGCCGTTCATGGGCTGGGCAAGATTGATGTCTGCCCCGGCTTCCAGGTAAAGCCGAAGGTATCGCAACTGGCCGCGGTATGCGGAGAAGGTCATGAGAATACCCTCGTCAAATCCGGCGAAGTTTACATCGGTACCCACGGAGAACAGGTATCGCATGATCTTGAAATGTTCGTCGGTTTCCTTCTGAGGCGGAATGTGGGCCGGAGTAATGCACGCCGCGTCGGCTCCCACCTCAACCGCCTTGCGTACTCTCGCCAGATCACCGTTCTCAACGGCATCGATCAACGATCGATTCAGATGTTCTTTGCTGGGCAAAGTTATCTCCCTTCCTGCAGATAGAACGTTAGGCCTCAATCTATCTGTATAGCTATCCTGAGGTACTATGCCACAGGTAAAAACAACAGAAACGATCGGGTACAGCGTCCAAAACCCGTATGTCAACAAAGCCCTTGTACGACAACAGTCCGTATAGTTTAATTGGATGCATAGCAGCAGGTCAACACAATCACTTTTACCGACTTTGAACTTACCTATTTACCGTGAATCGACCCCGTACCATCCTGCACGCGGATATGGATGCCTTCTTCGCGGCTGTAGAGCAGCGAGACCATCCCGTATTGCGCGGTAAACCGGTCATCGTGGGTGGTGATGGTCCGCGGTCTGTCGTTTCAACCTGTTCGTACGAGGCACGCAAATTCGGCGTCCACTCCGCGATGCCTGGAACGACGGCAAAGAAACTGTGCCCCCAGGGCATATTTCTACCGGTCAGATCTGAAGCCTACGGTGAGGTTTCGAGGCAAGTCCAGGGCGTGTTTGATCGGTACACTCCACTCGTTGAGCCCCTGTCGCTCGACGAAGCGTTTCTGGATGTTACGGGCTCCAGGCAACTCTTCGGCGACGGTGTAGCGATCGCCCGATCAATCAAGGCGGACGTGCTGAAGGAAACACGCCTCACCATCTCCGTCGGTGTGGCGCCGTGTAAATTCGTCGCCAAAGTGGCCTCCGACCTCGACAAGCCGGACGGCCTGGTGGTCGTTCCACCGGGCGGTGTATTGGATTTCCTGGCACCGTTGCCCGTTTCGTGCCTTTGGGGCGCGGGTAAGGATATGCAGGAACGCCTGATCCGCCATGGATTCGGAACGATCGGAGATGTACAGAAACGATCATCGGACGAATTGAAACGGATGTTCGGCAACGCCGCCGGTGCCCATTTCGCCAGTATTTCCAGGGGACAGGACGACAGGCCGGTCGTCACCGGTCATCCGGCGAAGTCGGTCGGCCACGAGAATACCTTCGGAACGGACCTGGTGGACCAGGAGGAATGCCACGGGGTGCTGGTGGACCAGAGCGACAAGGTGGGGCGCCGGTTGCGTAGAGCGGGGCGCCTGGGCAGAACGGTCCGGATCAAGGTCCGATACGGGAATTTCAAGACACTGACACGTCAGATGGCCGTAGCGCCGACAGACAACGATTTCGTAATTGCCAAAGCGGCACTGGAACTGTTCGACAGGGTCTGGGACGGCAAGACGGGCATTCGGCTGCTTGGCGTGGCCGTCGGCAATCTGGTCAGACCGGAAGAACCTGTTCAGACCGACCTGTTCCATGGCGACGACGAGAAGTCGGATCGTCTCCTGCGCGCGATGGATACCATCAGGGATCGCTATGGCCGTCGTGCCATTCGTCACGGCATTACTTCGATGAAATCCTGATCATCGGCGAATATTGTGTTTTACGGGAAGGGCAACGAAATGATCAAGAATGTGTTGCTGGTCTTTGTCGTCCTGGTTCTGGCCGGCGCTTCCGTTATGATATATTACGTATGGAAGGGACCTGACCTTTCACAGTATGATCATCTCATCGAACCCGCGATTTCAGCCATGCCGCCCCAGAAAATGATCGTGGTCGAGGTCAAGGGCGATCCGAACGTCGTGGCGTCAAATGCTTTCGAACTGTTGTACGATTTATATTATGGTGCCGATGGAGTGGACCTCTGGCCGCTGCCGGCTCCAAGGGCTCGTTGGACCGTCTCACCAGATCGCCCAAAGGAAGAGTGGATCGGTATATACGGAATTCCCGTTCCGGGACAGGTGAGTGAACTACCGGAGTATGTCCCCGTTCCCGGCATGACGGTATCGCTCACGACCTGGTCGTACGGTGAAGTCGTTGAAATGCTCTACATCGGTCCCTATGCCGAAGAGACGCCCTCCATAGATAGACTGCGGGACTTTATAGAAGAAAGCGGATATGCTTTCGCAGGCCCCCACGAAGAAGAATACCTAAAGGGTCCTGGCATCGTATTCAGCGGAAACCCGGATGAATATGTCACCATCCTGCGATATGAAATCACTCCCGCGATGGAAGCTCCAACGGGTGAAACCATCATCGAACCATCTGAAGAGGCTGACGAAGAACCTGTGCAAGAGACCGCTGTAGAAGAGTGAATGCTTACCGATCAAGGAGGAATGATGCTTGAGCTTACTGGACTGAACTGGTTGGCCATACTCGTGGCGACGGTGGCTGGTTTTGCGCTTGGCGGGTTATGGTACGGACCGCTATTCGGCGAGGCATGGTTGTCCGCTCTGGGAAAGACAGCGGATCAGATTCAACCGTCACCCACCCCCTTTATCATCAGTTTCTTTACCGCTTTGATTACGGCAGTCGTACTCGCGCTGTTCATCAACGCGTTGAACATTTCGACGCTGAGTGGCGGCGTGGTTATCGGGCTCCTCGTGGGCATCGGCTTCATTGCTACGGCGATGGCATCGGACAGTGCATTCGGCGACACGGGGCTGAACCTGTGGTTGATCCAGTCGGGTTATCGCGTGCTCTACAGTGTAATAATGGGCGCGATCCTTGCCGTGTGGCGTTAGAAAGGTTGGACAGCGCACACACCGGAGAAATGGTCTTGATACTTTCCTGCCTTTTTAGATAAGGATTACGTGGTGGGAACTGATAGAATGATCAAAGAAGAGCGGGTGGTCTCAACATGAACCTGGATGCGCTACGCAGGGAGTATGTTTTCGGAAGTCTGAAGGAAGACGAACTGGACGGGAACCCGTTCAAGCAATTCAGGGTCTGGTTTCGGAACGCGGTCGACGCAGAAATCGAGCTCCCGGACGTAATGACCGTTGCCACGGCGTCGAAGGACGGAGCGCCTTCGGCCCGAATCGTCGTACTCAGGGGGGTAGACGAACGCGGTTTCGTCTTCTATACGGATTACGGGAGTGCCAAGAGCCGCGATCTCCTGGAAAATCCCCGCGCGGCGTTGGTTCTCTACTGGCGGGAACTCGGAAGGCAGGTCCGGATCACGGGCTCCGTACACAGGGTATCGGATGAAGAATCGGCCGGTTACTTTCATTCCCGGCCCGAAGAAAGCAAGCTTGCTGCCCTGGCATCCAATCAGAGCGAGGTCATACCAGACCGTGCTGTGCTTGAAGACCGGTTTGAAGCGCTGAAACAGGAGTACCATGAGGGAAACGTTCCCATGCCACCCGATTGGGGCGGTTTTCGCGTTTCGCCCGATGAGTTTGAGTTCTGGCAGGGCCGCGAACGTCGGCTGCATGACCGGATACGCTACAGGCGGGGGAACGATGGCGTGTGGTTGATCGAACGGTTGTCTCCCTAGACCTGCAGGTCCTTCATAGATGATGTCCAATAAAAACTCAAAACCGATTCGGCTGGGTTTCGTTGGCTGTGGCTGGGCCGGCCATACTGCCCTGAAATCGGCCCGGGCCAGCGCACTGGTGGATGTCGTCGCGATCGGCGACCTGGACGAGGAGCGTCGAAACCGCGTGGGTCGCGAGGAGGGCATACCGCGACAATACGGCCCCTACCAGGACCTGCTGGCGGACGACCTGGTGGAAGCCGTGTACCTGGCCGTCAATCCACCCGCACGATATCAGATGGTCCTCGATGCCATCGCCGCGGGCAAGCATGTCTTAGTCCAAAAGCCGCACGCCACGCGCGCCGACCATATCCTGACGTTCAAGGCGGCGGCACAACGCGCAGGCGTAACGCTGCAGTTCTGCTACTTCATGCGACACAAACCACAAAACCGCAGGATCCGTACCGCGATACACCGCGGCCGCATCGGCGAGCCCTACCATGCGCGGATTTTCCTGAAATTCAACGCGAGACATCCTGCCGGCAGTTCCGAATACTGGACCAACGTCTACGGACAGAAAGGTGGTGCGCTCGGGCAGCACGCTTCCCATGAGCTGGACCTTGCGTGGTGGTGGATGGGCTGTCCGCGACCCCGGTGGGCCTTCGCCGTCAAACACGTCATCGAATCGCTGTACGACGGTTCGGAAGGTCCGGCGGAAGACTACTTTTCAGGTTTGTGTGGTTTCGACGGAGGCAAGACGATCCAGATCGACTGTTCCCGCTGGCTGCAATGCGATACCCCTACCGTCGTGGAACTCCACGGCAGTAACGGGGCACTTTCCGAGGGGCGGGTGTCGAAATGGAAGGATGGAAAGTTCACCTTAAAGGAAATCGATGACGAATCCGATGTGCCCCACACGGAGCCTCCATCGGACGGACTTCCTTTCTACCACGAGGTCGAACACTTCGCACGGGCCATCGCCGGTCGCGTCAAGCCCGATGTCTGTGCGGATGATGCCTACCGGTTCATGCAACTGCTCGACGCGCTGTACGACAGCGCTCTGACAGGCGAAAAAGTCCATATAGATTGAGCTAGACCTGAAACCCTCGAATAGCACGCTCAATCCGTGACAATCAATGGTGGGCGAAGTAAATCAGCAGCGCCATAAACGCAATACCCAGAATGACCAGCACGAACTTGGTTCTTCGATCACTGTCCCGCATCGGCATGGGCTGATCGTCGTGGCCGGCCAGTGCGCTCATAACAAACTTCGCCACCCTTACGTTATGCTTGGATAATTCCTCGTCGATGATGTTCATGATGGCCACATAGATGAACGTACCGGCGGCGATCGCGTTGAAACTACCTTCGATCAGGTTTGTATCCATTCCGCTTTCGTCGAGCTTCAAGCCTGCCGCCGTCCCCAGCAGCACGCCCACCGGAGCCATCAGGACGAAAACGGCCAACATCGGCATTCGTCGTTGCATAACTACATGGCCCCGATGTATGCTGATCATCAGGGCAAAGGCCGCGGAGCCCTTGTGGCAAAGTATGCCAAGCATGATGATCACGGATCCCGCCAGATGGGATTCGATTCCGAGTGAAACGCCTGCGATGACGGAATGGATGGATAGAAGGATCAGCAGTACATAGGGGTATATCGATTGTTTTGATGTCCCCTCACCCTCTTGCTCGATCTCATGTCGATCTCCAAAAATCACACGATCTATGAGTAGCAAAGCCCCAAGACCCAGTGCCGCCAGAAGCGCGGCAAGCGGTACTCCACGACTCCCTCGAGTTTCTCAATGCCTTCCGGCAGAAGGTGAATAAAACCAACACCAAGAAAAAGCCCGCCGGCGAAGGCGTTGCCCAGCGAGAAGAAACGCCGGCTGGATTCACTTCGGGAGGCGTAGTGTGGAATCAATCCGCCTATCAATCCGATAGCCAGGATGGCAGCGGCTGAAACCAGTTTGAAGGTCAGAATAGACATATTTTCACACTATGGAAACGCCAGTATGGCGATATCATTCCGGAGGTTGCTGGGTGGCCAGGGCCAGGGTATTGCCGGACGGGTCCTCGAAAAACGCCATCGATTCTACATGTCCCGCGGTGCCAAAAATACCCTGTTCATCTCTGAATATGGGGTGGGGTTCACGCACGAAAACGACCCCCCTTGCTTTCAACTCTTCATACGCAGCGTTTATGTCGTCCACCCAGAAATACAACGTGGACCTGGGCGCGGCCCGTTCAAATAGAATGCGCGTACTGAGAAAGTCGAAGAACAAAAGGCCTGGCGGACCCTTGAAATAGGCCAGCAGTCTTGCTCCGAATATTTCCTCGTAAAAAGTCTTCGTTTCATCCAGGTCACGGGACAATACGGCGACCTGGTGCAACTTGTTGAGATTCATGCTCAGCCTCCAGGGCAACAAATGGTCCGATTTCGAAGCCTGAGTGCAGGGTCGGCAGGTGCGAGACAGTATGCCTGCCTCAGACTCAGAGAAGCCGGACAATGTCCTCACCGCGGCCAACCCTCAGGGCTACTTCTCGCGGTGTCTCATTGGTGACGTTGGTCTGGTTCAGACTGCAGCCGGCAGCGATCAGCGCCTTGATCACTTCGGGCCGGTTCAGCTGGGCCGCCATATGCAGCGGAGCATCTCCCTGGTAGATGGGGCCCCAGTCCGACTGGACGCCGGTTCCAGTCCTGAGGTTGGGATCCAGGCCGGCTTCCACTAGAATGTGTATAGTTTCGAGGTGATCCGTAATCTGTTCGTCGCCGGGTCTGACTTCCGCGGCGGAATGAAATGCGGTTGATCCATTGTGGGGATTGATCTGGCCGGGATCGGCTCCCAATCGGATCTGCATCTTCAAACGATCCGGATCGATCTGCCAGACAGCGAAGTAGACAGGCGCGCCACCGTTGTCGTGCCACCGGTTGATATCCGCGCAGTGATCGATCAGATACCGGGCGATATGTTCGTCGCGGCACAGGCAGAGTGGACGGCCGTGCACGTTATCGATATTGGGGTCGGCACCAGATTCGATCAGCAACTTGACCATGTCGAAGTTTATCCTTCGTTCGACGTGGCGCCAATCGATCTGCTGCTGTGGCGGTCCGACTACGGCGAAGGCCAGGGTGGCTACGGGGAAACCGCCTTTACGGTACGGATCGTCGAACGCTTCGTGCTTGAAATCGGCCAGCGACGGATCTATGGCCAACATTTCCGCCATAAGTTGGAGGTCTTCGGCGTACACAGCGCCGATCCACTGTTTTTCCTTGTCAAACCGCATATCCATCTCCCATAATATCGACATCATGGATAGCGCCGCAGGGCTTTACTGTCAATGCAATCGTGTAGAATCCATAAACTGAAGTAATCACAATGGAAGCGTCTTTAGCTGTAATAAACACGGAGTACTGCATCGAAATCGAGCGGGAGTATCCTTTCCCTGTCGCGCAGGTGTGGGATGCCATAACGACGTCGGAAGGCATTACCGCCTGGATGAAATACGAAGCCTCGCTGGACCGTCGCATCGGTGGCAGGATTTTCGTGGACTTCAAATCGGAAGGCAACCTGGAGGGCACGGTCTGCGAATGGATACCGGAACAGGTGTTTGCCTATTCATGGGGACTATCCGTGGTCAGGTGGGTACTCGAGCCCACGGGGGACGGCACCCGGCTACGATTCACGAATTCCCACGTTACCCCCGACTTGCTGATGGGTTTTACCGCCGGCTGGCACGCCTTCATCGATCACCTGGGACCCTATCTTGAAGGGAAGACCGTGGACGATCGTTACGATGATCTCATGAAAACATATACGGATCGCTATGGCCATCTTTTGGAGAAGACCAGCGACACCAGCAAGGAAGAATAAACATGGAAAATACATCGGTTTCCGGTGCCTTTACCGTGGCTGAACTTTGCCAGGCGTCGGCTGAAGGAGATGTAAATCGTATCAATGCTATTCTGGCCGTTGCACCCTACCTGGTGGGTGTGGATACGGCGTCCTACGACGAACACCGTGCCTTGCACCACGCGGTGATGAATCGCCAGACGGAAGCGGTTTCCTTGCTCATGGCCGCGGGGGCCGATCCGAACCAGGGCGTCTATCCCCACAGGGATGCCTCCACGCCCCTCGTCATGGCCCGCGATCGCGGTTTCGATGATATCTTAGAGACGATCAACGAGGAACTGGAGCGTCGGCGTGAAGCGAATCTTTGCCCCAACCTGACCGTTTCGCCGGAAGTGGTTCTGCTCGCCGAAAAGGTGGCGAATGGTGACGTGGAAGGCGCGATCCGCAGCATTCAAGGTTCAAACGGACTGGTGGATGCCTGTGACGAGAATGGAAATACGGTCCTGCATCACGCGGCCAGTCATGGCCATCCCGGCCTCGTGCAGGCGTTGCTGAAGGCCAGGGCCGACACGGGCAAGACCAACCTGGACGGACAGACACCGCTCGAGTTGGCCGTAGAACAGACGGCTACCACGGATCGTCGCCGGGCGGAGGGGTGTTTCATGGCCGCAGGCATACTCATGACCGCGGGCGCGCCCAGGAGCCTCCGCACGAACGTTATGCTTGGGGACGTCAAGGCTGTACGCCAGGTCGCGGAGAATCATCCCGACCTGTTCGAACCGGATATTGAAACCGAAACGCACCTGTTGGGAGATGCCGTCCGGCACAATCGGTGTGACATGGTGAAGCTGCTGCTCGATCTTGGCATGGATCCGGAACAGCGGTATCGCATTCAGTCATTGGAGGAAGAGACCTACAACTGGGGCGAACCGCTGTGGATCGCGGCCGGTGATGGTATGTACGACATCGCGCAGTTGCTGCTCGAACGGGGCGCCGATGCCAATGCCAGTGTATATGCTTCCGGCAATCCCATGAGCCGTGCGTACAATAACCGGGACGAGCGCATGAAGCGTCTGCTTTACCAGTACGGCGGTTCGATGACACCGGACGTTGCGGCCATGGAATGCGATACTTCCGCCGCGGTCATGGCGCTGAACCTGAAGCCTGACCTGATTGAACAGGTACTTTGGGGCGCCGCCTGCGGAGGCGACCCAAGCGTGGTCGGCGTGTGCCTGCGCAAACTGGACTGGGCCCTGGATGATCCGCGCTGGTACAGACTCGTCATCCAGCCCATGGGAATCTGGCCCTGCGGTCCACATCGCAAGTACCGGGATTTCGATCGTTCCGTCTTTCCCGGGATAGTTCGCATGTTCCTCGATCACGGTGTGGACCCGAACGTAAAGGGCCGGCGCGATACGTCACTCCTGCACTATATCGCGGCTACAGGGAAAGTATGGGGCGAGCCGGTGCTGAAAGAGGACGAACGTACTGAGTTCGCGCGCTTGTTTCTCGAATACGGTACCTCCCTCGATGGAAGGGATACACTGCTTCATTCCACTCCGCTCGCCTGGGCATCCCGCTGGGGTCGCGCAGAACTGGTCGCACTCTATCTCCATCACGGCGCCGACCCCCAGCCCGATGGTGAACCCTGGACGACCCCGCTCGCCTGGGCGGAAAGATACGGCCACGCTGCCATCGTGGATCGTTTGCGGGATGCCGGCGCCGTTTCCTGAGCGCACAGATGGCGGGAGGCAAAGGACTTGACGCGGACCGGAGCAGGGTCTAACCCTGTAATACCTACCGCAATAGCGACTATTGCTTACCCTCCTCGAAGACTTGGTGGTCTATCTTGGTCAGGATGCCAGTGGGTGGCAGCGACATGGGTGATGCCATCTTCCGTCGTGATGTAATAGACGGTCAGAATGGAACCGTCACCCAATTCCGCTGAGATCGGATAGCCCACATCCGCGCCGCCCATCCGGGCACGCTTTTCCGTAGGCCACTCATTCGATAAACCACCGCCGTCATCCCGGAGCACGTATTCGTGGTCTGTGTCCCAGGTGCGTCCGCCGTCCTCACTAATCAAGGCCCGTATACCCATCGGGGCACGGCGATAGCCGTAGGTACATAGAATACGTTCGTCACTCAATTTGAGCAGATGGTTCGGATAGCCCTCAAAAGACGTCTCTACAGGGCAGGTCCAGGTCTTACCGCCGTCTTCGGACCAGACTTCCAAGGTGTAGAACCGGTCCTTATGATAGGTATGCTTAACAACACCCGGCGCCCAGTAACACGTCGAGCGGATATGGCCTAGGACACGGTTCGGCTCAGTCTCTACCAGTGCCCATTCACTGCTGATACGCGGCACAGCCTCATGGAGATGCCAAGTCTCTCCGTTGTCGCTGGACCGGAATATGAGACAATCGCCCTCACCCCCGGCTCGCATCGTGTATATAGGAAACAACCACGTACCGTCTTCGAGTACTATCCCGCGTGGAAAACCGACCGTGAATTTATAGCCCGGCACGGTCCAAGTGCGCCGATCCCAGGAATGTCCCTCATCCCGGGATCGTATCATCGACAGTTGATGCCCCGTTATTATCAACTTTCCTGGAAAAAGGGACGTGTACGTCTCATCCTCTACGAAACTCAGGCCACGAGCCTCAGCTTCCTCCCGACGGTCCAGTGTCCAAATTTCCGGTCCCACCGAGCCCACCGCCATAAAGGTTCCGTCGGGTAAAATGCCGGAGAGCCTGTCGTACCGCTCCCGCGGCGATGTACCAGGCCAGTTGGGTGGCAGCAAAGGATCTTCCGACCGCGTCCAGGTTCGTCCGTTGTTGCGGGACACAAACGTCATCCAGTCTGCCAAACCGTAGTGATCCCCGAAAGGCGAAGAGAGACAGCCGATCGTCAACCGCCCGTCCGTAAGTTGTGTCAATACGGGGAACGCGTTGTAGCGTCCCTTTTCTTTCAAAACGATACTGTGTTGCATGGTTAACCTTGATTGTGCATAAATCCTGCGGGAAAAGCGCATGAAGCGAGGATGACTTACTGGCGTAGGGCCTTTTGATCGATAAATTAAGGGGGTGTCCAGGCAGATAACTGCTACCCCTTTCAACCGAAAAAGAAAGGCTCCTGCCAGTAAGACGAAAGCAAAAGGATTTGCACGCGCGCGTCAACGGCAATCTGGAGATCGATTTCGCCCCCGATAGTCTGACTTCCTACGGTGGACTGGAACCGATGATACGGTATTTGCGCAAGATCGGATGGAACGGCCAACTGCGCCGGCGCCTTCGTCACCTGGACTTCCTGCGGAGCGATCCCCTGATGCAGCGATTCTGCGCGTTGAAGGAACAGCCTTCGCATTACAGCGTCAGTCGCTTCCTCAATGGCTTCACCCAGGCATCCGAAGCGGCTCTGAAGCGGCTCAACGCCGACGTGTTGCCCCCATCGCAAGTTCAGGGAATTCGATCGTTCCGTCTTTCCCGAGATGGTGCGGATGTTCCTCGAATTCGGGTCTTCACTCGACGCAAGGGACACACTGCTCCACTCCACGCCGCTTGCCGGGGCGTCCCGCTGGGCCCGCGAGGAGCTGGTCGAAATGTATCTTCAGCATGGCGCCGATCCTCAGCCCGACGGGGAACCCCGGACCACGCCGCTCGCCTGGGCCGAACGATACGGGTATGCGTCCATCGCGGACCGGCTGCGTGACGCTGGTGCGGTGGCCTGATTGGTTTCCTGTGGAGGTACCGGGAAGGACTGATTCAATTGTCAGACCCAGATAGTAATGTTGACCAGGCTGATTCACCCCAGGAATCCGCCATACATCGGCTGCGATTCGCCATTTGGAACGTTGACCCGATTTCCGTTGAAGAAGTCCTGGGCCAGGATCCGGAAATCGTTAATGAAACGGTATCCCATCCGCGATGGGGCGGGCGCCTCGCGCCAATTCAACTGGCCGCGGAACGCGGGAATACAGAAGTGATCGGACTGTTGTTGCAGTACGGCTCAGACCTGAACGGCGACGCCAATTCGTATGGCGGGTGGAACGCCCTGCACCTGGCAGCCCACTGGGGACGCGCGGAAGCCGCTACCCTGCTCCGTGAGAGCGGCGCCACGGTCGATCTGTATGCCGCCTGCCTGCTGGATGACACGGGATCCGTGGCCTCCGTCCTTTCCCAGGATTCGGAAGCGGCAAACCGTGCGGGGCTTGGAGGAAGCTTTCCGCTTCACCTTGCCGTGTCCGTCGAGACCGCCGCATTACTGCTCGATCACGGGGCCGGTTTGACCTCGATCGACGAGGAAGGGAACACACCACTGGGCGCGGCGCTTTCCCGCGGAGCGCGGTGCTACGAACTTGCGGAGTTCCTGGTAGAGCGCGGTGCGCCGGCCGACCCGTGCCAGCTTGCGGCGCTGGGCAGGTCAGAACAACTCCAACAACTTCAGAATGCTGACGCAAATACAATTGGATTTGTTGGGAAAATCGGCGTGCACGCCGTCGAAGGCACGCCGCTTCACGCCGCGGTACAACACGTGCGGGAGGGAATGGTTCGGGCGCTGGTGGACTGGGGCGCAGACGTAAACGCCCGGGCGGACTCCGGGCAGACTCCCCTGCATCTTTGTTCTAACCCGCGGATCGCGGAAATGCTCGTCGAAGCCGGAGCCGACCCCTCTGCAACGGACGATGAGCACGGCACGACGCCGTTGGTCTGGGCTCGGTTAGGCATCGAAATCCACGGACCGTCACCGGAACGTGTTGCCGTGGTGTCGTACCTTGAGGAAATCACCCCGCCTGGCGACCGTTAGTTTACTCCAACAGCGCGATGATACGGTTCCTGTCGGAGCGCTTCATGCTACGGGTTATTCCCAGGGGCGTCTTGCCGAACCGGTCTTTATGGTTCGGGTCCGCACCACGGGATAGCAGAAGATCCACGGATTTGGGCATATCCGCCCTGGGGCCGGCCTTCAACGCGTAGAACAGGGGCGTTTCATCATTGTCGTTTCGCCCGTCTACCGGCGCTCCGTTGTTCAGCAGCACCTCCATGACTCCCGTGAATCCCGCTTTAGCCGCAAAGTGCAATGCCTGGGCGCCGCGCAGAACCGTATCGATACGGGCGCCCTTGTCCAGCAGGGCCTGTACGTAAACGGGATCGTCCCGCTGGCTGTTGTTTCCCGTACAGGCCGTCCAAACCCAATTCCCGTCCGGATAATTCACGTCGGCCCCTCGCGCAAGCAGCATGGCGGAGATTTCCGGATCGAGCACCCACCTGCCACATCCCAACCTCGAGGCGTCGGCTCCGCGTTGCAGCAACAGACGGAGCAGGCTCGTCATTCCGCGTTCTGCGGCATAACTGACCATGGGCGTGCTGTTTACACCGGTTTCGGCCCCCATTTCGAATAGCATCCTGGCGATGGGATCATGTCCGCTGTAGACAGCATGATGCAGAGGGGTCACGGGCAGCAGATCGCAGGCAGGATCGTCGGCATTGACCAGGCCGGGCTCTTCATATAGCAACAAGGTAACACGGTCCATGTCCCCGAGAAAACAGGCGCTGAAGACATCGTACACGGCGCCACGATCCATCAGGAAATCGGCCGTTTCGTTCTTCTTTTTGCTTCGCGCCGCGCAGTAGGGGGTCATCATGATATCGCTCGAGTGCGCCGCCGGTAGGTTGACGTCCACCCCCCGATCAAGTAGCAAGGCCGCTACTTGCGTATGCCCCCGTAATGCCGCTTCTACGAGAATCATCGCAGCGTGGCGGGGATCAGTCAGCACCGTGGGGTCATCATCCAGGAACCCTTTCAACGCTTCCACCTGTCCCCGGGCCGCCATTTTGGCCGGCTGTCTCCACATTCTCTCCCGGTAGCACCTCAGTTGTCCCGGACTTTCCGGCGGCTTTTCCTCGTTGACGAGGCCGCGGGCAAGGGGACCGAGGGTGCCTAGTACTTCCTGCACGAGTCGTACATCCCCTACGTGGCCCCGCAGCGAAGCGTTCATGTGCGTCAGCCACCGTTCCGCGGATTCATGAGTGATATGTAAATGTCCGTGCCTGTTTCTGATACCGCCGTAAGCATGATGGTGGGTATAACCCGGACTTCCGCCCATCCATTCTTCCAGAAAGGCCTTCTGCTTCATGCGTTCAGAAGTCAAAGTTCGAGTAAACATGGGACGCAGTTCGGCGTCTTCATCTATCCGGTCATAGAGGCTGTCTATGATGTTCGAAACCACGGATCGGCCGCCGATACGTTCGAACAGGGTCTGATCGGGTCTCAATTCGGAGGCGAGGACGCCCCGGTGGGCCAGCGCGGCTTGCACACCGGAGGATTGCTGTTCGGCTGATTTTCTGGTCATGAGCACATCCTCCTGGCCCGGTCCCGCGATGTCTGATACAGGCGATGTTTCGAAATAGGAAACGGTTCGGGGAGTATGGTCATATATAAACTGGCCGTTGAGTGTACTCAAGGAATATCAGGTCGTAAAACCATTTATTGTAACAACTTAGCGGCTAATTTCAGTCACCTGTGCCAATGAGAACTTATCACGTTCGGCGAGCCTCGGTTGACGGCGTACCGGGCATTCTGCGAGCCAATTGTGCATTGACCCATCCTCCGCTGATTGTTAATTTAACCGCTCATGTCCGACGGCTGCCAGGAGTCGCGGTCGACTCCCGGGGATCCCACGATGGAAAACACGTCAACATCCATTCAGAAGCAGTTCGAGACTGCACTGGACGCCTTTGTAAACAAGGCGAAGGAGGACCGCCACGTGCTGGCGGCTATCCTGTTCGGCAGCCTCTCCGCCGACCGGGTCTGGGAGAAATCCGATATCGATCTGATCGTCGTGACACGAGACGACAAGAAACTCTTTCGCAAGGAAGGCAAGGACGACGACGAGGTGTCGGAGGGTGCGGCACTCCTGGAAAACGATGTATACATTCACGTGTTCATGCAGCCCCGTTCCGCCTTCAGGAAAATGATCGAAGGCGGTTTGCAGAGTTCCTTCATGCATTCCTCTTTCGCAGATAGCCGCCTCCTCTTTACCCGCGACGAAACCATACGCGAGCTCTACGACGGAATCGGGGAATTGAAAGCGAGGGACCGGCAGGTTCAACTCATGCACGCCGGCGTTTTTGTGATTCCCACCCTGTACAAAGCCGAGAAATGGTTTCATGTGAAGCAGGATCTCCACTACAGTTTTGTTTACATTTTACACTGTGTCAACGGATTGGCGAAGATCGAGGTGTTCCTGCATAATCAGCTGGCCAGCCGCGAAGTCATTCAACAGGCGCTGCAGCTGAATCCGGACTTTTTTAACACCGTATATACCGATCTGATCGATCAGCCTGTCTCGAAGGAAACCATCGCCGGCGCCCTCGCGCACATCGACAGGTATCTCGAAGAGCGCATCTCGGTGATGTTCCAGCCCATTCTCGACTACCTGGAGGAAGAGGGATCGGTCAGATCCGTCACCGAAATCGAAACCTATTTCGACAACCAGATGAACCTGCGAGGCGTCACGACGGTCTGTGAGTGGCTGGCGGACAAAGAGATCATCACCAGGGTTTCCAGCCCACTCAGACTGACGCTCAAAAGCAACGTGGAATACGAGGAGCTCGCTTTTTACCATTTCCGATCTTGAATTTTCAGATGAGTTACGGAGTAACATGATGTCGGAAACCAGGGCGCGTGAACGGCCAACATCTACCGCTAAGAATTCGCCCTCCAACAACGGCGAAAGCGGCCAGCACGGTCCGCGTTCGACCATACTCGTACAGGGTGCCAGGGTGCATAATCTTCAGAATATCACCGTGGAGATACCGCGGGATCAACTGGTCGTCATAACAGGTCTGTCCGGTTCGGGCAAGTCTTCCCTGGCCTTCGATACAATCTACGCGGAAGGCCAGCGAAGGTACATGGAGTCTCTGTCCGCCTACGCGCGACGTTTCATCCAGCAGGTGGGCAAGCCTGATGTGGACTACCTCTTCGGTCTCTCACCCGTCATCTCGATAGAACAGAAGACGGCGGCGCGTAATCCCCGGTCCACCGTGGGCACCATGACAGACGTCAGCAGTTACCTGAACCTGTTGTTCGCCACCATCGGCACCGCTACATGCCCCCTGTGCAGCCATGTACTTCCCATAAAGACCAGCATGCAGATACTGGACGAATTGCTGTCATTACCCGAGGGTACCGAGGTGGAACTACGTGCCCCGGTAACCCGGATCTATGGCGAGGACCTTGACTATCTCTTCACTGAAATCCGAAAGAAGGGGTATCGCCACCTGGTGATCAACGAGGACCACGTAGACATCAGCGGCGAGATCGACGTCGATGATTCCGAAGACCTGCGGATGGAAGTCATCGTGGACCGTTTCATTCTGAAGCCGGGCGTGGAGAAGCAATTGACCAAGGGAATACAAAACGCACTGCTGGTGGGGGATCAGTTTCTGAAAATTCACGTGGCGTCCTGTGGCTCGAAGCGTGACGCTGATCGGTTCTATGCCTCGTTCGGTTGCCCGGAACACCACCTCGCGGTAGGCGACCTCGTCCCCGATTACTTTCAGTTCAACAATCCTTCCAGCGCGTGCCGTACCTGTCTCGGGCTCGGAACGTACATGGTCGTTCATCGGGATCTCCTGGTACCGGACAAGTCGTTGAGTATACGCGGTGGCTGTTTTGTGAAGGACGCCTTCAATTACAGGCCCGATACCTGGTCCGGACGCGTCATGTACAGTCTTTCCCGATACATGGATTTCAGCCTGGATACGCCCTTCAGTGAACTATCTTCTCACGTGCAGGACGTACTTTTCGACGGCACCCCCGACAAATTCCCTATGCTGTCGCCGCCCGATGACCAGGAACAGGATCACAAGCACCTGGGCAAACCATGGGGATTCGGTGGAATCGGCAAGGGGATCGAGCGCAATTACAAGAGATACCGGCAGAAGCAGGTCGCGAGTTCCGGCATGGAAGCCTGGTTGGAAAGGGTCATGATGGAACGGGTTTGCCCCGACTGCAGGGGATCCAGGCTCAAGGAATCCCGCCACCTGTTCAGGATCAACAGCCGTACGGTCCATGATTACGGTGAGATCAATTTCGATGAGCTCCGCGATGAACTGGATACGATCGAACCTTCTGGACGCCAGATGCTCGCCGGCAAACAGGTTATACGAGAGATCACCGGCCGCCTCGATCTTCTGCTGGGCATCGGCCTCGATTACCTGGGTTTCAATCGCCGCGCCGGCACCCTGTCTGGCGGAGAGGCCCAGCGAATCCGGCTTTCCACGCAGATAGGATCCGGGCTGATGGGTATGCTCTACGTCCTCGACGAACCGAGCATAGGTCTACATCCCAAGGATAACGTGAAGATGATCAGAACGCTGAGGCAGTTGCGCGATCTCGGCAACACGGTCATCGTGGTCGAACACGACGAGGAAACCATCAGGGCGGCGGATCATATCGTCGAAATGGGACCTGGACCGGGCGTGCACGGCGGGGAAGTTGTCGTGCAGGGAGTAATGTCCGATATCCTGAACTGTCCGGCGTCGCCCACCGGTCAGTATTTGTCCGGCGCCCGGACCATCGAAGCACCGAGCAATCGACGTAGTATCTCGGACCGGACGCTGCGCATCCTGGGTGCGCGGGAGAACAATCTCAAGAACATCGACGTGGATATTCCCCTGGGGCAGTTTGTCTGCGTGACCGGTGCGTCGGGTTCCGGAAAGAGTACGCTGATCAACGAAATCCTGTTCAAGAAACTTTACAACCTCTTGTACGACAGCCGCGTGCTTTCAGGCGCCCACGACCGGATTGAAGGCGAAGAGCACATCAGGCACGTGATCAGCATCGACCAGTCCCCCATAGGCAGGAACGCCCGGTCAAATCCTGCGACGTACATCGGGTTCTATGACCAGATCAGAACCCTGTTTTCCAGAACGGACACGGCGCAGTCCCGGGGATACCGTCCAGGCCGGTTCAGCTTCAATGTGGCCGAGGGCCGTTGCGCCGAATGCAATGGCGAGGGAACACTCACCACCCAGCTCTACTTCATGCCGGACGTGGAAGTGCCGTGCGAGTCCTGCAAGGGGAACCGGTACAACCCGGAAACACTGGAAGTGACCTACAAGGGCAAGACCATCGCCGACGTGCTGAACATGTCTGTGGAGGAAGGGGTGACCTTCTTCGATGACAGCATCTCCATAGCGAAGAAGATTCGGACGCTGGATCAATTGGGACTAGGCTACCTTACCCTTGGACAATCCGCCACCACGCTTTCCGGTGGCGAGGCCCAGCGCATCAAACTCGCGAGTGAACTCGGGAAACTGCGACGGGGAAGCCACATCCTGTATATCCTGGACGAACCCACAACCGGACTGCACCTGGCCGACATCGTCCACCTGCTCGCAAGCCTGGACCGGTTGATCGAAGCCGGCCACAGCGTGCTGGTGATCGAGCACCATCTCGACGTTATCAAGATGGCCGACCACATCATCGACCTGGGTCCGGAGGGCGGCCACATCGGCGGTGAAGTCATCGCTACCGGCACCCCCGAAGAGGTGGCCGGAAATGACAGGTCCTACACGGGTCACTTTCTGCGAAGTCACTTGAACAATGGACAATTTAAAAAGTAAAACAAACGCCGGCCGGGAGTCTTCCTCTACTCCGAACGAACTCGGAAGTCTGCGGGAATCATCCGGCGGCGAAGGGGAAGTCGGCTACCTTCTCCACGTCTTTCATCGCGCGGAGCACGGGCGCGATGTCATCCGTGGCGTCGGCAAACTTCGGAACGGCCATTCGTTCCTGTTCACGGATGACCGCGTAACCCCTACCCTCTACGTTCGGGTCTCTGATAAACTGGCGGCCAACGAACGGATTCGTTCTGAAGAGACCTCTGCCAGGATGGTTCCATCCGAGTACACCACGATGGATGATGAGCCGGTGGTTGGTGTCCGGTGTGACCGCGTTCGCGATCAGCGAAGCCTCGTGAAAGCGCTGGAGGCGCAGGGCACCAGGACTTACGAAGGAGATATCCCATTCGGCCGTCAGTACCTGATTGGACAGAGCCTTCGAGGCGGTGTCAGGATAAATGGCTCGTGGACGCCCGGTGACAGGGTGGACAGGTACTACGCCAATCCGTCGCTTCAACCAGCGTACTGGGAACCCGCTTTCCGCGTGCTGGCAATGGATATCGAAACCGATCCAGAAGCATCCACCATATACGCCGTGGGTCTTATCCTGTCAGATACCATGGAGGACATCGACACGGAAGAGATCCACCTGGTCGGCGAACCCGCTCCAGATGATCCGCAATACGTATTCTGCTGGCCCGATGAGGCTTCGATGCTGCGCGCGGTGTCCGATCGGATACTCGAAATGGATCCCGATCTGCTCACGGGATGGAATCTGGTCGACTTCGATCTAAAGGTCCTGCAGAAACGTTTCAGGGACCTGAACGTACCGTTCCACCTGGGGCGGACGGAGGACCAGTCCTGGTACCGGTCCGGTGAGGTGTGGGGTGGCAGCACCATGGTCATTCACGGCCGGCAAATCCTGGACGCCCTGCATCTACTCCGTGGCACGCTGCAGAGGTTCGAGGATTACAGGCTGGACACGGTAGCAAACGCCATCCTGGGCCGGGGCAAGCTGCTCGAAGAAGATCCGGGAATTTCGAAGGCGGAAAAGATCACGGAAGTCTACCACGAGGACAGAGCGACCTTCTGCGCCTATTGCCTGGAAGATGCTCGCCTCGTGCTCGATATCCTGGAGGCGGAAGGTTTAATCAACCTGACCCTGCGCCGGGGGTTGCTTACTGGCCTGCCGCTTGAACGGGCATGGGTAAGCGTTGCCGCATTCGACAACATCTATATCAACGCGCTCCACGGCCGCAGCATGGTGGCGCCGACCACCGGGATAGACCGGACTCCTGGAGCCGGCGCGCCCGGCGGATTGATCATATCCCCGAAAGCGGGACTCTACCGAAACGTGTTCGTATTTGATTTCAAGAGCCTCTATCCATCCATCATCCGCACGTTCAATATCGATCCCCTGGCGCACATCGAGGCGCGGGGAGCGGTCGCTGATCTGGATCCCGGCGATTCGAGCGTCGAATCAACTGACGAGAAATCGAAGGAGTTTCTTACCGCACCCAACGGTGCGCGGTTTTCCCGCACGCCAGGCATTCTGCCCTCCATGCTGGAACAGTTTTTCAAAAGCCGCGAGGAGGCAAAGGCCAGCGGTGACGAACTCGCCTCATTCACCTACAAGATCGTCATGAACTCCTTTTACGGCGTGCTGGCGTCGTCGTCCTGCCGTTTCGCCGCACCCCAGTTGGCCGGCGCGATCACGGAATTCGGACACTACATATTAAAATGGTGCCGTGATGAGTTGGAAAATGACGGATTCAAGGTGCTGTACGGAGATACCGATTCGCTGTTCGTTGATTTGAAAGTGGCTGACCATAAGGACCCGAACCGGGACTTAGGACTCGGGCGAGAGGTGTGCGATCGGATCAATGCCCGGTTGGCCGATCACGTAAACGAGCGATTCGGCGTGGCCTCATTCCTCGAACTGGAACTGGAAAAACTCTACCACCGTTTTCTGCTTCCGTCCATGCGGGGGGACAGCGAGCGGGGCCGGGCCAAGGGTTACGCGGGGCTGAGGCGAGGAGACGAGGGCGACCGGGTGGATATCGTGGGCATGGAGGCCGTGCGACGGGATTGGACCGACCTTGCCCACCAGTTGCAGGCAGTTCTGCTCGACCGGGTATTCCACGAAGTGCCTGGTGCCGAGATCGAAGACGAGATCTTCGGCTGGGTCCACGCGGTGCAGTCCGGGCACAGGGATGTGCTGCTCGTATACCGGAAGAACCTGCGCAAGCCCGTCGAATCCTACACGCGTTCGGTTCCGCCCCACGTGAAGGCGGCCAGGCTCATGGAAAACCCTTCCGGGGTCATTCGATACCTGATCACGCGGGACGGACCCCAGCCGGAAGGAAAACTGACATCTCCCATTGACTACGGTCACTACATTGAAAAGCAGGTGCGGCCGATCGTTAAGACCATCGCCCAGGTATACGATCTGGATCTGGAGGCGGCTATTTCGGGTCGGCTGAACCTGTTCGGAAACGCCTTAAACGCTGTGCCTTACGAAGCCGGTCCAGGCGGTCCGGCCGATCCAACCGAAGCCGGGAGATCGAAAGTAACTTAAGAAAGGTAGCATGATGCAGCGATTCAAGACGGTGGTCGATTACCTGGTGGGCCACGAGGAGTGGAGGCCTGTGCTGGAGCGCCTGCGTGCCGTCATGAACGATTCCGAACTGGATGAAACCGTCAAGTGGGGCGCGCCGTGCTATACCTTGAACGGAAAGAACCTGATCGGACTGGGCGCATTCAAGGATTTCGTGAGCATCTGGTTCCACCAGGGCGCCTTGCTGCGTGACGAACATGGCGTGCTGGTCAATGCCCAGGAAGGCAGGACCAGGGCCCTGAGACAATGGCGGGTCCGGAACGAGGATGAGATCGATGAAGCCCTTCTTCGGACCTACGTGGAAGAATCTATTGAGAACCAGCGGCAGGGACGGGAGATCAAGGCCGACCGGAACAAACCCCTTCAGATTCCTGACGATCTCGCCACGGCTTTGTCGGCAGACCCCATGGCCCGGGAAAGATTCGACGCGCTTTCTCCCGGGAAGAAGCGGGAGTACGCGGAGCATATCGCCGAAGCCCGACAGGAAGAGACCAGGAAAAGACGCCTGGACAAGGTCATTCCCATGATCCTGGCCGGTCATGGGCTTCACGACAAGTACCGAAAGTAGATCGCAATTGCCAGACAGCGCACTTCGAGTTGTTTACGCTCGTTAAATCACGCACCATTGGAAGAGAGGAAAGCACCATGGCAAACCCTGTCGTACATTTCGAAATCGGATGCAAGAACCGCGAAGAGACCCAGGCCTTCTATGGTAACCTGTTCGGCTGGAACATGGAGTCCCATGAACATGCATCCATGATCGTCCCGGATGATGATTCGGGGATCAGCGGGCATATTTCGGCGCTTGGCCACGAACCGCACAACTACACGCTGGTTTATGTCCAGGTCGACGATCTCGATGCGTATATCGCGAAGGCCGAGGAACTGGGCGGAATGTCCGTGGTTCCGCCGACCGAAGTTCCGGGCATGGGACATTTCGCCTGGATAACAGACAACGAAGGTACCTGCGTCGGACTCTGGAAGGCCTCGGAATCCTGATCAGGTTACTCGCTTGTTGGATGCGGGTTCCTGTCGGCTCGCCGTGCAGGCCCGGTGGACAAAGGTTGGCCAAACCTAAATGACCGCGGTTTTCACAGTTGCGGATGCAAGTACGATCATCGACTTCGAAGGTACGCTGGATCGATATCGGCGGTATGGGACCGACTTGGCCAACCGGTTCCAGGACGGTGTTTTCAGCAAGGTAGTTCGCACTGCGAAGGGTCCCTGCCTGATCGCGCTGTATCGATCTGGAAACAACGTCGAACTGCGTCTTAAATCCAGGGATACGGCAGTTGAATCGCATCCTTCGGTAATCGATAAAGTACAGGATGCAGCGAAAAAGATCCTGGGCCTGTCCTTCCCATTACCGGCGTTCTACGAATTCGCGTCAAGGGACCCGGTGCTATCCACTTCAATCAGCGCCCACCACGGCCTTCGTCCCAACCTGCAGGTCGACCCTTTCGAGATGCTGGTCGCTTCCATATCGGCCCAGCAGATCAACCTCGGATTCGCCTACACGGTACGCAGCAGGTTGGTGGCGGAATACGGTGAATCCCTGCAATTCGATGGTGAAGCATACTACGCCTTTCCAACTCCCGAAACCCTGGCGAAATTGAAGCCCGGTGATCTGATCCCGCTTCAGTTCTCCAGACAGAAGGAACGATATATCCTGAACCTGGCTAAAGCCATCCGGTCAGGTGAAATCGACCTGGATCGAATGGCCGAACTGGACGACACCACGGTTCAAAAAAAACTGACGGTCCTGGTGGGGATCGGGCGATGGACGTCCGACTGGTTCCTGGCCCGTTTCCTGGGTAGAGGGAATGTGATTGCCGCGGGTGATCTGGCGGTAAAGCGCTCTATAGAACGGCATTACTTCAATGGGGAGCGCGTATCCGAGGATCAAATACGGGAATACGCTGTCCGGTGGGGGGATTTTACGAACCTGGCCGTCCGTTACCTCCTGGCGGACTACGGTTCTGGTGGAACCTGATCTGCAAGAAGTCTATTGGAGATAGAGTAATGAGATGGATTCGTCCCGATTTTACGAATGAGCAAGGCCATTTCATGGATGGCGAACCAGACAAGGTGTGGGACATGCTGCTGGCCGCGGTGGAAGGAGATCTGGTCAGAACCAGGCAACTGTTGAAAGAGGATCCTGGTCTGGCCAACTGCAACTGGGCGTACTACCAGCCGCTGCATTTCGCCGTCAGGGAAGGGCACACAGAAGTGGTACGCGTATTGCTCGACCACGGCGCGGATCCCGTGACGGCATCGGGACTGGATTACCACGTGCCTCCGCTTGAACGGGCCCGGGATCGCGGATACGACGAAATAGTGGGTCTACTGACGGAGGCGGTTACCTCCCGGTATAACACGACCCCCGTCGGAGAGCGCGCCTGCGAAGTGGTTCGCCAGGCCGATCTGGAAAAAGCCCGCGCATTTTTCGATGCATCCCCCGAGTTGGTAAACGCGGGAGATGAGCGAGGCAACCGGCCGTTGCACGTGGCCGTGGAGGAATACAACCTGGCCATGACGGCTCTGCTTCTGGACAAAGGCGCCGAACCGGATCCCGTCCGTTGGGACGGATGCAAACCCCTCCACCTGGCCGTGTTTCGTGCCAGAAAACAGCATGGGCGAACGAATCCGCTGCTGACCGGATACCTGATCGCAAGAGGAGCGAATTACAGTATGACGATTGCGTGTGCCCTGGGGGACGAACGGCGCGTGAGGGAACTCCTGTCTCTGGACCACAATCTGGCCAGCGATCAGGACAGCTGCGGATTCTCACCTCTTTTCAGTGCGGCAGGACAGGGGTTTACCGACATCGTACAACTACTACTCGACCATGGCGCCGATCCCAATGCACCCGAATACAACGCACCTCGAGGTCATGCCCTGTACGAAGCAGTGGCCGGCAATTACCTGGAAACGGTGAAACTTCTACTCGGTCACGGAGCCGACGCGAATGCCCAGGTGGAATCAAGCGGTAACCCGCTGACGCAAGCCCTGGGCAAGGGAGAAAGTGAGGAGATGATCCATCTACTCTATAGACACGGTGCAACAGCGAGCATCAGTATGTACGTGCTGTTGGATAACATCCCTGTCGTCGGTGAATTGCTGGGCGCGGATCCGGATCTTGCAAACTTCGGCGGCGACTACGGCGTACTTTGCATGGCGGCTGGATTCTCCAGCAGGGAGATCATCGAAATGCTGATCCGAGCAGGTGCCGAGCTGAACCGTCCCTGGTACGCCAACAACTATATGGGTTACGCTTTTCGCAGGCGCAAGGGGTGGAACCTGAAATCGGGACCACTCGAAAATATCGACGATATTCTCGACATGCTGAACCTGTTTTTCGACAACGGCGCCGATCCAAATAATGCGAACTGGCATGGCGTCACCTACCTGCACAAGCTGGCCGCGATCGGGGACGTGGAGAAATCCGGCCTGTTGCTGGACCGGGGCGCCACCATAGAAGCTACCGATGACGAATGGTGTTCGACACCACTGGGATGGGCCGCGCGCTGGGGACACAGTGACCTGGTGATATTCCTGCTGGAGCGGGGTGCGAATCCTCGGGGCGGAGGAGCGGAATGGGCGATGCCCCTGGCACGGGCCGAGAAAGCCGGGCATGAGGATATCGCGGAGATGTTGAAATAGCACCGGGACCGCCGAAAGTCGCAGGCATGCCGTAAAGTCCGGACGTTAATGGTGTCGACAGGAAGCTCCTACACACTGGCAAGGGAAGTCATGGTTAAGCGGTTGCTCCAGGTCGGAGCGAATATCCACGATTTGGATTCCTCGCTCTTTGGTTGTTGCGAAGGGTATGACCTGGAACACATGAGACGGCTACTTGCCTTCGGCGTCAATCCGAACGACGCGCGGAACGAGGGCTGGGACTGTGACGTACTGTACGGTCTCATGCAAACCTATACACGATCGTCCCCCAATCATCTCCATAACTGCATCAACGCGTTGATTTCGCACGGAGCCGACTTCGAAGACGGTCCTGTCATGGACATCTACAGGGGTGACCTGGATGATCTCGAGGCACGCCTCGAAGCCGATGCCGGCCTCGCAAAAGCGCGTTGCTCGCTCGACTACGGCAATCATCTCACGCTGCGTGGCAGCACACTGCTCCACGTCGCCGTGGAGTTTCACGTACGGGACGCGATCGCCCTGCTGCTGGATCACGGCGCCGATTTAAACGCCCGGGCTGCAATAGGAAAGAACGGGGTGGGAGGCCAGACGCTCCTGTACCACGCCATCGGCACTAACCAGGGAACGGGTTTTCACGTTTTCGTACATCTTCTAGAATTGAAGCCTGAATTGGCTGTGGAGGCCAAAATTCAATCCAACTCGGGCGACAACAACCTGGTCATGGATTGTATTCACAAAGGTAAGGACCACTTCTTCGAAGAGGTTCTCCGGTTGACACCGCGGGGATACGCGGAGCGATTTGCACGCGAACCGGAGTGGAGATCGGCGAGCCGCGAGGCAGCCATCCTGCGGGGATTGGGCGCGCCGTAACAGGGTTTCAAGATACCTCCGGCCACAGAACCCACGATCATGGATGCTGGGTGCCGTCGTACCACAAATGGGTTCCCACGTCTCCTACATAGGCAAACTCGTTGCTCACGGGATTCCAGGTCTTGCCACCGACGTCCGATCGTTGCAGCAGCTGTCCGAACCATCCGGTGGATTGAGACGCGGGTCACAGCCCTGTCAACACCCGGTCCGTTGTTTTCGGGCTTCCACGCCTGATCGAAATCAGTGGCGTTTTGCACATACAGTACATAATTTAACCTGGTTTTTCTGAACTTAAACCGCACTGGATCACGCGGCGGCGGGAGGCAGAACACGCATCGAAGAAGTTCTTAAAGGATCTGGTGCATGAGTCGGAATTTCATGTGGCGTCTTTGACCAATGCGCCTACGAAAGGCGCCAGGGGAACCAGGCAGAGCAAATCTTAAGGAGGAGTGAACAATGCGAATCGAGATGACGGGAGTCTTAGTAAACGACCCCAACGAAGCGCACGAGTTTTATACGACCGTACTTGGTTTTGTTGAAGTGATGTATGTTCCCGAGGCCAATCTCGCCATCGTCGCCTCTCCCGAGGAGCCAGACGGCACAACCCTTCTGCTCGAACCCAAGGGAACCGAGTTCGCTCAGGTTTTTCAGAAGGAGCTTTATGAAGCTGGAATACCTTCTATCGTGTTTTCCGTGGATGATATCGCTTCCGAATACGAACGGCTAAAGAAGTTGGGCGTCAGGTTTAGCATGAACCCGACGAAACAGGATTTCGGCATCCAGGCTATTTTCGACGATACCTGTGGAAACTATATCATGCTCGTTGAACTGAATGAGGAGGGATGGGGAGAGTGACCCTCACAATAACCGCGTTCATAACGGAACTGATTGAACGATGACAAACTGTAGTTAGATGATTAGTAAGGAGTTGAAATGAACTGGACCGATCTGCTCAGCAGGGAAATCGACTACACTTACCGCGCGGCCGAAGGACTGATGGATCTCGCCGGCGACGCCGATCTCTCCTGGAAGCCATCATCCGGGGACAACTGGATGACGACAGGGCAGTTGCTGTTTCATGTCAGCGAATCCTGCGGGATGCCGATGAAGGGCTTCGTAACGGGTGACTGGGGCCTTCCCGAGGGAGCAAGCATGGACGACGCGGGATCGGGCGATATGTTGCCCCCAGCCGAATCGATGCCGGCCGTCGAATCAGTGGCCGAGGCCAAGGCCCTGCTGGCCGCGGACAGGGAGGTGTCTTTTGAAATGCTGAAGCTGGCCGGAGAGGAAAGAATGCAGAACGAACCCGCTCCCGCACCGTGGGATCCCACCGATCTCGTACTGGGGCCAGCGCATGATGGAAATGGTTCAGCATCTCCTGCAACACAAGGGGCAGCTGTTCTACTACCTGAAACTCCAGGGCAAGCCGGTCAATACAATGCATTTGTGGGGAATGCAGCTTGCGGAGGATCGCGAGCAGGCCCAAGAGGAAAAGCAGTCAGGCTTGTAATCACATATTGAAGTGTAACTCGGCAGGCAAGGTCAAGATCAGGGTGTATCAGTCGAGCGTAGGATAGGGCGGTTACACCCTAGATCTTACCTTCCTTTTCCCACCTGGCGAAGAGTTCCTGCCTATAGCGCTCGGCCTTTTCCTCATCCTTCCTGGCCCGGGCCGCGAAGTAAACCAGGCCCAGGGCCGCGCGGCGTCGGTCGGACCGGTTGGCATCCGCACTATGAATGATCATGCTGTGGTGGGCGAACAGGTCACCCGGACTGGCGCGCAGGGCCACTTCCCGTTCCCGGTCCTCCTCCGAGTAATCCGATACCCCCTGCGAGAAACCGAGTATGTTGGATGCGCGGTGGGGCCGTATGCCACGTTTATGTGATCCCTTAACGTACCGCATGCAGCCGTTCTCTTCGTCAATATCGTCCAGTGCGATCCACAGGGTCACGGCCTCGTTGGGTTCCAGCATGAAGTAGAAGCCGTCCTGGTGGGGTGGGGTAACTCCGCCCACCCTGGCCGGCTTGTTGAACCACTGGGGTGCTTTCGGGACTACGTCGTCCGCCAGCAGGAAACTCGCCAGGCCGGTAAATCGGTCCGACTGGAACAGATCCTCGAAGTATGGGTCCAGTCTGTCCATGTACTGCAGTCGCTTGATCGAAGCAGGATCGTCCTTGTCCTCGTAGAAGGCCGTTGTATCGGGCGCGTCAGGGAGCACCTCATCGATGAAGCGCTGAATGCGGTTGTTGATTTCGGCCGCTTCCCCGGAAGACAGGTAGCCTTTCACCAACACGAAGCCATCGCGGTCGAAATCCTCCTTGAACTGATCGCTTAATTCCATGAACATCTACTCCTGTTTTCTACCGGTGCGTTATGGTTCAAGAGATGTCTGCCCTCATTCGTTCGAATTATCCGGCTCGCTATCGAAGGATTTACCCCTCACTCCACGATCTGCAGCAGCATGCCGTCCGGGCTATTGAACTCCAGTGTGTTCCGACCAGGATATAAAGGTGCTCCGTTCACGGGTTGTTGCCTGATTTCCAGACCGTGGGATCGAAGGGACTCGCGTACCCGGTCTATGTAGTCCGTCTGAAATCCCAGCCCGCGAATCGGCCCACGCGCCAGGTGCCGCCATTCGTCGTCCGATGCCAGTTCGATATCCGTACCGCCTATGGCGAAGGCGCCCTGTTCGAATCCTGCCGCGACCTCCACGCCTTCTTCACGGGTCGTGCTGTAGAAGAACTCGTCTAGTCCCAGGATATCGCGGTAAATCGATCGATTTGATTTGAAATCGGTACAGTAACTGGAAATGTGATCTATACCACCGAACAGACTGGTTTCGCGAGTCTGCGCGGCCATGGCCTTCTTGGCTTCTTTTCTTGGGGCGATTTGGCTCCGGGGATCAACAATCTGGGACAGTTGGACCGTGAAACCGTTGGGGTCCTTCAGAGATACCAGGGACCGCTGCATATTGCGGTGGCCCAGCTCGGTGGTGTGCGGCCTGTCCCGAAACGGAATCCCCCTTCCCTGGAGGGTCTCAAAGACTGCGTCCAGGTCATCCACGTAGAGCGCGAAATGATCGACCTCGGTACGTACCTTTCCTTCCAGCTGGGCGTAAGGCAAGGCCGAAGGATCTTCCAGCAGAACAAGCTCTGACAAGCCGATACGGTACTTCCGATAGGCCTTGCCACTCTCATCGACGCCTCCTCCGGAATCGGGCAGTCCAAGCGCCTTGCCATAGAATACACGGCAGGAATCCAGGTCGGGTACGGCCATCATTATATGGATGAGTTGAGTCAGCAAGGATGCTGCTCCTTCACACGATAACAGTTAAAATGTAACGGCCAATCCGTTTTCCAGGACGGTATCCAGCCTGCTGACGCCATCCGGCGGCCGGCTGTCATAGCGCATGGTGAAATTCAGCGCCAGCACGAGCGGTCCGGCCAGATCGACCGCGAAATTGAGTTCCCCCAGGACGCGGGTATCGCCGATGGAATTCAACAGCGGTTGAAAATAGACCGTGCACGTGGAGACGGCACGGTCGTTCAGGGCAAGGCGGGATGACAGGTAGTGACTCCACCTGCCGACGGTTGACCGGTCCGGATGATCGCCGCCCGCTGGCAGATCGCCCAGCCGTTCGTGTTCCAGGAACGCGGAAGCGCCTTCCCACAGTTGAAAAACACCGGTTTCGATCAGGTTGAATCGAAATCCTCCTCCGGCGAGCACACGCGTGTCGAGCAGGTAACTCGTATCATAGTTGTACTGGGTGAAAATCTCGAACCCGACTCGGCCGCGGAATGGATAGTGCTGCCTGAGGTGTATCAAACCTTCATCTGCGAACCGTTCGCCCTGTTCCCAACCGAAATCATTCCGAGCCAGCACGAAGGTGTTGACAAATGGGTGGTTGTAGTCCAGCCGCCCCTCCAATTCGATTTCCTTCAGATCCGTATTGCCCGTATGCACCTCCAGGTTGAGGGACAGGGCTCCTGAATATCCCGTGGAACCTGTATCCCCTCGATGGGCCTCGATATTGACCTGGGCTTCTGACGGACGGGTCGAGAGAACCAGGAAGATGAGGATAAGCAATGCAGGATGAGGCACTGTATTACTGACTCCCTGCTGTGAACCTGGCTGAAAAGAGATCGAGACCAGCCCTGGTTCAACTGTTCACGGTAGTCGTGCGTTGCTATCGGTATACTTAGTTCTTGCCTTACCGGCACGAGGCGGTTTTCATAGTCCTAATATACCTCAACTCAAACCGGTAGTGAAACGATATGTAACCAGCGGAAAGGTATGCCGTGTCTCAAATACGGATAGGCTTGATCGGCTACGGCGGGTGGACACGGCTGGCTTTCGTGCCCGCCCTCCTGCAGCACGACCGGGTACGGATCGTGTCCGCCGCGGCGTTCAGCGAGGCGTCCCAGGATAGAATTCGCGAAGAACTTGGACAGGATGTACAGGTCTACGGCGGCTTCGAGGCGTTGCTGGACGGCCCGGAGCTAGATGCCGTCATGATGGCCATTCCCGATCCTGTTCATGAAGCCGCCATGAACGCCGTACTTGACGCCGGCGTCGCCGCGTACTACGAACCACCGCTCTCCGACTGTCCCGACGGCATACGAAAAATGCTGAAGCGGCTGGTCACCAGCGACCAGATCACCCACGGCGACCTCGAGATCGGTTTCGCCACGGTCGTGCATCGCGCCGCGGAGTTGTTGCGGCAGGGCGCGATCGGTGCGCTGCAGGCGGTTCACCTGAAACTGCGGAGCAACTGGGCGGAATTCGGGGGACCCGACATGTGCCTGGCCCACCATCTCGGACCCTGGTACGTGGACGGGTTGAACAGTATCACAGGTCGGTCGCCCAGACGGGTACTCGTCATGGATGGCAGTGGCCAGCCCGGCCGTCGCCAGCACCACAGCATGGCTCACTTCGATTACGACGGACTCTGGGGTACGATACACCTGAATATCAACTCGGTCGATCAAATGGAAACCACGATCGAGGTGACCGGCGACGAAGGCGACCTGACCCTCGACTATTTTCGAAACACGATCAGGTTGCGAAGGAAGTCCGACCCCAAAATTGAACGCATCGAGGTACAACCCGCGATGCCAGTCGTGGGCGGGTGGCCTGGCGAGGCGGAGAGTGTCGCCGAGTTTCTGGAGGCGGTAGAGCGGGGAACGCCAAACCGCACTGATGGCAGGATGGCCGCACAGCTTTATCTCACGGGACTCGCCATAGAGAAATCGAATGACACCGGCGGCTGGGTCGAAATTGAAAACGCGGCGGGATTGGACGCTTAACATCGAAACAGGAGGCCGGTATGCGGGGAGTCAGGGTCGATCCAGAACGACGCGAGACGCGGTTGCTCAAGCGGCATATTCCATTTGCCGGCGCACGCATGATCGATATCGGATGCGGCGATGGCCGGCTTTCAAACAGGATTAGGGGTTGGATACATTCGGCCGTAGGAGTCGACATCGCCGGGAATGACCTGCGGCGTGCCAAGGACCGGAATCGGCTGGAGGACGTCGCCCGGTTCGCTGTGGCGGACGCTTCCCGGCTGCCGTTTCAGGATCGCAGTTTCGACCTGGCGCTATTCTCATGGTCCTTGTGATGAGTGCAAAATGAGGGCATGGGGCATGCCCTTTACGAAGCCTGTCGCGTGCTGAAGCCTGGTGGCTTTATCGTCGATATACGTCCGTACTTCCCGGTAAGCCAGGGTAACCGGCGTCGCGCGAGGCAGCAGGTATTCTGCCTGGTGGAGGATGAGGAAACCCTGGTGGGTACCCTGGCCCGGGAGTACGTCGATTTTCATTTCGCGGACCGGGTGGTGGCGGAGGCCGTCAGGAACCGTAGACTCGTCTCGAACTTTAACACGAATTTCGTTTTCAAATACTACCTCGACAGTCTGGACTTATTCGACAGGTACAGGGCTAGGTGGTGGGACAAGGCGCGCATTCCCGTCGCGGAAAGGCGGCGCCTGGAACGGACTATGCTTCGCCATCCCGCGGCTACCATTCGGGTCGATACACCGGTACAACTGCAGTTGTTGGTGAAAGTGTAAATAAACGGAAGGGAGACCCTCTTAATGGTTGAGCCGATTTCGTTGAAACATCGTATTCGCAACGGTGAGATTGTAAATGGCGTGGGATCGCCCATGAACGCCGGCAAGGAAGACCTGGAGGAGATTCTTCAGGATGGGAAGGTCGACTTCTTCAATGTCGACTGCCAGCACGGGCCCGAGAACGAAGATCGTATCGTTTCTTTCTGCGCGGTCGCCGAAGCGCTGGGCGTGCCGGTGATCCTGCGGATTAAACACACCAGGCATACCTACCTGATCGGCAACTATCTCGATCTGGGTCCCGCGGGCATTCTTGTGCCCGAAGTAAAACTGGATGCGACGGTGAGAGAGGCGGTTCATTTCTTCTACTATCCACAGTTCGGTGGAAGAAGCTGGGGCGGAAGCGCGCGCCACGGCATCCAGGATTGTTCCAACCGCCTCGAGTACGCGGCCTGGTGGAACGAAACCGGCGTTCTGTGGCTGCAACTCGAGTCGGTCGAAGCCGTCATCAACTGCCGGAAACTGGCCATGGATGGTGTGGATGTGCTTACTTTCGGTCCCAATGATCTGTTGTTCGACATCGAACGATACCACCGTCCACCATTCAGAACGGTCGAAGACTGCGTCCGTCATGTCGCCAGGGAGATGGAAGGAATTTCGGTCGCGGTCAGCCTCGCGCTCCTGGACCACTCGGAACGAAACAAGTATATCGACATGGGACTCACGGTCCTGCAGACCCCCATGGTAGTATGAACCCCGGGACTGGTTTCACACCTGATATGCAGCGGATTCCTCTGTCTAGACTAAGGTAGTGAGCGCAAAAAGGATGAGCAATGAATCGACCGCCGGTAGAATACATCCACGTTCAGGAAAGCACCCTGCTGTCCTTTACGACGGCCTGCTTTGAAAAAGTGGGATTATCCAACCACCAACGCCAGCATCATCAGCCGACTGCTGGTCAATTCCGATTTGAGGGGCGTTCGCAGCCACGGTGTGCGGGCCGCATCCGGTTATACCCGTACCTTTGCCGAGGGCGACTGCAATGCCCGTCCCGATGTAAGGGTCATCGCTGAATCTCCCCACGTCGGTGGTCGTCGACGGAGACGGAACGCTCGGGTACTGGCCCATGGTGGAGGCGACCGAGCGCGCTATCGCGAAGGCCCACGAAACCGGATTGGGTATGGGACTCGTTCGTCATATCGGACACTACGGTTCGGCGGGCCACTACACCAGGATGTGTATGGAAACCGGATGCATCGGGTTTTCAGTGCAGGGTTACCGAAACTTGGGAAATGCACGTGGTCAGGAACCAAAACCCCAGATCGGTTATTTCGGCAATCCGCCGCTCTGTTTCGGCATGCCGGCAGGTAGCGAACCACCGGTATGTTCAGGATGTGGCTACCCGTATCCTGGCCGATTACCAGCGCTCACCCGAATTCGACGATCTTCTGTCCCGTATTCCAGCGGCCTTCTTTAAAAGCATCGGTTACGGAGCGGTGGCAACGATACTGGGATGCGCACTTGCCGGTGCCGCGCTGCCTGAGGCCGACGAGGTACAGGAGCGGTGGCCGGAAGCAGGACATGGCGGCATGGTCCTGGCGATCCACATTGAAACGGTAATACCCGAAGGGAAATTTCGTGCGGAGGTAGACCGTTTCGTGAGAGATGTGCGCGAATCCTACGAGCCCATACCAGGGTATGACGAGGCGCTGCTGCCCGGCGCGCTTGAAGAACGCCGCACGGCACTTCACAGGGAACAGGGAATCCGTTTTGGCGAGATCGAGCAGGATACGGTTCGAGAAATGAGCACGCGTTTGGATGTACCCCTTCCCTGGGACGAATAGAACCAGTTCCCCTAGCGTATCTCTATGCTAAATACCCCATGATTCGAGATACAACGAAATGGGAGTTATACTGAGGGATTTGAAGCTCAAATTTCATAATTTGAGCTAATATCGACTGTATTTCAACCGGACATCAGTTATATCAAGCTAAAACAACTAGATACTTGCTCTATACCATGATAAAACATATAGAAAACACGGTATATTTTGTATTATTACAATATATAGTGGTATATGATTTCAACATAACAACATAGACTAATGTAGTTCAAGCGTGGATATTCTTCACGACACTTAATCGGAAGTAGATTTGTCCTGGAGGAGGAGGAAAACACGTGGCAAAATACCGCGGAGCGCTGATCGGGTTGGGGTGGATGGGCATGTTATACGATCTCGCCGAAAGAACGGGCGTGTGGGACGTGGATGATATTGATCGTCCCACACCCGAACTGAATATACACCGACGATTCCTTTACCATGAAAATCCCGGTACCGAAGGACTGCCTTCCTCCTATGCCGAAGCGCTGTGGGACCGTCCCGATATCGACCTGGTCGCTGCGGCGGACCGGGATGTAAAACGGCTGCATGCATTCAGGGAACGATACGGCGTCACATCCCTCTATGACGATGCCGGAGATTTACTCGCCATAGAACGGCCGGAAATCGTAGCCATTGCCACCAACACCAAGCACCGGGCAGATTTAACCTGTCTTGCCGTTCACCATGGAGCGCAGGGCATCTTCACCGAGAAACCCATGGCCCATACGCTCGAGGAAACGGACCGAATGGTGCAGACCTGCGAGGACGCGGGCGTTCCTTTGAGTTGCGGAGCCACAACGACGACGCACCCTTCGTTCGGCCGTGCCGGTCAAATGGTACGCGAAGGCGCTATTGGAGATCTGTTATCTATCGAGGCCTACGGACCATTCTCGCAGCACCAGAACTGGTCGTACTTCCTGGACAGCAATCCAGCCTGGGTAATCGGTACGGGCGATGAACCGCGCCGTGAATCGGGAAGCGACGAGTTCACGGGGCAAGGCATGGTGGTAACCGAGAACGGCCTGGTGGTTCATTTTCGCGCTGGGGCTCCGGGCGTTCGGCTTCACGGCAGCAAGGGCGATCTGGCCTTCGATTTTGTGACGGCCTGGCAGCAGAGGGTGGAAATGGAGGTAGAGGGACGGCCGTACCGCGTTGAGGTACCCTGGCCGGGTCCCCAGTTCGTACCTCCCTACGGAGGAGTATACTCGTTGAACGACGTGATGGAATGCCTGGAGGGACGGCTGGACGAACCGAAGAATTCGGGCCGGAGGGGTTGCCATCGCGCTGGAAGTCGAAATCGCACTCAAACTTTCTTCCGCAAGGGGCGGCGTCCGCGTCGATCTACCCCTCGAGGACCGTTCGCTGGGTCTCAACTACGACTGGTTTCGGTAGTGGTTCTGGTCAGTTCGCAGAACCCGGGCCTTCGCGCTGTATCCTGCGTATACCCGATGTCAGCCGATCCAGATCTTCTTCCGAGTTGAATACATGGGTCGAAACACGCGTGCTTTCCGACGCGAAATCGAGTGGTGAAACCAGCACTTTTTCATTCTTCTGGAAACTTTCGGACATGGGACCAGACTCCAGGCCCGGAATACTGAAGGTGACGATTCCGGACGAGTCGTCGTAGCGCAGCGGGGTTTCAAGAACCAGTCCCGGAATCTCCAACAGGGCGGCTTTCATACGATCCGTGTAAGCCTCGATCCCGTTAAAGACCGAGTCCCATCCCAATCCCGCCCAGATGTCCAGCGCCTTGCCGAAACCGGCGTGATCGGGCACACTTCGCGTGGCAAACTCGAATCGCTTGGCTTCGTCCAACAGGTCCATGTTGCCATCCTGGTCGAAGGATTTCTGCGAGTGGGATCCGATCCAGCTCGGTTGGAGCCATTCAATGCGGTCCTTCCTGATGTACAGCCCTCCGGTTCCCTGTGGCGCCATGGTGTACTTGTGCCCGCAGAAGCTGTAGAAATCGCAGTCCAGATCGCGGACGTCGATCGGGATGGCACCGAAGGACTGCGCGCCGTCATAGAGGACAGGCGTATCCTTTCTGTGAGCCAGGTCGCAGATTTCTCGTCCCGGCACGCGGAGGCCGGTGCGCCGGGAAACGTGACTGACACTGACCAGCCTGGTTCGTTCATCGATCAATTTGTCCATCTCTTCGAGCGTTCTATCGTGGTCGTTGTCAGCGGGGCGAAACGCAGTTCCACGTCGTATCTGCCGGTCAGGTTGTACCAGGTCAGCCGGTTACCCGGATGTTCGTGCGTACTGAGTACTACGTTGTCGTCCGGTTTCCAGTCGATTCCATTGGCCACTATATTGATTCCGATCGTGGTGTTTTCCGTCAGCACGATTTCTTCCGGTGTGGCATTGATGGTGTCAGCGACCTTGCCCCGGGTTTCGCGCATCATTTCCTGCAGCTTTCCGGCAACGAAAGGCAGGGCGGGACCACGGCTCTGAATCCAAAGTGCGCGGATGACCTCGTCGACGATCGGCGTCAGCTTGGGAGAAAACCCGCTGGTCTGGAAATACGCGTATCCGTCCATTTCAGGCAGCATGGACTGAACTTCTGAAGTGAGTGACATCGGACAGATTTCCTTGCGGTTGTGAGGCTCGAATGTTGAGATCCGGGATTATACCTTAATGTACGACTGAAATGGACGACTGTGGTTAGACGCGTTACCGCGAACCCTCAATCGTCGTGAAATGGTATTGCCGTATCGGGGACCTGTCAATTGATTTGGGCTTGACGCTCCTACCCGGTGGGTTAATTTGCCCTGGGTGCGGAAAGCAGTCACAGGAGAAGCGGTACAGCACTGTAGCCAATGACTTTGAGTGTGTATCAGGGAGTTCAGCATGTCTTTCGATGTTGTAGGGCTGGGTTGCGCGTGCCTCGATTTCCTGGGCATCGTGCCCCACATACCGGACCAGGGACGACCAGGTCTGGATGAGCGACTCGACCCAGCAGGGCGGCGGGATGGTCGCCACCGCGTTGGTTACGCTATCCAGGCTGGGCGTGTCCACCGCGTTTCTGGGCAAAATCGGAAACGACATGGCGAGTCGCGTCATCAAGGAGGAATTCGATCTGCACGGGGTAAACGCGGAGCATATGATCATGGAGCCAGGCGCCTCATCCCCCGTCAGCATGATCCTCGTCGATGAATCCACCGGTCAGCGAACCATCATGGCCGGCGGGTCGACCGCCACGTTGTCCCCGACGGACATACCCGCCCATTTGGTCAAATCCGCAAGATACCTCCATCTCGATACCACCTGCCGGCAGGCCGCGCTGGCCGCCGCGCGGATCGCACGCGAATCCGGGGTGACCGTGGTACTGGACGCGGACAGCCTTTCCCGCCCGGATAATATCGAAGAGCTGATGCGTCTGACGGACGTCCTGATTGCTTCCAGGGTGTTCTACGAAGGGCTGACTGGCGTTGCAGATCCCAATGCGGCGGCAAAGATCCTGTCCGGTTATGGATCGTCAGTCACGGTCGTCACCCTGGGCGAAGAGGGTAGTCTCACGCTGGCAAGCGGCCGGTCGTTCCACACACCGGCTTTTCCCGTGGACGTCGTCGATACCACGGGCGCGGGCGACGTTTACCACGGCGCCTTCATATTCGGCCTGCTACGGGAGTGGAAGCTGGAAAAGACCGCGGAATTCGCCTCGGCCGTCGCCGCCATGAGTTGCACCGGTCTCGGCGGGCGGCAGGGCATACCCACCCTCGATGAGGCAATATCCTTCCTGCAGGATCGTGATGCGGAATACTATAAGGACGGTGCGTAGGTCCGCTCCGCATACCGCCTACGGCTTTTTCAACTCATACATGATGAAATTGGGTACCTGGTATTCGTCGTCGAATGTGGGATGGGCGGCGAGTTGTGCTGCGGAGGGCGTCGGTTCACGCAGTCCTTCGAGGACGAAACCGGAATTGAGGAATGCGGTGATGTAACTGGACAACGTCCGGTGCATGCTCGTAAAGGGTTTCCCGGTCCAGCTGATCTCTTCGAGCCGGGACCCTTCTTCGGTGTAGTTGTCCACCGCGTAAAAGAGCTTCTGGTTGCCCTGCCGTATCCAGCCATTGGGTTTCGCCATGCGCATCGGATGTATATTGCAGACGATAATTCGGCCGCCGGGTTTCAACACGCGATAGGCTGATCGTACGGCGTTTCGATAGTCGAACAGATCGACCATGACGATATAGGATACGGCAAGGTCGAAGCAATCGTCCGGGACACCGGAGAGTTCATGGGCGTTGCCGGTCAGGTAGGTTCCCGTGCCCTTCGACAACGCCTGTGCACGCTCCACCAATCCTTCAGTCAGGTCAATGCCCGTGACCTCCCGCGCCAAGACCGGCCAGCAGGCGACAGAATCGGCCCTCGCCGCAGCCGACGTCCAGTACGCGCCGTCCATCGACGTCGCCCAGGGCCCGGAGCATCCAAGCGTCCAGGAACCTGGTGCGGACAGCCTGGTCTTTCTGAATCCATACCTCTACGTTTTCGATCCACTGCTCGCGAAGATGAGGTTCGAGTTCCTGATCGGGGGATGACTCGGATGAGGAGAAGTCTTCCGCCTGATGATCGGTTGGCATCGTCGGGTCGCCTTTTGGAGGAAGACCGGGTATCTCAGTATGTTTGGAGCGGACGAAGCGTTACTTCAAAATGTCTTTCAACACCTCGATCAATCGATCGATTTCCGCAGGCGTGTTGTAGAAGTGCGTGGATACCCGGACCAGATCATGGTAGCGTCTCAGGTCCCGGCTAACGATAATGCCAGCCTTTCCACGTAGTATTCCCCTTAGAAGCCCGGTTTCCCATCCTTCTACTCCGAATGACGTAATCCCGGGACTCGACAACGCATGGTCCGTCGAAGTTCCCAGGCTTACGCCCGGCATATCCATCAGTTGTTCCTTCAGGTAGTCGGACAACATGCGGTCACGGGCGAAAATCGCTTCCATTCCAATGGAATTCAGAAAGTTCAACGCGGGCTTTATCGCAGCCCGGACGGGTCTTTCGTACGTGCCGTGGGGGCCTATGCGCCAGAGCGCCTGCTCCCGATCGTCCCACGGACCGTTACCGTCCGATCTGGGCCAGAAGTTGTCCTGGAATCCTTCCCGAACGTACAGACATCCGGTGCCGGATGGAGTCAGCGCCCACTTGTGCAGGCTCGTGGCGAAAAGATCGCACCCCATCTCATGCAGGTCGACGGGGGTCATGCCGGGAGTCTGGGCGCCGTCAACAGCCGAAACAACACCCTTCTCGCGGGCCATGTCGCACAGTTCCATGACGGGGTAGAGCAGACCGGGTCCACGGGTGACATGGCAGAAGAAAACCACTTTTGTTTTTGGCGTAAGAGCTTGTTCGAACAGGTCCACCACTTCCTGTTTGTTCCCGGGAGGACTGGGAATCCGAATCTGGTTGACCCGAATGCCGAACCGCCGGGCACGCCGCGTCCATGGCTGGACGCCCGCGATGTGCTCATCCGTGGTCATGAGCATTTCGTCACCGGGCTCCATGCGGACCCCGTTCGCGATGATGCTCAGTCCTTCCGTTGCGTTCCGGGTCAGCGCGATTTCTTTTTCGTCCGCTCCCAGAAACCGGGCGCACATCTTCCGGCCTTCCTCTACTTCATCCCAGAGATGGTACCTTCCTTCGCTCCCGGTTTCCGCAAGATACACATACCCGTCGTAAACCGCCTGCGTGACCGGTTTCGGACACAGCCCGAGGGTTCCGTTGTTCAGATATATCGTACCGGGTTTCAGGTGAAACTGCGCCCGAACCTTCTCCCAGTAGGATTCGTCGTCGATCTGGCCGGGTGGCCGGAGAGGAAGCGCTTGGTTTTCTTGCGCAAACGTCGCCGTCGCATCCCACATCGACGTCGCCGCGACACCGGTTGCCGCCGCGATACTCCGCTTGAGAAACCGGCGGCGGCTTTCTTCCGGTTCGTGCAATCCAGTGCCGTCCAATTCCGTACGGTCTAAAGGCGCTTCGTTTGAGGGGTCCTTATCGCGATCCATGCCGTTACTCCCGTATCCCTTCGAAAAGGGATTCAATTTCCCGTTGGCTCAGCGGCCGGTTGTACAGTCTGACGTCGTCCAGATCCATGTGTATCAGGTCGTATCCACTTCCGTAGGAAACGAAGGTCAGCCACATGCGGCCCAGTTCAATGTACCGGTAGGGATTCGGAGTCACCTGTTCCACGGAAAGTACACCGTTGATGTAGATTTTCTGATCCATGAGTCCGTCCGGTCGCGTATTCAAGGTTGCCGCCACGAACGTCCATGCGTCGGGTTCGGGCTTCGATTCGGTCATCAGTTCCCACTGCGTTGCCACGTCGTCCACGCGAAATCCGATCTTTCCTTCCTGTATAGACATGGAATATGGATCCTGTCCCCTGGCGCCGTCGCCGTACCAGAGTACCTGGCTGTAACCTCTTTCGGTGTCGAATCCCCTGATCCAGCACGTGACAGTCAGGTAGTGGAGCAGGCCGAGTGTCGGGTTTTTGACCACCGCCCAGTCCTCGATGCCATCGAATCGAAGCGCCCCGCCCCTTGGACCTTCAATGGGTTCTGGTTGTCCCATCACAATCGCCTTCAGTCCGTTTTCGGATTCGTCGCGCATTTCAGCGGTTTCCATGGGCCAGTGGGCGACAAGTGCGTCTTCGAGGGATGACTCCGGCATGGCTGGCACTTTCTTGCCTGTCATAGGTGGTGGCTGCCATCCGTTCTTCGAGGTCAAGGCCAGGATGGCTTCCTGGGAGAGCGTTTCCGTGTAGATACGCACATCGTCGATCGAGCCTTTGAAATAGAAGTCCAGTTCACCCGAACCCTTGCGACCGACGTAAATGGGCTCTTGCGCGTGCGGCGGAAAGGGTGCTTCGGTTTGATCGTGAAGAACACCGTCCATGTACAGACGGTGCATCTTGCCGTCGTACGTAGCGGCCAGGTGCCGCCAAATGGAGGTATCGACGCGATGGGTAATGAGCGGATCACGGCCGCGGCCCATGAGGTGCCAGGTGGGCAAAGGACCTAATGTACTGAGTTGAAAGACCCGCCTTTCACCACCACCGCCATCGTCCTGGGTTATAACCCCGTTGGTCCAGAATCGTGAGAAAGCGTCGTCGTCGTATTTTACCCAAACCGAGAGTGTAAACGATTCGGCCGAAAGCGCCGGCGGCGGTGCGATGCGGATATAGTCGTTCCTGCCGTCGAAGTCATAGGCCGCATCCGGCTGCCCGAATCTGTCGTCTGTAGGTACCGCGCCGAATACCTCACCGTGGTGCCCGCCGCCGCTCGTATCCCGGGCGTCGCCGTCGAACAGCAGTTCGAGTACCAGGTTTGAACGGTCAACCATCGGTGTCTGGGCAGAGGATTCGCTCCGGTAAGATATCGATAATAGCAGAAGAGATAGGAAAAGCATGCCACGCAGGATCATACGGTATTTCCTTTCAAATCGGCACGACCCGAGAAATACGATTAACTGTGTGCTTCAGGTACACGGGCAGGGATGCACAGTGACAGGAAACACGATACGCAAAATGGCTGGCAAGCTCCTCGCGCGCGCCGCATGATCCGCTTGACGGTGTATGGGGCAGGTCATATCTTCCTGTCGTTCTTCTCAATTGTACGCGTATGTAACAGCAGGCAGTAAAACAACAGCAACTTGCCGTCTGAATCGAAGGGATTGGATCCGGATTCAGCATAGTAGTACGCAGCCTGTCGCTTGTAAAGAACAACCTTACCTCATATCCCCACCGTGCCGCACCAGGAATCCAATCCATGTCGAACCGCGTCTCGATTACAATTGATACCCCTGTGGCCCCGCCGCAATGGGCCCTTCTGGAACGTGCGCTGATCCGTTTTCAAACCCAGGCAATGGAACTATTCTACGAGAAGTACTTCGATGGAAAGGGATATCTCGAATGCGTGCCGCGCTGGGGTGCCCTCGACGGTCCGGACGATGCCATCGAAAACCTGGCCAACTGGCCCGTGCTCTACCTGCTCGGCGGAGGAGACCGCATCCTGGACATGTGCAAGACGGCGCAGGACGGCCACATCAGGCAATACACGGAAGCCAGGACTGTCGACGTGCCTTTCGCCCGGGACGGTATGTACCACAAGGAGTTTCCGGTACACAGCGACTGGGCTCACCATGCCGAGGGTCTGGTAGTCTTCAATCTGCTGGGAAACTGCGATCCGGGAGATGAAAACCACATCCGCAGGGTGAGGCGATTTGCTGGGTTCTACATGGATGAGGATCCCCAGGCGAAGAACTACGACCCGGAACTGCGGCTCATCCGGAGCATGTTCAACGGAAGCAGAGGGCCGATGCTGCGCAAGACCACGGCCCTGGACTGGGTTGGCGATCCGATGGAAGACGGGCGATTCGACCTGTTGCACGGACAACGGGACTACGCCGAGATGTGCGAACGGTTCAAAACCTACAACGACGTGGCCGGTGACCATCCACTGAACCTGATTTGTACGGGGCTGGCCTTCAACGCCTATGTACTCACCGGCGAGACGAAGTATCGGGACTGGGTGCTGGAATACGCCGACGCGTGGGTTGAACGAACCTATGCCAACGGGGGTGTGATCCCGTCGAACGTCGGACTGGACGGTGTCATTGGGAGTGCCTGCGACGGCAGGTGGTGGGGCGGTGTCTACGGGTGGAACCACAAGGTATTCGCCCATCGCCAGGGCAAGATGGACAGTTTCACGCTGAACGCCGTCGCCCATGCGGTGGACGGGTTCGGCAACGCCCTGCTGCTGTCCGGCGATCAGAAGTACGTGGAAGCCTGGCGCACCGTTCTCGAAACCGTCAATTCCAACCGGAAGACCGTCGACGGCGTCACCCTGTATCCCCACATGCACGGTAACGACGGCTGGTACGATTACGCGCCGGAACCTTACAACAGGGGCGCGGTCGACGTGTACGACTGGTCCCTGAATCCCGGGGATCGGGCCCTGACCGGCGATCATCCCTGGTTGAACTACCTGGGCGGAACGAATCCGGACTTCCCCGAGGAAGCGTTGCTGCAGGATTTCAGCGATCTACAGGGTCAGGTCGAGAAGGTTCGAAACGACACTTCGACGCAAGACACGCGCCTGTCGGACAATCCCAATCCCTTTAACCCGGCACGGATCGAATCCCTCGTGAATCTCATGACCGGCGGCGCCAGGCCGGCGTACGCCCGCCCACTCCATTGCCGGCTGTGGTACTTCGATCCAGGTCGTGGACGTCCCGGCATGCCCGACGACGTTGCCGCGCTGATAGACCGTGTTGACCCCGGTGGGCTCGACGTACACCTGGTGAACGTCAACCCGGTCGAAGCGCGAACAGTGATCATTCAGGGCGGCGTGTACGGAGAACACCAGGTCGATGTAATCGAGCACGGCGGCAGCAGGATAAAGGTCGACGATACCGATTTCACCGTGCGCCTCGAACCAGGTTGCGGCGCCAGGCTGACCCTGGGCCTGAATCGTTATACAAATCAACCCACCGCCCGATTCCCCTGGAACCGGTAGAGCGTGCCGACGCCAAACCATAGCAGTAACGCACGCCTATTCAGAATCCGCTACAATCAGGAGGATCCAGGATGACCGTAGATCAGGCAGATCCGGTATTCCGCGTCCGGAACATTTCCAAGGTCTACCGCATGGGGGAAGTGGACGTTACCGCCCTGCGGGGCGTGGATTTGGATCTGTTCGCCGGTGAATTGGTCGTCTTCCTGGGCGCTTCAGGGAGCGGAAAATCGACCCTGCTGAACATACTCGGTGGACTGGACGTACCCACGGGTGGCAAGGTGTACTATCATCGGCGGGATCTGACCGGGGCCGACGAAGCTGAGCGGACCGGTTTCCGGAGAAAATCAGTCGGCTTCGTCTTCCAGTTCTACAACCTGATCCCCAGCCTGACGGCGGTGGAGAACGTGGAGCTGGTCATCGAGATCGCGGAGCAGCCCATGTCGGCGGAAGAAGCCCTGCGCCTCGTTGACCTGGAACCGCGGATGCACCACTTCCCTGCGCAGCTTTCCGGCGGAGAGCAGCAGCGCGTAGCCATCGCCCGGGCGGTCGCGAAGCGCCCTGAAGTGCTGCTCTGCGACGAGCCCACCGGCGCCCTGGACTATGCAACGGGCAAGCGGGTGCTGGAAGTCATCGAAAAGGTCAATCGTACGCTGGGCACCACGACAGCGGTCATAACCCATAACGCGGCGATCGCCGACATGGCCGACCGGGTCATCCGCCTGCGAAGCGGCGAAATAATCGATGTCTATGCCAATCCGACGAAGAAGCGGCCGGACGAATTGAGCTGGTAGCCTGTTGCCTGTATCCGACAGGTGACGCCACCTGAAGAATCCCTGCGCCTTGCAACATGGAATCCTTCCATGACCATGCTGAACCGCAAAATGTTCCGCGAACTCGCCAACATGCGCGGGCAGATCATCGCAATCACCCTGGTGGTGGCCTGCGGTATCATGGCCTTCGTGTCTATGCGCCTCACCTACATCTCCCTGGTGCAGTCCAAGGAGGCCTACTACACGCGGTACCGATTCGCCGATGTGTTCGCCAACCTCAAGCGGGCACCGGAGTCTGTGACGGACAGAATCGCACGGATACAGGGCGTTTCCGGGGTTCGCTCCCGGATCGTGATGGACGTGAACCTGGATGTCCCCGGCCTGCATGAACCCGCGACGGGTCGCCTGATTTCCATCCCGGAACAACGTCGAGCGGTGCTCAATGACCTTTCTCTCCAGGAAGGTCGTTACCCGGGATTTGGAAAGCCGGAAGAAGTTATCATCAGCGAAGCCTTCGCGAACGCGAACAACCTGGTGCTCGACGATTGGATCGGTGCGGTCATCAATGGCCGTATGAAAGAACTGCGCGTCATCGGAATCGGCCTGTCACCCGAATACGTGTACGAAGTGCGTGGATCCGGATCCATCTTTCCGGACAACCGCCGTTTCGGAATAATCTGGATGGGCAGGGAAGCCCTCGCCGGCGCGTTCGAGATGGTGGGCGGATTAAACGACCTGTCTGTTGCCCTGTCGCCGGAAGCGCGCGAACGGGACGTGATCGACCGGATGGATCTTGTGCTCGAGCCCTATGGGAGTGCGGGAGCTTACGGCAGGGACAGCCAGATCTCTCACAGGTTCCTGTCGGACGAGATCACCGGCCTGAGGGCATCGAGCACCATCATCCCGGCCATATTCCTCGGGGTCGCCGCGCTCCTGCTGCACATCGTGTTCTCCCGCATCATACGCGCGCAACGGGAGCAGATCGCCATTCTCAAGGCTTACGGTTACGACAACCTGGCGATAGGGTGGCATTATCTTAAATTCGCGTTCCTGGCGATATCCGGCGGCACGCTCCTGGGCCTCGCGGGTGGAACCTGGCTTGGCAGGCCGCTCACCAGGCTGTACCAGGAATACTACCGATTTCCCGATTTGGCCTATATAGTAAACACCGAAACCTTCGCATTTGCCTCGATTATCAGCGTATCCGCCGCCTTACTGGGCACCCTCCATGCCTTGCGCTCAGCTATGTCCATGCCGCCGGCAGAAGCCATGCGGCCGGATTCTCCTCCCCATTTCAAACCGCTTGCGATGGAACGCATGGGCATACACCGGATGCTCTCGCCCGTCTGGAGAATGATCTTCCGCAACATGGAGCGGAGGCCGGTAAAGACGATGCTCTCCGCCGCCGGGATAGCCATGGCGGTGGCCATCCTGGTGATGGGCCGGTTTTCTTTTGACTCGATCGACTACATGATCGATTACCAGTTCCGAACCGTCCAGCGCGAGGATGCCGCGGTCGTTTTCGCGGGGCCCCTGCCGGCGAGGGCCCGTTTCGACCTGGCCCATCTCCCCGGGGTTATCCGTTCCGAGCCCTACCGCGTCGTGCCCGTGAGGCTCCGTTCGGAGCATCGTATGAAACAGACCGCCATCACCGGGCTCGATCCCACCGGAGAGTTGAGGCAACTGGTCGATCGAAGCGGGCGTACCCTGCCCCTGCCGCCGGACGGAATCGTGTTGACGAAGACGCTGGCAGACCTGATGGACGTGCGGGAGGGCGACCTGTTGGCCGTTGAAGTACTGGAAGGATCGCGGCAGACGGGCCGGGTCCCGGTATCCCTGCTCGTCGATGAGCTGATCGGCGTATCCGCCTACATGGATTCCAGGGCACTGAACCGGTTCCTGGGGGAAGGACGCACGGTCTCCGGCGCGTACCTTTCCGTCGATCCGCTTCAAGCAGAGGAGTTGTACCGTAAATTGAAACAGACTCCGGCCGTGGCGGGTGTTGCCGTTCGCGAAGCCGTGATCAAGGGATTCGAAGACACCATCGCCGAAAGCACGAACGCTACCACGGTAACCCTGGTGGTTTTTTCGTGCATAATCGCGTGCGGCATGGTCTACAACGGCGCTCGCATCGCCCTGTCGGAACGAAATCGCGAGATGGCCAGTCTGCGCGTGCTCGGATTCACCGAGCGGGAGATATCGGTCGTCCTCCTGGGCGAGCAGGCCATCGTTACCCTCCTGGCAATACCGATTGGTTTTCTGATTGGATGGGTATTATGTTATCTAATGGTGGACGCTTTTGCCCAGGAACTGTACAGGATGCCCATGGTCATTACTGGTAAAACCTATGCTTTTTCATTCATGATCGTATCCGGTGCAGCCGCGCTTTCTTCCTACGCTGTTCACAGAAGGCTGCGTCACCTGGATCTGATCGGTGTGTTGAAAACCAACGAATAACCGAGATTCTCAGATGAAATACCGCCGTAAACACCTCGTTTTCACCATCATCGCCGCCGGCGTCCTGGTACTCATCGTCCGTTCGTTCATGCCTTCGCCGGTACTGGTCGACATCGGAACGGCGATTGCCGGGCCCATGCAGGTGACCATCAGCGAGGAAGGGCGTACCCGGGTCAGGCAACGCTACCTGATCACGGCTCCGGCGCCTGGCAGGCTCACAAGACCGGAATGGAAGGAAGGAGACCGGGTTCGTCCAGGTGATGTGATGGCACGAATCACCCCGCTGCCCCTGGGATCGCGCGAATCCGCGGAGGCCCGTGCCCGGATCGAAACGGCCGAAGCCTTCGTCCGAGAAGCGGAAGCGAATGCCGCCCGTGCTCGGGTCGAACAGGAAGAAGCCGCCCGCGGCCGCGAAAGGGCGGAGAAGCTGGCCGCAAGTGGAAGCATCTCGAGAGAACGGCTGGAGCGCGCCGTACACACGGCAACGGTCAGCGAACGATCCCTGGAATCATCCCTTTACCGCCACAAGGCGGCCGTGTCCGGTTTGGAGGTCGCCCAGGCGGCTTTGCTGGCGCTGAGGGAGGAGCGCGGAGACGCGAAGGCCATACTCTCCGTCGACTCGCCGGTAGCGGGCCAGGTACTGCGGCTGTTCGAAGAAAGCGAACGGGTGGTCGCCGCGGGTACACCGCTGCTGGAGGTAGGAGATCCCGGAGACATGGAAGTGACCATAGACGTGCTGTCCAAGGACGCTGTCAGGGTCGTTGGGGGCCAGACAGTTTGGATTGAGGAATGGGGCGGCGAGGAACCGTTGAAAGGGACGGTGCGTCGCGTGGAGCCGGCGGCATTCACCAGGGTCTCCGCGCTGGGTGTGGACGAACAGCGGGTCAACGTGATCGTGGACCTGGACGAAACTCCGCCGGAACTGGGAGATGGTTACAGGGTGACAGGCCGCATCGTCGTTTGGGACAAACAGAAGGCACTCATTGTACCTTCCAGCGCGCTCTTCAGACTGGATGAAACCTGGGCCGTATTCGTCGTTGAAGACGGCGTGGCCAGGAGCCGCGAGGTATCCGTAGGCCAGAGAAATGGCATCGAGGCCGAGATCCTTGGAGGCTTAGCAGAGGGCGATCAGGTCATATTGCATCCCGGTGTTCGAATCAAGGACGGCGTGGGCGTCGAATCCAGACTGAATTGAAGGCGTGTAAGGGCAATAGATTTTGGATAAACTTACCGGATTTGTTGAAGCCAACGACGGCGTCCGGCTGTACTACGAGGCATCGGGAACAGGTAAGCCGGTTGTGCTCATCCATGGAGGTGGATTGAGCATGGGATGGTGGAGGAAGCAGGTGCCAACCCTTAGTCGTCGATTCCAGGTCATTGCCGCCGACACCTGCGGAAACGGCCGGTCGGACAAGTCACCGTGGGGCCATCGCACGGCCCGGTACGCCATGGACGTGCGACAGATCGTCGAATTCTTCGACCTGCATGACGTTACCCTCGTCGGCTGGTCGATTGGCGCGCGGACCGTCCTGTCCTATATCGAACTGTTTCGCAGTTACCGTTTGAAGGGCGTCGTGCTGGTCGACGAAGTGCCCAGCATCGAAGTGCACGACCCACCGGAACCCGATACCGAATCCGCGCCTGAGGACGAAGAAGAACGCCGCCGCTGGGAACTCCGGAAAATGATCGTATCACGCAATGTCTCAGACGAGGAATTGGATCGACTTATTGCGGAGAGCAGCGGCAATACGCCCGCCCAGGGCGTCACGCTCGGACCCGACTACCGTGCGCAGGACTGGCGTCCTATGCTGCCATCCATCGATCTTCCGGTCCTGATCACTACAGGCCGTAAGAGCGGTGCCTTCCCGGGCTGCGCGTACATGGCCGAGCACATACCGAGCGCACGGATCGAGATCTTCGAACACAGTGGCCACGTGCTTTTCTACGAAGAACCTGATCGGTTCAACTCGGTCGTCGCCGAATTCGTGGACTCGTTGCATTCGGATACAACCTGACCACGCAAGGTGAGCGTACCGCACCACCAGCAGCCTGCTAACCCCTATCCGCGCGATAGGTTACGCGTTTCGGGTATGTACCGCCAGATGATGTATCCCATGGCGAGCATGCCCGCGCCACCGATGATCGAACTGAAGACGTAACCCACCTCGGTATAGACGATTCCCGCTACCGCGCTGCAGATACCCATGGCAAGCTGGCCCGTCGCGATACTCAGGCTCATCAGCGATCCGCGCCGTTCCGCCGGTACGATCTCGGAGAGAAGCGCCTGAAAGGGTCCCATGCGGGCGGATACGAGCACCATGATGGTGAAAAAGAGCGGATAGGCGATCCAGAAGTCTGCCATTATGATCGTCGTCAGGGACATCAGGACGAAGAGGCCCAGGCAGGCGCTCACGACCATGACTTTACGTCCGATCCGGTCCGACAGGCCGCCCGCCCAGGGTCCCACGATGACGCTGGCTATGCCTGAGACCACGAACAGGGACGCCACCTCGGTGCCCGTCACCCCGAAAGTCTCTTTGATCCACACGACCAGGTAGATGACGTAGAAGGCAATACCCATGAACATCATGCAGTAGGCGCCTATGGCCGCCGCGGTCGCCGGCGTCGTGAACATGGACGCGTATCGCTTGACGACAGAGCCGATCGAGGTAAGCCGCTCGCGGGCGACGGCGGGTTGCCTGGCCAGGGTGCAGACCAGGACGAAGGAAAGCACCATGGGAATGGAGAAGATGACGAAAGGCGCGGCGAAACCGAATCGATCGGCAAGGAGCGTGCCACCGGGAATACCCAGGATCTGTCCCGCGGCGATGGCCGTCATGACCATTCCGTTGGCCCAGCCTCGCCTTTCCGATGGGAAGTGATCTCCGATGTAGGCGGGCGCCACCCCGCTGAGGATTCCGGCGGCCATCCCGGACAGCGTCCGGATCAGTAACAGCGAAACATAGTCCGATACGAAACTGTGCAAGAACAGGGTCACGCACATGGCGCCGGTGCCGACCATGAGTATCTTTCTCCTGCCGGCCGCGTCCGACAGGGGACCCGTGATCAGCGCACAGATTCCAAGCATGATCGAGTAGACGGAAACCACCGTGCCCAGGAATTCCTCTGGAACATCGAATTGCTCCTGGACGATAGGCAATATCGGCGTCATGATCATCGTCTGGCTGCTCGCGGCGAACATCATGAACCAGAGCGCCAGGAGGATGCTGAGGTCGGCCAGGGAACCAGAGCGCATTGGACTATTGACCCGTTATGTAAGTTGGATTAACATAAATCTAATCAGTGACAGTCCGGATTTTAAGATACTGTTTATCGATGAAAAACCTACTGTGGCGCATAAACAGCCAATGTGTTGTAATAAATACGTTGATTCCCGGACGTTTATCGGTAAGACAGTCGATGTCCAGATAGATAGACCTCTGGGTTCCAGCCATCCAGAGCAGGATTTAGTCTACCCGGTAAATTACGGTTATCTTCCGGGCGTACCGGGACTGGACGGTGAGGACCTGGATGCCTATGTGCTGGGCGTGGACACACCGGTTAAGTGTTTCTCAGGCCGTTGTATCGCGGTGATCCGGAGAACGGATGACCCGGACGATAAGCTTGTGGTCGTACCCGATGGCATGAAATATACGGATGAACAGATCCGAGACCTTACAGAGTTCCAGGAACAGTTTTTCGAGTCGTCAATAACACGAATAAGCGTGGAATCCCAATGAGCGAACAACCGGCTAAACCAACTGTACTGTATCACGGAAGCGCCAAAAAACTCGATTGTATCGAACCAAGGCCCGCACGCGGCGTAGGACCGGAAGAAGACAAGCTATCCGCGGTCTATGCCACCCACCTGCGTAATATCGCCATAGCCTTTTCGATCCCGATTTTGCCGAACGAAAACGGCGGATTCAGTTTCGGTGTAGATCTCCGCGTTGAACGCCCTGAGGATTTGAATGGTGACTTCGAGCCTCGAATCGACCTCGAAGCAGGTTTGCTCGACCTGGACAGACCGGGTTACGTCTATGTCCTTCCCTCCGATTCCTTCGAAAAGGTAAATCCATGGCAGTGGGCTTCCTACGTGTCCGTGGAACCCCTGGATGTAATCCAAATCGATCCGCATCGCTACGCCCATTGGATTCACGACAAGGATGCCGGCGCGTCCTGAGCTAAACCGCCGACCGCCAACAAAAAAACCCGCATGAGATCATGCGGGTCTGATTTCCCTGATGCCGAAGGAGAGATTCGAACTCTCACGGGCAAAAGCCCACTGCGCCCTGAACACAGCGTGTCTACCAGTTCCACCACTTCGGCGACATATACTGTTTGTCATAAAACAGCGCTGGTAATATATTCCGGTAGCCGCTTACTGTCAAGTTGTCAAGCAGTGCTTTCGGTGCTATTGGATTAGCAATTTCGAGGCAATCATGGCCAGAATATCAGATCGACATATCGCCGAACCCATCGGGGCCGAAGGAATCAAGGTCATCGTAGTCAATCGGAGGGCTCGGTACGATTACCATTTCCTGGAAACCTGGGAGGCGGGTATCGTCCTGACAGGTACGGAAGTGAAATCGTTGCGGGCGGGCAAGATCAACCTGACCGACAGCTACGCCGCGGTCGATAATGGCGAGGTATACCTGTACAATGTCCATGTCTCCCCTTATGAGCAGGGAAGTCACTTCAATCACGAACCGACCCGGAGGCGCAAGTTGCTCCTGCACCGGTCGGAAATTCGAAAATTGATCGGCAGTGTCGTGGAAAAGGGACTCACCCTCATCCCCATGAGGGTTTATTTCAGGCGGGGAAAGGCCAAGGTGGAAATCGCCCTGGCCAAGGGGAAACGAGACTACGACCGTAGAAGGACCATCATGGAACGGGACGCCCAGAGGGATATGGATCGTACGTTGAAGGGGCGTTCATGACGGAGAGAACGACGGAAACAAAAAGTAAACTGCTTCCCATTGCCGGCCTGACTTGGGGACTCTCCTTCATTTGTGCGGTTTTGCTGTTCGCCATCGTTAGACTGTTTGCCGTCACGATCGATGCCTTTGACAATTTCCCATTCCTCTGGTACCACTGGCTGTCGCTGGCCGTCGTGGTGATATTCATGGCCCATTCCGAGGGATACAAGGGATTTCAGAAAAACTTCTCCCCACGCGTGATTTCCAGGGCCTGGTTCCTTTATCACCATCCCCGTCCGCTGTTGATCGTCCTGGCACCTTTGTTCCTCGCCGGTTACATACATATCAACCCGCGCCGGCAGCGGAACATCATGATGTTGACCGCTGGCATCGTGATCCTGATCATCCTGATTCGGTTCCTGCCACAGCCCTGGCGCGGAATCGTCGACGCGGGCGTGGTGGTTGGCCTCACATGGGGCCTGGTTTCCCTGGTGCTCTGCGGCGTCAGAATCCTGGGGTCGCGACCGTTCGCGTACTCACCCGAGATTCCCGGTGAAAGCGAGGCAATTCAATGAAACGTAACTTATCGAGATTGCTGGTCGGTTTGATGGCCGTGCTGGCCGTGCTGATCGGGCTGACCAGTGGGTGCGGGTTGGTCGGTGATGGTCCTGACTCCACTCGGAACAAACCCGTCACGTTTGGCGACTACTGGTACCAGGGGCAGGCTGAAATTACGAGTTACACGCTCAAGCAGGCCCGTTACGGCGAACTCCACGATGGAGACGCCGTGCTCATATTCGTGACCGAGGATTTCTCGGTGCAAAAACAGGTCAAACTGGATAGGCCGGACCAGGCCGGGGACGACGCCGTGAAGGTCCTCAAATTGAACGCGCTCCGGAATTTCAATACAGGCGTGTATCCCTACACGGTCATGACGTCGGCATTTACCCCGTTGGACCGCGAACGCTATCCGAAGACGCTGAAAATCACGACCTCCGTCCAGGAGTGGTGCGGTCATGCCTTCGTCCAGTTGAACCTGCAGGACGATCAATATCGTGTACAGCAGTATTCGTATTTCGAAAGCGAAGGCGATCGTGTTGCGAATCTCGAAGACGCCCTTCCCGAGGATGAGATCTGGACGACTATTCGTCTGAATCCGGACGATCTACCGACCGGTGAGGTAACCATGATCCCCGGTACCCTGTATCAACGGTTCGATCATACCGTCTGGCGGACCGTAAACGCCACAGCCATACTGATGCCGGACGCGCGTGAGCCCGATGTGATGGTTTACAACCTGGTTTACTATCCGGAACTCAACCGCACCCTGACCATACGGTTCAAGCGGGACTTCCCTCATGAGATCGAATCGTGGGAGGAGGTCGAATTCGCATCGGATGGAACGACTGAAGAGCTCGTCACGACGGCGGTCCGCAACAAGCGGGTGATGCTTGACTACTGGACGAAAAACAGTGTGGTGGACGTACAACTGCGAAGGCAACTCGGACTGGACGATTAGCCTGCGTCCGCGCAATGCCTCGCGGGAACGGAAGGGATCACGTCATGGCCGTCGATCCAAAATGGCGCGATGACGGGGTGAAAGTCATCCCCGGTAACCAGCTCGACACGAACACCCCACAGACTCCGGGCATGTCAAGGGCCGCGGCGGTAAACCACGCCCGAACCGGAGCGAGCAAGCTCTGGGCGGGCACGGTGACCATCCATCCGGACGCCAAGACCGGCGCACACCATCACGGTGATTTGGAAAGCATTATTTACGTGGTGAAAGGACGTGCGAGGATGCGCTGGGGTGACCGGCTGGAATTCGTGGCGGAGGCGGGACCGGGCGACTTCATCTACGTTCCACCCTACGTGCCCCACCAGGAGATCAACGCCAGTACCGACGAACCCCTGGACTGCATGCTGTGCAGAAGCGGCATGGATCCGATCGTGGTCAACCTGGACATCGAACCGGTGGAGAAACCTGAGGACGTGTTCTGGATCGACTCGATCCACCCGGACCCGAACGGTTAACAGGCACCGCTACTGATCTTCCCGGTAGACCGCTTCTCTCAACCCCTTGATATAACCGACGGCGTAGAGCCGGCAAAGGGCCGAGTATCCCGGATGGTTGTTGTCCTCACCAGCCATGGTCGGGACATGGTCCGGACGCAGCACGCCTTCGAACCCGATATCCCGGTACGCGCGCAGGCAGGCCATCATGTCGGTCGGACCGTCATCGTGGAAGGTCTCCACGTAATCTTCCACGTCTCCGCGAACATCCCTGAAATGGACGAAGAAGATCTTGCGTTGCGCGCCGAAGTGGCGTATGGCCGCGGGCTGGTCGTCGGTCATGAGCGCGAAGTTCCCCTGGCAGAAGGTAATCCCGTTCATGGGACTCGGCACCAGGTCCAGCAATTTCTGGTAGTTGTCCAGCGACCGCATGATGCGGCCGATGCCCCGAAGCGGCGAGAGGGGAGGATCATCGGGATGCATGGCCATTTCCACGCCGTACTGTTCGGCGACGGGCGTTACCCGCTCCAGGAAGTCGTGCAACGTTTCCCATAACTGGTTTTCGGATACCTCCCCCGCCTCGGTCAGCGGCGCGTTTTTCATCATCGCGTGGTCGTAGCCGGTGACCATCGCTCCGCCCCTGGAAGGTATGGTGGACGAGGTACGCGTCCAGTTCAGGATCGCCATCCAGTTGTAGCACCACGTCTTGATGCCGACGCGGCCCATACTCTCGACGAAGGTGCAGACGTTGTCCAGTTCTTCTTCCCGGCCCTCAACACCTAGCTTGATGCGGTGCATGGGAGGCGTGCTTTCGATGACGGCCACGTCGAAACCGGCGTCGTTGAAATTGTTGCGCATCCGCAGCATGGGCATGTACTCCCAACCCTTTTCATTGCCCACCGCGGGTGGCATGCTGGAGACTACGTGGTCGACGCCGATCTGTTTTACCTGGTCCCAGAGCGTGTTACGCCCTGTGCTGAGAATTTCCGCGATTTTAATCATGGAATACCATCTCCTGTTGCCCCCGAGTTTTCAATTGGATATCAGACCTCGCCCCGGCTGCGCACGGAATATCAAACCTCGCCCCGGCTGCGCACGGGATGCTTGATTGCCCTTTCGTAGAGATCTTCCCAGTCCTTCGAACCGTCGTCGTGCACGATATCGAGGTAGACGCCGTCGGTGTGGGCGGGTCCGTTGCCCTGAATGTAATAGCCATACGCCTTGTTCATGGGCGCGATATGTATGCGGGTACCGTCGGGGTAGGCCACGGAACAGATAATCCGTGGTACGGGCCGGTCATACAGTTCATCCTTTGCCTTCAGTTCCTGGATGGTCTCGTTGGGTACGCGCCACCTTTCCACGGCATCCTCGTCCACTGTCACGCCCAGGCCCGGTTCCTCGGGCACCTGGTGGAAGCCGCCGACGACTTCTACGGGTTTCGTCAGCAGATGATGGCTGTAGAGGTTGATGCAGGTAATCGCCGGCCAGGTGGCGTGACTCAGCACGGCGCCGAGGTGGGCGGCCCAGGTCGTTGTGAGGCCGTTGCCCACGAGCTGAAGCCAGAAGGGCATGTTGACCTCGGCGCTCAACTGGCCCTGGCGCATCACCTCGGACTTGCCGGCGCAGATGACGAATCCGTCGCATACTTCCTCGCGGACGGCCGTCATGTAGGGCGGAGCGCCGAAATGCATGGCGACGGGCCGGGGGATGACCCGTCTCAACTGACGATTGCCCAGTATATCGGTCTGCGGGATAGGGGATTCGAACATGGCGACGTTATCATATGCCGCCAGCTTCTGCATGATGGGCATGGCGGCGGCGGCGTTCTGCATCGTGGCATTGGCGTCGAGATCCAGCTTGAAGGAACTGGGAATGCCCGTGGCTATCGCGTCAATCTGGGCGAAGATGTCCCACCAGGGCCGCTGCTTGATCTTGAAGCTGGTATACCCCAGGGCCACCGCGTCACGGGCTTCGGCCAGCCAGTCCCCCGGCGATGCGTCGATTGACCACCATGAAATGGGCGACCAGTCCCGTACCTTGTTCCCGAGCAGTTTATAGCAGGGTACATCCAGTGCTTTTCCCACTACGTCGAATAAGGCCATCTGCAGTCCCGCGCCGATCGAATCGTCGTTCATCACGTCGGCCGGGCTCTTCCCGATGACCCGGTTCACCGCGTCGTCGGTAACCCGCGCCCAGGTGTAATGAATGACCGTTTCCCCCCAACCGACCAGCCCGGTGTCCGTGGTTACCCGGCACAGTTCCAGGATCGACCAATTGTATACTTCCCGCTCGGTAATCCTGGCCTGGCGTTCGGTGAAAGGCACATCCACCACGATTCGTTCCACATCGACAACTTTCATGACGCGATATCCTCCAGCCGAGGTGAGTTCAAATCAAACCCGGCATTGTGTTTTACCACCAGCGCTTCTTGTATCAAATCAATATGCAGGCGATCACCAATAGAATCATCAGGGGCGTAAGCCCCGTACCGACACTGGCGCCGGCAGGCATCAGCAGGCTTTCGGGCGCGGTGATCTCGAGACCGAAAAGGAGTGGAATCGTCCGTGTCGCTTCCTCGTTCATCCCCAGTGATATGGATACCCCGACGTACAGGCTGCCGAAGAGGGCCAACACCAGGAGCACGTGAGCGACATGAGGCAATCGGCCCCCGGTGAGATCGGCCGGATCCATGACGTCGTGATAGAGCAGACCCCACTGCTTTACCCTTTTATAGAGCACCGGAAGCAGCAATGGGCCAAGTATACCCGCGGTGACGAAATTATTGATGGAAACCAGGGGCGCCAGCACATGGAAGGGCACGAGTCCAAGGGTGTCCAGGCCCCAGCCTACCGTTACGCCGCATGCGATGCTGGCCATGAGTGTAACGTACAGGTACCTGGCCAGCATGGTGGGGGACCACGCACCCGGTTCCTTTTTGGTCAGAATACGCCAGAGTTTGTAGGGAATGTATCCGAGCAGGAAATTGCCGAGCATGCCGAAGTAGCTGCCCAGCCCGTAGGTGCCACCCATCAGGTCGCCGATCAGGTTGCCGAAGGCCGCGCCCCACGCGCCCGCGGGACCGAACATGAGGGAACAGATGACAGGGAATACGTTTGCCGGCCGGAGCTCGGTAATGCCGGGTATAATGGGAAGGAGCTTGAAGGGAATAAGGACGGCGGCATACATGGCTGCCGTCAGGGCTACCAGGACGACCATCCTGGTATACTTCCACATCGATATGGCTTCTCGCACACTACCCCTCAGGCGCTCTGTTCCATGCGGTTGATCTCGTCACGCAGACGGGCGGCATCCTCGTACCGTTCCTCGTCTATGGCTGCCTGAAGTTTCTGCCGCGCCGTCTCGAGGGGGGTGCGTGGCTGACTCTTGAATTCCACCGCTTCCATCAACTCATCGGTGGCCACTTGCGCCGCGGGAACCTTGCCCTCTTCTCCCGCTTCCGCTTCCAATTCCTCGATAGTCGCCGCGAGTTCATCCTCCCCGTTCTCGTCCTTGCTCTTGGGCATCCGCTTACCCGCCACGCGCATGACTTCTTCCTCCACGTAGATGGGTACGCCGGCGCGAAGGGCCAGGGCGATGGCATCCGTGGGCCTCGAGTCGATGGTCATGGTCTGTCCGTTGGACTTCGCGTGTATTTCCGCGATGTAGAACTGCTGCTCGCGTAGTTCGGAGATAAGCACGAACTGTATCTCGGCGTCGAATTGTTCGAAGACGGATTTGAGCAGATCGTGCGTCATCGGCCGCGGCGGCGCGTCTTCGCTCGAGTCGATCTGGCTCTTGATGGCGAAGGCTTCCGCGATGCCGATCAGGAGGATCAGTACCTGCTCTTCCTGTTCGTCAGCCAACCAGAGTACCGGAGTGGCGTGGAGGGGATAGGGAGGTCCGACATCATATACTTTGAGACGAATCATTGTATATAATCTTTCTACCTGACTGGGATAAACCTGGTCTTTTTATCGCGGGTGACCACAAGATCGATGACGGAAATATGCCGGCTGCAAAGGGTCAGTCCGACGGGAAGAACGATCGTCATCTTAGTGGATGTTCGGTATACCGGTATAATAAACCAGACGAATAAAACTGGTCAAGACAAAATGTAAATCGTTCATGTTTTTCAGGTCCCGGTTGATTTCAGCTCCGTTGAATAAGATAGGTTCGGAGGAAGCTGGTCGCCCATGCTGATATTCCCGTCCTTTGCCGCGTTTTGTCCCATTGCCACGAAGTATACCGCGCTGTATATTTACTCGCCCGGCACCTCCCGTCAGTCGTCAGAAAACAGATACCGGTTCCGGGCGGACCTAGTCAATTCCTTACGGCAAACGCACAGGAGCGCAGATGAATCTCGAGCGGTTTTCACTCAAGGGAAAGGTTGCCATCGTCACCGGCGCGGGTACGGGTATCGGCCAGGGAATCGCGAAGGCCATGGCCGAATCGGGCGCGCGGTTAGTTCTGGTGGGCCGGACCCGGTCCAGGCTGGAGGAAACGGCGGATGAAATTCAGGATTTCGGCGGCGAAACGCTGATCGTTGAAGCCGACGTGTCGAAACGTGAGGACCGGGAAGTACTGGTGTCGTCGGCCCTGGACAAGTGGAAACAGATCGACATCCTGGTCAACAACGCCGGGGTGAACGTGCGTACGCCGCCGGAGGATTACCGCGAGGAGGACTGGGACCAGGTCGTGAACACCAACCTGAAAGGTACGTTTTTTTTGACCCAGCTCGTGGCCCGGCACATGATCAGCCGAAAATACGGCAAGATCATCCAGATCGCCTCGCTGGCCGCCATCACCGGAATTCCGAATATACCCGCCTACACGGCTGCCAAGGGCGGCGTCGGTTCAATGACCTACCAGCTTGCCATCGACTGGGCGCAGTACAATATCAACGTAAATTCCATCTGTCCCGGGTATATCCGGACGCCTCTGACCCGGGCCGTTGAAGAAAGCGAGCGCGGGACCTATATCCTGAACCGCGTGCCGATCGGCCGATGGGGTGAACCGGAGGATATCGCCGGCACGGCCGTGTTTCTGGCGTCTTCCGCCGCTGATTTTCTTACGGGACAGTTGATCGTAGTGGATGGCGGCTGGATGGCCGGCGGATAGCCCGGAGGGCCGTGGTTCCGGGTCGATGGACAGTCCAGTCTACCAGACCGTTTCCGTCAGCCGGCGGCCTCCGCCTGGCTGGCCCGGTGCGAACCCGGGCGGGGCACCGTGATGAAACTGGTCGCCACCAGCGTCAGGACGGCAACGACGGCCGCGCCAATGAAGACATGCTGATATCCGTAAATGATCCATACCAGTCCGCCCAGGGTGGGAATGGACATGGATACCGCGTGGTCTATGGTGACGCCCAGGGAAAGGGTCGCGGTGAGGTCGTCTTTTCTCACGACGATTTTACTGGCGTAGGTGGTCCGAGCGATGCTGACGTTGAACAAGATCAGGTCAAGCACGAAACTGGCATAAATCACATCCACCGTCCACTGCCCCAACCCCATTTCCGCGGCGTAACCATAGCCGATGCAGACGCCCATGAGCAGCACCGCGTCGATCATCAACACCAGGCGTTCTCCGAATCGGTCGATCAACTTGCCCAGCTGCGGCGCAAAGAACATACCGATAACGGATGCGATCAGGTGAAGCCAGGCGATGGTGGTTACCGGTTCGCCGAAGACACTGATCAGCACCCAGGGACCGAAGGTGATGAAGATCTGTTTTCTTGCGCCGAACAGAATGTTCAGCAGGTAGAAAAGAGTGTACCGCTTCCGGATGATGAAGGTGGGACGATTGCCCGTGTGCCCCTCGATGGGCTGCATGGACAGGTAGCTGTATGCGCCCGCAAGAGAGACCAGCGCGGCGAGGGCAAAGACGGGTAGGTATCCCAGCGAGGTGCCGCCCAGTCCCATCCAGAGCAGGATACTGCCCACGATGGCGGCTCCGGTCTGGATGCCGCCCAGGCGCCCCAGCATGGTGGCGCCCTTCCCTTCGCGGGCCATTCGTAGTGCGATGGTCCTTGTCACGGGCATCTGCAGATGCATGCCGATGCTCCAGATGATCATCGACGTGAGCATCAGCCCGTATTGATCGCCGTAGATTCCCAGCCCGGCAAATCCCACGGCCATCAGCGCCATGGACAGGCCCGCCATCTTCATTTCCGACCAGAAGAACAGGATACCGGCGAAGGCTGCCACGAGGAAACCGGGTAATTCGCGGGGAAACTCGAGTTCGCCCCGGCTCATGGCGTCCATTTTGTACGTATCGCTGAGAAAATTGTTGAAACTGACTTCACCCAACCCCATCGCGAGACCCATGCTGACCGCGCCGAGCACAAAAAGAATGAGCTGACGGTCGGCATTTCTGATCCAGGAAATCAAGGGCGGGCTCCGATCTAAGGCTGGTCGAGCTTCTTCAGTTCGTCTCGTATTTCGGCGGCCCGTTCGAAATGCTCGTTCTCGACGGCCTCCGTTAATTCCGCCCGCAACTGGTCTTCCTCGGAACGGGGCTGTTGTTTTCGTATCTCCTCGGCCATGTCCCTCAGAATTTTCAGTTCCTGGCTTTCCTTTACCAGGTCGTCCCGCTCATAGGATCGAAAGAAAGTCTCTATCTCTTCGATGCCCTCTTCGATATGATGGAGGGCCTGCTCGATATCGCCGTCGCCCGTGGCGATCAGGCTTCTCGCCCGGGTGCGGTGCATGATGACGAAGGGACGGTACTGCTCGAAGGACAGGCGGTCGTCGTCGTTCTCGGCCTGGGTCCGCACGATGTCCATGATCTGCAGGTTGTGTTCGGCGTCCCGGCACGCCTCGGGATAGGATTCCAGTTCGAACATACAGATGCGCCGGTAATAATACTGCAGAGATTCAGACTGCAGGATCACGCATTCGTCGTGGGACAGATTGAGTTGCGCGTCCGGACCCTCGTCCGCTTTCTGTTTCTCGAGTTTTACCAGGTAATGATCCAACAGCGAGGGTTTCCCGTGGGGCCTGCTGCCGTCCGGGCGGTCTGACCATTCCATCTGCAGGATGCCGAGATCCACGCGCATCTGTATCCTGGTCTGGCCGTCTTCTCCCTTGATTTTGCGCACGATGAGCTTATCGGGCCCCGAGTAATCCCATTCATCGAGTAGTTTGCTGATGTCTGGATTCATGTGCCTGGCTCCCGTTTGTGGCGAGTGAGGCGCCGAGGAATGTGGAAACAGACCGAATTAGAGTGCGCCGTACAGCACTCCGCCCAGCGTCAGCAGCCCGATTCCCCAGCAATAATAGGAAAACCTGGACAGATTGCCGGCAACAACGATGCGAAGGAGCAGCTTGAGCGCGATATAACCGCTCACGGCCGCCATGACGGTACCCGCCGCAACCTCGGGCCACTGATCGGCGGGAATGCCGCCCGTTTCCCCGATCTGGACAGTAACCGCACCCAGAATAGCAGGAACCGCTAACAAAAAAGAGTAACGCGCCGCCAGCCGCCGGTCAAGTCCCAACAGCAAGGCGATGGAAATGGTCGTACCCGATCGGGAGACCCCGGGAATCAACGCCAGCGCCTGGCCCAGGCCGATCCATACCGCATCGATCCAGGTCGTTCCGGCAAGGTCCCGCGCGGGCCGACCGGGCTGACCAAGCCGGCCAAGCCGACCGGGGAATCGGGACAGCCACAGTACGGAACCGGTGACCAGAAACGCGAAACCGACATGGATCGGGGCGGAAAACAGGCTTTCCAGTTCGTCTTTCCAACCCAGGCCGAAGACGGCCGCCCGGAATGGTACCCACGGCCAACAGGAGCAGCAGGCGCAGGGATCGGCGATCTCCTCCGGACCTTCCCGTAATCGCGCGCAGGGTACCCGTGGCCAGCAGCGCTATATCGGTTCGGAATACAACCATGACGGCAAGCAGGGTGCCAAGGTGTACCATGACGTCGAACAGCAATTGGGTTTCAACCGGTCCGCCCGGTCCGCCCGGTCCAGCCAGACCGCCCAATCCAAACAGCCACTGGTACACTACGAGATGGCCGGAACTGCTGACCGGCAGGAATTCCGTAACGCCCTGGAGAAATCCGAGAATCAACGCATGGTGCAGTTGAATGGGTCACGCTCCTGGGCTGGCCTGGACAGGATGGTTGCCGCCTGGGTTACCGTGATCCGGAAGGCTGACGCCTGGGCCGCCTGGAATACCGCCGGCGCGGCCTCCGGCCCTGCGTCTTCTTATTTTCCGTCTCAGTCTTGACAGGGGGCGGTGCTTGCTTTGGAGCGGAAGTAAAAAGCGATTTGGCAGACTGCCAGAACAGGAGAAGGGGTAGTGACGGCAATGCCGCGTACGCAATTGCCGGAGCGCGCATGAACCACAACTTTAAAACGACGAAAAGAACCAGGGATGCGATCAGCGCGATCCACCCTGTGGCGATGATCGAAGCGACACCGTGCAGGTACGCGGCAAGACCGAAGAACAGCAGCGCCGTAGCCAGCATGGTGCTGAACGTGGGTATGAAGAGATTGACGCCGCCAATAACCTGGGCCGCACTGCGCCACTTCAATCCTTCCACGATCAGTGGTATTCCGTCGGTGCGGGCCCGCCGCCACTTGGATCTCAAGCGGCTGAACATGGACCGGTCAGGTTGGCGTGTTTTGGTTCGGTCGAATACCCACGCGTTATCCGTGTACTGAATAACCACGTCGTGACGAAGCAACCTGGTTTGAAACGCCGGGATATTGTCCAGCCGGGGTGTTCTCACGCCGTGTTTTTCGATCAGTCGACGGGAGACGCACAGGCCGGTTCGATGAAAGCCGCCTCCCAACCTGTACTTCAATGACCAGCTCGTCAGCCAGCCGGGTTTCAGGGTGTTCAGCAGGGCTCTGCAGGCCGTATCCCAGGTCCATTTTCGACCAGATACGCAGTAGCCGGATTGGACGGCCATGGCCCCCTTGGCCAGTTTGTCGTTCATTACAGCCAGGAAATTTGCGGATATCCTGGCTCTTGCATCCAGGATGATGTACGCGTCATACCGGTCTTTTGAAAACAGGCGTTCAAGTACGCCAAGGATCGCGTCCTCCGTGCTCCGCCATTGTTGCTTGCCGGGGCCATATACGACCGCGCCTTTTCGCCGTGCAACGGTTGACGTCTGATCCGAGTCGTCCAGCGGGGCGACGATCACGTCGAACATGTTGCGCGGATACTTGTTCCTGCGCAATTGATCCACGGTCCTGTCGATTAACCCCTCGTCGTCGCCCACGGGCACAACCAAGGCGAAGACATGCCGGGGAAAGATCAGCGGCGCCTTGTCTCGTCCTCGTATCCGGCCTATGAAAATCAATACGAAAGCATAGACCGCGACACCTATCCATCCGGCTAAGACGACAGACTCAAGCAGAGTCAGGTATATCACGTCTCAACCTCCATGAAAGCGCTGGTAAAAACCAAACGAATGTCATCGTTCATGATATTGCTTTCTATAGTATGATCTGTAACTGACAGCACCCCGGATCTCCTGCCACCACGGCTGGTGATCCACGTACCACTGTACCGTCCTGTCCAGCATCGTTTCGAAGTCGAACGTCGGACTCCAGCCAAGGGATCGGACGCGACCGCAGTCCAGGGCGTACCGGAGATCGTGCCCGCTGCGGTCCGGAACGAACTCACGCAGGTTCGCCGGCCTGTCGAGCAATTCGAGGACACGGTCTGCCAGCATTCGACCGCTCACCTCGTAGTTCGTGCCCACGTTGTAGGCGTTCCCCGGTTGACCGGTCTGAAGTACCCGGTCGATGGCCGAACAGTGATCTTCCACAAATATGTAGCTGCGGACGGCGCTTCCGTCGCCGTATACCGGCAACGGTTTGTTCTCCAGGGCGTTCGTGATGAACAGGGGAAGGACCTTCTCCGGGTACTGGTAGGGTCCGACGGTATTCCCACCTCTCGTAATCAGAACCGGCAGCCCGAAGGTGGTGAAATAGGACTGAACCAGCAGGTCCGCGGCGGCCTTGCTGGCGGCATAGGGGCTGCGCGGCGCGAAGGCGTCGGTTTCCATCGAGAAGCCCGATGGAACGTGGCCGTACACTTCGTCCGTGGACACCTGGAGAAATCGTTTTACTTCCAGGCGCCGCGCGGCTTCGAGCAGAACGTATACCCCGTTGTAATTGGTTTCGATAAACGAGGAGGGATCCAGGATGGATCGATCGACGTGAGATTCGGCCGCGAAGTTGACCACCGTATCCACGCCGTGCATCGCTTCGTCGACCCGGGACTCGTCCCGGATATCCCCTTGTATGAAACTGAGCCGGTCCGAATCCCCGCAGGCATCGAGATTGGCCAGAATCCCGGCATAGGTCAGGGCATCGAGCACCACGACACGCGCATCGGGATAGCGGTTCAATACGTATCGAACGAAGTTACTGCCAATGAACCCGGCTCCACCGGTAACCAGCATGGCATCCATTAAAAGCCTGGCTCCTCAGGATTTGATACGCCCATCGTCCGAATATCCGCGTTTTTCCCAGTATCCTTTGTGGTTCTTGCCGGTGACCTCGATCCTGGTCAGCCACTTGACCTGCTTGTATCCGTACATGCCGGGCAGGACGAGTCGAACGGGCGAACCATGCTTGGACCATAAAGGTTCGTCGTTCATCTGGAGCGCCAGCATGCTGCTCTTCTTCATCGCTTCGCCTACCGGGATACTGCTTTCATACTCGTCCGCTCCGTAGAATATGACGTCCCGGGCGTCCGGCGCTATTCCCGCCTTTTCAAGCAGGTCGCGCAGCCGCACGCCGACCCAGCGGGCTCTTCCCTGGGCGCCACCGACACAACGAAGTATACTCTCCTGCGTTAACTGCGGCCACTGGTGCAACTCCCCGTAGCCTATGGCGAACGGATCCGTCACGGCGCCCTCGATTTCCAGCCGTTCCTTTTCGACATCGATTTTGGGTGGAAAGGAGACGATGGCTACCGCGAAAAACCGGCGCAGCGGAGTCAGGCCCTCTTCGTCCTCTGCAACGGGAACAAACAGTGGGCCGGCCACGGAATGAAGAGTGGGAAGCACGGTTCCACCGACAACGAGTCCGGCCGCGAGTGTTTCCAGGAAATGACGCCGGTCCATGAACGGGTCCTGTCGAAATCGTGGTAGGTCGAACCTTAAAGTGGTAAGGGCCGGGTACCTGCTGAACCGGAGACCCGGAATCGGAGCGCAAGCTATCTCTACACCTGCCATAAGGTTATACGCGCGCGGAGTATATGTCAAGCCATTTGGGGGTGTGCTGGCGGGTTGGAATCAGCGTCGAAGACGGCAGTTCCTAATGGGGTTTGATAAATTTCCGGCGAGGGATTAGAATACCTGACAGGTATCGAATCCAGTCCAGGATTCAGGGTGTATTCCCGCAAACCCACAGACGGAAGGACAGTGACATGTTGCTCGAAAACAGGACGGTCGTCATAACCGGCGCGGCGATGGGCATTGGTAGGGCCGCGGCCCTGTGCTGCGCGGAGGCCGGGGGGCGCACCGTACTCGCCGATATAGATGAAACCGCACTGAAAGACACATTCCGCGATATTCACGCCGCGGGCGGC
>CBDEKM010000006.1:0-225976 GCA_965240335.1 bacterium
TGTGGAAGCCCTTCATACGGGGGGATTCCCTGGAACCCAACCAATGGGGATATCGCGCCTGGCGCGGCGAACTCATGTCCAATCTGCAGACCAATCTCTACATCACCAGGGACGTCTTACGAGGACCCCACGAAACAGAAATCGGAACCCTTCCGGTTCTGGCAGTGGCTGACCGGTGAAGAATAGCTGAAACGCGAAACTCATCTGTGTGAAGGATTGTACGTACAGCTCCGACGTTCCAACGCGGATCAACCGATGCCCAGGATCCCGCCCGAGTCCCTGTGAATCATCGCTTCCATTTCCTCTTCGTCCAGCCTGGGCAGGGCCGTGCCCTCGAGCATGCCGTTCAGGCCGCGCAGGTCACGCAGTGAATCGTCTACCGTTGTGACCGGGTAGTCGGTGCCGAACAGCAGCTTTTTCCACACCCCGTATTCCTGGACGAGCATGAGACTGTGATATAGCTGGAAAGGGCGGTAGTGCAGCGCGGATACATCGGCGTACACGTTGGGATGCTTACGTATGACCGCAACGGTTTCCCCCTCGTAGGGATGTCCGAGGTGGGCCATGATAATCCTGCAGTCCGGGAAACCTGATGGCGACCGCATCCAGGTGCCGGGGCAAGGTGCAATCCAGGGGCGCCTGGTCCACGAAGGTGGTACCGGTGTGCAGACAGCACCGGCAAATCGTTCCGGACGGCGTAGCGCCACAGATCGTCGTGTTCGGGAGTCCTGCGGGATAAAACCCGGCGTACATGGGAAGGAGCTTGATGCCCCGCATGCCCAGGTGTTCCCGGCCTTCGATCATCTCCTCCCGCCATCCCTCCTGGGTGGGGTCCAGCGACATGAAGGGGATCGTATGATCGGGGTACGCCGGCACAGTACGACGCCACGTAACTGTCGGGCGTCCACAACCCCGACAGCCTCGCCTTTACCACCGAATACTACGGTCTTTACAGGCTGGCCGGCGGTCTGAGCTGCAGCATAGATAATTCGCGTAGTCCGGCGTCCAGTCGAGTTCGTAACCCCGCATGCGCATGGCCTGGATCCGAAAGGTGTCGTTGAAGTGATCGGGATATGTCCAGGCGTGTGAATGAACGTCGTAGATCATAGCGATCTCCTCCTTTTGAACCGCGTCATCGCTGGCCGTCATATCGTCTCAGGACGGGAGAACGCCAGGCGATCAGGGCAACGGCCACCACGCAGCCGATTCCACCCTGCGACCACGGAGAACGGCGCGCCGGCGAGTCCCGCCACCAGTCCCGCTTCGGCCTCGCCGAGCCTGGGGCCGCCCGTGACGAAGATCATGTTTACCGAAGTCATGCGGCCGCGCAGCTCGTCTGGGGTCGACAACTGCATGACGGTATGGCGCAGTACCATGCTCACCGTGTCGAAGGCGCCGGTCAGGAATAGGGCCGCGAAGGTGAGCCAGAAACTGGTCGATGCGCCGAATACGATGGTCGCCACTACCATATAAGGCCACCGCCCTGAACAACAGCCGGCCCTGGGCCGGATAGGGTCGGGCAAGGTCGACATCAGCGCACCGGTCAGCACGGCGCCTATAGCCGCAGGAGCCGCAGAGAGCAAGCCGTATCCGCGTTCGTCCACGCCCAGCACTTCCAGTGGCGAAAATCGGCAGCAGCGAGGTCGCGGAAGCAAAGAACGTGGCGGTGAAATCCAGCAGCATCGCGGACCGGATGATGGTTGAACGCCGGATGAAACGGAGTCCTTCGAAGCGCCGCGGCGAAGCTGACCCTTGCGCTATACGCTGCGCCGATGTTCCTGTGGTCACGGAATGCATCATGAGTATCGGGATGATCATGAAAGACAAAAGATACCGTGAATTGATCCAGTAAACGGTCGCGATAGAGCCCGTGGCCAGGAGCAGCCCGGCTATGCCCGGTCCGGATACAGATGCGACATGGGAGGCGGTGATGTTGATGCTCATGGCGTTGGCGAGATGACTGGCGGTCTACCAGGTTCGGAATCATGGCGGTTTTGGCCGGGTTGCTGAAACAACCGATTCCCGCACTGATGGCCGTAATCACGTACAACATGTGGTGGCCGAATCGTGGCCGGACCACGTGATCCATGCCAGCGTCGTGCTGATGAGTGCGAGGCCGCATTGCGACAATAGCAGCACGCGGCGGCGATCATGGGTGTCGGTGATCACCCCGGCGAGCGGGGATAGAATCAGCAGCAGAGGTATGAATCTTATAACCGCCATCGCTCCAAGGGCATACGCAGATTCGGTCAACTGATACATATGCCATAGGACGGCCGTCTGCTGCATGCGGGATCCGGTGAGCGAAACTACCTGGCCGAACCACAGGAGACGGAAATCGCGGTATTGGAGTGCGGGAAACCGGTCACGGACCGTTTGGAGGGACAGGGACATGACGATGCTGAAGATACCATGCCCACCGATGCTGTCAAGGTACACGTCCCAGGCTCGCGGTGAAGTCCGGGAAATTGGTCTTGACACCCGGTTGACCACGTACCGGATAATCATGGCGGTCTGCGGACGATTCACCGGCTCGTAAACGGCGAGTGTACGCGCCGGCAAACAACGCGCATTGGAATGTCCAGGCGCTTTATATGCTGCCAGCAGGCCGCAACGCAACAGAATTCCCGGTGAACTGTGTAACGCATATCTGAACGGAGCAGATTCGTATGCTATACATCACGAGAAGATGAAGTGGGCAGGTTGCTGTCCATGGACGAAGCGTTATAAGCGCCGTGGACGACGCATTCCGCAGTCTTGGAACGGGATCGGCGGTCAATATCCCCCGTTCCAGGGTACGGCTGCCGGGGCATACGCTACACGTCCTGTCGGGTGGTATCCCGAGAGCTGAATCGTAACCGGGTTGAAAGCATACACGACCACACGGCACGGCGCCCGGTTCGTGGTGTTGCTCTTCAAGGCGGATACGGGCGACCTGCTGGCCACGATCGAAGCGGATCGGCTGGGCCAGATGCGCACCGGCGCTGCGAGCGGTGTGGCGACGAAGTACATGGCCAGGGAACGACGCGGCCAGGGTGGGGGTTATCGGCACGGGATGGCAGGCCCGAAGCCAGCTTGCCGCGGTCTGCGGGGTGCGCGGCGTGACTTCAGCAAAGGCCTTCGGTCGGGACCGGTCGAGGCTGGAGGACATACTGCCGCGAGATGACGCGAACAGTCCTGGGGATACACGTTCAACCCACTGATATCAGGCCAAGGACATGCGCCGCAGAAGCGGACATCGTGATCACGATCACCAGCGCGGCTCGGCCCGTGCTGGAAGGCGCGTGGCTCGCGCCGGGCACCCATGTTAACGCCGCCGGTTCCAACGCGCTCCTGCGAAGCGAAATCGATTTCGAGACGGTCAAGTCGGTCAAGGGTGGTTGCCGTCGACTCCAGGGAGCAGGCCAGGGTGGAATGCGGCGACCTGCTTGCGAACCGGTCGAAATGGGACTACCTGCACTGGGACCGTGTTTATCGAACTGGCGGACGTGGTCGGCCGGCCATGTGCCCGGCCGTGATTGATCCCGCCGATATTACGCTTTTTGAATCACAGGGACTCGCCGTGGAAGACGTGGCCGTGGCCGCCGTCGTGTATACGAACGGGCGAAAGCCGAGGGAGCGGGCCGTCAGATCGGTTGACAATCCGGGGCGTGCCTATTTCCTCATGGCGGTTACCCTGTCCCAGTAGGCTTTGGCACCTGTCCTGGAGCCAGTTGTCATATACGGAGAAGAAGAACTTTACGCCGATTTCGGCGTGGGCTTCGAATGTCTCGTCCCCGACGAGCGACCCCGCGTTCCGGCCGGACGCGACGATCCGCGCAAGCGTGTCGGACACCGTCTTCTTCACATCCGGGTGATACATCTGTCCGGGATATCCCATGGTCTGCGCCAGGTCACCCGGGGCGACGAAGAACACGTCGATGTGGTCCACGGCGAGAATCTCGTCCAGGTTCTCCACGGCCTCGATTTCTTCAATGAGGACGATGACGAGGATTTCGTCGTTCACCTTCGAGATAAATTCGCTGTTATCGGTGCCGTATCCACGGCGATTGAAGTACATGCCGCGCATGCCGGCCGGTGCAAACCTGCTGGCGCGTACCACGCGTTCCGCCGATTCGGCGCTGCTCACATGGGGGATGACCAGCCCACTGACTCCACAGTCCAGCGTGCGGCCGATCAACCCCGTCTCGTTGGCGTGCACCCGCATCACCGACGCCATGTTCCACAGGTCGCAGGCACGGGAAACGTCCCCGATCCGGTCGAAAGTGATGTCCCCGTGTTCTCCCTCGATCCAATAGCCGTCGAAACCGAACTGACCCATGAAATCAATGGAATTCGCCGTGTGGCTGTGTCCGCCGACCACGTGGGCGGTCTCTCCTGCCCTCAGTTTTTCCAACACCCTGTTTCCTCGCATCTGCAGTCATCTCCTTTTCAAAATCAGTCAGAAGCGTACGCCTGGTATCAGCTCGGCGTTACGGTTTCTTTTCAGGTAAGATCAACCTGGACAAGTTAGATTCTTCCCCCGTGTTGACAAGCGTTTTCTGGAGGGATGTCCGCGGTCGGAATCGGATTTTGCCCGTGGGACATGTCGCCTTTGGCAGTGGCGGCGAAAGGATTCGTATCGCCTTGACACCATAGGGGGCCGTATTTAGAATAGACGAGTTGTCTTGCATCGGTCCTTAACTGTCCACTCACTCTTACCGGGACTACCCATGACTTCCCTATACAGGCATCCCATCTCCGCCGAGGAAGCAGACTTCTGGTCGGAAATCCGAAAACAGTTTTACCTGATGGACGACGTAACCTACCTGCAGGGCGGTACGGTGGGGCCTTCAGCCAAGCCGGTCATCGAACGCATCATAGCATTGATCCGGGAATTCGAGGCGGACCCGCTACACCGCAGGCACGGAGACCTTCTCGGTCCCCTGGTGGAGACATCCAGGGAAAAGCTTGCGAAGTTCGTCGGGACGACCCCGGACCGGATCGCCCTCGTCCTGAACACGACGATGGGCATGAACATACCCGGCCAGGGACTGATATGGGAACGTGGCAGCGACGTGCTGCTCAGCGACCAGGAATATCCCGCCGTACGCGCCCTGTGGGAGTGGCTGGCCAAGCGCGATGGACTGAACCTGAATTACATATCCCTGCCCGTTCCGCCGTCCTCGCCTGACGACATCGTGGAAGCGTATGCGGCGGGCATGACGGGGAACACCAGCGTGGTGATTTTCAGCCACGTGTACTATACTACCGGGCTGGTCGCCCCCATCACGGAACTGACCCGTCTGGCCCACGCCCACGGAGCCGTGGCCATGGTGGACGGTGCGCACGCCGTCGGTATGGTGCCCCTGGACCTATCCGAAGTCGGATGCGATTTCTACGCGAGCAGTTCCCACAAGTGGCTTCTGGCGCCCAAGGGGGTAGGATTTCTCTACATGGACGGCAAGTACCAGAACAAGATCCGACCCGTGATAATCGGCCACAACATGCGCGAAACGGATTCGGCCAGCCGCTACGACGTCAACGGGACCCGGGACCTGACCCACCACGCCTGCCTGGGCGACGCCATCGATTACCAGTGGGAAATCGGCTGGGATGACAGGATTCGTCCCTATTGTCTCGGCCTGGCCCGGTACCTGAAGGCCCAGGCGATCGAACGTATCCGGGGCGCACGCCTCACGATCCCCATGGACGAATCCATGTCGGGATTCATATCCAGTTTTTCAATCGAAGGAATCGACCTGTCGAAGGTATGCCAGTATCTCTGGAACGACTACAAGATCGAGGTCACTGCTATTCGGGGCGAACGATCGCTCATTTTTCAGGGTGTCCACCCACTTCTACGATTCCTACGACGATATTGACCGCTTCATCAACGCGATCAATGAAATTATCGCCAAGTATCCCGACGTTCACGAGGACTGAAAACACTCATGACCCGTCCCAAGTTGTTACTGCCCGGTCCCATCGATATCTGGGAGGAAACCCTGCAGGCGCTGAGCGAGCAGGTATTGCCTCACTACGGCGAAGACTTCGGTCCCATATACGAAGAAACCGTATCGATGCTCAAGACCATTTTCCAGACTCGGAACGACGTAATCATCATGACGGCCCCGGGCTCGGGCGCGCTCGATTCCGGACTCAGCAGCCTGTTCCAGCCCGGTGAACAGGTGGCGGTGGTGACCAACGGTCCTTTTGCCAACCGACTCGTGGAAATACTCCGGGCCTTCAGGTGCGAGGTCATCGCCGTGGATGACCCCTGGGGCGAGCCCGGCGATCCGGCCAGGATGCGAACAGCCCTGGAGCATCATCCTGCGACGGCCGGCCTGGTCGTGGTCGCAAACGATACCGGTACAGGCGTGCGGAATCCGCTGGAAGCATATGCCGACCTGGCCCGCGAATTCGACCTGCCCTTTTTCGTGGACGGCGTATCGGCCCTGGGCGGATATGACATACCGGTGGACGAACTGGGCATAGACGTGGCCGTGACCTCTTCCAACAAGGCCCTGGAAACCGCACCGGGACTGGGCATTCTCGCGGTCAGTGACCGGGCGTGGGATATCATACGCGCCAAGGACAGCACCCACCGGGGCTGGTACTACGACCTCGCCGTATGGAAACGGGCGTCCGAATCATCGGGTGAACATCCCTATCCCACGACGCAGTCGAGCAGCGTGATCGTATCCCTGCACGCCAGCCTGAAACGGATCATGATCCGGGAAACCCTGGAAGGCCATTGGGCGCGGTACGCGTGGGCCCGGGATGTTGTCCGCGCCGGTCTGCGCGCGCTGGGTTGCACGCCTATCGTGGCCGACGAGGCCGCGTCCGTCACGGTGACCACCTTCAGGGTCCACCCGGACGTCTCCGAAGCCGCGGAACTGCGGACCTATCTGCTGCGCAATCACGGCTTCCTGGTGGCGCAGGCCATGGGAGCGTTTACCCGCGACGCGCTGCGCGTGGGTCACATGGGCAAAGCCGGTTCGCGGGACTACATCGAACCTTTTCTTCTCGGAATGGAAGATTTCTTCCGCACAGTCAAGCACCACGACGTGGCGCCGGGATGCAGCCTGGAGGGATTGCGGCGGTCTGAAACCGGTTATTAGGGGTTTCTTCTCGGCGGTGTCAGCGACAGCACGGTTTCCGTGAGAGACTGGTCGAGCGGATAGTGGTAGGACGTCCGGTAATACTGTAAAAGGTCCCGGGCGAGGGCGTTCAGCGGATCAACACTTTGGAACCGGTCCGGCAACTGTTCCGGGTGGTAGAGGACATTCAGCAGGGACCGAAGGGGGATGTCCGCCGGCGAGGTGGCCGGAATGTAGGTGATGTGGTACCCCGATTTGCGCGAAAGCAGTCCTGAATCCACATAGGCCGACAGCAGCTCGTCCAGCAAATTCTCAGGAGCCCCTGTCTGGGTGGAAAGTCTGTCCAGCCTGGTCGGCCGGTTTTCTTCCACGAAATTGCGAATGATGTAGAGGAACGCGAGGACGTTGATGTAGTTCCTCAGCGCCGTTCCGTGGACCCGCTCCGATTGCCTCCATTCCATGATACCCACATGCTGGATGGAATAGGCCAGCACCGCGCCCAGCAGCAAGATCAGCCAACCCAGGTATAGCCAGATCAGAAACACCGGCAGCGCCGCGAAACCGGCAAAGAGGATTTCCCGCGCGCTTGCCTGCGTTGTATCCGCGATAATCTGTGCTGATACCCAGTTGAGCCCCAACCAGCCGAGCCCGGAACTCATACCTCCAACCAGGGCGGCCTTGACCGAAACCCGCGTATTGGGCACCGACCAGATTATAAGAGAAAACCAGATTCCGGTCAGAAGGAAGGACAGGGGCGAGAAACCTGCGATTCGTTCAAAGTTGGCCAGGATGGCAATGCTGTTCGACGAACCCATGAAAGTCACGACGCCCGTGAGGATCAGCGGTCCGATCAGCAGCAGCGCCAGGTAGCTTACCAGACGTTGCCGCCAGTTCCGCATACGCCGTACGTGCCAGATGTCGTTGTAGGATTCCTCGATATTCGCCAGGATGCCCAGGACCGCGAACAGGAGGACCACCACCCCGATGTATCCCAGCGCGCCGGTCTGGGCGTTGGCCAGGAAGTCCATGATCTTCGTGGCCACGATATCACCGTTGCTGCCCAGGGGACTCAACCATTCCCGCAGGGTTGGTTCGAGATCCACGTAGAGTCCCAGGCTCTGGTACAGCGTAAAAACGATGGCGAGCAACGGGACCAGGGCCAGCAGGCTGGAATAGGTCAGCGCCGAGGCGCGGGTCAGCAGACGATCTTCCCAGAACTGGTGATACAGGAAGAGTATGGACTTGGCAATACGCACCAGGAGCGCGTGCAGCCTGGATAGGCCCTGGGTGTTGATATGCCAGATTTCGCTGCCGATGAACCGGCTCGCCTTGCGAATATTACCTGTGACGCTGGATATGCTGGAGTGCACCGTGAATGTCCTGACACGAAATTAGAACCGAGGTCGGATTTCCTGTCGAGACTCAGGATCCAACCGGCCATGTACACCATATTACCTGTTTCATACCAGTTTCGGCAACATGTACTGCGCCAGGCTCAGGAGGAGAAAGAAGCCGCACATGTCCGTTACCGTCGTAAGCATGGGACCGGATGCCAGTGCAGGGTCGGCCTTGACCGCCCTGAGCGCGAGGGGAATGAAACCGCCCAGGCATGCCGCGAGTAGCGTATTGGCCGCCAAAGCGGTACCGACGATGAGACCCAGGTAGGGATTCCCCTGCCACAACAGTGCGGCACAGGCCAGCAGTGCACCGAGTACCAGTCCGTTAATGAGTCCTACCGAGGCCTCCTTGACGAGAACGCGCAGGATCTCCCCTGGACGCACCAGGCCCAGGGCCAGTTCCCGTATACTCACCGCGACCGCCTGGTTGCCTGAGCATCCGCTCATGTCGGAGATTATGGGAAGAAAAACCGCCAGGGTGATCGCTGCTTCCAGGGTGTCCTGGTAGAAGACGATGACGCCCGCGGCAAGGATATTCAGCACGACATTGACGCTGAGCCAGGACAGCCGGCGCGACGCCCGTTTCAGGACGGGCATGCTGCGCAGTTCCTCCCCGCCCACGATACCGCTGGCCTTGCGAAATTCACTTTCGGTCTGTTCCGCGAGTTTTTCCCGTATGTCTGCGGCGCGGACCACGCCGACCAGTTCGCCTTGCTCATCGATGACCGGAAAACCGAGGTAGGTATAGGTTTCGAAGAGGTCGCGCATCTCTTCAAGCGGCGTATGAACATCGACGCGCACGGGATCGGCCGACATGATCTCGGTGAGCGACTGGCCGGGCAACGCCATGAGCACGTCCCGGAGACGCAACACTCCGGTCAGTTTCATCCTGTCCGATACGTAGAGGTACTGCACGTCGTATCCGACATACGCTTCTTGATTCCGCCGCAGGTTGTCGATCACGTCCTGAACGGAGTAATCGCCGGGAAAGGACACAAATTCCGTCAGCATGATCCCGCCGGCTGTTTCGTCCGGATATTGAAGCAGTTGCCTGACTTCGAGCGCCGTTTCGTCCGGCATCGCCTCGAGAATAGCTTCCGCTTCCTCGTCTTTCAGGTCTCCAAGCAGGTCGGCCTGGGCGTCGCTGTACATCTCGTCCACGATCGCCGCGGCCTCCGCTGGAGGAAGATCCTCAATCAGGTCGACCGCCTGAACGTCCTCGATGTGGTCGAGCAACTCGGCCGCGTCCTGGGGGGAAATGAGACCCAGCAAGCGGGTATGCTCCTCCTGGCTCAGGCGCGAGACGGCCAGCGCCAGTTCAGAGGCCGTAAGAGATCCAATGTACGACGGCAACACGTGCCGTGAATCTGCCTGGATGAGTACCTTGAGATTCTGCCAGGGCTCCTGTAGGCTGGAATCTTTAACGTCGGAATTCATGGATTGCTCCGACTTTCGGTTATTTCAGGATGGTGTGTCCGGCCGCGCCGTCCGCATGAACCGGGTTGTCCGAGGCGAGCGCTGCAGCATAGGCCGCGTAGTCTACCAGATCCGGGCTGTCCGAGGCGAGCGCTTCTACGTAGGCCTCGTAGGATTGCTGGATATTCGCGACGTAATGAACAGGCTGGCCCCCGTGACAGAATCCGTATCGGGCGCGTTTATAGTAAGCGGGTTTGGAGAGGAGCAGCATGGCGTCTTCGACGTGACCGAACCACTGGTTGGGATCCTTGCCCAGTTCCCTTGCCAGGCGCCGTGCGTCGAGGAGGTGGCCGTATCCGACATTGTAGGAAGCCAGGGCGAAATGAACCCGCACCTCCTTCGGCAATTTGGGGTCGAACCGGCCTAAGAGGTGATCCATGTACTTCACACCGGCATGAATGCCGTCTTCCGGGTCATGCAGTTCGGTGAAACCCATTTGTTTTCCCGTGGCCGGCATCACCTGCATGAGTCCCAGGGCCCCGACCCAGCTCACGGCATCCGGATCGAACCTGGATTCCTGGTACATCTGTGCGGTGATCAGCCTCCAGTCCTGTCCGTACAGTTCGGCGAATTTCTTGACCTGGTCGTCATAGGGTGACAACTGCTGAGCCAGGTCGACCCGCAATGAGTCCCTGGATTTGGCAATAGTACGCAGGTTCTGGAAGTACTTTTTGCGCATCAGGTTAAAGAACAACCCACGTTTTTCCTGCTTGATGTACTCGTCGAGGGCCGCGAGCAAGGCGGGATTGCTATTCCGTACCGCCCACCCCAGCGAAGTTGGTTTGACGCGGAAAGCGGCCTTGAGATTTCGGCCGTAGGCCTGTTCTACCTCCAACAGGTTGGAATCTGCCATGGTCACGTCATAGGTACCCTCGTCGATACCAATCATTATGTCCTCGGTCTCGATCTCGTCCGGTAGTCCGACGATCTCCAACCCTTCCAAGGTATCGGCGACTGCCTCGAGCGTAGCACGAAACGATGAGCTGCTCCTGACGTGTACCTTGCGTCCGACAAGATCCCTGAAACTCGAAATGCCGTCTTCATTCGAGCGGACTACAACCAGTTCATCCACGTCGTTGTAGGGAACCGAAAAGGCTGCCCGGGCACTCCGCTCCTCGTTGATCGTCATGGCGGTCGCCACGACGTCGCCCTTCCCCTCGTTCAGGTAATCGAGCAGTTCGGCGTGGCTATCCGGTATGACAATTTCCAATCGAAGATCATTTCGCGCGGCGAATTCTTTCATCAGTTCGTATTCAAAGCCCACCTGCATGCCCCGGTGAATGAAATAGGTCAGTGCGTTGTTTCTCGTGATCATACGCAGCCGGCCACGTTGCTTCAGACCGTCGAGATCATCGGTAAACTTCTCCTCCCTGTCACGCGCGATCTGGTGGACGTGAAGGAATTCGTCGACCGTTTTTTTGAGCTCCCCGTCCTCCGGACGCATCAACAGGACTACCATCTGGTTTTCAGCCAGCACCAGCGGGGTGGTCAGGTCGTCATAGGCTTTCTCAACGGCTCGCCAGACGTTGTCATCGCAGACGGTAGCGGTAAATTCGCCCAGGGAGATGCCCTCGATGATGCTTTCCGTCGCCATCGTCTCCGGGACGGTGTTTATTCGCAGATCGGGTACGCGCTCTTGCAGCTTCAAAAGGGTCAGGTAGTAGGCACTGGATTCCCGGACGCTGATCTCCATGCCGGCCAGGTCTTCAATGGCCGAGGGCATGTTGTCCCCGTCAGGGACGATAAGGTATTCGTCCACGTAGTGATAGGGTACGGAATAGGCCGTTCGGGCCTTACGATCCGGGGTATCCGTCAGATTGGCCGCGATGAGGTCGCCTTCGCCCTGCAGCAGCTTCTCGACCATTTTGGAATGGTCGTCGGCCGTCACCAGCACGAGATCCAGTTTCAGCGCATCGGAGAGTTCGCGGGCGATATCGTGATTGAGCGTAACCCGTTCCGCTTGCCGGGGCATATGGGTGATTGCGTCCGGCCGTACGATTACGCGTAAGACGCCTCGGGACTGAAGTTCCGGCAGGTCACCGGTGTATTTGGGCGCTGATATCGGTGTCATGCCGTCGCAATGCACGGACGTCATTCCGATGATCACCACCGAAGTAAAAAGAACGCTGGCGCGAGTCAACATACCCTGCCTCCTTTGGGTTGCAGCTTTACGGAGTATCCCTTCAGACCCACTGCAACTTGACAGTACACGGACCTTCCGTTAAGATATTCCTCTCGGAATATATGCAAAAATACCTGCGTAACGACAAGCAAATTTGGCGATGGAGCCGGCCCTGCCGGGAAGGAACCGTATATGGAAACCGTGTATAACATGCTCGAACAATCGTGGCGGTGGTCGGGGCAAGAACTCGGCATTACCTTTCTGATTCTACTGGGTACATTCGTCGGTCGATGGCTGTTGAAGCACCTGATGGAACGCGTGGCCGCGCGGCTGGCGCGTATCACGACGACACACGTGGACGACATGTTGGTCGTGGCCGTCAAGAAGCCGCTCGAATGGGTGATCGTCGTGTTCGGACTGTATCTGGCCATCTATACGCTGCGACCGCCCGAAATAGTCATGGGCGTGTTGAGCGCTGGATTCTGGGTGCCCTTTTCCCTCATAACGGCCTGGATGATCTTTCGATGCGTGAACGTGTTTACATCGCTGCTGAAATCCTGGGCGCGCAAGACGGATACCACGCTGGACGATCACCTGGTTCCGCTTCTGGAGCGCGCGCTGCAGATCATGATCTGGATCCTCGCGGCGCTCATGATCCTTCAGAATCTCGGGTACTCCGTTTCCGGTTTGCTCGCCGGGCTGGGGATCGGCGGCTTGGCCGTGGCGCTGGCGGCCCAGAAGACCCTGGCCGACGTCTTCGGATCCATCATGCTGTTGGTCGACCGGCCCTTTGTCGCGGGGGACTGGATCGTGTCGCCGGACCGGGAGATCGAAGGCGTGGTCGAAAGCGTAGGTTTTCGCAGTACCCGGATACGGACGTTCGAACAGACCCTCATCGCCATACCCAATAACCGGCTGGCGGAATTCGTGATCGACAACATCTCGTCGCGACCCTACCGCCGCGTATGGATCACGGTGGGACTCACCTACGATACGTCTTCGGAACTGATGAGGGAGGCGGTCTCCCGGATTGAACAGCTTCTTCGTACGCATCCCGAGGTGAGCCAGGATTCGACCATGCTCGTAAGATTCAATGAGATCGCGGAGAACTCGCTGGACATCATGGTCTATTACTTCACCGCGACTACGGTGTGGGCCGACTACCTGAGGATCAGGGAGGACGTCAACCTGAAGATCATGGAAATCGTAGAGTCCCTCGGCCTGTCCATGGCCTTCCCGACCCGGACCATACACTTGTCTTCTGATCCTGACGAAAGCAAGTCGGACTAGATATCAGTCGGTCAGGCGGTTTAGCCGGCGCCGTCCGCTTCGACCCCGATACCTGGTGCGTTGCCGGGTGTGAGGAGATACAATCCATGAAGATCACGGAAGTAAAGACCTATCCCATCGACCTCGAGGGACACGGGAGAATGGGGTACCTGATCGTGGTGAGAACCGACAGGGGGATCACCGGTCTCGGAGAAGCCGCGGCAGACTGTCACGCATCCACGGTGGCCCACGCCATTGGACAGATGTCTCTCGTGGGGCGGAACCCAGGAAACATCGAACTGTTCTGGCAGGACATGTATCACGGCACATTCTGGCGCGGGGGTCCGATCTGGACGAGCGCGGTCAGCGGAGTCGAACAGGCCCTGTGGGACATCAAGGGCAAGGCCCTGGACGCACCCGTCTACGAACTGGTCGGCGGCGCCGTGCGCGACCGCGTCAAACTGTACACGCATACGCTGTTCGGAGACCAGTCACCGGATGAATTCGCCGCATCGGCGCGCGAGGCGGTGGACCTGGGATTCCGTGCGGTGAAATTCGACCCCTTCGGTCTGGCCGAACAACGGATGGACATCCCGGACATGCGGATCGCGGTGGAGCGTATACGCGCGACGCGGAAGGCGGTTGGTGAAGACCGTGACATCCTGATCGAGGGCCATGGCAGGCTGAGTCCGAACATGGCCATTCGCATGGGACGATTAATGGAGCCCTTTAATCCGTTTTATTTTGAAGAGCCGGTGCCGCCTGAGAACGTTGACGAGATGCTGAAGGTCTCCTCGGCCATCAATGTCCCCATCGCCACCGGCGAGCGGCTATACACCCGGTGGGCGTACCGGGACCTGATCGAGAAACAGGCCGCAGACTATATCCAGCCGGATCTCTGCCACTGCGGAGGATTCGGCGAGGGCCGCAAGATCGCGGCTATGGCGGAGACTTACCACGTTCGTGTCCTGCCCCACAATCCGAACGGTCCCCTGTCCACCATGGTGTGGGTCCATTTCGGCATCTGCACACCGAATTTCGAGATGCTGGAGTATCCCCGACAGCCCACCGGACGGAACGAACTGCTGCAAAACCTGCCTGAAGTGGTGAACGGAACCATCGCGGCGCCCACGGGGGCCGGCTGGGGTATCGAACTGAACGAAGACGAACTGTCGCGGTACACACCGGATTCCTAACGCGCAGCGATACTATCTGCGCCGCCCGGGCGGTCCGGGCGGTCCGGGCGGTCCGGGCGGTCCGGGCGGTCCGGGCGGTCCGGGCGGTCCGGGCGGTCGCCTTAATCGTCCCGGCTGACGCCTTGGTCGTCCTTCACGATGTCCTTGACATGGCTGTAGTGTGCAGTCTCGATCAGTTCCAGCGTTTCGGGGGAAAGCACGTCCCTGATTTCGTCCGGGAATGGCATGGCCAGGCCGGCGTGCTGCGGTTTGTAACGCAGGACCAGAATGCGCCGTATGCGGTCCCTGGGCCGCCACTCCAGGATGCCGTGGGTCATGAGTTCCGAAGTCACGATGATATCTCCGGCCCTGGGCGTGATGTTTACCACGCCAGGCGCAAGATCCTCCACTCCGTGCATAAGCCCGTTGTTGAACAGGCTTTCCGGTCGGGGGAAATTCGCCTTGTGGGATCCGGGCAGCACGATGAGGCCGCCGTCGCCGGGCAATACGTCGTCCAGGTAGGGAAACACGATGATGTCGTCGCAATAGACGCGTCCATGGTGGGTCTCGAAGCGGGTGCTCTCCCATCCGAAGCCTTCCCTGGCGCAGTGCAGGCCGCCCACGGCCGATTCTCCGGGACGGTCCACCTGCAGAGTACCGCTGATCAAACGGGGCTTGTCGTTGGTGAGTTCCCGGACGATGGACCAGATCGACGGATGGCGGGTCAATGCTTCCAGCGCCTTGTCGAAGGCAAACCCGTGAAGATGCCGCTTGCCGTCAATCCCGAATCCCGGTGGCAGCTTGTCCTCCGGGGTGTCCATGTACCGGGTCGAAGCGCGTTGACAGGCTGCGAGTTCCTGTTTTGAAAGGGCGTTCTCGATGTGCAGGTAACCAAAAACGTCAAAAAGGTACCGTTGTTCCGGTGTCATCATGCCTGGCTCCTCTGAATGCCCTGGAAAGTCTTGATTCATTCGTCGGTCGCAAGTCTACGCCTTGAACTCCGCCAGGAGGTCATCCAATCGCTGGATAAATCTCTCCTGACCGGTTTCCGGAATATCGTGAACACGCGCAACCACGCCGCTGATGTTCAGGCCGGAACGGTCCGGGCGGTGAGGCGGTTCGAAAATGACGACGTCGGCCGCCGTGTGTCCCGCGTAACCCGTGACGCTTGGGGCGGCGTATAGACCGTGCCTCAACCGGGACAGTTCCCCATCCACTTCGTATATCGTGCAGGCGTCCCGCAGGCAGCGTGGCAGGTGCGTGGGGCTCGAGACCAGGATGACCCGCTCCACCCCCTGGTCGACGAATATCCTGCCGGCATGCGCGATTTCCTCCCGGGTATTTCGAGATACCGTATCCAGGTGCAATATTGATTCGATCCTCTGCCTGTAACGACAGGATGTATCCGACTTTTTCATTACCGGCAGGTAGCTTTCAAAAATCGAGAATCCAGCGAGTTCGTCGAATCTATCGCGCATCAAACGGGCCGTTGCCTCGGACTCCAGCAGGCCGTCCCTGGTGGATGCGCCCGAACCGAAGACCATCACGTCCGCCTGCTCGGACAGGGCGACAAATACCCCCATGGGCACCCGGCCTGCCTGGTCCGGTGGTTCTCCCCATGCCACGGATTCCCACCGTTCGGCGTTCAGATTGAATCCGTGCACGAGGATGCCCGTTTTTCGTCGAACGGGAGCGGGGGATTGACCGGTCGTTTCGTGTTCGCTCATTCCAGGCTCCATCACCTGCCAAAGGGGATGCATCGCGATGCGAAGTGCTTCAGGGCGCCGCTCTTGACCACGATCGCTTCCGGTCTCAACACGGCGGAATAGCTGTTCAGCAGGGCGATCAGGTCGAGCAGGGACCGGTATCCCGATATGCCCGACATGTCGATGTAGATCTTGGTGAAGTCTTCGTTCAATTCGAGTGCCGCTCTCACGTCGAAGGCGTCCAGCGTTTCGAACCGGATATGGGGATGGCGTTCCCGGGCCCGTTCGATGACCTCGCCGCTGACATCCGTACCCACTACGGATGCGGCGTGTTCGGCGATGATCTTCGTCGTCGTACCCCATTCGCAGCCGATTTCGAGCACGGTATCGGAATCGTTCACCCAGGCGGGTATACTGGCTCGGTACTCCTTGACGCCGCGGGTGCCCACGAATTGGGTATTGGAACGATATTGCCGGTCGTTAGCCATATCGGACCAATAAATACGGGTCCCGCGGTATCGTCAAGCAGGACGGTGCTCCGCCTGGCCCGTATACACAGCGCAACACCTCGTGCTGAAGCCTGGTATGCCACCTGATCCATAACGCGGGATCTGATTCTGATCTGGTGTGATGGCCGTCCGCGCTAGCTTCCGGTTGACCGGTAGTACCTAAGGCCGAATCGCCAGATAATCAGTGACAGGAAGAAATACAGCAGTCCGAATAAAGGGGCCGCATACTGAAACGCGAGGGACGTGCCCAGCGGGTCGGACCGGCCGAGAATCGCCAGGACCGGGAAATAGGTCACGCAACCCATCGGGATCACCATCGTGAAGAACGTACGGAACCAGGATCGATAAATGGCCAGGGGGAATTTCGAGGCTTCGATGCCGCCATAGGTCAACACGTTCATAAGTTCGAGCGTTTCCGTAGTCCAGAAAGACACCGTGCCGATGTTTATGAAAAGACCGAGAAAGAAACAAGCGCCGCAAAACACCGTTGCCACGGTCAGTGCCACTACCGATGGAGACCATTCGATATCCAGATACATCGTCGCCCAGAGCAGGACGCCGCCGCCCTGCAGGAATCGTCCGAGCCGCTTTAAAGTAAATTCCTGCCCGATCAACTGGAGCACCGTGCTCCGCGGCCTGAGCAGCATTCGGTCGAATTCGCCCGTGCGCACCAGTTCGCCGACATGGTCAAAGCCTCGAGACAACGCATCGGTGAAAGCGAAAGCCACGTTTACGAGTCCGTAGAAGAAGGCGACTTCGGCAAGCGACCACTGGCTCAGGCTGCCGAAGCGGTCGAACAGCGCGAGAATGCCAACGAATTCCACACCCGAACCGAGTAGCTGCCCCAGCGTACCCAGTACGAAAGAAATCCGGTACTGCATCTGGCCCCTCAGGGAGATGCTCACATAATGGGTGTACAGTGTAAATGAGTTTGCCATCCGTTAACCACCCTGAACGATCAGACGGCGCGTTGCTCTCGAAAGCAACCATGCGCCGAATGCAACTAGAATTGTGATCCAGATCCACTGGTGCAACAATACGCTCCAGGCCTCCGTGATTGGGATATGGCCCATGTATAGTCTGAACGGGGCATCACAAATGCCGCGAAATGGCAGCATTTCGAGTATGAACTGCGCCCAGTCAGGGAAGAGTGGAAGGGGAACGACCATACCCGCCAGGATATAGATGATCGGAGAGACCAGCATGGCCACCCCATCTCCTGAAATCGTCCACATCAACGTGATGGAGAGGATCACGGTAAGGGCCGTACTCAGCAACACCGCGCCAAAGGTCGCCGCCAGCCAGACAACCAGGGCTTCGGGGGAATCGGGGGTCTGCATTCCGAAAAACAGCAGGGCGAGAATCGTAAGCGGAATGGACCGCATCAGCGTGGGTGCGAGCCTGAATGCCAGCGACCGGGAGAACCAGTAAGTATAGAGGTTTACCGGTCGGACGAGTTCGTAGGCCACGGTTCCCGACCGCACCATGGCACGGATTTCCGTATCGGGATTCCACGGCAGCAGACCGAGCAGAGCCTGGCCCAGCCAGACATAGGTCACGACATCCTCGAGGCTCATGGGCTGTGGTGCGATTGTGGACCGGTAAAACGCTTCCATGGCCATGATGCGGATCGCGCCCCAGCCGATCTGCGTGACGAATCCGGCAAAGGCCGCGGCCCGGTACTGGAGCAGCAGCCGAAACCGGGCGCTCAGCACGGCGGTGTATGGAAGAACGTAAGACGGATTCATGGCAACCCGGTTTTATCGGAGTTCGTGATCGTCGTACAGCCGTGAGATGATCTCTTCGATTGGGGGGTTTTCTACAAAGAGGTCCTTGATGGCGTACTTCGCGGTAATCCGGCTGATCAGTGCCGCCGTCTGAACGCGGTCCGGATCGAATTGCAGATGAACCCGGCTTCCGTTTCGCGAGATGAAGGTGACGTCCGGATCGTCAATCGGCTGGTCTTCATCGAGGAGATCGATGATGAGGCGCCGCTCCCGTGTGACGCGAGAGCGCAGTTCGTCCAGCGTGCCGTCGGAAAGGATCCGGCCGTGACCGATCACCATCACCCGTTCGCACAGGGCTTCGATGTCATCCATGTCATGGGTGGTCAGCACGACGGTGACGCCCCGTTCCCGGTTGAGCCGTTTGATGAAATCCCGAACCGCGAGCTTGGAAACGGCGTCCAGTCCGATGGTGGGCTCGTCCAGGAAGAGCACCGAGGGAGCGTGGAGCAGGGCCGCCGCCAGATCGCAGCGCATGCGCTGTCCCAGGCTGAGTTGCCGTACCGGGGTATCGTACAACGGCTCCAGGTCCATCAGCGCTGCGAGCTCGTCCCGCGCGCGTTGGTATTCCGATTTATCTACACGGTAGATGTCCCGCAGCAGGTCGAAGGATTCGATTACGGGCAGATTCCACCATAGCTGGGTCCGCTGGCCGAACACCACGCCAATGTTGGCGGCGTTGGCGACTCGGTCCCGCCAGGGGTTGCGCCCCTCGATCTCGCATTTGCCCGAATCGGGCACCAGGATGCCCGAAAGCACTTTTACTGTGGTGGATTTGCCCGCCCCGTTGGGACCGATATAGCCGACCAGTTCTCCGTGGTCCAGGCTGAAGGAGACGTGGTCTAATGCCTTTATCGTGCGGTATTCCCTGCGCATAACCCCATGGAAAGCGCCCCAGAGGCCGGGACGCCGAAGGGCGATACGGAAGGTCTTGACGATGTCTTCGACGAGTATATGCGGCACGGGTATCACCCTGGGTATGTCGTAGTGTGCGCTGTGCTGAACGCGGTGTGGATTTGCCCACGTGCAACGGATTCCAGATTGAGGACTGGCAGTCTAGCCGGATTCGGAAAACGTGGCTAGGTGATCTGCACGCATACCGCCACGTACGAGCGCCTCCCAGCATCGAATGGGGGATGCGCCCAGTATATCGAGAAGGTCTGTCCGCAGTTGGTCGAGGACGGCCGGTGGAGAATCCGGGGTCTCCTGTTGCGCCAGGCGGCAGAGGGCGTCCATCGCAAATCCTACGCTGATGACGTTTTTGTCTTTCTCGACAACCATTTTTAAGGCATCGATCGTCGAATCCAGGGCGTCACCCGCAAGGTGGGCGCCGTGGGAACAGAGGATGACCGTGGACCAGAGGGCGTTTTCCCGCACCGCCGAGCGTACCGGTTCGAATCGTTCCAGTCCCATATCGACGCCGTTTCCCTCGCAGACGTCGCACTCGTCCGTGGGCCGTGCGAACTTGATGCTCCGCTTCTGGGTCAGGTCCATGCTCAACCGGTTTTCCTCATGTTCCAGGCAAAGTACAAGAGCCGCGAGACAGCGAGGGACCAGGGATTTTCCAATGCCCGTACCCGCTGCGCGGCGTCCCAGACACCCCAGGGTACCTGCGGCGACCGCGCGGACGTAGACGGAGGGATCTTTGTGGAGAAGCGAGGTCACGGATTCCAATACTTCCTCGTTCAATGGAGCGCTGTCGCCCAGCCCGTACACGCCTGCTTTTCTGATCCATTTGACGGGTGAGGTTGTCGCTTCGATGAAGGTACCCGAGGCCGGTTCTCCGACGGCGATCAGGCCATAGGTCGCCGCCCGACGGACGCTTTCCCGGTGACTGTACAGCGCTGTCTCCGAGATGCCTGATGGCCAGTGACTCGTCCCCGATCGATGCAAGCTTGTAGGCCGCGCCGATACGGAGGGGTTCCGCCTCGTCGCCCATGGCGAGCAACTGTTCGTTCAGGTCGCGTGCTTCGGTCTCACGATCCGCCGTGGAGAAGCCTTGTGGATTCGGGTCTGGGAGGCGGCTTACTCCCCGTATGTAGCCAGTGGTTGTGGTAGCGCCAGACCACTGTCACATCGTCATTGGTCTCCCGCAGATCAACCCCGGTCAAGGGGTCCACGCCGAGTTCCCGCCATGCGATTTCACCGGGCTCATCAACATCGCGACCGTCCGGCTCGGTGGTCCGATAGATCCAGAAACGCCACATAAAGCGGGGGTGGTTGTCCCACAGCCGCCAGTCGTCTCGGCGGTGGTTTCCCCGGTGAAACGTGTTGTGGGAATAAAGCACCACGGTCCCAGCACGCAACGGCGCCGCTTCGAAGGACTGCACAAGGGGCCATCCCGTGCCGGTCACAGCTTCTCTCATCCGGACGTCATGGGCCGTACGCCGGTGGACGACGTCTTCCCAGTCGTACTCGGAATCGGGACCGCTGACCGGGACGCCTTCCATCCCGCTCAGCTGGTATTCGAAATCGAGATGGTCGGCGCCCGCGAAGTTATCGTGATTCTCTTCGTGGTTGAAAGTCCAGTAGTGCGAGTAGGGAATGGTCGCGGTCGGTCCCATGACTTCGGAGACGTCCTGGGGATAGTACAGCATTTCAATCTGCACGGCCTGGTGGTGGCGCTGCTTCCGGCCGTTGTAAGGACCGTTATCGTCCTTGTGCCAGTGCTGATCCCTGGAGCCGCTTGCGAAGGATGCATTGTGGGTAAAGGGGACGATGGCCCAGTTTCTGCCCACGATCCGGTTGCAGGCATCGACCACGCCCGGGGCGTTAATGACCGTCAGGACATCGGGTATGCTTCCGGGTGTCACGGATTTTCTTGCCAGGTAGGCCTGCTTTTCCCGGGTGTATATACGATGATGTATTTCTTCGGGGATGCCCAGGCTTTCTGGCGGCAGGGCGACGATGCCACGGCTGGCAAAGTCCCTGACCAGGTTCTCGGGCCTGGTGTAAGACAGCGAGGCGTAAGTTTGGGTACTCAATTTCGTCGCAGTCTTTCCACGCGATTCAAAGGTGATTCAACCATGCAGGACTGTATTTCAGGATCGCTGCTACCGCGTGCGTTTCGATATTTCGATATATAGAAGTTGATAGTGCCGAGGGACAGAATCGAACTGTCGACACATGGATTTTCAGTCCACTGCTCTACCGACTGAGCTACCTCGGCAACCTTGCGTCACAAAACCAGTCAAAATTAGAGATACCCTCGCCGTATGTCAACAGAAATCAACCGGACGATCCGCCTGAATTACACATAGCTCATCGCAGGCAAAACGTAGGATCGGTTGCCGCTAACAGTTACTTGCCTTCGACGGTGCTGTCATCGAAATGCAGCATGAATTCGATATAGTCGAGTTCCCGGTCGACGGCCTGTCTTCTGGTGACGATGGTGTTGGTGGTCAGGTAGTGCGCGAGCTGGCGGAACTGTTTGCGGGCTCGGATGAGGCGGCCGCGGAGGTACGGCAGGTTGGGATGGCTGCCAGGCAGGGCGATAATCTGTCCGAAAAGCTGCCCGATTCTCGTGTCCGTGCCGATCAGGGGAAGGCGGACTTCGTCGATGTAATCCTGGTCATGGCAATCGCCGCAGGCGGCGGTGATAGACACCATGTCAATGCTGACTTCCCTGACATCGTGGCTGTTGTGGCAGGTGACGCATCCCGGTTCGAAATCATTGGCTTCGAACAGGTCGCCGTGCGCGCTTTCGTAGAAACTCTCCAGGGATTCCGCGTGGCAGCGCCCGCAGTCCTCGGGAATGGCCTCCGGCAGGGGCGCGTCCATGAATCCGTTCTGCTCGCCCATGGCCACGGTGAGGATGGTACTCGTAGGGTCGCCTCCGTGGCACGTGTCGCAGAAAACGCCGCGCCACGCATGGATGCTGCCCTGCCATTCCGCCACCTGCTTTGCGAGTGGTTCGCCCAGCCGCTGGTGACACAGGGCGCAATTGTCTGTCATGTGCGTATCCAGCTTGCGCCAGCTCGTAACGGGAGAATCGGGTGTCCGCTGTCCGTGGGCCGATGGCAGCGTGACAGCCAGCATGACGATCAGTACGAAAACAGTTCTAAATAAGTAGGTCACTCAGCAGGCTTTCATAGAAGTGAGTTCAACCACATGGAGGTTCGACTGCAAACGCAGTAGTATACACCGGCTGGCCCTTCTCGCTTCAACAATTAATATATCGGGCTTATAGTAACAACCACCGCCGCCGCGATCAAGAACTAACCCGAAATTACCCGTGGACACCGGGTAGAATTCCCTTTACATGGGACGTCGGGATTCTATCTTTTACCTGAGTTTGATACACCCGTCAATCAGCAAAATCTTTCCAAACTATTCCCGAGGAACATCGAATGAAACTGGTTCAATTTTACGAACCCGGCCAGGAGTCTGGCGTGGGCATCGTCCAGGACGATCATGTCATCGATCTTACCGAGGTCATGCCGGAGGTCGAGACCGTCAACGACCTGATGCACGTAGCCGGCGTAGCGCGTCTTTCGCTGGCCGAACTCGTCGACCGCGCGGTGAACGGTTACGATGGTCAGTTGACCGGATTTACCTATGAATCGCTGGATATCTCGCCTGACGTGGGCCTTCCACACCTGATGGTGCCGCTCTTTTCTCCCGAGGTATGGGGCTTCGGCGTTACGTATAAGCGAAGCGCCGAGTTCCGGGACGACGACGCCCAGCAGACCATCTATGACCAGGTTTATAAATCCGACCGCCCGGAATCGTTCTTCAAGGCCACCGCTTCCCGTTGTTCCGGCCCCAATGCGCCTATCTGCGTGCGTAGTGATTCGAAGTTTACCGCCACCGAACCAGAATTGGCCTACGTGCTGGGCGATGAAGGCGAAATCGTCGGCTACACCCTTTGCAACGATGTTTCGGCCTGGGATATCGAGAAGGAAAATCCGCTCTACCTGAACCAGTCCAAGATCTACCAGGGTTGCTGCGCGCTTGGTCCCACGCTTGTTACGGCGGATGCAATCGACGATCCGTACGACATCGACATCCAATGCCGGATCCTCCGGGACGACGCGGTTGTGTTCGAAGGGGAAGCCAACACGTCGCAACTGGCCAGGAAATTTGACGAGTTGAACGAATACCTCTACCGGGACAATCTCATTCCGGCGGGCACCGTCGTTTCAACCGGTACGGGTATTATCGTGCCGAACGATCTGGGATTGAAGGAAGGGGATATCGTAGTCATTTCCTCGCCGGATATCGGCGTCCTTTCCAACCCCGTGCAACAATTGTAACCAGGATGCCGTCATGCCGGGAAAAAACACCGGACTGAACCGCCATCAAAAGGCCTGGAGGAAGCCAGGCGAAGAGCGCGTCAGCAGGGACGATATCGCTGAACTCCTGCGCCTGTCCGAAAGCGCGGACCCCGAGGACCGGATCGTCGCCGCCACCTACATGTGCCCGTGCCACGTCCGTCACCGCGATGAAGAGGTCTGGAAAGCGCTCTACCGGATGATGGAGGATGAAGACCCTCGCGTTCGCCGGCGCGCCTGGCATACGCTGGAAGACGGCGGTTGTCCCACCGATCCGGCCTTCGAACCCATCGTCAGGCGGGTGCTGGATACCGAAACAGACCGACAGGTGCTCGGGTTTGCCAGGACGTTCGCAAAACCGTTCCTGGAGAAAGACAGAATCTCCATGATGCGGGAAGAAAGCCTGGCACCAAAGCAAAAGGGCAAGTGTGACTTCTGCGGCAGGAACCGCGTGCCGGTAATGCAGGATTATGATACGGAAATCCCCGCGGGAGGGATGACCCGTGCGGCGTGGATTTGCGACGATTGCGCATCAGAAGGATTCCGGCCGTGAGACTCCCGATTTGAGACGCTCAACCTGAACACGTTCAACCTGAATCCCGCTCACTGGCAAGGCTATCCCTGGAAAGGCTAACCGGTCCATAAAACATGTCAAACTTCGAAATCGCCGTGATCGATGGGGACGGTGTCGGTCCCGAAGTCATCGTGGAAGGCATAAAGACGCTTGAAGCGCTGGGAGAACCGAAATTCAGATACACCCGCTTCGACTGGAGTTCGGATCGTTACAAGCGTACCGGAAGGTTCATTCCGGAGGACGGCCTGGAAAAACTGGCTTCTTACGACGCCATATTCTTCGGCGCTGTGGGCGACGAGGAAGTGCAGGACCATATCGCCCTGAACAACCTGATACTCCCCATACGCAGGAGGTACGACCAGTACGCCTGCGTGCGGCCCGCTTTCCTGTACGAAGGGGTCCGGTCTCCGCTCGCAGATCAGGGACCCGGCGACATTGACCTGGTCGTCATCCGTGAGAACACCGAAGGGGAGTACGCCGATATCGGAGGCCGCGTGTATCACCAGACCGACCAGGAGGTCGCGGTTCAGACTTCCGTTTTCACTCGACACGGCACCGAACGCATCATCCGGTACGCCTTCGAAGAGGCACAGCGGCGCGGCGGCCGGCGCAAGGTGACGTCCATCACGAAGTCGAACGCCCAGGGCTATGGCATGGTATTCTGGGACGAAGTATTCGATAGCGTGAAGGAGGAATACGGGGATATCGAGACCGAGTCCCTGCTGATCGACGCGGCGGCCATGGATTTCGTGCGTAGGCCCCAGGATTTCGACGTCGTGGTGGCCTCGAACCTGTTTGGAGACATTCTTACCGATATTTCGGCGATTACCGTCGGCAGCATGGGCCTGGCTCCCAGCGCAAATCTTAACCCCGGCCGCAAACATCCCTCCATGTTCGAACCGGTCCACGGCTCGGCCTTCGAACTCATCGGCAAAAGCCAGGTCAATCCGATAGCCACGATCCTGGCGGCGGCCATGATGGTCGAATTTCTGGGTCACGCGGAAGCAGGTGCCGCCATACGAAACGCCGTGGCGGGAAACCTCAGCGAGGCGCGAGTCCGCACACCCGACATCGGAGGCACTTCAAGTACCTTTGAAGTCGGCGATGACATCGTCCGGCGTTTATCGATACGGTAGGTGGTGTGCCGACCCCGTGTTCGCCGCCGATCAAACCAGGCCGAGTTTTTGCAATGCCGCACGCATCGAGGCGTGTTGATCGGCGGTCAAGGGTTTGCCCGGAGGCCGTGCAGCGCCGCAGGATATGCCCAGCCGCTCGCTGAGCGCGGCCTTGATGACGGAATGAAATTCTCCTCCGCACGCCCCGATGGTCTCCCACATCCTGCTGGCACGATCCTGCGCGGACTCGGCCCGTTCGATGTCGCCCGCACGGTAGGCTTTCCAGATTTCCACCCAGTATTCCGGCGCTATGATAGGCGGACCGTCGACACAGCCCGTGCCGCCGATGGTCAAACCCGGCAGCATCAGTTGGTGATTTCCCACCAGGCAACAGAGCCCCATGGCCGCGAAGTTCCGCACATAGGGTATGTATGGCGCGGAGTGTTTAAGCCCCTTCAACTGCGGTACGCTGTCCTGGATTCTGCGCATCAGGTCGGGCGTGATCTCCACGCCAGTCGATTGAGGAAGGTTGTAGACGAAGAGGGGCAGGTCCGCCGCGGCGGCCACGATCCGGTAATGCTCGACGATCCCCTGTTCCGTTCGAGCGTAGAAAAAGGGCGGTACGCAGCAGATGGCTTCTACCCCGGCACGCGCGGCATGCTCGGCAAGACGGGCCGCCCGTTCGGTGGTAGCGGCACCCACGTGCATGATATTGTTCACGCGCCCTTGGGACTGGTCCGCCGACACCGAAGCGATCCGCATGTTCTCCTCGTCGCTGAGCAAAATGCTTTCCCCCGTGCCCCCGGCGATCCAGAATCCATGGACACCAGCCTCGATGTTGAATTCCATGACCTTGCGGAACGCATCTTCCTGGAAACTTCCGTCGCTGGTCATCGGGGTGATGATGGCAGGCAGAATACCTTCAAAAGCGGTCATGCAATATGCTCCTTCCACGCAAGGCGGTACTGGGATTGAAACCGGTTGTCCGAACGGGTAGTGCAGGGTGTGGTAACCCCTAGGAAGTTATGCCGGTCGATCAAAAACGGAAGGTTTTATTTAACTCGCTCGATTCGACAATTCGCTTGACATCGCACAGGTTAAACTATTGTTATTTAACGAACAACAATAGGTAAGCCGGGCCAGGTACGCCGATCTGCACATTGTGAATTCCGGCGTGTGCATAGCTTCCGCCGGTCCGGGTGACGGACGAGTTCCCTCAAGATCGGAATACGCGCTGAATGAGCACGCAGAACAGACTGGTAAAAGAATACGACAAGTTCCTGGATTGCGTGCACTGCGGGCTGTGTCTTCCGGCCTGCCCGACGTATTCCGAACTCGGTGTCGAAATGGACTCCCCCCGTGGACGCATCCACCTCATGCGGGCCTATGCGGACGGGCGTATTGAACTAACGGATCATTTCGAGAAGCACATCGATCTTTGCCTGGACTGCCGGGCCTGCGAAACGGCCTGTCCCGCCGGTGTACACTACGGCAGCCTGGTCGAAGCCGCCCGCGCCGAGATCATCGAAAAGCGGCCCCGATCCTTTTTCAATCGATTGCTTCGTCAACTGGTATTCGAGAAGCTGCTGCCGTCGCGCTTCAAACTCTCCGTCGTTTTTCTGCCGTTGCGCGTGTACCAGGCTTCGGGCCTGCAGAAGCTCGTTCGAATGCTGGGACTCCCCAAACTGTTCCCGGCCCGTCTTCGCGACTTGGAAGCCATGATGCCTGCGATGCCGGACCGTTCGATGAAGGGGGAACTCCGGCCTTACATGCCTGCCTCGGGAACGGCGACCTACCGGGTGGGGCTGGTGACAGGGTGCGTTATGAACGAAATGTTCACCCATGTAAACGTCGCGACAGCCCGGGTGTTGAACGAGAACGACTGCGACGTGGTGATCCCCGAACACCAGACCTGCTGCGGGGCGCTACAGGTCCACAGCGGCGAACGTACCGTGGCCGAAACGCTTGCCCGGAAAAACATCGGTGTTTTCGAAGAAGCTGAAGTGGACGCCGTCATCATCAACGCCGCGGGTTGCGGCGCCCAGTTGAAAGAGTACGGCGACCTCCTGGCCGGGGACCCCGCGTACCGGAACCGCGCCCGGGTTTTCTCCGACAAGGTTAAGGACGTGCACGAGTTTCTTGCCGGGATACCCGTCAAAGAGGAGATGGGAACGGTCAGGGCGCGGGTCGCCTATCACGACGCCTGCCATCTCGCCCACGGCCAGGGTGTCCGGGACCAACCCCGCGGTTTGCTGAACCTGATTCCGGGTCTTGAACTCGTTGAGTTGGAGGATGCAGACGGGTGCTGCGGTAGTGCGGGGATATACAATCTAACGCAACCCGACATGGCTGACCGGTTACTTACCCGAAAGATGGATCACGTCAGGCAGGCGGAACCCGATGTGGTGGCGACCGGTAACCCCGGGTGCATTCTGCAGATCCAGCATGGCATACGCCGTGAGGGAAGGGATATCGAGGTCCTGCACCCCGTGGAACTGCTGGACCGCGCCTATCGTCTCAAGCGCGAGGAAAAGGAAACCAGTCAACCCGTTTAAATCCATCGGCGGGTCACAAGAGATTAACGTAACCACGGCACCCGTGCCATCCACGCCATGCGGTCCCGCCTGCGGATGCCATCATTGACCCCATGCCACGCGTATACTGAGAACCAGCGTATAACAGGCCGGTTTCCCGTTGTGGGACACAGAACGGACAACCAGGCACTGATCGGATAAAGAAGCATGCAAATCGACGTGAAAATTGGACGAATCGGATCGGAAATCGATACCACCGTGATCATCGGGTTGTTCAAGGACGATAAGCTCGAGGAAGGCGACGCCCTGGTCATGGAATCCGCCCTGCGGCGTTATTTGCACGAGATACTGGCACTGGGAGATTTCAAGGGAGGGGACGAGGAAATCGCGGTGCTTTATCCACGCGGCCAGGCACCACCCATACGGGTTATCCTAGTCGGGCTTGGAGAGCGGGGCAATTTCAGTTTGGAAAAAGCCCGCCGCGCATCGGGCATCGCCGTCAAACGAGCCCTGAAACTGGACGTGTCAGCGCTGTCGACGGCTGTACATGGACTGGAAACACCGGGCTTTGAGACCCGCGACTGTGCACAGGCTACCGTAGAAGGCCTGTTGCTCGGCGCGTACAGTTATCGGGCCTACAAGACCGAATCATCTGAACGAACCACACTCGAAACCCTGATCGTCGTGATGCTGCAACGCGCACAGGCCTATGAAATCAAGGATGGGATAGAAGCTGCTCGAATAACTTCTGCGGGCACGATCATGGCCCGGGATCTTTCCAATGCCCCAGGGAACGGTCTGCCTCCGCGCAAGCTGGCTGCCGCTGCCCGGAAAATGGCCGCCCAGCATGATCTGAAATGTCGTATCCTGACACGCAAGGATATTGAAAAGGAACGCATGGGCGCTTTGATCGCCGTCAACGCGGGCAGCGAAGAGCCTCCTCGATTCATCGTGCTGGAGCATGGCGAACCCGCCGACGGACAGGATACCCTGGTATTCATCGGAAAGGGCATCACCTTCGACAGTGGGGGTATTTCCATCAAACCGAGCGGCGGCATGGAGGAAATGAAACACGACATGTCGGGTGCGGCCGCCGTAATCGGCGCCATGCGTTCCATCGCCATGTTGAAACCGTCTCTCCACGTGGTGGGATTGGTACCGGCCACCGAGAATCTTCCGGATGGAAAGGCACTGAAACCCGGCGACATCATCACGACGCTGTCTGGGAAGACGATCGAAGTCATCAACACCGACGCCGAGGGTCGCCTCGTTCTGGCCGACGCCCTGGGATACGCGGAACGATACAGCCCGGCGGCGGTGATCGACCTGGCCACGCTGACGGGGGCGTGTGTCGTCGCGCTGGGCCACGCCGCATCGGGGATGATGGGAAACGACGCAACGCTGCAGGACCGGGTACGAGCGGCCGGGGAGATCACGGGAGAGCGAGTCTGGCCGCTGCCGCTGTGGAAGGAATATCACGACCAGATAAAAAGCCATATTGCCGACGTGAAGAACACGGGTGGCCGATGGGGGGGCGCTTTGACCGCTGGCGCCTTTTTGGAGAAGTTCGTCGATCGTCCCTGGGTGCACCTCGATATCGCAGGTACGGCCTACACGGAGACGAGCAAGGCCTATTGCCCGAAAGGGGCCACCGGGGTCGGGGTTCGATTACTTGTCCAGCTCGTAAAGGACTGGAAGTCCTGATCCATGCGCATCGTTCAACTTTCCGATCCCCATATCGTGCCGGCGTCCCGCCAGCCCATTCACGGTCATGACACCCTGGGTCGCCTGCGCGCCGCCGTAGATGCCGTCAACCGGCTGAACCCGACACCCGATCTCGTCGTCATGACGGGCGACCAGACCAACGACGAAGCCGAAGACTCCTACCGTACTGTCAAGGACGTACTTTCCAACCTTCGCTTCCCCTGTCATCTGGCCCTCGGCAACCATGACTCCAGACCGGTTTTCCGCCAGGTCATGCTGGAAGAATCCAGCGTGAATTCGAACCCTTATTACTATACCCTGGTCCGGAACGGCCACCGGATTATCGTGCTCGATACCCAGGACGAAGGGGAGGTTGCAGGAAGGTTGGACGACGACCAGTTGGACTGGTTGGACCGAGAGTTGTCTTCCGGCCACCCAGCCGTCGTTTGCATGCATCACCCGCCGGTACCCGTGGGCGTTCCCTGGATGGATGACCTGATTCTACAGGAGAGCGACCGGTTTCTCAGGATATGCGAGGCCCATGCCACGTTGAGACTGATATTGTGCGGTCATGTACACCACGTCTTTCGCATGGAACTTGCCCATGCAACCGTCCTGACCGCACCGAGCGTGGGCCTGCAGTTTCGAAAGGACCCCGTGATCCATGCGGACGGCACCCGCGTAATCGTGACGGACGAACCGGCTGCCTTCCGAATCGTCGATCTTGACGGACCGGGCTGGAAAACCTCGATACACCAACTCACCCTGTAACCGACGGAATACCGGACTACATTCATGCTGATTGATGACCTTAGGGAGATACAGGCACGTCACGGCTATCTGCCGGAGGAGGAATTGAAGATCCTTTCGGCACGCAAGGGGATCCCCCTCTACGAGATCCACGGCGTGGCCAGTTTCTATCCTCATTTCAGGCTGAAACCGCCGCCCCCGGCTTCCCTTCGAGTCTGTACCGATCTTTCGTGTCACCTCCAAGGGGCCTGCGAGGTGCTGGAGACGCTGCGGGAGACCGTGAATTACGCCGGTCTGGATCAATGGGAGGTGAACGAGGTTTCGTGCCTTGGACAATGCGATGGCGCGCCGGCGGTTTCGATCGACGACCGCAGCTACAGATCCATGTCCACGGACCGACTCGAAAAACTCGTAGCCCGGCTTGCGGAGGACGGGAAGGTAGCCCGTCAACCCGTCAGGCGACGGGTCAGCCCCGGACTCATCGATCCCTATGACCGTCCCCTGGCCGCCGAATCCCTGAAACAGTGGGTTTCCGGTGGAGATGAAGGTCAGCTCATCCAGACCATCAAAGACAGCGGACTATGCGGCATGGGTGGAGCAGGATTCCCGACCGGCACCAAGTGGGACCTGGTCCGCGGCGCGGAATCCGAGATCAAGTACGCCATATGCAACGCGGATGAAAGCGAGCCCGGTACGTTCAAGGACCGCGAGATCCTGTACCACTATCCCCATCTCGTCATCGAGGGGATGATCCTGGGCGGACTCGTGGTCGGCGCGAACCAGGGTTACCTGTTCCTCCGCCACGAATATGACCGGGAACGCGAAGTACTGGAACGGACCATCAAGGCGTTCTACTCGTCCGGATACCTGGGCGATGGCATATTGAACTCGGAACGATCGTTCCACCTGGAGATATTCGACAGCCCGGGCGGGTATATCTGCGGAGAGGAAACGGCCCTGCTGGAAGCGATGGAAGGTAAACGGGCCGAACCCAGGAACAAGCCGCCGTATCCGGGCACGCACGGGCTGTACGGCAGGCCCACGCTCATCAACAACGTCGAAACATTCGCCTGGGTGCCCGCTGTTTTGCAGCGCGGCGCCGATTGGTTCAGATCCCAGGGTGTAAATGGAGCTACGGGTCGCAAGTATATCGCCCTCAGCGGTCATGTCAACAGGCCCGGTGTATATGAAATCCCGCTCGGAACAAGGGTACGCGACCTCATCCACGACTACGGCGGGGGCGTCTCCGGGGGACGTGGACTGAAAGCCTTCTCTCCAGGGGGGACATCATCGGGTTTCCTTCCCGCATCCATGGCGGATATCCCACTCGATTTCAAATCGCTATCGGAGGCCGGATCCATGCTGGGGTCCGGTGCGGTCATCGTCGTGGCCGAGGGCACGGACATGGTGGATCTTGCACGGAACGCGGTAACGTTCTTCCGCAACGAATCCTGCGGTAAATGCGTTCCCTGCCGGACGGGCACATCCCACCTGGTTCATGTGCTTGACACTGTGCTCGAGGGAGGAGGCGGGCCCATGACGCTGGAACCCGTGCAGGATATCGCAGAAACCATGGAACTCACATCGATCTGCGGCCTGGGACAGGCAGCGGCACTTCCGCTAACCTCGGCGCTCAGGCATTTTCCAGCCGAGTTCGAAACCCTTTGTCAGCATTCGGCGGATCGCGATACTGATCGTACCACGGGCGGTTCAGATGAGCAATAAAACTGTCACGCTGACTCTTAACGGCAAACACATTGACGCACCTGAGAGCGCCACGATCTGGGACGCGGCCCGGTCTGCCGGTATCGACATTCCCACGCTTTGTCACGATCCCAGGCTACATCCGGTGGCCGTGTGCCGCGTGTGCGTGGTCGAGGTTGAGCATAGCCGAACGCTGCCGGCGGCCTGTATCCGCCAGGTGGAAGAAGGGATGGTGGTGCGCACCGATACGGACAAGGTGCGACGCGCACGCCGGACCCTCGTGGAATTGCTGGAGACCGATCAGCCGAAAGCGGTGGACCGGCGCAAACCAGCCGAAAGCGATGAACTCGCGCGATTGGGCAGGCGGCTTCATGCGGTACCCGCGAGGTTTAACGCATCATCGAAAAAAACACTCCCGCCGCCAGATCTGTCCTCACCCGTCATCGCGGTGGACCACAGCGCCTGTATTCTGTGCGACAAGTGCATCCGTGCCTGCGACGATGTGCAGGTAAACGACGTAATCGGTCGAGCCGGTAAGGGCACCGATACCCGGATCGCATTCGACAATGATCTGCCCATGGGGAACTCCTCCTGTGTCTCATGCGGAGAGTGCGTGGCCGCGTGCCCCACCGGCGCGCTGACCGACATACCGCTTGTCGACACGGACAAGGTGATCCTCGATAAGGCTAGTCCACCCGCAGATCGTAGTTTCTTGGCCGAGAGCAACCAGAACGCAACCGGCGAAGTATTGTCACTCGAAAATAACAGGGGCGTTAAGAAAGTCGACTCGGTCTGTCCCTATTGTGGGGTGGGTTGTGGTATTTCGTACCATGTTCAGGAAAATCGGATCGTAAAGGTGACGGGACGGGAAGACACCCACACCGAGGGCAGGCTGTGTGTCAAAGGAAGATATGGCTACGACTATACGCACCATCCGCAACGGCTCCTGAAACCGCTCATCAGAAGGGAGGACGCCTATCCGAAGCAGCCGCTTTCCGCGGATTTCAAAGACTATCGGGATTTCCGGCGTTCGCTCAGGTCGCCCGAGTGGAATGACCGCATCCGTGAGGTATTCCGGGAAGCCGAATGGGACGAAGCGCTTGACCTTGTGGCGCGCCGGTTGCTGGACATCAAGCGCACGAAGGGACCGGGCGCACTGGCCGGTTTCGGTTCGGCCAAGGTGACCAACGAGGAAGCCTACCTTTTTCAGAAGTTGATCCGCGTAGTTTTCGGTACCAACAACGTAGACCATTGCACGCGACTCTGCCATGCGTCTTCCGTGGCGGCCCTTACGGAGGCCATTGGAAGCGGGGCCGTGTCGAACGCTTTCCAGGAGGTCCTCGACACGGATGTGATCTTCGTGATCGGATCCAACACGGAGGACAACCATCCCGTTGCCGCTACTTACATGAAACAGGCCCGTCGACAAGGGGACAAAACTGTTCGTACTCGATCCGCGTCGACCCACCATCGCGGACCACGCCACCCGATACGTGCGGTTCAAACCCGGTACGGACATCGCTCTGCTCAACGGACTGATGCACGTGATTCTGCGTGAAGGGTTGCAGGATGATGATTTTGTCGCGAACCGAACAGAAAACTTCGATGCGTTGGAACCGGCACTGCGGCACTATACGCCCGAACTTACGTCAAGGATCACCGGCGTACCCGCTACGGTGATCGAAGAGGTGGCGCTCGAGTACGGCCGCGCACGAAGGGCGATGATCTTCTGGGGTATGGGGATCAGCCAGCATGTCAACGGCACGGACAATGCACGCGCATTGATTTCGCTTTGCCTTATGACCGGCAACATCGGACGACGTGGTACGGGTCTGCATCCGCTGCGCGGGCAGAACAACGTACAGGGCGCTTCCGACGTGGGACTGATTCCGCAATACTATCCGGGATACCAGAGTGCGGATGATCCGGAAATCCGAAAGCACTTCGAGGAGGTCTGGGGCACGCGCCTAGACCCGAGGTCGGGCCTGACGGTCGTGGAGATCATGCACGGAGCACTCGATGGGAGCATCGCAGGCATGTTCATGATGGGTGAGAATCCGTACATTTCAGATCCGAACATGAACAAAGTTCGAATGGCCCTTCAGAACCTCTCTTTTTTAGCCGTCCAGGATATCTTCCTCACAGAAACGGCGGAATTCGCGGACGTGATCCTGCCCGCTTCTACCGCGTCGGAGAAGCGAGGAACCTACGTTAATACGAATCGCATGGTGCAGATCGGAAGACAGGCGGTCGAACCGCCCGGCGAAGCCCGTCTGGACGGGGACATATTGATCGACCTTGCCAACCGGATGATCCGAATGGAACATGGTGAGAAGGGCGTTAGCTGGGACTACGACAGTCCGGAGACGGTGTGGGAGGAAATCGTCGCGTTAACGCCGATCTTCAACGGCATTACCTACGATGCGATGGAGAGGAAAACCGTAGTGTGGCCCCTGGAAGAGCCCATCCTCTTCACCGACACGTTTCCGCTGGGCCGGGGAAGATTCGCGCCCGTATCCTTCGCGCCGCCGGATGAACTGCCTGACGCAGAATATCCTTTTGTGCTTAACACAGGCCGCGTCCTGCAACACTGGCACACGGGCACTATGACGCGCCGTGCCCGGGCCCTCGACGCTATTGCGCCGGAACCTTTCGTAGAAATAACGCCTCACGATCTGGCCGGCCTGGGCGTCAAAGACGGCGATCCGGTGGTCGTTTCCTCACGCCGCGGATCCATTACCCTGAAAACGAAGTCGTCGCCGCGCGTGGCGGATGGAAACGTCTTCATTCCCTTCCATTTCAAGGAAGCCGCCGCGAACGTCCTGACCAACGACGCCCTCGATCCCGATGGCAAGATCCCCGAATTCAAGTATTGCGCGGTAGCGGTGGAGAAGGTGGCATCGAGCGGATAGAACTTGCCTTTTCCATATAGTTTAAATGCCACGCTATCCTTCCGCGCTGTAATACCAACAGTAAAACCGACCATATCTCGCACCGGGTTTTCGGACATGGAGCTGAAACTCTTTCGTCCAGGTATTCGTAGTAGTGCTATGAACACGACCGCCGGCAGCCGGAGTACAGCAGATTTGGATTTCGACAGGACTTACCGGACGCACTATCTCAGGGTCCTTGCACTGTGTAGATATCTGTTGAAATCAGTCGATGAGGCCGAGGACGCGACCCAGGAAGTCTTCTACCGCGCATACCAGAAACGTACGACCGTCGACGGTTCGAAGTCATATCTGAACTGGCTCCTCAAAATTGCAACAAATCACTGTCTTGACCGGTTACGTCGTCGAAGATACGAGGTCCAGTTCTATGAAACAGCCGATCTCGACCAGGGCGGTCCTTTCCTCATGGCCGAGGATACACTGTCATCCCTGGTACGAGCGGAGCAAGGAGAACGAGTGCGATCAGCGATACAGTCGCTCCCGGACAAGTATCGCATACCGCTCGTTTTAGCCTACTATAACGAGTTCACCTACGACGAAATCGGCAAAACGCTCGAACTGAACCGAAACACCGTAGCAACGCTGATTTATCGCGGGAAGCAGCGGCTGAGAGAGGGGCTGACCAGTCTATGACCAACAAAACGATGCGTACAGCGTCATGTCCTGCTGAACTCACCTGCGCAATGCACGCCGACGGTGAGCTATTTGGATCAGAGGCACTTGAGTTTGAAGATCATCTGAAAACCTGTCCGAGGTGCCGGGACCAGGTACAGGCATTCCAAACGGAGAGAAACGCACTGGTTGGAGCAATGGGTAACGCAGGCGCCTTCGTCGGCGATTGTGTTCCAGTACATTCCTTTTCTCCTTCTCCAATTCACGCCATGAAACTGATGGGATGGGTCACCGGATTCGCGGCGGTGTTGTGGTTGGGGCTCAGTTCGATTTTAGACCTGGAACTTCCCTGGAGTACAGAGTGGCTTAATCCCCTGGAAGTCTCTGGTCAGCTATCCCTTCTATTCAGTTCAGCTGCATATTTAACACAGGAAGGAGGTTCGATCATGTCATCACTAATCAATAACATCGGATTCACCACGTTGGCCGTCTCATTGCTTTACACGCTATTCGTCCTGATGCGTCGGCCATTAGGAGTTTCTACGGCGGTTTACAGTCTAGGTCTTTTGCTGGTGGCGGGATTTTCCACACAGGCAGAAGCCATCGATATTCGTTCAAGAGACATCGTCTCAATCGAGGCCGATGAAATCATCGACGACACGCTTGTCGCATCCGGTCGTACTGTCAGAATTGACGGCGAGGTGACAGGCGACGTGATCGCGTTCGCGCAGTCGATTGACATCAGGGGTACGGTCAGAGGCGACGTGTATACTTTCGGGCAAAACATCGAGATCGACGGCGAGGTGGGCGGCGGAATCACAGGATTCGGACAGGTGATTCGCGTCGGGGATTCGGTCGGTCAGAGCGTGATTTGGTTCGGTCAGTCGATACTCACACGACGTGACGCTTCGATCGGGGGAGACCTTTTTGCGTTTGGCGAGGACATAAACATTGGTGGGGCTGTTGGCCGCAACGTGACGGTGTTCGGCAATACGCTTACGATATCAGGTGAGGTGATGCGGGATGTTACCTTTTCGGGTAGCCTGGCAGCCGTCCATTCGTCCGCGTCTATCGGAGGAAATTTCAATGTCGATTTGCCTGCGGAAGAGAACCTTGAGGTGGATTCTGCTGCGACTGTAACCGGCGTAATGCAGGTCGACATTCCCGAATCCAGTGAGGACGAGTCTCTGTCGGCTGGATCGTTCGTGCTCATGGCGCTATGGCTGGCTGCCGCATTCGTTTCGGGCATGATTCTATTCTGGTCGTTTCCTTCGCTTGGCCGCATGCATCTGGTCGACTTAAGGGCGATCCTGGTGTCTACCGGGACCGGGTTCATCATTCTCATCGCAATGCCGGTTGCCGCGGCGGTTCTCGCCGTGACGCTCATCGGTCTTCCAGTCGGACTGGTTACGGCTGCTGCCTGGGCTCTGGGACTGTACGTGTCTAAGATCGTCGTGGCCAACTACCTGGGGACCGCTTTGCTGCGACCGAAAAAGAGCGATCTTAAATCAATGACCCTTCCGCTGCTCGCAGGGCTGGTCCTGGTACTTGTCGTGGTGAGCCTGCCATACATCGGTTGGATAATCAACCTGCTGTTGGTCATTCTCGGTCTGGGTGCTATGGGGCAAGTTCTGTATCGGAACTATAAGAGCCGGGCTGTCGCAGCCTGATGCAATGACAGTCATCGCTGGATGCAATGTCAGTCACCTACCGATGCCGAGGAGTGTTCCCCTGATGGCAGGTTACCGCGAAATTCAATACAAACTCATCATCCCCTCTGCACCTGGAATCCGGCGCTTCTCGTAGTCTTCCGATATCCAGCGCGCTTGCGAAGGCAATCCCGGGTTGCGATAGGCGTAGACCACGCACCATCGCGTATCGCTGCCTGGTTTTCGTGGGGTAACGCCGTGGGCCGCGAAAGTCCACATCGCGATTACCGTGCCGGAAGGTACCGAAAGCGCTTCAATACGAAACGGCTCACTAGTCAGGGGGTGGTACTTGTCCCGCAGCCAGTCAGTCTCCAGCTCTTCATTGGTTACCACGTTCGCGATTCGGGCGCGAAGCAAGTGGCTGCCGGGTAATACTTTCAGTCCCCCGTCTTCCGCTTCGAATCCATTTACATAGAAAAAGATGCGAATGAATCCCAGTGCGGGGTTTTCTTCCCCGTAACCGTGGGTGTGCCATTTTGAACCGCCATTGCCGCCCGGCCGGTTCAGTGCCACGCAATGATCGAATCGAACGTCGTCTCCCAGTATGCTTCGCGCCAGGTCCAACATCTGGGGGTGGCCGATCAGGCTTTCAAGGTAGCCGTCGAACTCGGCCGCAAATCGGCGGGGTTCATGGCCTTCCATGTCCTGTGCATCGATGGACTCGATATACTCAAGCGATGCAGTCAGTTCACGCCGGGCGTCTTCTTTCAATAAGCCCGGGAACGATATGTGACCGTCCCGGTTCATCAGTTCGCGTTCGTATTTGCCGAATGCGAAGTCGTTGAAAATCGGGTCCATATCCATCTGAAACAGCGTTCCAATCCATACCGGGCCATGGGGAACCGCCAACACCTCAGGAAGCATTGTAGCCTTCCCAGAAAGTCCTGCCCCACTCGCTGTCGGCGTCACTCCAGTCGTCACGCCACTGGCAGAGCCTGCTCCGCAGGTCGAGTAGCCGGTCCGCGTGCGCTGGGTCGCCTGCAAGGTTGTGACATTCCTGTGGGTCCTGCGCCAGGTCGAATAGCTGGGTTGTGCGACGACCGTCGACCACGTACTCGATCAGTTTGTACCGGTCGTCCTTCACCATGCGCTGCCACTGGCGGTACGCACCGAACAACGTGTTTCGCGGACGCGCCGCAGGGTCGGTGATCGCCGATTTGAGGCTCGTCCCTTCCACGGACCCGGGCGGATCGATTCCGGTCAGATCACACAGGGTGGGGAAGATGTCGAGCAGATATGCGTAGGCGCTCCGCTGGACACCGCGGGGAATGCCGGGCCCCGAGAATACAAGGGGCACGCGTATACTGTGTTCGTACAGGTTCTGTTTGCCGAACAGACCGTGCTGCTCGATGGCCAGCCCGTTGTCTCCCGCAAAGACCACGATGGTATCATCCGTCATTCCACCTGCGTCGAGAGCGTCCATAACCCTGCCCATCTGGGCGTCCATATGGGTGATCATCGCGTAGTACTCCGCGATATGCTGACGGACCTTTACCGGCTCGCGGGGGAAATCCTCAAGCACCTCGTCTCTTACTTTCAGATCGCCGTTGTCGAATGGATGCCCGCCCATGAAATTATCGGGAAGAGGAATCTTTTCTGGATCGTACAGGTCCAGGAAAGCTTGCGGCATCGTCCTTGGATCGTGGGGAGCCATGAAGGACACGTACATGAAAAGGGGGTCATCGCTTTCATAGTTTTTCAGCCAGTCAACCGCGCAGTCGGCAAACAACTCGCTTGAATGCGTGCCCGCGTGAACGTGGTCGCCCTTTCTGATCTTAAGCGCGTTCGTTCTAAACGCATCCGGACACTGTGGAAGCGTACCGTCGTACTGTCCCGCCGGGTCGTAGTCGAAGACCGGCACGTTCCAGTGGTCGTCCATGCCTCCGAAGAAGATCTCGGCCCCGTCGGTAAAACTTCGCGCGAAGGACGAGACGCCGTTATGCCATTTGCCGGTACCCCAGGTACGGTAGCCGTGGGACTGGAGGTGTTCCCCGATCATCACGTGTTCCGGCGGAATATCCTCGCCGGCCCCTTCGAGGTGAAACAGGGTGCGGCCGGTATGCAGCATCGCCCGGCTGGGCATGCATACCGCGGCCGATGTACCGCCAGGTATATGGGCATGGGTGAAAGTCGCGCCCCCGGCGACGAGCCGGTCCATCGTGGGCGTTTGTACGTACGGATTCCCCTGCGCCCGTATCGTGTCGTAGCGCTGGTCATCCGTGAAGAAGAACAGAATGTTGGGAAATTTGCGTGACATAGTGTGGTTATCTACGTGAAGCAGTATCCCTCGTCATGCCTGAACAAATCAGGTAAAACATGGGTAAGATGTGAGCAAATCAATCGCTTCACAGACTCGCTGGGTGAACTGTCTATAAAACCGGCTCTCCCTGGCAAAGTCAAGCCTGTAAACTCCAGTGGCAACTGTCGTGGTTTGCACTACCGAAGCATCGATTACAACGCTATATTGAGCGCGCATTCCGGAGACGTGGGGCCACTGACATTCCAGCTTGATATTTCGCTTTTCGCTGCAGGTCCGAACCAGAAAGCAAGGCCGCACATCGAAGACGTCAAACCCTATCAGATACGCGTAGAAGAAGTGGATGTAGCCGTCTACCGGAAGCGGATCAGGCACCTCTACCTCAGGGTAGGTCCTCCTGACGGTCACGTGCGGGTTTCCGCCCCCCTGCACATCGACGATGAATCGATCCGACGGGTCGTGGTCAAAAGGATGCCCTGGATCCTGCGGCAACAGCAAAAACACAGAATCCGCGGTCCGGACATCGAACTCCTCCTCGTATCCGGAGAACAACACTATGTAGAAGGTTTACGCGTCCGGCTGAACATCACTATCCAGGAAGGGCCGCCTTCTGTTTACCTGGTTGGCGAATCGACGCTGGAGATGCGTGTCCGTTCAGACACCGACCTGCGACAGCGCAGGGACCTGCTTTCCCGGTGGTATCGACAGCGGCTGCAGTCCCGGGTCCCGGCACTCATTGCCATGTGGGAACCGGTGATGGATGTCAAGGTAAGGGAGTGGCGCATCCGGAAGATGAAGACCCGCTGGGGAAGCTGCAACTTCCAGGCCGGGAGGATATGGCTCAGCCTTGAACTGGCCAAGAAACCCATGCACTGCCTTGAATACGTGATCGTCCACGAAATGGCCCACCTGATCGAACCGTCTCACAACCGGCGATTCTGGGGTATTCTGGACAGGTTGATGCCGAACTGGCGAACCTGCAGAGAAGATTTGAATCGGGTGCCGGACGCGGGACAGACGGCGTGAATACAGGGCCGCGCACTCGTTCATTTCCACCTGGACTCCAGCCAGAATTCCCTTGTGTGCTGGCCCCTTTCATCCTATTTTCAGACCGGCGTTTCAGATCGATTTGCCGGTAATACGGGTATCGTTTCCGGCGCCTCAAGGTGTCTTTAAACTTACGGTCCGCTGCACGGGCTGAGAATTGAATCCAATAGCTACAGGTGAGTAGACAGATGTTCAAGCCGTTCGACGGAAAGATGGAATACCCCCGCATGGAGGAGCGTATCCTGGGCTGGTGGGAGGACCATCGAATCTTTGACAAACTGAGAGCGCAACTGGCGGATCGTCCGACCTGGTCTTTTAATGACGGTCCGATCACCGCCAACAATGCCATGGGCGTCCATCATGCCTGGGGGCGGACCTACAAGGACCTGTACTGCCGTTACAAGGCCATGAAGGGATTCAACCAGCGTTGGCAGAACGGGTTCGACTGCCAGGGCCTGTGGGTCGAAGTAGAGGTGGAAAAGGCGCTGGGCTTCGATTCGAAACGCGATATCGAGACCTACGGCCTGGCGGAATTTTCCAGGGCTTGCCGCGCACGGGTGGACGAGTACGCGGAACGGATCACGCAACAGTCCATTCGTATGGGCCACTGGATGCAGTGGTACCACGACGACGGCCATCCGGCTTCCTACTTTACGTTGGACGACAACAACATCGAACATATCTGGCATTTTCTCAAGGCCTGTGACGCCAAGGAATGGCTCTACCGGGGTCACCGGTCCATGCCCTGGTGCTGGCGATGCGGCACCAGTCTCAGTCAGCACGAACTGGTGGATTCGTACCAGGAGCAGACGGATCCGTCCTGCTTCTTCCGCTGCCGAATAGAGGGCCGCGAAAACGAGTACTTCCTGGTCTGGACCACCACGCCGTGGACCCTTGACGGCCAATACGGCCCTGGCACTGCATCCTGAAGCCGAATACGCGAAGGCGAAGCTGGACGGCGAAAACTACTATCTGATGAAAACCCTGGTCGATACCGTGATGCCCCCGGAAGCCGAAGTGTTCGAAACCATGAAGGGCGAAGATCTGATCGGGATGTCTTTCCACGGCCCCCTGGAAGACCTGCCCGTACAGCGCGAGGTTAAGCGAACCACCGTGGCCTGGGACATGGTGTCGGACGAGGAAGGTACGGGTATCGTCCATATCGCACCGGGTTGCGGCGCCGAGGACTATCAACTCGGCCTGGAACTCGGCCTGAACATCATTGTACCCATCGATGAAAACGGTTATTTCACCGACGATATCGGCCCGCTCGCCGCCACCCATGTCCGGGAATCGGCCGAAGGGGTCAGGCGGGAACTCGAATCCAGGGGGGTGTTGTTTCGCTGGGAAGACTACACGCACCGATATCCATTCTGCTGGCGTTGCAGGACTCCACTGGTCTTTCGCCTGGCCGATGAGTGGTTCATTTCCGCGGACGAGATCCGGGATCCGATGAAAAAGGCCTCCTCGACGGTTCGCTGGGTACCCGAGTACAGCGGGCTCCTGATGCAGGACTGGCTGGACAACATGGGCGACTGGTGCATATCGCGGCGCCGTTTCTGGGGTCTTCCCCTGCCCTTCTATTCCTGCGGGAACTGCGATCATGTAAACGTCATCGGCAGCACGGCCGAATTGAAGGAGCGGGCCGTGGACCCCGCCCTCGTCGACGATTTGCCGGAACTCCACCGTCCGTGGATCGATGAAATCGAAATCACCTGTGAGCGGTGCGGCAAACCCGTCCGGAGAGTGACCGAGGTGGGCGACTGTTGGCTCGATGCGGGGATCGTACCCTTCTCGACGTTGAACTATCTACCGGAACACCGCGGGATCGAGGGCACTATCCGATCGGAACGCGGTCCGGAAGCCGAAAGGGACAAGGCGGGTGTTGCCCGCACTGGTTCCGATTCCAACTGGGAATCGTGGTTCCCCGCGGATTGGATCACGGAAATGCGTGAACAGATCAGGCTGTGGTTCTATTCCCAGTTGTTCATGTCGGTGACCCTATACAACCGTGCGCCGTTCAAGTCGGTACTCACCTTCGAAGAGATGCGGGATGAGAACGGGGAACCCTTCAGCAAAAGTGGGGACAACGCGATCGCCGTGGAGGATGCCACCGGTCGCATGGGCGCGGACGTGATGAGATGGCAGTACGCCGGCGCGCCGCTCAACCTGGTCTTTCGTTTCGGGTACGGTCCCGCTGACGAGGTTGCCCGAAAAATGCTGCGGCTGTGGAACGTATATGCTTTCTTCGTGACCTACGCCAATCTGCCGGACTGTCCACCCATTTCCGCTTCCGCCCCTGTCGCGGGCCGCAGCGAACTCGACCGGTGGGTGCTCGCCCGTCTCCACCAGTTGATCCGTCACTGCAACGACAGAATGGACAACTTCGATTCGGCGGCCGTGGTCCGTGAAACCGAGCGGTTTATTGACGTGCTTTCCACCTGGTACGTGCGCCGAAGCAGGCGCCGATTCTGGAAGAGCGGTGATGATGTCGACAAGCAGTCGGCCATCCAGACGCTCTACGAAGTGCTGGTGACGATGAGCAGGCTGATCGCTCCCATACTTCCCTTCTCCGCGGAAGAACTCTACCAGAGCCTGGTTCCTCCCGTAGATCCCTCGGCGCCCGAGAGCGTCCATCACTGTCGTTACCCGGAGGTTTCGGAAGATCTGATCGACCCGGATCTGCTGGACGACATGGAAGACCTGATGCAGGTGATCGAACTGGGCCGCGCCGTGCGCAACGAAGCAAGGATGAAGGTACGCCAGCCCGCGTTGCAGTTGCTGGTGAAACCCGCAAGCACCCGTCAGGGAGAAACCATTGCGCGGCTTCAGGCGCAGATCCTGGAAGAACTGAACGTGAAAGAGCTGAACCTGGTCGATGACGAGGATGCATTTCGCGGGTATGCCGTGAAACCGGATTTCTCAAAATGGGGTCCCCGTTTCGGCAAGCAGTTGAACGCCGTGCGCCAGGCGCTCGAGGCACTGGACGGCAACGAAACCGGCGCCCGCGTCGCTAGCGGCGAGCCTGTATCGCTTGAAGTGGACGGTGAGCGGGTCGAACTATCGCCGGACGAACTCGTGGTTGAACGGGTCGATGCGGACGGACTGGCCGTGATTTCAGATTTTGGCTGCACCGTCGCAATCGACACCACGATCACACGAGATCTCCTGCTCGAGGGACTGATGCGTGACTTCGTCCGTCACGTGCAGAATCTGCGTAAGGAAGCGGATTTCAACGTGAACGACCGGATCACGCTCTTCTACGAAGCCGATGGCGATCTTGCCGAGGCCATAGCCACCCACGCCGACTATATAAAGACGGAAACGCTTTCAACGGTCCTTCGCGACGAACCTGTCCCCATGGATGTGCACGCCGGCGAACTAAAGCTTGGCGGACATGTCGCGCGCATCGGGGTTTTGAAGTAGTTTCCGAAAACGCGGCATACGCGAAACGGTCCAGACGGTCCAGCCAAACTGCCGTACCCGGACCTGACGAATCCATACCCCCGAACCGTACGTGAGAAAACCAGCCGATGCGACGTACCAAAATCGTTTGCACCGTGGGCCCCGCAATCAGTTCACCGTCGATGATCCTCCAGGTGCTCGAAGCGGGTGTCGACGTCTTCCGCCTCAACTTCTCCCATGGAACTCCGGACGATCACCGGAACTGCGTTCGCCTCATTCGGTCCGCCGCGGATGATCTGGGAAAACCCGTCGCCGTTCTCCAGGACCTCCCCGGCCCTAAAATACGCATAGGCACGTTCCAGGGCGGTCCCGTTCAACTCGGGGTCGGCGATCGATTCACCCTGACGACGGATTCGGTGTCAGGAGACCGGACCAGGGTATCGGTGAATTACGCACACCTGGCTGAGGAGGTAAGTCCAGGGCAGCGCTTGTTGCTGGCCGATGGCCTGATCGAACTGGGTATCGAGGCGGTGGAACCGCCCGACATACGATGCAAGGTGCTCCTGGGCGGATCGCTGTCCGATCACAAGGGCATCACGGTACCGCGCGGCGCAATCGGAATTGCCGCATTCACGGAAAAAGACCGGGACCTGTTGGTGGAAGGGCTCGACATGGGTGTGGATATGGCCGCCCTTTCCTTTGTTCGCAACCGGGACGACGTGATGAGCGCCCGGAAGTTACTGGACAGTCGCGGATCGAGCCTGCCCCTGATGGCGAAGATCGAAAAACCGGAGGCCGTGGATGCGCTCGACGACATCCTGCCGGCCGTCGATGCGCTCATGGTTGCAAGAGGCGACCTGGGCGTGGAAATCCCGTTCGAGGATGTCCCGTTGGTACAGAAAGACATCATAGCCAAGGCCCTGCTCGCCGCGCGGCCGGTGGTCACGGCCACGCAGATGCTGCGGTCCATGGTCGAGAGCCCCCGGCCCACGCGGGCCGAGGCCGCCGACGTCGCCAATGCCGTACTCGACGGATCGGACGCCGTGATGCTGTCTGAGGAGAGCGCCACCGGCGCCTATCCGGTGGAAGCCGTGCGCGCACTGGCCGCCATAGCGGAACAGGCCGAGGGTAGGATGTTCCAGCATAAATCGTTCGGTATAAATGAAACCCACGGACTGACCGGTGTCTCCGGGGCGATCAGCCATGCATCCTGCTTGCTGGCACTGGAAGCCGGAGCGAAGGCCATCGTATGCTGTACCCGGTCCGGACATACCGCAAGGGTAGCCGCCAGGCATCGTATCAGCGTTCCGATCATCGCGGTCAGTCCGGAAATAACAACCGTTCGCGGACTCGCCCTGGTCTGGGGCGTCAAACCCGAGCTGTGCGATGAGTTTGAAACGACGGACGGGATGATCCGTACATCACTCGACGCGGCGCGCACGGCGGGCGGCCTGAGCACGGGCGATCGCGCTGTCATCGTCGGCGGATCGCCGGCGGCGGGACCCGGCCACACGGATTTTCTTCGGGTTGCCACAGTACCCTGACAGCCATGCAACAAGATGATGGCCTTACGTCACCATGCCGACTACTCGGGTCCGGATTAAACTGCACCCGGTTCGGCCTTATCCTCCTTGTAAAATAGAAATCACAGTCTATATTCCCTGACTATGATTTCGCGCCTGCTCCAGCGTCATATTGTTTCGCTGCTTGAGTCCCATCCTGCCGTAGTGGTGGTGGGCCCCCGTGGCGCGGGGAAGTCCGCCACTGCCCGTACTTTCTCCGATATCTGTTTCAACCTGGAAAACGATGAGGATACCTCGCGGCTCGATTTCCTGTGGGAAGACTGCATGGAAAGCGGCCAACTGGTCGTTCTGCAGGAGATGCACTGTCGGCCTGAATTGTTTCTGCGATTACGCGCGGTGCTCGACGAGCAACAGGGTGGTAATGGCCGGTTTCTGATCACGGATTCGTTCAAGTCCTCGATGATCGACGTCCTGGGAAACCAGGCGGCCGTTTGCACGCTTTCACCGCTCCTTATGGGCGAACTGGAACCTGATCTGCATGACCGCCTCTGGCACCATGGAGGCTATCCCGGTATCTGGAACAGCGAAGATGTCTTTCCAGCTGGTCAGTGGCATCACCTCAATCGGATGATGCAGCGGGATTTGCCCAATGCGGGACTGGCCATTCCCCCCAGAAACAGCGAGCGACTCTTCAAGATGCTGGCATCCCTGCATGGTTCAACCTACAATGCTTCGCGCATTGGAAAAAGCCTGGGCGTGAGTTATCACACGGCGAACAGCTACATAGACACGCTCGTACGGGCGGGGCTGATCCGATTTCTGCCCGCCGCCCGACTGGAGCTGCGCAAAAGGCTGGTAAAGAGTCCGAAGCTTTACTGGCGCGACAGCGGATTGTTTCACGCCCTGGCCGGATGCAACGATGGAGATGACCTGTTCTCGAAACCCTGGGTTGGAGCGAGCTGGGAGGGATGGATTATAGAACAGGTTATCACCCGACTCGAAGCCGCAGGGGAACGGATGGAAGCGTGCCATTTCAGCACCAGCGACCAGCATGCGCTCGACCTGCTTCTCGATTTCCGAGGCAGGCGCTGGGCGATTGGTACGACGGTAAGCAGTTCACCCTCACCTGAAATGATCAACGGACTCGCCTTCACGGCCAGGATGGCCGGAGCCGACCACGCTGTGCTGGTCAGCCGGACGCGAAATCCCAGGGAACAGGATGGCGTGGTTACCATGGGACTTGCAGACACGCTGGATGCGTTACTGGAAAAAAGCGAGGCGCCATGACCCCGGGCGGACTGACTGCTGTAGACTGGACCATCATCATCGGATATGCCCTTGTGACCATATCGCTGGGCTATTACTACAGCCGAAGGCAAAGCACCGTCAGTGAGTATTTCACCGGCGGGGGACGCATGCCGTCGACGCTGATCGGCTTCTCGCTGTTCGCCACCCTGCTCAGCACCATTTCCTACCTGTCCATTCCGGGCGAAGCCATAGGCAAGGGGCCCGTCTGGATGCTCAACTACCTAACCATTCCGATCATCTTCCTGGTGGTGGGTTATGGACTGATTCCGGTCTACATGCGAACGCGCGTAACGAGCGCCTATGAACTGCTCGAGTCGAGACTCGGCCTGGGTATCCGGTTGCTGGGCGCGGTGATGTTCATTCTGTTGAGACTGGTATGGATGGCCCTGCTGATCTACCTGTCCGCCAAAGCCATGACCTTCATGCTGGGCGTGGGCGATGACTGGATTCCCGTCATTACGCTAGTTACCGGGTTTGTCGCGGTGGTATACACTTCGCTGGGAGGCCTGCGGGCGGTCGTGATAACCGACACGCTGCAGACCCTGTTAATGTTCGGCGGCGCCATTCTGGTCATCGTCACGGTTACCATGCATTTCGACGGATTCGGTTGGATGCCGAGCGTCTGGCAGCCCCACTGGGACGAGCAGCCGGTCTTCAGCCTGGACCCGGCCGTGCGGTTGACCGTGATCGGATCCATGATGGCGTCCATGACATGGGCTATCGCTACGGCGGGGGGAGACCAGACCGTGGTACAGCGCTTCATGGCGACGAAGGACGCCCGTGCGGCCCGGCGGTCCTACCTGACCCAGCAGTTGGTTGGGCTGTGCATCGGGGTCACCCTGTGGGTCGCGGGCTTCGCGCTGCTCGGCTTCTTCCAGGCCCAGCCCGATTTGTTGCCCGTTGGTGCCAACCTGGACGGACAGGCGGACCATGTCTTCCCCCACTACATCGCCTACTATCTACCTCCCGGCGTGTCCGGTGTCGTAGTGGCCGCCATGTTCGCTGCCGCCATGTCTAGCCTGGATTCGGGGGTCAATGCGATTACTGCGGTGGTTTCGACTGATTTCATAGATCGATTTCGAAAGACCCCCGTATCGGACAAACAACTGACGCGAACGGCGAAGACCCTCGCGTTCGTCATCGGAGCCGTCGTTGTGGCCGCGAGTTCACTGATGGAACTGGTACCCGGCAACATCACCGCGGTAACCAATAAGACCTCAAACCTGCTTACGACACCCATATTCGCTTTGTTCTTCTTCGCGCTGTTCGTACCTTTCGCCCGCCCGGCCGGTGTCGTCGCGGGAGCGGTTTGCGGCATTGCGACCGCCTCGCTCATCGCCTTTTCGGGGCCGATATTCGGCATGCTGCCCGATGGGAACGACCCGGTCAGTTTCATGTGGATCAGTCCGGTGGCCCTGGCCGTAAACCTGGGGGTCGGAACGGTAGTCAGCTGGATACTGGCAAAAACTGGAACGGCCTCCCGGAGTCCGTGATTGGGAGTATAGATCTAGTAGAGACGCGGTCACATGCCTGTGTGGTAAACAGGCACGAATGTCCGACTATCAGGAGTAAACCTGACTGTGCAACAAGAGAAGAAACTGACTCGGCTGCAGACGGCGCGCGGGATGCGCCTGTGGAATGCAAACGGCATGCTGGAATCGGTCAATTCGGCCATTACCACGGGCGTTTACACCACGGGATACGCATTGCACCTCGGCGCGTCCAGCGCCATGATCGGATTCATCTCCGCATCCATTTCGATCGGCCAGTTGCTTCAGGCGTTTTCACCCCTGCTGATTGAACGTCTAAGGCGGAGAAAGACGCTGTGCCTGCTGGCCAATGGCGTCAGCGCATCCCTGTGGTTACCGGTCGCCTTCATTCCCTTTCTGTTTCTTGAAGGATTTCATTTGCTGGCGTTAATCGTCTGTATCGCGCTCGGGAAAGCGGCCATGTCCGTGGTTTCTCCGGCGCGTCAATCCTGGTTGACCGACCTGATTCCCGACGAGATACGCGGCCGTTTCGTCGCCCGTCAGCGCAGCCTTACGGCCGCTGCGGGACTGGTTACGTCGGTGAGCGCAGGTCTCTTCCTGAGTACGTACGAGATGGGTGATCCACAGGAAGGATTCAGTTTCATCTTCGTCGTGGCCGTCGCCTTTTCCTTCTGTGCGGTCTGGGTATGGTCCCGGGTTCCCGAACCACCGAAGAGACAGGCGAAGGACCTCTCATCGAACCAGCTGTTGCGGCTCCCTTTCCAACACGGACCGTTTCGCAAGCTGATGTTCGTGGTTTCGGGTCGGTTGCTCATCGCCCAGATCGCGGCGCCTTTCTTCACCGTATACATGCTGCGGACGCTTGAAGTTTCCTATGCCCAGATCGCGGTTTTCTCCGCCATCCAGACCATTGCCACGATCATTATGAATCCCTTCTGGGGTTACCTGGCCGACAAGTACGGATACAAGCCAGTCATGTCCCTCACCGCTGCGGGGCTTGCACTGTTTCCCATCGGATGGGGATTCGTTACCCTGGACAACTACTGGATCATGGTGCCGCTGGTGCAGATCTGGGGCGGCAGCATGAGCGCGGGTTGGGGAACCGCCCGGTTCAATCTGATCGTAAACACGGCTCCGGGAATCAACCGTTCCGCCTTCCTGGGATGCTACTCCGCGGTTTCACGGGCAGGCGCGGCCTGCGGCGCCGTGCTGGGTGGAATAGCCGCCGATCTATGCACGGCCATACCGGCCGTTGCCCTGTTTGGACATACCATCGCCGGGCTGCAGTACCTGTTCCTGATCAATGGTGTGTTACGGATCTCCTACATGGGCGTGCTGGCTCGCGTGGTCTCCGATTCGCGGGTATCTCCCCGCGACGTATTCAACCGCGTTCGCAAGGGGAATCCGATTGCCACCCTTTGGCACCTGGTTCGCATGGGTAAATCCAGCAACCCTTCCGTCCGGGCCCGGGCCGCTCGTGAACTGGGAGAAACCGGCAGCCACCTGGCAGTCGACGAATTAATCGCCTTGCTCAATGACAGTGATCGTAATGTTCGTCGAGAGGCGGTGCAGTCTCTCAGCAGGATCGGCGCCGAAGAAGCGGTCAATCCGCTGCTCGAATGCGTGGGAAGTCCGTCTTCGGACATCGCCGAAGAAGCCGTGGAAGCCCTGGGCGCGGTGCCGTCGTCGCTCAGCCTCAATATCCTTGTGACGTTGCTGCACGATGAAAGGCCCGGTATACGGAAAAGCGCCATTGTCGCCCTCGACCGCATCGGAGACAGCCGGTCGGAATCGGCGCTGGAAGAACTGCTCGTGCATGAGCAGGACCCGGCGATTGTGCAGTCGACACTCGAAACACTGGCGAAAATGGGCAATACAGGTATTCTGCCGCGTCTCCAGGACCTCACCCGGACCAGCGAAACCAGCCTGGAACGGCGCGTACTGGTCATGTCGGCGAGCCATCTGCTGGGCGAATCGGAACGGATGTACCGGTTGCTTCAGGCCAACGAGATGGCGCAGGACCGGTCGACGGCGCGGGTATTCCGGTCCGTCCGCCGGCAGATCGGAGGATGGGCGGCCGTCAGCAAGGAATTCAAGCATGATGCCACGGCCTCAATCGACCGCGCGCTGAACGCTTTCGAGCGTCAGCATACCAACGATATGTTGAGATTCCTTGTCGAAGTCGCCGGGGCAATCGTCGGGGAAGTGCGGCCGGGCATCCGGGATGAGTACTCCGTGGACACTGATTCCGCCGTGGATTCCGCGTCATCGCCGGACGACCTTGATCTGGCATACCGGATTCTGGCCGACCTGGCAAGCGAAGGAAAAAACAGGTCACTGCATGCCGAGGAGAGGCTCCTGGCGGTGGTGGCTTTTCAGCGGATTGCGGATCTGGGAGTCGCGTGAACGATCAGGCCCGCTTCGCCTTCCACGCTTCGTATTCGGCAAGGGTGTTTTCGTCGGGCGGATACACGCCGATGATGCTGTGACCCTGCTGGATCTTGTGCAGAATGAATGCCTCACGGTCCTCCATCGCCGCGGCCTTGGCTGCGACCTCTTCCGCCAGGTGACGGGGTATCACCACCACGCCTTCGGCATCCCCCACGATGATATCGCCAGGAAAAACAGCGACGCCGCCACAGGCGATGGGGCGTTGGATATCGCTCGGATAGTGTACGCTCTTGCTGTTATGCGCATTCCTGCTCTGCGCGTAAGCCGCCAGTCCTATCTCTTCGAAAGCCGGCGTATCGCGAAAAGCGCCGTCGCTCACGACCCCCACGGCGCCCCGCTGCCGGATCCGCGTGGCAAGAATATCTCCCATGACACCGGCACGCGTGTCTCCACGGGCGTCGATCACGAGGACTTCGCCTTGCCGGATGCGCTCGATGCCGATGCGCTGCATGTCCGTCAGGTTATCGACGGGTACGTGGGTGATGTCCTCGCGGCCGGGTATGTACCGCAAGGTAAAAGCGGGCCCCGCCATGCGCATACCGGGCAGGAGTGGCGAGACATCCTGCATAAAGGTGTTGTAAAGGCCGTATCCCGTGAGTACGGAGGTCAGCGTGGCGGTACTCGGGTTGAGCAGGGATTCGAGTATTTCAGGTGAAACGACATCGTGTTCTGACATGATCAAGGTTCCTTCTATAGAATTTGGGCTGCTCGGTTACTTCAGGGCATATCCGTCGAACGGCCTACTATATATCCACCGCTCGGGCGAGTCAACGTCAAAACGTGAAACAGGACGGTTCGAACAAAACGCCCCTGCACTCATGGAGATCCTTCATTGGCAGGGACGATCCGCTAATCATCGCTTCGTTTCGGCGCCCCGGCCGGAGCCGCGAAAGCCGCCACGGTGTCGACGTATCCATCGGGCGAACCCGTGTCAAAATGTTCCCCCATGATTTCCAGGGCGTAGTACGCGCGCCGCGACGCCAGTAAGGCTTGCGCATCGGTGAGCTGCAATTCGCCTCCATCCGTGTTGCTTTCCCGCGCCTCCCGCTCCAGGCAGTCAAAGAGATCCGGCGTCATGGCGTGCAGACCGAACCAGCACAGGTACGTGTCTTCGGGCAATCCTTCCACCCGCAGATGGTCCCTGGCATGGCTGATTTCCGGTTTTTCCACCACGGTATCCACGGAGTACAGTCTGTTCGATTGGCGCAGGGGACGGCCGGCTATGGTTCCGAAGTACTGCAAGGATTCGGCGGTCTTACGGATTACGCCGGAAACCGGTGCATGGCGTTCGTTGAAAGCATCGAGCAATTGGCGCGCGCAGACTCGTTCCTCGCCGCTGCGGTACAGGTGGTCGCCGAGCATGATCAGGACAGGCTCTCCACCGGTCCATGACTGCGCGCAAAGGACGGCGTCGCCGAACCCGCGGGGGTGTTCCTGGGTGACGTAGGTCAGTCTGGCTGCCAGTTCACCCGGAACCCTTGCCGCCTCGAGCAGGTCGCGCCGGTCGCCGATCGCCGACTGTAGCGGGACGGACAGGGGAGAGAAGAATGCGCGGTAGCGTTCTTCGTCCCCTGGCGAGATCACCAGGCAGAGTTCTTCGATGCCCGCGTTGACCGCTTCCTCGACGATCAGCTGCAGCACGGGGCGCACCAATCCCCTGGTGTCGACGATGGGGAACAGCGCCTTGGGTACCGCGCGAGTTTCCGGCATCATGCGAACGCCGAGTCCCGCCAGGGGAATGATCGCCTTACGTATGCTTTTCAACCGCCGAAGGCTCCTTCGGGATGGTCCCGCCAGACTCAGGACAAACGATAGATACGGTGACCGAACTCGAGGGCGCCGGGAGAAGTTCCCCAGAAGAGTTCGGCCGTGATGCCGGTGTGTTCGCCGTAGCGCGCAAGCAGACGTTCGAGGTGGTCGAACATGCGATCGCTGCCGGCGACGGCCACCGTGCCACCCGCGCCGCCGCCCGTGATTTTGGCGCCGTAAAATCCCGCTTCCACGCCCAGTTTTCTGATTTCCCGGACGATCCAGGCCGTTTCCGTGGAGCCTAGCCCGCAACGGTAGGTGTAGCTCCAGTCCGAGGCATACATCAGCCTGCCTGCGCGCTCAAAATGTAATGCTTCGCCCGTACTGCCGGCTTTACGGATGCACCGGGTGAAATGCTGCGCTCTTCGATGTTCGTAAACCGGGTGTTCCACACGGCTGCGCACCTTGTAGGTTTCAGCTGGATCGATGTCGGTTACCGTATCGGGGGTGTTTCCGTATCGACGCTTGAATTCACGACCCGTGACACTCGACGGTAGAACAGATCGGTAGGATTCCACGAATTCGGCCGTGGATATGTTGCACAGGTAGCCGCCGTACGGGTCATTCGCGACTCCGTTGCCGGACCGCAGGTGATCCTGTATGATCGCGAGGCCCATGAAGGCACCTATTCTGGCGTTCGTATATCTCGCGCCCTTGATTTCACGCCGGACGCCGGAGTTTATCCCGATGAGATTTACCCCATCGGGAACCGGAATTTGTTCTCTAACGGTATGGGGCTGGCAGAGCAGGGACAGCAGCCGGTCCCGGGTTCCCAGGGCAGACGTGACCTGGTCCATGATGCCGCAGGCCGCGCCGACTACCAGGTTCTCCACCTTCTGGGACAGGACGGCCAGGGACATGCCATCCAGGTTGGTCCCGTACAGGAGATCCACGGCGTGCATGGCGGCGATTTCCAAGGCGGCCGAAGACGACACGCCCACCCGGAGAGGGATGTCGCTCACCAGCACGATCGTAGCGCCGTGGGGGAAACGATCTATGAACCCCTCCCCCTGCAGCACGCTGAATGCGCCCGCCACGTATGCCGACCAGGCCGTCTTCGGCTCCGTGGAAAATCCCAGTCTGAGCGCTTCGTAGTCCACGGAACCGGTGCCTGGAACCAGATCCTCGAGCGGGATGGTTACGTCCGGTGACAGTCCGAGTTCATCCACGCCGGCGCTGTGTATGACCACGTTTCGGTCGTCCCGGGCCTGGATACCCAGGAGAACGGCCCGGTCCAGCGTCATTTCACAGACCAGCGAACCGCTGTAATCCGCGATACCGCCCATGCAGTCCAGTCGCGCGGGGGCCCTGACCACGATAACGGGTTTCTTAACCGAAAACCGCGCCCCGAGCGCTCCGTATCGGCTGTCCGTCGTGCTGGCCAGGGCTTTTTCGAAAGCTTCAACGTCGGCGAGCGCGGATTTTTGGTCCGTCAGACATTCCAGCATACACGATAATCCTGCGTTGTTGGCCCGCGTGGAAACAGGTTGGAATCGATCCGCAATAATATAGCGGACCACATCGGATTTTCAACGTTTCTTTCCCCGGGAGGACCTGTGGAGGCCCCGCCAGGAACCAGGATTCTATTGACAGTGTTTCCCCGGGAAGTGTATTATGATACCGCTTCGCTCACCGAAGTTTCCAGATGGATGAAGCAAGCTGAAGCCCGGATTGAAAGTCCTCCTAACACGGCCGTTTGGGAACGGTGAATGAACCTCGCTGGCGAACTGAATCCCGCTCAAGTCAAGGCTGCGTCCTATGTAGATGGACCGTTGCTGGTGCTCGCCGGCGCCGGTAGCGGCAAGACACGCGTGTTGACCTACCGGATCGCCTACCTCGTTGAACAACTCGGCATTGATCCCTATCACGTGCTGGCCGTCACGTTCACCAACAAGGCGGCTGCTGAAATGAAGGCCCGGATCGACCGCATGCTCGGCCAGAGCGACGTCCCCCAATGGGTTGGCACGTTTCATTCCCTTTCCGCTCGGATACTTCGCCGGGAGGCAGAGACCCTGGGCTTTCGCCGCGATTTCGTGATCTATGACAGCGATGACCAACTGGCCTTGATCCGGAGGGTGATGAAGGACCTGGAGATCTCCGACAAACGCTTCGCGCCTGAGGCCGTACGTAACCACATCAGCGGTGCGAAGGACCAGCTCATTTCGGCTGGAGAGTACAAGGCGCAGAATAACGATTTCTTTGAACAGCAGGTGGTATCGCGGGTGTATGAAGCGTATCAGCATGCCCTGGAGGACTGCAACGCGCTGGATTTCGACGATCTCATCATGCGGCTGGCAGTAGGGTACGCGGCGCATCCTGATCTGCTGAACCGTTACCAGGAACGATTCCAGTATATCCTTGTGGACGAATACCAGGACACCAACCGTGCCCAGTACGAATGGATCAACCGGCTGGCGCAGAAGTACCGCAACCTCTGCGTGGTAGGTGATGACGACCAGTCAATCTATGCATGGCGCGGCGCAGACATCCGCAACATCCTCGAATTCGAAAAGGACTATCCCGAAGCGCATGTGGTCCGCCTGGAACAGAACTACCGCTCCACACAGCTGATCCTGAAGGCGGGCAACGCGGTTATCAAGAACAACAAGGGACGCAAGGGCAAAGAGCTGTGGACGGACAACCCTTCCGGGGAGAAGATCTGCATTGTCGAAACCCTGGACGACCGGGACGAGTCTCGATGGATATCTCGCAAGATCCAGAAAGTGCGTGGCGAAACCGACCGGGCCCTGAGAGATTTCACCCTGCTCTATCGAACCAACGCGCAGTCACGGACGCTGGAAGACGAATTGCGGCGCGCCGGCCTGCCCTACGTGATCGTGGGAGGCGTAAGATTCTACGAAAGGAAGGAAATCAAGGACGTCCTGGCTTACCTCAAGATCCTGATAAACGGCAGGGACGTCATCAGTTTCCGACGCATGGTCAATACGCCGGCCAGGGGCCTGGGCGCCGTCGGTGTGGCCCGGATCGAGAACCTGGCCAACGAGCGTGGAATTGATTATGTCGAAGCGTTATACCTCGCCGGCGAGATGGGTCTGTCGAGCAAGGCAGCCCGCACTGCCGTGGATCTCGGGGAGTTCCTGCTCCGGCTCCGTTCGCGGCTGAATGAGATTTCGGGAGCGGAGGCCGCAAGGCTGCTCCTCGAAAAAACAGGGTATCTGCGGGAATTGGAGATGGAGGCCGCAAAGAACATCGAGGCCGAGGTCAGGGTGCAGAACGTGAACGAACTCATGGCCGCCCTGGAAGAAGCGACCGAACGGCCGGAGAGTGGGCAGGCGGTTGTGGGTCTTGACGCCTTCCTGGAGGAAGTGGCCCTCGTAACCGACATTGACCGCTGGGACGAAACGGTGGACTGTGTCACTCTCATGACCCTGCACAACGCCAAGGGGCTGGAGTTCCCGATCGTCTTTATTACGGGAATGGAAGACGGACTGTTTCCCATATCACGCGCCATGGAAAGTCCCACGGACCTAGAGGAGGAGCGACGACTGTGCTACGTGGGGATCACGCGTGCGAAGGAGCAGATTTTTCTTACCTATGCAAATTTGCGGCGGAGGTACGGGGGAACGACGGCATCCCTGCGGTCCCGGTTCATAGACGAGATTCCCGATGAATTAACCATCCGGGAGCATACCGGCCAACATTACTCGCGGTCTTCGTGGCACCAGGAGAGAAAGCCTTCCGATCCCCTATTCGAAGACGACATATCTTCTCCCCGGATCGTACAAACGCCGATGGGCAGGGTTCGTATCTCCCAGGGGCAGGACGTAAAACATCCCATATGGGGCAAGGGGCGCATCATCAAGGTTGCCGGAAGCGGGGACGATCTGAGGGCGACCATCCGGTTTTCCGATACGACCAAAAAGGTTATCGTCAAGTACGCCGCGCTGGAGATGATATAAACAACGTTCCGGGTAAAATAGGTTCTTGAAACGAGGTAAACCATGACCGTTACAATCGAGGATGTAGACCACGTCGCGGCCCTGGCCCACTTGAAGTTCTCGGACGACGAACGGGAACAGCTGGTGGATCAATTGAACGCCATTCTCGCGTACATGGAAACGCTCAATTCGCTCGACACGTCTCACGTTGGTCCGACCTCCCACGTGTTGAACTTGAAAAACGTCTTCCGCAGTGACGAAGTCGGAACGTCACTGTCCCAGGAAGAAGCGCTGCGGAACGCCCCTTCTTCCGACCGGGGCCATTTCACGGTGCCCAAGGTTATCTGAACACGAAATGGGATCCGAAACTCGAAGAATCACGGGCCTCATACCCGCCCGCTACGCTTCTACGCGTTTCCACGGCAAGGCGCTGGCCAGCCTGCTGGGCAAACCGATGATTCAGCACACGTACGAACGGGCCAGTCGCGCGCGGTGCCTGACAGATATATACGTCGTGACCGATGACCGGCGTATCGCGGACGCGGTTCGCGGGTTCGGCGGCGCGCCGATCATGACTTCACCGGACCACCCGAGCGGCACGGACAGGCTGGCCGAAGCCGTCCGAGGACTGGATACGGACGTGGTCGTCAATATTCAGGGAGACGAGCCGCTGATCACCGCCGATGCCATCGAGACGGTGGTGCGCCCGTTGATCGTTGATCCGGACGTGCCCATGACGACCCTCGCGCACCGCATCACCCGGCCGGAGGACCTGCTCAATCCCCACATGGGCAAGGTCGTATTCGACCGACACGGACTAGCGCTGTATTTCTCCCGGTCTCCACTGCCCTGGCCAGGAGAGAAACTGGACGGGGAATATCTACGGAAACACAGGTACTTCAATACTGTTGGGCTCTATGGTTACCGCCGGGACTTTCTGCTCACGTTCGCCGCGTTGGAACCGACTCCCCTTGAGCGCCTCGAACGACTGGAACAATTACGGGCCCTCGAAAACGGGTATCGAATCATGGTAAAAGAAACCGACTATGCTCCGCTCGGAGTCGATGTCCCTGTCGACATGGAAAAGGCGGAGCGCAGACTGGCCGCCGAGGAAGATCCATGATGAAAGAAGTCGCCGTCGGAGACGTGATGATAGGGGGCGGAAGGCAACTGGCGTTGATCGCCGGTCCCTGCGTGATCGAAAGCGAAGCCGTGGTCATAGAAACCGTGGAACGCCTGGTCGAAGTGACCGGCCGGCTGCGGATTCCGCTCGTCTTCAAGTCTTCCTACGCGAAAGCGAACCGCTCCTCCGTCGACTATTTCACCGGTCCCGGACTGGATGAGGGACTTCGCATTCTACAGAAGGTTCGAGACCTGGGCGTGCCGGTGCTCTCTGACGTGCACACCCTGCAGGAGGTAAAACCGGCTGCAGCGGTCCTCGATATGCTTCAACTTCCCGCGCACCTGTCGATGCAAACGGAACTGACCCTGGCCCTGGCCCGCTCCGGCAAGCCGGTAAACGTGAAGAAGGGCCAGTTTCTTGCGCCGGAAGACATGGCGGCGGTCGTGTCCAAGATTGAAAGCACCGGTAACCGCAGGATTCTACTGACCGAACGCGGGGTCTCCTTCGGCTATCACGACCTGGTCGCCGACATGCGGTCGCTGGCCATCATGCGGGGGATCGGATACCCGGTAGTGTTCGACGCGACCCACGTGGTGCGGTTGTACGGCCGGCCGAGCAGCGACACGAGCGGCGGTACGCCCGAATTCATAGAACCCCTCGCCCGGGCTGCCGTGGCCACGGGGTGCGACGCCGTTTTCATTGAAACCCATCCCCGGGTTTCCGAGGCCCTTTGCGATGCCGCGAGCATGCTTCCGCTGGATCGCCTGGAACCCTTGCTCGAGCGGTTGAAGGCGATCGATGAGGTCGTGCGGCCCCACGCGGCACATTGAAGCGCAACCAGCAGGTGCATCCGTGGCCTCCCTGATCAAAAGCCTGCGAAACTCCGCCGTATACCACGCGGTCCGTCTATTTATCGCCGTGCTAAACGTCCTGCCGAGACGAAGCGCCCTGACGCTAAGCGGATGGATGGGTACCCTGGCCTACCTTGTCGCGTCGGAAGCCCGGCGTCTGACCCAATCCAACCTCACCCTGGCCTATGGCAATGAAAAGTCCCGCGGGCAGATCAAAAAGATGGGCGTATCCGTCTTCAGGGAACTGGGCCGGAATGTCGTAGACGCTGCCCGGTTGTCCAGGATCACGGCCGATAGCGTGGACAGCCTGGTCCGGATCGAAGGGCTTGATCACTTGGAATCTGCTTATGGACAGGGCAAAGGCGTCGTTGCAGTCAGCGCCCACCTGGGCAATTTCGAGCTCATGGGCACCTGCCTGGCGATGAAGGGCTTTGCGGTTACGGTGGTGGCGGCGCCCCTGTTCGATCCCCGGCTGGACGGACTACTCCTCCGAAACCGCGAACGGGGTGGACTGAATGTCGTCCATCGGGACCGGGCCGCGCCCGCCGTGTTGCGGGCGTTGAGGAAAGGACACGTCGTGGGACTCCTGGTGGACCAGGATACCCGAGGAGCAGGAATCACGGTGCCGTTTTTCGGCAGGGCCGCCCGTACTCCCACCGGTCCGGCCGTCTTGGCCGACCGGTCGGGTGCGCCGATCGTTCCCATGGCGATACATCGGCTGCAGGACGATACGCATCAATTATCCATCAGGCCGCCTATTCACCCCGACGGGCGATCTCAAGAAGACGTCGAACGGACAACGAGCCTGTACACGGCGGAACTGGAACGGTTCATCAGGCAGGCGCCGGCGCAGTGGGTCTGGATGCACGACCGCTGGAAGGCATCCCGACAGTCGTGATCAGCCCTCGCGGGCGTTAACTTGATCTTGCTCGTCCTGTCAATTCGGGATATAATCAGTTATGTCAACTTTACCTATCTCGCGAGCCTGGTCCCGCTCCAAACTACTTGACGACCCAGGGTTCGCAGTCATCTGTTTGACCTGCCTGGCCGGCCTGTGCATCGCCGTTGTTCTGTCCGTACCCGGCTGTCAATCCGTCGATCAACAGGAAGTGGAAATCAGCGCGCAGGAAACCCTTCCGGACCAGGAAGCGTGGAACACGACGATTTATTTGAGTAGGGATGGCCGGCAGGAAGCCACGATCAAAGCCGGACACCGACTGTATTTCTCGGATTCCAATGTGACGGTCATGGATGAGGGCATATTCGTCCAGTTCTACGACGAAAGCGGCAATCTGGCATCAACGCTTGAAGCCGAAACGGGTGAAATCGACGGCCTGACCCATAACCTGCGTGCCAGGGGAGAAGTAACCGTCTACAACGTAGAGCGGGGTACCCTTGAAACCGATTCGCTGACCTGGGTCAACGCGGACAACCTGATCGAGACGGACGCGTCGGTGAAACTTACCCGTGAGCGGGATGTCATTACGGGCAAGGGCTTTGAAGCCGATCCGGCCCTGCGCCAATGGACCATTCGCCGCCAGATCAAAGGCCGGTTTATACCGGGAACGGAGTCGAAGTGACCCCGCACTACAGACCCTTACGACCACCGTCCAGCAAGGGGACCTGCCCTTGACTTCATTCCGTGTTACAGGTATATTATATCGTAGGACAGGGACCGTTCAGTTGTTGCTTTCTGTCTGCTTTTTCGCCGTTCTCTCCGCTCTGCCGGCAATAGGACAGGGCCGAGGTGAACCGGTGCGGATCGAAGAGGCCGGCGCCCTCAAAGCGACCGGTGTTGACGAGATCTTCGACCTTTCCGGTTTCGTGCGGCTCTTGCACGGAAGTACCGTGCTGTCGAGCGACAGGGTACATTACGATCGGTTAAACGGCATCGTGCGTTTGACCGGCAACGTGCGCATGGTTCGCGAGGGCAGTACGTTGCAGGCCGACGAGGCGACCTATTACGAAAGTGACCAGAAAGCCGTAGGGATTGGCCGGGTAAGGTTGAGCGACGCTACCGACGACGTAGTGCTGACGGGCGATCGCATGGAATATACCCAGTATCCCCACTTCGCCGTCGCGACCGGCCAGCCGGACATGACCTGGCGGCAGGGTGAGCGCAAGATCACGATCGAGGGCCGTCGCCTCGAGTACTACTTTACTGAATCGAACACGTTATTTAAAGTCCTGGCGAAGGATTCTGTCGTAGTGGTGGACGAAGGAGAAGGCGTTAGAATACTCTGTGACAACGTGGAATACTTCAAGTCTACGGAAAGCGCACGGTTTACCGGCTCGCCACGATTGTTCAAGGACCATGAAAGCGCCGACAGTGATATCGTGGTTACCGGGAAAGGAATGAATTATACCTTCGGTGATCGTTCCGCCGAGGTCTTTGATTCGGTTCGCGTTGTACGGGGTCCACTGGAAGGGGAATGCGATACCCTCCGGTATGACAGCGAGGGCCAGAAGATCGATTTGCTCAGCAATCCTGTGGTACGGAGCGCATTCAGCGAGATCAGCGGCGATAAGATCGTCCTCGAACTGGTTGACGGACGGGTTTCAAAGGCCGTGGTTACAGGACAGGCCACAGGTTCCTATGCCGGAGTAGATTCGGAAGGGTCGGAGAGAAGTACCATAGAAGGCCGCAGCATGGTGGTGGACTTTGACGGCGAAGCGGTACGGACGATAACCGCTTCCGGTAACGCGGTCAGCACGTATATCCCCTCAACGCTGGAAAGCGGGCCTTCCGGCCACAACGTTGTTCGGGCGAAAGAGATCGTGATCGAGCTGGAAGGGGGAGAACCGGTCAAGGTGAGTGCGGAGGGCGGAGTGGAAGGAAGCTATCTCACACCGGCAGGAGAAAACGGAAACCGCTGAAAATGGAGGGTTCGTGCAGTGTCTGCAAGCTGAGAACCTGGTTAAATCCTATCAGAAACGCCGCGTCGTTGACGATGTAAGCATAAGCGTAGACCAGGGCGAGGTGGTCGGCCTGCTCGGTCCCAACGGGGCAGGGAAGACCACCTCTTTCTATATGATCGTCGGTATGATCAAACCGGGATCGGGGCGGGTACTCATCGATGACAGGGAGACCGGAAAGAAAAGGGATATCACCCGTTGGCCGATGTACCGCCGGGCGCGTGTGGGTATTGGTTACCTGGCCCAGGAGCCGTCGATCTTTCGCCGGATGACGGTGGAACAGAACCTCATGTCCATACTCGAGACGCTGCCGATGACCCGGAAGGCGAGACGTCAGAAAATGGAGTCCGTGCTGGAGGATTTCGGCATTGCCCATCTCGCCAAGCACAGGGCTTATACCCTTTCCGGCGGCGAACGCCGAAGAACCGAGATCAGCCGCGTACTCGTCACCGAACCGAAGTTTATTCTACTTGACGAACCCTTTGCCGGAATCGATCCAATCGCGGTGGAGGATATACAGGAAGTCATTGGGCGCCTTAAGGAAAAGAAGCTCGGTATTCTGATCACTGATCACATGGTGAGGGAAACCTTACAAATAACGGACAGATCCTATATCATGGCCGACGGACGCATTTACCTTTCCGGTACGGCCGAAGACCTGGCCGATGATCCCGAGGCACGTCGCATTTATCTCGGTGAACGATTCCGCCTGGAATAACCGGAAGACATCTCCATGGAATTCCAACTTCAACCACAGACGAGACTGCAGTTTTCTCCCCAGTTGATGTACTCGCTCAAACTGCTGCAGTACACCACCGTGGAACTCGAGCAGGAGATCAAGGCGAAAGTCGAGGAGAATCCGCTGCTGGAACTGGACGAAGAAACGGGTGAACCCGAGGATGAAACGCTGAAGGAGCCGATGGCCGAAGAGTCGGTCGCTACCCTTGAAGACGATCCGGAGAATCTGACATCGGACAGGCATAAAATCGACTGGGACGCCTACATTCAGGACGGTATGCACAACCAGATGGATTCCCGGGAGGAAACGGAAAAGCGGGAAGACCAGAATATCCTGGAGCGGGAGGGCAAGTCCAGCGTAACGCTGCCTCAGCATCTTATCGAACAGTTCCATCTACTCGATCTTTCTGCCCGTGACAGGGAAATCGGTGAATACCTGATCGGAAATCTGAACGACAGCGGCCTACTCGACGTCCCGTTGCTGGACCTCGCGCTGGAATCCAGCGTGCCGTATGACGAGGCGGAACGGGTTTTGAAGATCGTACAGACCCTGGAACCTACCGGTGTCGGTGCGCGGGACCTTCGTGAATGTCTTTTGTTGCAACTGGATGCGCTGGACCTTCGCGAATCACTGGCATTCACGCTGATATCGGAACACTGGCGAGATATCAAGCAGCGGCGCATTGCGGCCATACGAAAGAAAACAAAGATTTCCCAGGTAGAAATCGGGGATGCCATAAACGTGATCGCCGGTCTCAATCCCCATCCCGGCCTGGCCATCAGCGATTCGTCCGTCATCTCCATAAATCCCGACCTGGTCGTTGACAAGGTGGAAGGCGAGTATGTCGTTTACCTCAATGACCGAAACATTCCCAGGATACGGGTCAGCCATGCCTACCAGGCTATCCTGAACCGGAACGGACATTCCTCGGAGGAAGACCGGCGTTATGTACGCCAGAAACTGACCGAGGCCAACCACTTTGTAAATTCCATCGAACAACGGCGTTCGACCCTGCTCAAAGTGACGAACTACATCGTAAAAGCGCAGCGTAAGTTCCTGGATGTTGGCTTGACCAGTCTAAAGCCAATGATTCTTCAGGATGTTGCCGATGCGGTAGGCTTGCACGCGACGACCGTCAGTCGGGCTACGCAAGGCAAGTATATACAGACGCCCAGGGGAATATACGCGCTGCGGTTTTTCTTTGACGGCGGGCTGAAGAAAAGGACATCCAGGAATTCGGAAGAAACCCATATTGGCCAGCTGGCTACAAAGACGGTCAAAGACCGCATCGTTCAGATCATACAGGAAGAAGACGATCGCGCACCGCTAAGCGACCAGGCGATCGAGGAGATTCTGAGATCGAAAGAGGGCGTGCAGATAAAACGTCGAACCGTGGCGAAATACCGAGAAAACCTGGGTATTCCCATCGCGCGGATGCGCAGGAGGATTTAACCCGTTTGAACTTCAACAAAGGGAGGCGACCGTGCAGAAGACCATGACAGCCCGTCACTGCGAACTGGCAGAATCGTACAGGCAGCATGCGGACCAGGAAATCGATCGCTTAACCCGTTACAGCGACAACATCCTGAGCGCGGACCTGATCGTTTCTCAGGAAAAATACCGTTATATGGTTGAACTGAACGTGCACGTCGGAGGTCACACACTGACGAGCAAGGAGGAGGACGCCGAGGCCTATACCGCCCTCGATCATGCAGTAAGCAAAATGGAAAGCCAGTTAAAAAAACACAATGGCAAGCTGCACGACCACCGGGTCAGGCGTCAATAAATGGTGGGGGAACAGATGCCGGTCATGGCGTTCCCAGGTGCACGAAACGGATCCAACCCAAACCCCGATGAATCGGCTCGATGACCACGATATCGCCCAAGAAACCGCGCCCTCTGCTCATAAAGACACTGGTAGAGCAGGCCGATCTGAAACTGTCTCCCCTGACGGGTGAGGCGGGGTTCTCCAAGAAGATCACCAATTCGGAGACGAACCGGCCTGGACTCGCGCTGTCAGGTTATATCGAACGGTTTTCCAACAACAGGGTTCAGATTGTCGGGGAAACCGAATTAACCTTTCTGAAAAGCCTGAGCGGGGCAGACCGCCGGGCATCACTTGTACAGATGTTCGCCATGGACATCCCCTGCATGGTGATTACAAAGGGCCTGGAACCGCCGACGGAACTGACCGAAACCGCCGAACTTCACGGAACGGCCGTACTGGGCACCACCCTGACGACGGATGCCTTCGTTCACTCGCTGGTAGAGTACCTGGAGCCTTATTTCGCTCCGATGACGACCGTACACGGCGCACTGGTTGATGTATATGGCGTCGGTCTCCTTTTTACCGGACGCAGCGGAATCGGCAAAAGCGAGACGGCGCTGGACCTGGTGGAGCGCGGCCACAGGCTCGTGGCCGATGATGTGGTTTCTGCTTACCGGATGCGGCGCGGCATCATTATGGGCACCAGCAATACGGTAACTCAGCATTTCATGGAAATACGGGGTGTCGGAATTATCGATGTAACGCGCATGTTTGGAATCCGGAGCATCCGTGTTCGAAAACGGATCGAGGTCGTGGTCAACCTGGAAGACTGGAACAACGAGGGCGACTATGAGCGTACGGCACTCGATGAGAAAACCACGAACTTGCTCGACGCGGAACTGCCCTACGTCCGCATTCCTATCAACCCGGGCAAGAACCTCACCGTCATCGCCGAGGTAGTGGCTCTTCGACACCTTCTGAAGGTCGTGGGCATAAATCCCGCGTCTACGTTGAATCAGCGTGTACTGGAAGTCATGAAGGAAGGCGAAAGCGTCCGGTACCGCAGAGAAGATTACGAATAGACGTACGTCTGGTACGTCGGAATGGAGCAGGCGACGTCTTGGTAAAGAAAACCGTATCCGTCAAAAACAGGAAGGGTCTGCACATGCGGCCCGCGGAGCAACTGGTTCGGATAGCTTCCATGTTCGAGTCGGAAGTAACGTTCGTAAAAGACACCGTACCGGTGAATGGAAAGAGCATCATGGGTGTGATGATGCTGGCCGCCGAATACGGAAGTTCCATCACGATCGAAATTGAAGGCCCTGACGAAACGGATGCATTGAAAGCCATCATCGATCTGATCAACCAGGACCCGGGGGCGTGATATGAGCGAAGAGCGCAGCGTACTGAATGGCATACCGGCCTCGCCCGGTATAGCCATAGGCCGCGCTTATATCTACAATCGCCGGTTTGGAACCATTCCGCAGCGCCCGGTGCCTTCGCATAGAGTGGAGGAGGAGATCAAACGGTTCAAGACCGCGGTCGACGAAGCGCTGAACGATCTTACCCAGCTCCAGCGGCGCATCGCGGTCGACATCGACCAGGATATTCTTAAGATATTCCGTACCCACCAGGCGGTGCTCGAAGACCCGGAAGTCGTCGACGTTACCATCGTCCGTATCCGCAGGGAGAAGGCCAACGCAGAATACGTCTTCGACGATGTGATGCGGGGTTGGATATCCAGTTATTCCTCCATCGAAAACCCCTTTTTCAGAGAACGGACCGCCGATTTTGAAGACGTGCAGTACCGGGTGCTCGCCAAGCTCACGGGAAGAGCGCGTCCGCCGATCGAGGCCACCGATGGTAAAGTCGTGCTGGTGGCTCACAGCCTGACTCCTTCCGACACCGCTGAAATCGACCGGGACGCGGTCTCCGGCTTCATCACAGACGCCGGAGGACAAACCTCGCACACGGCGATCGTTGCCCGTGGCCTGGCCGTACCGGCCGTCGTTGGGGCGAACACCGCCACGCAGGAAATCACTGACGGCATGATGATCATCATCGACGGCAATAGTGGGATGGTCCATCTTGATCCCGATCCCGATACTATCGCCAGGTACGAGGAGACCCGGTCCCAGCTGTCCGTACTGGAGCATGAACTCCGCGAACTCCATGATCTGCCGGCGGAAACCCTTGATGGCCGGCGAATTGAGCTTTCCGCCAATATCGAACTTCCGGCGGAACTGGAAGACGTTTTGAATCACGGCGCGGACGGAATCGGGTTGTACCGCACCGAATTCCTTTACCTGGTACGCAATGAGTTGCCTTCCGAAGAAGTACAGACCGAGACTTACCTGAACATCGCCCGCCGCATGGCGCCCCACGCAGTGATTATCCGTACCCTGGACCTGGGGGCGGACAAGATGCCGACGCAGATGCCGGACGAAGCCAATCCCGCCCTGGGACTGCGGGGCATACGGTTCTGCCTGAAACGTCCGGAAATGTTCAAGGTTCAACTTCGAGCCATCCTCCGGGCCAGTGCGGAGGGTAACGTAAGCCTCATGTTTCCTATGATATCCGGTTTGCATGAGCTACGGCGCGCGAAAGAGCTTTTTGAGGAGGCGCGGGGTGAACTAAGGGACGCGGGCGTTCCATTCGACCCATCGATGTCCGTGGGAATCATGGTGGAAATTCCCTCTGCCGCGCTTACGGCCCATGATCTGGCGAAGGAAGTCGATTTCTTCAGCATTGGTACCAATGACCTGATCCAATACACGGTTGCCGCCGATCGAGGCAATTCCAGCATCGCCTCCCTGTACAATCCGTGTCATCCGGCCGTTCTTCGGCTGGTCGCGTCCATCATCGACGCGGCGCACGACAACGATATCTGGGTCGGGGTCTGCGGCGCCATGGCCGCGCATCCGCTGGCGGCCTGTATTCTGCTCGGTCTCGGGGTGGATGAACTCAGCATGAGTCCGATCGATATTCCCGAGATCAAGAGCCTGATACGCTCGGCCGACTACAAGGATCTCCAGACCGTTACGCGCGAAGCGCTGGATCTGCCCACCTCGGAAGAGATCATGCGTTTTATGAAACCCTTTCAACCCCGAACTGAACTCGACGTATCGGACATGATGCGCATCTGAAGACCGGCCAGTTATTCTCAAATTATTGAGACAATCGACGGATGATGCAGACGCAGCATCCCAACCAGGAGTGGTATCTTGGGACTTACACGGACAGAACTGGCACAGTACGGCTCGCTGGGATACGTGGTTAAAACGGGCCTTTTGGGTCTGGATGACCTGCAGCCTTTGCGAAATGCGTTAAGCGGCCTCGTTGACCGCGGCGCGAAGAGGCTGTTTGGCGAAGACAAGCTTACCAGTCTCTACGAGCGGGATGGGTTCGAAACCCGTCTAGCACGTATTTACGACGAGTCCGAAGAAGCCGGACAGGTGATCATGGGAATGATCATGGGACGGGGCGGCGGCGGGTTCAGTGGTGAGGAGATGTTGGCGCTGTTACGGAACGAGGACCTGGTAGACTGTATTTCGGACCTGGTCGGACCGGATATCGTGGGCGCCTCGGCCTATCGAATACGCCCCAAGATACCGGAGCATACGCGGACGGAAGTACCCTGGCACCAGGACTCCGGGTACTTTCTGCCCCACTGCGACCAGCACCTGATCGTGACTTGCTGGATCCCCCTGGTTGACACTACCGTGGAAAACGGATGTCTGTACGTGATCCCCGGAGCCCATCAAAGCGGAGTATTCCGACACTACACGGGCGGGCACGGCGGCTACCTGGAGATTCCGGGCGACGAATTGCCCGAAAACCAACCCATTCACCTGGAAATGAAACTGGGCGATGTCCTTTTCATGACCAACCTGACTCCCCACGCTTCCTTCGTGAACCAGTCCGATATCGTTCGCTGGAGTGTCGACCTGAGGTATCAATCCAAGGACGCGCCGAACAACGCGGAGGAGGATCCCGCTACATACACGCCGGAACGGGATCCCGTCACCATGGCCTGTTATCCCAGCGAAGCGGATTTCGTAATCCGGGATTCAAGCCATCCAGATAGGGAAATTCGTACACCGGAGGCTTTTCGGGAACTTCGGGACCGTTACCACGAAGCCAAACCTTTTAACCCGGGCAGAGGCTGGACCCGACTCAAGAACCGCTCGTGATTCTTTCCCACATTTTCAGGAGAAAGGGAGATAGGGAAGAGAAAGCCATAGGCCCAGGCCTTTTCCATTTGTTGACTTTCGCTTATACGAGATAACCATGACACCCAGAATCTCCCGCTACATGCGAGCGCCTTACGGGGCGCCGAACGGTCTGCAGGTGACGAATGAAGGTCTTTGGATCGTAGATCAACTGACCGATCGACTGGCACTTCTGGCCCTGGAAGAACCTCACGAATACGGCGTATCGCGAATCCTGCGCGAATTGTCGTCAGAATCCTCCAATACCAGCGGTCTGTCTTATGGAGAAGGGGGACTCTGGCTGGCCGCGAACGGATCGGGCGACCGGTGGCGTTTCTCAAAGGAGACCGACGCGCCGGCCGAAAGGGGGGAAATCCTCAAGGTCGATCCACATACTGGCGCCACGCTGCTGCGCCGGCCGCTGCCCGCGCCTGGCGGGACCCATGGCTTGGATTACGATTTTGTGGAAACAGGCACGATCTGGCTGAGCACGCTGCAGGAGAAAACACTGACCCAGGTCCATATCCAGGACTGGTCGATTAAGCGGGTCATACCGCTGCCCTACGACGCCGGGCACGGAGTCGTAAGAACCGAAGACGATGCGCTGTGGATGGTATTCAAAATGGACCGTGTCGTCGCCAAAATGGATATCGAGACCGGCTTCGTGCGCGACGAGATCCATATCGGTCCGGAACATCCGGAGCCGCATGGCCTGGCACGGTGCGGAAAGGACCTGTTGTACTGCGACGCAACGACTGGCTGGGTAGCCCGAATTGAAAGTGTCTTCGGATGATTAAACCGGTTTCGTCCGGAAATGCCATCCGCCGGGTCCGGATATGAACCGATCTATCCCATTAATCCGGAATAATATATCTTCTCACCCAGGTCCGTCCAACCACTTACCGTCTTACGGAAAGCGGTAAAGGACTCGTAGACCTTCCTGCTGTCTTCGTCGGTGTCGACCAACTGGGTAATGACTTCGTCCGCATATCCCTTCAGGGTCGAAAGCACGGTATCCGGGAATTTCCGAAGCTGCACCCCTTCTTCGTTGATCATCTTCTGAAGATACTCGTTGTTTTTGGCGTCGAATTCGGACAGCACCCAATGCGTTGATCGGGCCGCTGCGGTTCGGATCACCGTTTGCAGGTACTTCGGCAGTTCTTCGAAAGCGCTTTTGTTGATCATGAGTTCCGTCACGGTTCCCGGTTCATGCCAGCCCGGATAATAGTAGTACTGGGCCGCCCGGTAAAAACCCATGAGGTAGTCGTGATAGGGACCGATCCATTCGGTGGCGTCGATGACACCGCGTTCCAGGTTGGTGTAGATTTCTCCCACCGGCGACAGAATGGCCGAGCCGCCAGCCCGCTTGATGACGTCACCGCCCAAACCGGGAATGCGCATTTTCAATCCCCGTAGATCGTCCGCGGTGTTGATTTCCTTCCTGAACCAGCCTCCCATCTGAAATCCGGTATTGCCAGCAGGCATGGGCACGAGGTTGAAGGGTTCGTAGACTTCCTCCCACAGTTTCAAACCTCCACCGCTGTAGAGCCAGGCCGTTACCTGCTGTGCGTTCATGCCGAAGGGCACCGATGAGAAGAACTGCGTGGCGGGAGCCTTGCCCGCCCAGTAATACGCGGAGCCGTGTCCCATTTCCGCAACACCCTGGCTGACGGCTTCGAATCCCTCCAGGGCCGGAATCAGTTCGCCCCCCGCATACACCGTTATTTTCATCCTGCCTTCGGACATTTCTTCCACCCACTGAGCTAGCAGTCTCGCGCTTTCCTGCAGAATGGGCAGGTTGGGTGTCCATGTCGTGACCATCTTCCATTCGTAAGTCTTATCCGTGCGGATAGCGGGACCGCTACTCTCCTGTCCCGAACCGCAACCAGCCACCAACGCGGCTCCACCGGCCAATCCAGCCGTTGATGCCGTCTTCAGAAATTCGCGTCGTTTGATCTTATCCATCCTTTTCCTCCGTGTTACAGGTTAATCCTGCGTTCGGTACGCAATCCAGTGTCCAAAGCCGGGAAACCGGCCCTGGGGTAAATCCTCCGGTTGGGAACTACATCGTGTCGACAAACAAACTGCTTACCGATTCTCCGTAGTGGATCCTCCGAATCGTCTCGGCCAGCAATGAAGCGACGGAAAGGATCACCATGTGGGGAAGACGCTTGTCTTCGCCGATCGGTACCGTGTTGGTCGTGACGATTTCGTCGATATGGGAACAGTTTTCAAGTCGTTCTGTGGCTCTTCCGCTGAACACACCGTGCGTACAGGCAACGGACACCCTTTGTACGTTGCGCTCTTTCAATCGTTCGATCAGTTCTATGATGCTTCCGCCTGTCGCGATCTCATCGTCCATGATTATCGCGTTCTTACCGGAAACGTCACCCACAATCATGTCGATTACGACTTTTTCGTCCGTAATGCGGCGCTTGTTGCCTGCCGCCACCGGCAACATCAATTGCCTCGCGAAATGGGCGGCGTTCTTTGCATTGCCCAGGTCAGGCGAGACGACGACGGTATTGCTCAGGTCCCGCTGCTGAAAGTGTTGTGCCAGGACCTTGATCGCATTCAGATGATCCACGGGGATACTGAAAAAACCGTGAACCTGCGGTTGATGCATTTGCAGCGTAAGAATGCGATTGGCTCCGGCTGTTCCGAGCAGGTCGGCTACCAGGCGTCCCGCGATGGATATGCGGGGAGCGTCCTTCTTGTCGGATCTTGAGTAGGAGTAATATGGAAGAACCGCGGTAGTGCGTGCCGCTGACGCCCCACGTGCCGCATCCAGCATCAACAGCAGTTCCACGAGATTTTCCTGCACCGGTGGCGCCAGGGGCTGGATAATGAAAACGTCGCCTTCACGGCAGTTCGCGTTCAACTGAACCTGGAGGCAATCGTTGCTGAATCGCGTCAGCGTACTGGCCCTCAGCGGTACGTCAAGATTGTGGCATACCTCCTCCGACAGGGCAGGATGGGAAGAGCCGCTGAAGACCACTATATTGTTCATGTATCCATCTCTGTACGCACGACCCGATTCGGCTCGGAAAAGCGCGGAGCAGTGTTACGGGAGCCCCTGTCAATCAAGATGTTCGGGATGGTCGTGTCAAGCAGAATATGGGATACTTCACAGCGAAGAGGCGATCACCACCAGGTGCTTTGACGCTGTCAATCTGTTGAGTGTAGGCAACAGCTGCTCGACGTACAGAATGTAGGGACCGACGGGCAGTCTGCGTCCATCCTGATCCGTTCCATCCCAGGTAAACACGTGACGGCTGGCTACCGCGGTCTGATCGATGAGCGTTTTGAGGAAACGACCGTTGATATCGAAGACCATTGCGTGCAGAATCCCGTGTGATGCCGGGAGATCGATCGTTACGAGACAAACGTCTTCGTGGTTGTCGCCGTCCGGGGAAAAGGGATTGTTGCTCACATGCAGGGAAACCTCTTCGGGAATGGACGAAACATATAGCGAATTCCTTTGTCCAGGCGTGCCGCCCTGTGCGGCGGCCGAAGGACCCCAGATCTGTGGTTCGAAGTCTGGATGCACGAGTTCTGCGGAACGGCCAGGCTCCGGGCTTGTTTCCTCGTCATATTCCGTTTCATGTATTACGCTCCCACCGGCATCCAGGAGCAACAATCGGGCACCGCTGTTACGGAGTCTTTCCCAGCCGCCAGTGGCCTCCAAAACCTGTCCGTCGAACGTGGGGAAATTCTGCTTGAAAAGATCGGTATCGTGGGCTATCACGAGATAACCCTGACTTTCGAGTGCTATGCTCGATTCAGACAGGATACGTGTCCGTTCCACGTGTCCCAGTCGCAGGGACCATCCTGTAATATTCACTTCGTTGTTCCCGCTGTTGTGTAATTCTATCCATTCAGAACCGCTAGGTCCCGGATTGAACATGATTTCATTTATAAAAACATTGCTCGTCGATTGATCTGGCGCAGGCGGCGTGATTGGATCAGTGGGTACGACCGGTTCCTCTGGCTCTTCTGGTTCAGTTGGCTCTTCGGGTTCCTCCGGCTCTACAGGTTCCTCCGGTTCGGTAGGTTCCTCCGGCTCTACAGGTTCCTCCGGTTCGGTAGGTTCTTCTGGCTCAACAGGTTCCTCCGGTTCGGTCGGTTCCTCCGGTTCTACAGGCTCAGTTGGCTCGGTTGGCTCCTCTGGCTCTGCGGGTTCTTCGGGTTCCTCCGGCTCTACAGGTTCCTCCGGTTCGGTGGGTTCTTCTGGCTCTACAGGTTCCTCCGGTTCCTCCGGCTCGGTCGGTTCTTCTGGTTTCGGCATTTCTGGTGGATCTGTAGCGACACTGTTCCTGAATCCCGGGGTCGATCCGTCAGGATGCATGGAAGGGGATAGATTGTTATCCTCTACCGGCAGGTCGTTCCGCTTACGCTCCCACGAAATTCCATTGCCGCCTGCTGACTCGGTCCATGCAAAGCTGTCGGTCGTGATGCCGTCTTTCCCAATGAATACCAGGTCACTGCTGTTTCCGAGTCCATTGCCCAGCGTGCGGTCTGCCTTAACCGTCAACATCAGAAGACTTGCAGGAGCGCCTCCCCCATTGATGCGATCGTTGTACATCCCATCGTAGTCAGGATCAACGACGATCGCAAAGGCGCCCGGGGCAAGAACGGTTCCCATGCGTCCCGTATCATGCGGACCGTTGTAATCCGTTATCGTATCGTTTGTATCTCTCGTGTCGCCGAGTGACCAACCGTCAAGATCGACCGGCGCGTCTCCCGTGTTGTAGAGTTCCACGAATTCGCCTTTAGATTCCGACTCCGGATCGGCCAGGACCTCGGTGATGACGATTTCAGCGCCAAGGGCGCCTCCTGTGAGGTACAGACATAGACCAGCGGCAGCAAAATGTCTTCGATGTAACATGTTTTCGGGTATCCCCGTGTTGAAGGGTGAAGTGTATAGGATTGGCCTGCGATTTTCATCTGCTCAATTCAGTCGAAAACTCGCAAAGCATCTCGTTTTATATTGACACTTCCAAATACCCGTGCGTTAAATGCGAAGGGCGAATATCTGTTTCGGATGAACGGCGGGATTTCGACATGAATGAATTCAGAAGAACAGCGCTGTACGACCGACACGTGGCCCTGGGGGCCAGGGTGGTACCGTTCAGCGGCTGGGAAATGCCGGTGCAGTACGAGGGCATCCTGGCTGAACACCATGCCGTCCGGAACAGTGCGGGTCTATTCGATGTCTCGCACATGGGACGGGTGGAGATCCACGGACCGGACGCCGTATCGTTCGTGAATCACTTCACGGTAAATAACGTAGAACGATTGAAACCATATCGGTCCCAGTATACGCTGGCTTGCAGAGCGCACGGTGGCGTCATAGATGATTTCCTGGTTTACCGGCTGCCAGACCGGATGCTGATCATTCCCAACGCGGGAAATCGCGAAAAAGACCTCGACTGGTTTCGCCAGACCGCCGAATCTTTCAGGGTAGAGATACGGGATCTGAGCGAGGAATCCATGCTCATTGCCCTGCAGGGTCCAGGCAGCGAGGCAGTGCTGAATCCTCTGGCGGAGGCCGAACTGGATATGCTCAGTTTCCAGGGGTTCGTGGAAACGCGGATCAATGGCATTGAGGCCAGGGTGTTCCGTACCGGATACACGGGTGAGGACGGATTCGAAATCTGGTATCCGGCTGAATACGCGGCCGAGCTGTGGGATTTCCTTCTGGAATCCGGCGCTTCGAGCGGTTTAAAACCGTGCGGACTCGGGGCACGGGATACCCTGCGATTGGAAGCCGGTCTCGCACTGTACGGACACGAAATCGACGAATCGATCAATCCGATCGAGGCCGGGCTCGGCTGGACGGTCAAATTGAAGAAATCAGGATTTATCGGGCGGGACGCGCTCGTGCGTATCAGGCGTGAAGGCGTGAAGCGGAAACTGGTCGGACTGAGGTTGCTGGAACGCGGGATACCCAGGCAGGGTTATGAGATACTCCACGAACAGCACCCTGTGGGCCAGGTCGTCAGCGGGGCGATTTCCCCCACGCTGGGCTACGGGATCGGGACCGGGTTCGTGCCGGTCGACCTGTCGGAGCCCGGCACCGGATTGGCCGTCGAAATAAGAGGGAAACACATTGCCGCTGAGGTGGTGAAACAGCCTTTCTATTCCGGCAGCAGAAAGTAGTACCCTTCACGTTAACTTCCTACAGGTCTTTTCCCTTCAGAAACGCTTCTATTTCGTCCGAATCAGGCAATCCCTCCGCGGCGCCGGGCGTGCCGATCTTGATAGCCGCCGTTGCATTCGCAAAGGCCGCCATTTCCTCCAGGGTCCCTTTCGCAAGGTAACTGTACAGCAGGCCGCTGGCAAACGCATCCCCCGCACCTACAGCGAACACGGTATTCGAGTGGAATGCAGGCTGTTCAACTACGCGATCCCTGGTCGCCACCAGGCATCCGCGTTCACCCATCGTCACGGCCACAATCCCGATTCCGACCTCAAGCAGTTCCTGGACCGCATCGTGCGGGGTTTGCCTTCCGGTGAGCTGCTCCGCTTCCAGTTGGTTAGGCAGGACAATATCCGTCTGTTTTAAGGCCTCGTGTACGCGGGATTCCAGTCTGGGATTGAGCCAGTACTTGCCCGGGTCAAAGGCTACGGTCACGTCAGCCTCGCGCGCGACAGCCATCGCGTGGAGCATGGTATGACAGGTCGATTCGTCCTCTGTCAGCACATGCCCGGTCAGATAGAGGATGCGGGAAGACCGTACGTATTCGTCCGCCAGGCAGAAGGAAGGAATGGTCCTTGAGCCAGGACATACGTAGAATTCGTACTCGCTATCCGGGGTCTCGAACATGCAGGCCAGGGAGGTTGCCTGTCCTTCCATAACATGGAGATGGGATATATCTACCCCGGCTGACCGCATGCAATCCGTGAACTGCACGCCAGGCGCATCATCGCCTACCGCGCCGACGAAAGCCGCGCGCGCGCCGAGCCGGGCAACGCCGAGGGCCACGTTGGCCGCTGCTCCCCCGGGTCCGATTTGACAGGCATCTCCGACTACGCCGGTTGCCCGTTCATCTCCCCGGTGCCGTTCCGGATGGCGCGGAACCCGCATCCAGACGTCGAGATTTCCGTCCCCCACGGACAGCACGTCCAGCGTTCGCTTCATCGCTCCACCTCGAAACCGGCCCGAATGGACAGGTACGCATCCGTATGGCCACGGCACTTGCTTATCGGCATGGTCACTTCAGAAGATCCGAACTGTGCACCGTGGGGCACCAGTGTTTCTCGATGAAGGAAACCACGAGACGCGTGCCGTCTTCATGGCTGACGTAAGGCGGCATCGCGGGATTGTACATGATATCGGTCAGATCGCGCACCAGCGCTACGGGAACGCCCCACCGAACCATTTGTTTTATGCCGAAGGAGCGGTGAAGAATGCACATGTTCGTGTGGACGCCCATTATCAGCATGTTCCGGATTCCATAGTGCTGGAAACAGCCATAGATCTGCTTGCCGTTGTCGGACATGAGGTCCTTGTCATGGTCGATGACGATGTCCGGATGCTGCCGGGACCATGCGCTATAGGTTTCCGTTTCGCCCGTGTCTGCTCCTTCGTCGGATGAATCCACGGGCAGCGGGGGATCCGGGAGGTCGCGATCGGGCGGCGTATCCACGGCCGGCACGGATTCGGTTCTCTGCCTTACCGGCGAATCCCTGTAGAAATCCAGGGTATCGGACGGGGCGTGAACGACCAGGACACCGCGGGACCGGCAGGCGGCTGCTACCTCGTTCATCTGCGGGGTCAGCGCGTTCAATCTTTCGACCGCGCCCCGGCACCAGTGGGAATCCCAGATATCGCAAAGCACAAGCGCGGTCCGCGCGGGATCCCAGTCCGTTTCCGCCGTGATCGTGTTCCATACGGCATAGCCGTTATCGCGCACCAGTTCCTGGTGGCGTAGTTCCAGATCCAGGCGTTTGTCCGTCATTGCCATATCCTTTTCGTTTGGTTTACGGGTGTGAACAATACACCGGCGGCAATCAGGTCCCTTTTACAGGAAATCCAGGTCGGCGCCCAGGTGGGCCGGCAAAACGTGTTTCGCGTACAGTTTGCGCCAGCCCCTGTCGGGCGGCGCGGGGGGCACGTGTTCGGTTTTCCGTCGTGCCAGTTCTTCCTCATCCACGCATAGTTCCAGCCGCCTGTGCTCCACGTCCAGTTCGATTACGTCGCCATCCCTCACGAGCGCCAGCGGTCCGCCGACAGCGGCTTCCGGGCAGCAGTGAAGTACTACGGTGCCGTAAGCCGTGCCGCTCATCCGCGCATCCGAGACGCGCACCATGTCCACGACACCTTGTCGCGCCAGGTAGGCAGGGATGGGCAGCGAACCGGCTTCCGGCATGCCCATGGCAACCGGACCTGCATTACGCATGACGAGTACGTGATCGGGCGTTAATCCCAGTTTCGGATCGTCGATGCGCGCCGCCACGTCGTCGGGCGATTCGAAAACGGCGGCCGGTCCCCGGTGGCGTTGCCGTTCGGAAGTGGCCGCGGCCCGTTTGATCAGCGCGCCGTCGGGCGCCAGGGTTCCGCGCAATACGACCAGCGCGCCGGGGGGACCGATCGGCGCATCCAGCGTGCCGATGGTATCCTGCCAGTCGGCCGGAGGAGGCGTGTTCTTCAGGATCTGCCCGAGTGGCATGCCGTTCACGTTCCCCGCATCCAGGTCCAACCGGTCTTCCAGGGCCTTCCATAACGTGGGAAGGCCGCCCGACTTGTGAAAGTCCTCCATGTAACCCGTACCCACCGGTTTGCAGTCGACCAGCACGGGCGTTTGCCGCGCCGCTTCGTGGATGTCTTCCAACGTGAGTGTGACGCCCGCGCGCCGGGCAATGGCGATGAGATGGATCACGGCGTTGGTAGAACCGCCCAGCGCGGCGAGCACGATCGCCGCGTTGTTGAACGAAGCGGGTGTCAGGAATCCCTGGGGAGCTTCGTTGTTTCGAGCCAGGTCGACGATGCGCCTTCCCGTCAGCACCGACTGCCGGAGTCGATCCGCCGATCCCGACAGCGGGGTGGCTCCATCTGGCAGCATCAGTCCCAGCGTAGCGGTCAGGCAGGCCATGGTGGAGGCCGTACCCATCACCATGCACGTTCCGCCCGTCGGACACAGTGCCTGTTCGATTTCACCGATTTCATCCTGGTCGATCTCACCGGCCCGGTACCGCAGCCAGTTCCGACGGCAATCCGTGCATGCGCCGAGGCGATCGCCGTGCCAGCTGCCCGTGCGCATGGCCCCGGTAACCAGCGACATCGCGGGAACGCCAGCTGAGACGGCGGCCATTAACTGGGCCGGCACCGTCTTGTCGCAGCCTCCCAGCAACACGACGCCGTCCATCGGTTGTGACCGGATCATTTCTTCCGTGCCCATGGCCATCAGGTTTCGGAACAACATGGAAGTGGGCGAAAGCTGTGTTTCGGCCAGCGAGATCGTAGGAAAGACCAGGGCGAGTCCACCGGCCTGGGTCACCCCCCGTTTGACGCTCTCGACCATCGCGGGCATGTCCCGGTGACAGGTTGTGTAATCCGAGGACGTATCCGCGATTCCGATAATAGGCCGGTTCAGATCTTCGCCGTCGTAACCCGCGGAAGCCAGGAAAGCCCTCCGCATGTAGCGGCTGAACTCCGTGTCTCCGTACCGGGTCAGATTTTTGTCGATTCCCTTTACGCCAGTATCTGCCATGGTTGATCCAGGTGTCGCATGCGCTCCGGTGTCGCCGTTTCGCGCATAAGGTCCCATCTCAGTCTGTCCCGATGTGCCGGGAGCCTGCTCCTGAGAAAATCCATTTCGGTTCCCGTGCGGCACGGTGAACAGGCCAGGATGTTCAGCATACGCCTGCGGTTTCCACCGCCGAGCGCGTTATGCAGGGTCTTCAGATTGAACACGATCACGTCGCCGGGCTGGTTGTCCATCACCGCACAGGGTACCTCTTCCATCTCGATGCCCCATAGCGCCTGGGTATCGAGATTGCCCTCCCACCCCTGCAGATGGGAACGCGGTACGAGTCTGAGGGCCCCGGTCTCCGGTGTGAGCGGATCCAGATACATCGCCCACTTTACCTGGAGTACCGGTGCGACATGACAGTCCGGATGCCACAGGCCGTCTCCGACGTACAGTTCACCTCCGCTGCCGAGATAATTGTAGTCCTCGCCAAGAAGATCCCCGAGCAGTCCGTTGACCTTTGGAATATCCAGAAGGGAACACAGACGGTCACTGCGTTCTATAAACGTGGCCAGGCTTGTCCGGGAGGTCCCGTCATGCTGTAATCCGGCCCCGGCGAACACCCTTTCGAATTCGTCGATGATCCACGGTACTTCGACCCCCATGAGGCCGGGCAGGGTGAGAAAACCGAAATCATCGAAGAACTGTTTCTGCTTTTGGCTCAGCATTATATCGAACCCAACCTCAGACGACGCTGCTGGGCAGGGATCGGCCGGCAAGTCCGGCCTTGAGATTGTCCACCGTTCGACGGGCCATCGCATGGCGCGTTCGTGTGGTCGCGCTGCCCAGGTGGGGTGCGATGACCAGGTTGTCCAGCTTGAGCAGGGGATGATCCCGCGGCAGGGGTTCGGGTTCGGTGACGTCCAGGGCCGCCGCGGCGATCCAGTCATTGCTCAGGGCATTGAACAGGGCATCATGGTCCACCACGCCGCCCCGTGACAGGTTGATCAGGATAGCTGTTTTCTTCATACGCTTCAGTGCGGATTCGTTGATCAGTTCCCTGGTTTCATCGGTAAGCGGACAGTTCAACGTCACGAAATCCGAGACCTCGAGCAGCGATTCCAACGTTACATACCGGGCATGGTAGCGGTGATCATCAGGGTCCGGTTTGCGATTGTGATAGACGATATCCATATCGAAACCTTTGGCCCTCTGGGCGACTTGCTTGCCTATGCTGCCCATGCCAATGATGCCGATGGTGCTGCCATGCACTTCGTATCCGTGCAAAATGCTGGGGTCGTAATGGGTAAACTCCGGGCTGCGGGCGAACCGGTCGCCGACGACAACACGCCTCGCCACTGCCATCAGGAGCGTAAAGGTCATGTCCGCCGTAGCGCCGTCCAGCAGGTTCGGGGTATTGCCGACGGGTATACCACGCTGCCGGGCCGCCTTCGTGTCGATGTGATCGACGCCGACCCCGAAGTTGCTGATGACCTTAAGCCGGGGCATTCTGTCCATGACCTCGCCGTCCGTGGGAGGATGGGCGTAGGTAAGATACGCGTCGATCAGGCGCCACCGATCATCCCCAACCGCCAGAATCGTCGAGCAGATGAAATTCGTCCCCGGAATCAAATAGATCCAGTACGGAAGGCGGCAAGGGTACATCCAGCAGAATGTGACTGCCCATACCGGGTTTCTCTTAAATGGAAGTACGAGACTGCAACGAAACAACCGAAAACAAACCTTATGTAATTACCTGACGCCTGATTCGTCTATGGTGAGACTGTGGGTATCCCCGTCCAGCGTGGCCTGCACGCCCAGGGGCAGCGTCGCCTTGTACGTGCCATGACCGATGCCAAGGCCGTAAATAACAGGAACGCAAGAGGTTGCAGGCGATCTAAAAACACCTCTTCGATACTAAAATTGCCATAGGGAAATGCGGGATTGTTCGGTGCGCTGCCGCATCCGGCGCATTCTCCGATCACGATTCCGGAGACGCGGTCCAGTTTGCCCGCCTGCAGCAGTTGCGTCAACATCCGGTCGATCCGATGGGGTTCTTCACCCACGTCCTCAAAAAACAGGATGGCACCCTCGTATTCGTATTCATATGGCGTTCCCACCGCTGCGGCCAGCAACGAAAGCGTGCCTCCGATCAGCGTTCCACTGGCCCTTCCACCGCGAATGGTCTGCACCGGGGGCATGTCGTCGGGGTGTGTTACACACCTGATTGGATCCCGCTTCGCAACCGCCTTCAAAAAGTATTCACGGTTGTACGGATGGAAGTCCGGACTCATATCAGATGATACCATCGGTCCCCAGAAGGTGACCAGCCCCGCGTTCCGGAGGATTGCGGCGTGCAGGGCCGTGATGTCGCTGTAGCCGACAAACACCTTGGGATGAGCGCGAATGGATTCAAAGTCCATCTCCGGCAGCATTCGGCCCGAACCATATCCTCCGCGCAGGCAGATGATACCGTCGATTTCCGGGGTCGCGAACATGTCCTCGAGGTCAGCGAGGCGATCGGCGTCCCTGCCGGCCAGAAACCCATGCCGATCCGTTAGATGAGGTGCGGTTACCGTGCGGAATCCAAGGGCTTCCAATGAACGCCGGCCATTTTGCAGGGCGCTTGCGAAAGCGGAGTGACTGGCCGGTGCGATTATCCCGATCGTATCACCGGATTTCAACGCTGGTGGTTTAAGTAAGTCCATGCTTTATAAATACAGCATGCCAGATATAGCCGTCAACCCCTTTGCCCGTCTGGAACATCCCTTACGAAATCGTTTGTCAGACACCGATATCGAGGTGTATTTTGGTAGGGAAAGATTGAAGAAAACAAACCTATACGTGTATACGAACCTGATAAATGGTCGAACCTCGTATGCAGTAGAATCCGGAGTCCGGTTACATGGCATCAAAGCGACTTTCGCGCCGTTCATTTCTCTCCAGTACTGCCCGGGCGACCGGAGGCGTGGTCACGTTGGGCGTACTTACCCGAACCGGTGTACTCGATGCGCAGGAAGCAACTCCCCTTGCGTATACCTGGGAGAACCTGGACGCCCACCAGGGACGTACCGTGGATGCCCTGACCCAGATGATCATGCCGTCGGACGATACCGGTCCCGGGGCGGCGGAAGCCCGTGTGATTGTATATATCGACCTCGCACTCGACGCCCACCGGGCCGACTTCAAGGAATCCTACGTAAACGGTCTGGCAGCTTTCGACAGGTACTGTCAGAATTCTTTGAAATCAAATTTCGTCGATCTGGACACCAGGAGCAGACGCAGGGCGCTCATGGGTATTGATCGTCCCAGGTCCCCGAGTGCCTGGCCGCAGGATGCTCCCATGGGGGCGCGGGACTTCCTGCGCATGGTGATCACCCATACCATGGAAGGCATGTTCTGCGATCCTTCGCACGGCGGCAACTACCGTGAGACCGGATGGAAACTGATCCGTTTTCCCGGCCGTGCAGCCTTCGGATACGATCCCCCCTTCAGCGAATTCGATATGACCATTCCGGAAATCGAATATCCCGAATGGAAGCCCTACGACGGGCCCATGATGAGTCGAATCATCGGCCAGGAATAGTTCCGGAGCCCGCATGTCTCTTCCCAATCCCGAAATCCGACGTCCCGACGTTATCATCATCGGTACCGGCGCCGCCGGCGCGGTCCTTGCCAAGGAACTGAGCACGCAGGGCCTGAAGGTGGTCGCCATGGAAATGGGGGCCTTCCAGAAGACGCGACACTTCGACCAGGACGAACTCATGGCCATGCATCCAAGCACCAATGAGCATGACCATCCCAACATCTATCGCCATGATCAACCCAATACCTATCGCCAGACGGCCAGCGAGGAAGCTGTAACGGATCACGGGATACACATGCAGAGCACGGTGGGGGGCAGCACGCTCCACTATACGGGTATTTCGTGGCGGCTTCATGAAAACGATTTCAAGGAGCGAAGTCTTTTCGGCGACCTGGACGGTGCGGACGTACAGGACTGGCCCATAGACTACTGGGATCTCGAACACTACTACGAAAAGGCCGAATACGAAATCGGCATTTCAGGACTCGCCGGCGCCAACCCCTTCGATGCGCCCCGCCGTCGGCCCTATCCGATGCCGCCGGTGCCGAGGACCAGTTCAGGCGCGCTGGCCGACATGGCGGCGCAGAAACTTGGATGGCATTCCTATCCGGCGCCCCTGGCCATCAATTCGAAGGAATACGGCGGACGGCCGCCGGTAATGAACTGCGGTTTCTGCGAAAGCTACGTATGTACCATCGGCGCCCGTTCCAGCATGTTGGTCACGATGATTCCCCAGGCGCTGCAAACGGGCAACTGCCAGGTGCGCGCCGATTCCTGCGTCAGGGAAATCCTCGTCGACGAGGATGGCAGGGCCGAGGGCGTCATCTACCTCGACAAGGAGATGCGCGAACACCGGTTGGAAGCGCGCGCGGTGATCGTATGTTGCAACGGCATCCATACCCCGCGCCTGCTGCTCATGTCGAAATCCAACCTCTTCCCGGACGGACTGGCCAACAGCAGCGGCAAGGTGGGCAAGCACCTGATGTTCAACTACTACCAGTCCGCGCGAGGATTCTTCGAAAAGGATCTCAACGAATACAAGGGAGTCATGGATTCCCGAATTATCCAGGATTTCTACGACCCGGATCCGGACAAGTACGGTTTCTTTGGCGGAGGCGTGCTCGAACCTCGAGGTGACGGTGAAACCATTTCCTTCGCCAATCTGAACATGCCCCGGCTCAGACGGTGGGGCGCAAGGCGCAAGAAATGGATCATGGACAATTACACCCGATACATGGTGGGCCTGACCAGCATGCAATCCATGTCCCAGGAGTCCAACATGATCGACCTGGACCCGGACTTAAACGACAAGTGGGGCCTGCCCGTTCCGCGCGTGACCTACGATGTGCATCCGAACGAATTTAAACTGGGCGACTTTTTTCGGGAACGGTCACGGGAACTGCTCGATGCCGCCGGGGCCCACGGAGTCGTGGCCTCTCCGAATTTCGTGCCACACGGCGACGCCCATCTTATGGGTACGTGTCGAATGGGCAACGATCCGGCGTCGTCGGTTGTAAACAAGTTCAACCAGGCCCACGACGTGGACAACCTGTTCATCGTGGACGGATCGTCATTCGTTACCAGCGGGAAGAGCAACCCGACCCTGACGATTCAGGCACTGGCATTCCGCTGCGCAGACTATATCGTCAGTCAGATGGCAAGGCTCAATATCAGGTAACCCGTTGTAATCATCACTGTTTCTACAGCAACCATTCATTGGAGGTTCATACCATGGGTTTCGGGAGTGTACTGAAGAACGGATTTACGAGGCGTCGCTTCATGAAAGGCGCACTGCTGGGCGCCGGCGCCCTGGCCTCGAGTTCTGCATGGGATGTCGCGCAGGCGATGGCTACGGGTAAGAAGGCAGGCGACGTCAGCGGATATGGCGTAGAACCAGGCCAGGTCAACATCGGGGCGAACGAAAATCCCCTCGGTGCCTCACCCCGCGCCCTCGCGGCCATCGCCGAGAATCTTCACAAGATCAACCGGTACGATTTCGGAATCGACCTTCCCATCCGTCTTAACCAGGAGCACGGGACGCTGGGAGACGAGGAATTCAAGCTGGATTTCGGCGACATGCGGTCCTTCATGCGATTCCGGGAAATAAACCGGGTCATGGTGACTCCCGGTTCCGGTCCCATTCTGCAGGCACTGGCCGTCATCGCCGCTGGCGATGGCGGAGAGTGCATCGAGGCCATTCCGGGATACGGCTCGGTTTCCCGAGCCTTCCAGAATTTCCAGAGGACTGGAAAGGATGTCACGGTCGTCCGTGTACCGACCACGGGTGATTTCGTCCACGACCTGGACGCCATGAAGGCGGCCATTACACCTAAGACGAAGCTTATCACCATTACCAATCCCAACAATCCCACCGGTACGCTGGTCCCGTATGATCAACTCGTGTCTTTCGTGGACGCCGTACCTTCACAGGCCATTCTGCTCATCGACGAAGCCTATATCCATTTCGTTCGCGATCCCAACTACCAGGATGCCGTGAAACTCGCCCTTGAACGGGAGAACGTGGTCGTCGCCCGTACATTTTCCAAGATTTTCGGACTGGCCGGCATGCGCATCGGGTACGCGATCGGTAGCCAGCGCATGATGGATACGCTGATGCTCACCCAGGGCTTTTTCGGCGGTGGACTGAGCACGCTGGGGATGCACGCGGCACTTGCGGCCCTCGACGATCACGAGTTCGTTGCCCGAACGAAAAAGATAGTGAACGACGGCAAGGATTACCTGTCCGGCGAATTTGATCGGATGGGGCTGGCGTATACACCGAGCGACGGGAATTTCATGATCGTGGACGTGAAGCGGAACAGCGGCCGGATGTCCGGGGAACTTCGTAAGCGCGGCGTGATGGTACGTGCCGGTATGGGGTACCGGACCCGTGAAATCGATCTGCTGGCCAACCACCTGCGGGTCACCATCGGCAAGCCCGACGAACTCGAAGTATTCATCAACGAGCTGGAGGATGTCCTCGGAGGATCGCAGCAAGGTTAGGCTGCTGGCAATTCCGAAGGTACACAAGGTCAGGCCCCTGGCGGTTCATACTGCCGGGGGCTTGTTTTATAGGTAACGAAACAGCAGGACATCGACAGGTATGCGATTTCGTATATCACAGGCGGGATTCGCCGAGATGTACAAAGCCCAGTCACTGGATTTCTGGCAGTGATCGAACCGAAGCATGCCATCAAGCGATAGCGTAGGCCGTGACAGCCTCTTACAGTACAGGATTCTCCAGAAATACCGTTACACCCATATCTTCATACTGTTGGCGCGTCCCCGGCGAGTAATTTCGAAAACAGACCTGTGTATCCGAATCCCTGAGCTGTTCAACCACGTGTTGTACGCAGTCGTCCACGTGTTGGAAGGGGTGGTTCGGATGGGCCTCGATGCTGTACATCAGGTCATTCGGGCCGAAGGACAGGCAGTCCACCCCAGGTCCGGCCAGGTTGCGGGCTCCGGTCACCGCGGGAATGGACTCGAGTTGTATCATGAGCACGCCGTAGTTGTTCCACCATTCAGCGTACTGCAGCCGGTCACCACCGATTTCTCCTACTTTGCGCCGCCCCCCGCCTCCCCAGCTCCGCATTCCCTCCTGGGGGTAGTAGAAGAAGTCGACCGCCTCCTCAACCGTTGATTCGGTTTCGACCTGGGGCACTTCGATTCCGGTCGGACCGAGATCGAGCAGGTTGCCGACCAGGTAGCTGTGATAGGTATGCTTGATTCGGAATACGACGTCGGCGTCCAGCGTATCCGCCCTGTCACAGAATTCCTCGAGGCGGTCCTCGCTGAAAGCGCTGTGTTGTCCATCCACCCAAAGAAAGTCGAATTTCCCCGATTCCATCACCTTCTTCAACTGGTCCAGCGTATGGGTCATGCCGACATTGGCTCCGATGATCTGTTCACCCGCGCCAATGCGCTGTTTCAGATTACGATCCGTCATGGAAATGCTCCTGTTGCAGCCAGCCTGCCGATTGTAGAGTGAGAAGGATTGATGGATTCTGCCGCACACGCCGGCCGTGGACTTCGCAGGTTTCGGCTTTCTCGATTATAATGCGTACTGGCGCTATCCGTTAGGCCAATATGGATTGCGCACGGACTTTTCCATTTTCGGATTGCAGTGACTCCCGCCAGGTCTATCTTATCACCAAAGCCGCAATTTCCGTATGCAGGGTCGCATCGATTGCCGCGTCCTGTGAATAACCCGGGATCGGGGGACGTATATGTACCTTCACGATGTCGTAAACTGGTCCGATTTCAACGACGAGACACTGAGTTTCTACCAAGCGGTCAGCGTGGATATGATCCAGCTGGATCTAAGGACCAGGGGCGCGGTCGAAGCGGAACGGGTCGTGAGGGCGGGCAATGACAGCACGGCATACTTCGAACAGGCCCGGGAAAAAACCGAGTCGCACGGCCTGAGGCTGCAGACGGTCTTCATGCCGGTAGGGGACGAAATCACCCTGGCCACGCCGGACCAGAACGAACATCTGGATATCTTTGTCCGTCTGATTGAATGCGTCGGAAAGGCAGGGATTCCGGCGCTTGCGTGGAACTTCAAACCGAAGGGCAACTTTCGCACGACGTCCGACATCGGCCGCGGCGGCGCGGTGTACAGCACGTTCGATTATGCCGAATTCGATCGGCAACGGCCACAGCCGCACGATCCAGCGGTATCTGAATCCGTTATGTGGGAGAACATGGTCACCTTTCTGCATGCCGTGGTCCCGGCGGCGGAAAAGGCCGGAGTCACCCTGGCGCTGCATCCCGACGATCCGCCCATACCCGAACCCCTGGGTGGCGTCGCGCAGATCTGTTCCACGGTGGAGCAGTTCCGGCGCATCTTCGACGCGGTACCCAGCGATAACCACCGTATGCTTTTCTGCCAGGGCTGTATGACTGAACTGAAGGGTCCTCAAGGAGTCTATGACGTTATCTCCGAGATGGCTTCCCGGAACAAGATTGCCCTGGTCCATTTCCGCAACGTCAGGGGACAGTTACCGCGGTTCGCCGAGGTCTTCATCGACGAAGGGGAGGTGGACATGCGGCGGGCCATGGAGACGTACAGGGACAACGGGTACAGCGGTCCATTCGGCATGGATCACACCCCCGGTTTCCCCCAGGCGAAGGCGGGATGGGCAGGACGTGCCTATGCGAACGGCTACATACGCGCGATGATCCAGACCGTTTACGGCCGGTAACCGGTTCTGTTCAGAAGTGCGCGGTATTGTGGATACGTTATGAGGATCAGACGCGCACCCTTGCCCACCGTGCAGTCTTGACGGAATCATTCCCAGCATAATAGACGACGAATACCTCGTTGTCCTGCAAACGCACCATCCTGGGATGTCCGAAGCGCCAGCGTTCCATGTCTCCCCAGAGTTCGGACTGCGAACGGTTTCCGCGCGCGCCCGATTCGGTGCCGGTAGTACTGTCGTACACCAGGAAATCTCGCTCGCGGTCCCACGTCACACCGAAATCCTCGCTAATGGACAGTACGATGCCCGGGGGGTCCCGGCGTCGCGGGTAGGCGGCCAGCAGACGTTCGCCGCCCAGGGACAGGGGCTGGCAGTGCTGTCCGGGAAGACCCGTACCCTGCGGGATGGTCCACTCGCGTCCATCCGGCGCGCCGTGGGCGATATGGATGTCGATGTCGACGCCCTGGTTGAAATCATGGGTCCAGAACATGGCGGCGAGTCGGCCGTCGCCGGAGTGGACGGACAATCGCTGATCCCAGTAGGCCAACGTATTGTCCGGGTGCCGGGCCACGGTGACGAATTCCGGCCAGGTACGGCCGCCGTCATGGGAAAAACGCAGCCTTGCCGCGGGCCTGCCGGGTGACGAATCGGTATACTCCTTCCACTGTTCATAGGGTTGCACCAGGACGCCATCGGGCAATTGGATGACATGAAACGAACAGGGTGAGGCGGCCAGGTGGGGGGTCGTATCCATCCTGCGCGGCCGGCTCCACGTGACACCGCCGTCCTCCGAATCGACGTGCATGATTCGCATGGGGAGCAGGCCCTGCGTCTCCGGATGGATGAAGGGCAGATCAGGGTTGGAACGGTCGACCCACAGTGCTGTGGCGGTGAGTCTGCCAGGAGTCAGCTCCGTGCTCGTCAGCCCCTTGATTTCGCCCGGCGTGCCGTCCCACGTTCCCTTTCCGAAACCGTCGTACCGGAGACTCCAGGTACGGCCGGAATCCGATGTGGCGTAGATGCACGCGTGGCCATCCACGGAATCGCGCGCCGATCCCCATCGGCCCGATACTAGTATCGTACTGTCGTGCAACCGGTTGATGGTCGTGAAGGCGCAGTTCCTGCGGTGATCCGGTATCGTTTGGGCGTCGTAAATCTCGCCGGCATCTACCAGGCGCACGGTTCCTCCAATGAACTAACTGGCCCTCGGGCAGTTAGTTACGCGTTTTTATTCCAGTGGTCAATCAAGGTGGATTCGTCAAACGAAACGACCTTGCAGGCGACGTCCGCCGCTCGAAACATCTCCCACTGTCGTTCACTTGTTCCCGCGGTGTAGTAGGCGGTAACCAACCGTCCGTTGTCGAGCCGCGCGGTGGAGGGATAGCCTATGTCGGCTCCGGGCAGCGAATCGTCCAGCACGAGTCTCCCTTCGTCCCAGGTCATCCCTCCGTCCCGGCTGATCATGCCCTGCACACCAAAGGGAGGAACTCGCCGGCCGAAGAGCAACAGCAGCCATCCATTGGATAACAGGGTGATATCCGGCGGATGCTCCTTCGCTTCCGTGACCCGTCCGATCATTCGCCAGGTGTATCCCAGGTCATCCGATACGCAGGAATAAATCGCCTGTTCATCCCGGTCCTCAGAACGGGCGACGAACAGCCAGCGGCCGTCGGGAAGGAGGGCCACGTCCGATTCGTTCAGCCCCAGCGCCACCAGGATCGGATCTCCCCAGGAACGTCCATGGTCCCTGGACCGGAGGATGTACGTCGGTGTCGATGCGTTGCCCACCCGGACGGTTTCGGCGCCTGGTTTACATACCGGCGAACCGCCATAGATCAGCATGTGTAAAACGCCGTCGGCCGAGAACATCTTCCCGAACGGAGAAGCCCCGTTGATCGGGGTGTAATCGATGAGTTCGTCGTCGTTCCAGGTGTGACCGCCGTCTGTGGAGAAGACGATCCGGGTGTCGGCCTTGCCCAGTTCCGGTTTCCAGGCACCCGCGTCATCGTAGGAACCCTGCCAGTGGTAGGCGAGAACCAGCGTTCCGTCCGGGGCAATGCCCACGGCCGGGTTTCGGTCATCCCGTTCGCTGTCAGCCACCGTGGCCGGTGAAGACCAGGTCAGGCCGCCGTCGACCGAGCGGCCCGTGTCCAAACGACCGCCCAGGCCCATGTGGGCGGCGCCACCACGGTATGCCAGGAGCAACTCGCTTCCGCCCAGGCAGGTTATGACCGGAAAATAGCCTTGTCCGACTACGGCGTCGACCATCACCGTGCCGGGAAGCAGGCGTACATCGCAGGACTTCGGCATCGCAGACTCCTGAAGTAAGTGCTCCATGATCGTCGCATGTACGATATCTGAATGGACTGTACGATCTGAACTTCCTGGTGTCAAGCGCTGCGAAACCCGTAAACCGATCCGGTCGACGGCGGCCGGAAGTGGCACCGTGTCGACCCGCAAGGAACCGGATTGACCGATCCTGACCAGGTTTATTTAATACTTGACATAAAAGTCAGGTTTGTTATATTCACATAGGCAAAAGAGGTGTAAAAAGGAGATGCTCGTATGAAAGTAACCGCCCAGGAAGAATACGGACTTCGGTGTATTCTGCAACTGGCCCAACATTTTTCGCATGGCCCGGTTACCGGTCGGCAGATCGCCGAGTCGGAGGGGCTTTCCGTCGACTACGTATCCAAGCTGTTGATGATTCTCCGGCGGGCGGACCTGGTGCGAAGCGAAAGGGGCATAAAAGGCGGCTACGCGCTGGCACGGGAACCGCGAACCATCACGCTGGGCGAAATCATGCGGGCCCTTGGCACGGATGACGAGGTGGTGCTTACCAGCCCGGACAGTCACATGTGTGATCATTTCTCCGGGCAAATGGAAGCTTGTGTACACCTGAACGCCTGCGCGGTCCGACCGATCTGGACGGTGCTGTCGCGGTATCTTTCCAATGTGCTCGACCATATCACGCTGATGGACCTGCTCCAGGAGGAAACCCGGGTCTACGACGTCATGAACCAGGTGTCGCAGGAAACATTGCGGGAACATTCGACAAGCAGCAAGGTTTAAGTCTGCCGATAGTTTGGCGAAGTTACCACGTTTCAAGGAGAGGAAATGGAAGCCATTGAAACCCTGGCCCAGCAGGAGTACAAAGAGGGCTGGGTGACCGATATCGAAATGGAAACAGCGCCGCCGGGGCTCAGCGAGGATATCGTCCGGTTCATATCCGCCAAGAAAAAGGAGCCCGCGTTTCTGCTGGAATGGCGTCTGAAGGCGTACCGCCACTGGCTCAAGATGAAAGAGCCCAACTGGCAGTACATGTCCTATCCACCGGTCGATTACCAGGACATCGTGTACTACGCCGCGCCCAAGAACACGCCGGAGTACAACAGCCTCGACGAGGTGGACCCGGAGTTGCTGGAAACCTACAGCAAGCTGGGTATACCGCTGGAAGAGCAGAAGATGCTGGCCGGCGTAGCCGTCGACGCGGTTTTCGACAGCGTATCGGTCCACACCACCTTCAAGGATAAGCTGGCTGAACTCGGTATCATCTTCTGTTCCTTCTCGGAGGCGGCCCAGGAGCATCCCGACCTGGTAGAGAAGTACCTGGGTACCGTGGTCCCCTACCGGGACAACTACTTCGCGACACTGAACTCGGCCGTCTTCAGCGACGGGTCGTTCTGCTACATACCGCCCGGTGTCCGGTGCCCCATGGAACTGTCCACCTACTTCCGCATCAACACGGCCGGAACGGGCCAGTTCGAGCGCACGCTGATCATCGCCGACGAGGGTTCTTACGTCAGTTACCTGGAAGGCTGCACCGCGCCCATGCGGGACGAGAACCAATTGCACGCGGCGGTCGTGGAACTGATCGCGCTGAAAGACGCCCAGATCAAGTATTCCACGGTGCAGAACTGGTATCCGGGAAATGAAGAGGGCAAGGGCGGCGTTTATAATTTCGTAACCAAGCGGGGAATCTGCAAGGGGGAGAACGCCAAGATCTCCTGGACCCAGGTGGAAACGGGTTCCGCTATTACCTGGAAGTACCCGAGCGTGATCCTCCAGGGCGACCATTCGATCGGCGAGTTCTATTCCGTGGCGCTTACCCGAAACAAGCAGGCGGCCGATACGGGAACCAAGATGATCCACGTGGGGAAAAACACGCGTAGCACGGTGGTATCCAAGGGGATCTCGGCCGGAAATGGCCAGAATGTCTACCGGGGCCGGATCCAGGTTCTGAAGAAGGCGGACGGAGCCCGGAACTACACTCAGTGCGACTCTATGCTCCTCGGCGACCGCTGCGGGGCCCATACCTTTCCCTACATCGACGTGGGTAACAACACCGCAAACGTGGAACATGAAGCATCCACGGCCCGTATCAGCGAAGACCAGCTATTCTACTGCAAGACCCGGGGGATTTCAACGGAAGACGCTATTTCCATGATTATCAACGGGTTTTGCAAAGATGTGTTTCAGGAATTGCCGATGGAATTCGCCGTGGAGGCGAAGAAACTGCTGGGGATCAGCCTGGAAGGCAGCGTGGGTTAACACAGACAGGGCGGTAATGGAATCGCCTTCCAATTACAACAGGAGAAAGTACGTAACATGGCATTACTAGAAATAAAGAATCTGCGCGGCGGTATCAAGGACCAGGACATCATCAACGGGATCGACCTGACCATAAACAGGGGCGAGGTCCACGCAATCATGGGACCCAACGGCTCCGGAAAGAGCACGCTGGGCAAGATCCTGGCAGGTCACGAGGAATATAGTGAAACAGGCGGCACGGTACGTTTCCAGGGCAAGGATCTCTTCGAACTCACCCCCGAGGAACGGGCCAACGAAGGCATGTTTCTGGCCTTTCAGTATCCCGTCGAGATCCCCGGAGTCAGTAACGCCTACTTTTTACGCGCGGCGCTGAACGAACGCTTGAAGTATCGCGGGGAACCGGAGATGAGCGCCGGCGCGTTCCGTCGGTTGATGAACGAGAAGATGAAACAGGTCGACATGGATCCTGAACTGGCCAGGCGGCCCGTGAACGAAGACTTCTCCGGGGGTGAAAAGAAACGCAACGAGATCTTTCACATGGCCGTACTTGAGCCGACGCTTTCCATACTGGACGAGACGGATTCCGGGCTGGATATCGACGCCATGAGAATCGTGGCCCACGGTATCAATAAGCAGCGTGACGGGGATAACGCGATGATCGTCATCACCCACTACCAGCGATTGCTGGACTATGTCGTGCCGGACCACGTACACGTCATGTACCAGGGACGAATCGTAAAATCCGGCATGAAGGGCCTGGCCCTTGAACTGGAAGCAAAGGGCTACGAGTGGATTCGCGAGGAAGTGGAAGCCGCGGGTTGAATCAAACCAGGGAGAATGGGAACACGAAATGACGGAAGCCTTAAGAAATCTATCTACGAACCGGTACGCCACTTTTCACGAGGCATTCGACCGAATCAGGTCCCAGGATGCACCACTCTGGTTGCACCGGCTTCGTTCGGACGCCATGAAGCACTTCACGGAACTCGGGATGCCGGTTGCCCGTGAAATGTCCTTCCCGTTCAAGGAAGACTGGGTATATACCGATCTGAGAGCGATCGCGGATACCTCGTACCATACCAGACCTAACGGGCCGGTTGAATCGAAACTGGATGAGACCACGCTCTCTCCGTACGAGTTCGGTAGTAACGACTGGCACAGGCTGGTGATGGTGAACGGCGTGTATTCGCCCGCGTTGTCGCGTGTATCGGAATTGCCACGAGGTGTCGTGGTGAGCAGTCTTGCGGCCGCGCTTGACGAACATCCGGAGCTGGTTCATCCGTACCTTGCCCAATATGCGGATGTCGAACGCAGCGGCCTGACGGCGTTAAACACGGCCCTGTTCGAAGACGGGTTGTTCGTTCATGTCCCCAGAGGCGTTATCGTGGATACCCCGGTACACGTCCATTACGTCACGGCCGGGGGTGAAGCTCCGGTCGCCACGCAACTGCGGACGCTGATCGTGGGAGGCGATGGCGCGAACCTCAAGGTGGTCGAAAGTTATTCCGGCATAACGGATCAGGCTTACCTGACCAACGCTGTAACAGAGATATCGGTGGGAAGGGACGGTCACGTGGACCACTACCGGATCAACCGGGAAGGCGCCGGAGCCACTCACCTGTCCACCACCCAACTCCACCTGGAAGGGAACGGCCACATCTCCACTTTCAATATGAGCATGGGCGCTGCGCTGACCCGCAACGACACGAACGCCATGCTCGCCGGCGAGCACGCGGTGGTACGCATGAACGGACTGTTCCTGGCCACCGGCAACCAGCATGTCGACAACCACACCGCCATCGATCACGCCGTGCCGAACTGCGACAGTTACGAAGTATACAAAGGAATACTGGAAGGCCGGTCTCGCGGAGTGTTTAACGGCAAGGTGTTCGTCCACCAGGACGCGCAGGAAACGGACGCCAAGCAACTGAACAAGAACCTGATGCTTTCACCTGAGGCCATGATACACACCAAGCCGCAACTGGAAATCTATGCGGACCAGGTGAAATGTACCCACGGCGCCACCGTGGGACAGCTCGACGAAGACCAGATTTTCTACTTGCGAACCCGTGGTCTGTCCCACGACAGCGCATGCAATCTCCTCACTTACGGGTTTGCGGCCGATCTGATCAGGCGTCTCAGGATCGACGCGGTCAGAACCACGCTGGATACGCTATTCGAAACCACTATCCGGGATCTTTCGGCAGCCCAGGACCAGACTGAAAGATAACGGAAACATTCACTCGCACAGGGGTTATGGATGGATACGGATGCCGTAAAAGAGCAGATTGTGGACGTAATAAAGACGTGTTACGATCCCGAGATTCCGGTCAATATCTATGAAATGGGACTCATCTACGAAATCGACGTGCAGCAGGACGGTATGACGAACATCAAGATGACGCTTACTTCGCCGAATTGTCCGGCGGCGCAGTCGCTTCCCGCCGAGGTGGAGACCAAGGTCAAGGCCGTCGACGAAGTGACGGACGCGATGGTCGAAATCGTATGGGAACCGACTTGGCATATCGACATGATGACCGAAGACGCCAAGCTCGAACTGGGCATAGACTACTGAGATCTAACGGATAAGGGATCATGGAAGAAACACTGGTTGAAACGCCACGCAAGCTCGATGAAGCGGTCCGGCGGTCCGACGAACACGCGATGCGGTACCGCGGAGATTTTCCTATTCTGGACAGATTGGTGCACGGCAAGCCGCTGGTCTACCTGGACAACAGCGCCACGTCACAGAAACCGCGGGTCGTGCTCGACGCGTTGGAGGACTATTATACCCGCTTGAACGCCAATGTTCACCGCGGACTCCACACGCTCAGCGAAGAGGCGACCAACGCCTATGAAGATGCCCGCGAACGGGTCGCCCGATTCATCAACGTCCCGACTCAAAACCTGGTCTTTGTCCGCAACACAACAGAGGGCATCAACCTGGTAGCCAGCGCGTGGGGCCGGAAAAACGTAAAAGCGGGAGACGAAATCGTCCTTTCCGTGATGGAGCATCACAGCAACATCGTTCCCTGGCAGATGCTTTCTCAGGAAACCGGGGCGGTACTCCGGTATTTCGACATTCGTGAAGACGGGTCGCTCGACATGGACCAGGCGGCCGAGTTAATTACGGAAAAGACGCGCATGGTGTCCGTCGCGCATATGTCGAATGTACTGGGGACCGTTAATCCCATCGAGGCCATCGTGAAGCGGGCCCGGCAGGTCGGTGCGTTGGTCTTCGTGGACGCCGCGCAGAGCGTGCCGCACATGCCCGTGGACGTGCAGCGGCTGAATTGCGACTTTTTTGCCTTTTCCGGTCACAAGATGTGTGGTCCGACCGGTATCGGCGGGTTGTACGGCCGGGAAGAATTACTGGAAGAGATGGATCCGTACATGGGCGGAGGTTCGATGATAGACGAGGTCCGTCTCGACGGATTTACCTGCGCGGACATTCCGGAGAAATTCGAGGCGGGCACCCCCAACATCGCCCACGCCATCGTCTTCGGGGTCGTGGTGGACTACCTCTCCGCTGTCGGGATGAAAAACATACACACCCACGAAAGGGCGCTGACGGATCACATGATCGACCGGCTCGAGGAAATCGATGGACTGACGGTCTACGGTCACGCGCCGGGCCGGGGAGGCGCCGTGTCTTTCAACCTGGAAGACATGCATCCCAGTGACCTGTCCACCGTGCTGGACCGGCAGGGCGTTGCCATTCGTGCCGGCCACCACTGCGCACAGCCCCTGATGCGGCGGCTCGGCACGCCCTATGGCGCCACGGCGAGGGCAAGCGTCTACTTCTACAACACCTCCGAAGAGATCGATATCATGATCGGCGCCATCCACAAGGCGCGTAATCTCTTCGGCGCATAGTTTTCTCGGAAACCAGTCTGAAGGCTATCACTCCGGCTACCTGTTTCCCGTCAAAATATCCTTCCAAGCCCGGTCTACCCGCTATCAGCGAGATACCCTCAGTCTTGAAAATAGGTTGAAAATCCTTTACCGGATGTTAAATTACTATATTTGTGCGAGTTGCTGCACTGAATTGTTTATTGTTGTTGATTTATATGGACTTAGACTTTATATGATTTATTCGTTCAATTTCCCGGGTCCGTCGCAAATATGAATCCATATCACATTGGCGCCGAAGAGGTTGAGTTCTTTCAGGAGAATGGTTATCTCAAGATACTGGGTTTTTTCTCCAAAGAAGAAATAGCGGAACTGGGAGAGGCGCTTAATAGAACGGTAAGTGAAAAAAGAGCACGTGTATTGGGCGGTGGACGTGAGACGGACGACGATTACAACCGCGTCTTTAACCAGATGGTCAACCTGTGGGTGGACTACGAGGTTATCCGCAAGTATTCCTTTGACGCACGATTGGCGGAAGTTGCCCGGAAGATATCCGAATGCAAACGTCTGGTCATATACCACGACCATGGACTGATCAAGCCAGGCGGTGAACAGAGCAAGGAAACGAACTGGCATCAGGATGCGCCTTACTGGCCCATGGAACAGGTCGGGGCGTTGTCGGCATGGATAGCCGTGGACGATGTGACAGTAGAAAACGGATGTATGCAGTTCATACCGGGATCGCACAAATACGGCCGATTGGCGCCCGTGCCGTTGAGTACGCAGGGCGCGAGCGTATTAAAAGACATCGAAGGTACAGATATCGAGGTCGAGGTAGAGCCGGTCGTGATGGATATGGAGGCCGGTGGAGTCACCTTTCATCACGGATGTACGTTTCATTACGCTACGCCGAACCGTATGTCTTTGCCCAGGAGAGCCCTGGCAGTCATCTACATTCCGGATTACGTGAACTACAACGGCCGATGGGACGCGGGAGGGGACCAGGAATTGAAACCGGGCGAGCCTTTTGGAGGACCATTGCATCCGATTCTGGCCTCTGGATAAGAGGATAAAGGCAAGATCTAATTGATACGGACAGCGACCCGACCGGTTGTTTGAACATCATTAAAAGGTCTAACGGAGTACATAAAGCTGATTTTGCCGAAAATGGCAGTTTTCTAAACATGTAAAGGAGGTTGGTTTCATGGAGATCAGTGTCGACCGAGCAAACGAAGTACTGATTGCGAAGGTTGAAGGTCGAATTGACGGTGCCAACGCACGGGAGTTTGAAGATGCGCTCAACGGCGCCATCGCTGAAGACGACAGCAAGGTGCTGCTTGATTTCGGTGCGTTGTCCTATATCAGCAGCGCCGGACTCAGAGTCATCCTGCTGATTGCAAGATTGCTTCAGAAGCGGAATGCCGCGTTCGCGCTGTACTCGTTGTCTGATCCGATCCGGGAAGTCTTCGAAATCAGCGGCTTCGACAAGATCATATCCATTCATGATTCCCAGGCGGAAGCGGTGGAGAAGATCGGCCAGTAAAAGCAAACTTTCCTTCCTCTCGCTTCGCGGCGAAATTACCACTCGACAGCTCTTAGTGTGAATCGTCAATCGGACTCGGCGTATTCCGGGGGTGAAATGACGAAGACACCGTATAAAATCCTCGTAGTGGACGATGAACCGGATCTCGAACACCTTATGCGGCAGAGAATGCGCCGTGATGTTCGCGCCGGTCTGTACACGCTGTATTTTGCCCAGAATGGCGTGGAAGCCCTTGAACGCCTGACCGAAGTTCCCGATATCGACATGGTCCTCTCCGATATAAACATGCCCAGGATGGACGGCCTCACCTTACTGGCACAGATACCGAACATAGCCCCCGACATCCGTGCCGTGGTGGTCTCAGCCTACGGGGACATGAAGAATATCCGTACCGCGATGAACCGTGGCGCCTTCGACTTCATTACAAAACCGATCGATTTCCAGGACCTGCGGGTTACCATCGAACGTACCCTGAAGAACATGGAGGAATGGCGTGAGGCACTGAAATCCCGGGACCAGCTGGTCCGGCTGCAGAATGAACTGACCGTGGCCAGCAAGATGCAGCAGTCGATCCTGCCGACCGAGTTTCCCGATTCCGATCACTGTAAGATATTCGCGAACATGGAACCGGCAAGGGAGGTTGGCGGGGATTTTTTCGATGTTTTTGCGCTGCCCAGCGGACGGATTGGACTTGCGATCGCCGATGTCTCCGACAAGGGCGTTCCCGCCGCTTTGTTTATGATGTCGAGCCGGACCCTGCTCAAGGGCGCGGCGATCGGAGCCATGACGCCAGGGGCCGTATTGAAAGAAGTAAATGATCTCCTTACCGAAGAAAATGAAGCGGCCATGTTCGTCACTACCTTCTACGCGGTATACACCCCTGGTACCGGGCAGGTAGACTACGCGAACGGGGGACACAATCCACCGCTGATTGTACATTCCGATGGCAGTTCGACACTGCTCCCCGGAACCGACGGCATTGCCCTTGGAGTCTTCCCCGGAGTCGATTTCGGCCAGTCGACCGTCACGCTTTCGCCCGGCGAATTGCTTGTGCTGTATACCGACGGTGTTACCGAAGCCATGAATGCCGATGGGGAAGAATTTGGCATGGATCGGCTGCAGGCGGTTTTCTCGGAATCCCCCGCCGCAACCTCAGAGGAAGCGAACAAAGCCGTTTTCAAGGCGGTCCATGACTTCGCAGGAGAGACACCGCAGTCTGACGATATTACCTGTGTTACCGTCACTCAGCACTAGGGATGACCATGAGCAGAAGACTGTCCCTTTGCCTGCCCACGAAACTCGACCAGTTGGATCGCATTTACGATGCGGTGGATGAACTCGGCGAAGCGGAGGACTGGCCGCCGGGCATGATGTATCAGGTCAAGCTGGTCCTGGAGGAACTGGGCGTCAACATCGTCACGCATGGGCACGACAACAATCCTGACCATGAATTCGAGATCATACTGGACTCGGATACGGACGAATTGACGATCGAGTTGAGAGACGAAGGACAGGCCTTTAATCCCCTTACCGACTCTCCGGAGCCCGATCTTGAGTCCGGGCTTGACGATCGACCTATCGGCGGTCTGGGCATCTACCTCGTTCGAACCATGATGGATGAGTTGAGTTACCGTCGAGAAGACAACAAGAACATACTGAAGATCGTCAAGCGGAAGGACAACGGATGAGGCGAACGCGAGACCACTGGGCGGTCGTTACATTACTCGCCCTCTGTGTGACGGCGTTCTCTCCCGCTTTATCCCAGGAAAACAGCGGTGTGAACGCCGACCAGGTTGAAGAACCCGGCGTATCCGACGAGCGCATTCTCTTCGGTCAGTCCGCAGCATTCAGTGGTCCGGCCAGTGAACTCGGCAGGAACATGAAGCTCGGGATCGAGGCGGCCTTTCGGGAGGTGAACCGGAAGGGGGGCGTGAACGGACGCCGTCTTGAATTGATCACCCTCGATGACGCTTACGAACCGGAAGCCGCCATCGCGAATACCCGGAAGTTGATCGAGGAAGAGCAGGTATTCGCACTGATCGGTGCTGTCGGCACACCGACTTCCCGCTCCGCCGTTCCCATTACCTCACAGGCGGGCGTACCATACATCGCGCCATTTACCGGCGCGATTTTTTTAAGAGACAACACGGAATCTGGAGTCATCAATCTTCGTGCTTCCTATTTCCAGGAAACCGAGGAAATCGTGGACAGGCTGTCGCGGGACCTCGGGATCACGCGAATCGGCGTGATGTATCAGAACGACTCCTTCGGACGGGTTGGTTATCGAGGCGTACGTCAAGCGCTGGAACGCAGGAACCTGGAGCCGGTGGCGATCGGCGTGTATCCCAGGAATACCACGGCGATCAAAGCCGGCCTGCTGGACCTGCAAAGAGGTAAACCGGATGCTGTCGTGGTGATAGGCGCATATCAACCGGTTGCCACGCTCATTGCATGGGCCCGGCGCGTGGAATTCAATCCGGTCTTCGCGACGATATCCTTCGTGGGCAGCAACGCCCTGGCCCGGGAACTGGGCTCCAATGGCCGGGGTGTCCTGGTATCGCAGGTGGTTCCCTTCCCCGCGGCGGGTGACATTGCCATAGCCGTGCAATACCGAAGGGCCCTCTCCGCATTTGCGCCCAGGACGATCCCCGGATTCGTATCTTTCGAAGGATACATCGCCGGCCGTCTGGCGATTGCCGCGCTGGAGGGCTGTGGACCCGATGTTAAACGGACCTGTCTCATAGACAGCCTGAACGAGGCTGAAACCATAAACATGGGCGGACTTCGCCTGGAATTCGGTGAAGGCGACAACCAGGGTTCCGACGCGGTCTTTCTCACCGTCATTGGAACGGATGGACGATACCATCCGATCAAGACCCTGCGGGACGTGATGCCATGATCAAGAATTGGCTCCTGTGGTTGTACGACAAGGGCCCTTCCCGTATCTCGGGGCAGTTGTATCTCGGTATCGGTACAGCCGTAGCGCTCACCATGATGGCCAGTATGGTTGCGTGGTTCGCTTTCAACCAGGTCGGCGAAGCCCAGAGAGAGGTGAACGAAGTGGCCGTTCCGCGAATCGCCGCTGCTTTCGGTGTGGCGCAGCAGAGTGGAACGCTGGCGGCTGCCGCTCCACGACTGACAGCCGCGGAAACTCCCGAGGCATTCGCTGCCGTAACCGCAAGTATCGCCGAAGAACGCGGGAGTTTCGCGGCAAGACTGGAAGCGCTCACGGGCCACGGCATGGAAAATGAACAATTTCAGCGTATCGGAGAAAGTGGCAATACGCTCATCTCCAACATCGGAATGATCGAGGAATCCGTGGCCAGACGCTTCATTCTCGAGGAGCAAAGCCAGCGCCTGCGCCAGGAGCTGGAGCAACTGCAATTCGAACTGACCGGCATCCTCGTCCCGGCCCTGGACGACCAGTTGTTTTACACGGCAACGGGTTACAGGAACATCGATGAACCGGCAGCGCCGCGTGCGGAATACCTTTCCGAGTTGGAACTGCAGCAATACAGGCATCTCGCCGAACTACAGACCGAAGCAACCGTCAGCACCCGCATCCTTTCCAACGTTTTCAACCTCTCCGACGCAGATAGACTGGAGCCCTTGCTGGAACGTTTCGAATCGGCAGTCGGCGGTGTGGAAAGGAGTCTGGCAGGCCTGGGAACGGCTCCTTTGCGCCAGAGACTCGAACCGGTATTTGCCCAGTTGTTTGATCTGGGAGGAGGCGATGGCAAAATTTTCCAGATTCGCGCGGAGGACCTGTATCTGATAGCCCAACAACGCGCACTGATCGAAAATAACCGTGACCTCGCCGTCGAATTGGTCGCCGAAGTGGAGAGTCTCGTAAACTCGGCACAGGCAAGCACACGGGAGGCGACCGTTGCCTCTACACGGACAATCCAGGTGGGAAGACAGCTTCTCCTCGTGCTGAACGCCATCAGCCTGATTGGTGCGCTGCTAATCGCATGGCTGTTCGTGGGTAAAGTCCTGTTGCGGCGTTTGGGCTTCCTGTCGGAACATATGCAGCGCATGGCAGGGGGCGATCTGAAGCAGAAAGTTGAACTTGACGGCCGCGACGAGATGGCGGACATGGCCGCCGCCCTCGAAGTATTCAGGTTGCATTCGATCGAAGCGCAGCGACTGAACCTCGTGGAAAAACTCGCGGAGGAACTCCGGGGCAAGAATGACGAACTGGAAAAAACGCTGGTTGAGCTTCAGCACGCGCAGGACCAGATCGTGATGCGGGAAAAGCTGGCGGCCCTGGGAGAACTGACCGCGGGCGTGGCGCATGAAATCCAGAACCCGTTGAATTTCGTAAAAAACTTCGCGGAGTCATCGGTAGAACTGCTCGAGGAATTGCAGGAAGAACTGCCGTCGGACGGTGGAACACTGAATGAAGAGCAGAACGAACTCGTCCGTGAGATCGGCGGTGATTTGACGGATAATCTCCGCCGGATTCGGGAACACGGCGAACGGGCCAACCGCATTGTTCGAGACATGCTTCAGATGGGGCGTGGGTCCGGTGAAAAGCAGTCTACGAATGTGAATACACTGCTGGAAGAACATTCGCGGCTGGCGTACCACAGCGCCCGGGCGTCCAATTCGGAATTCCAGCTGGAAATCAACGAGGACTTCGATCCGGAAATCGGCGAGATCGAGATCGTTTCGCAGGACATGGCCCGGGTATTTCTGAATATGGTGAATAACGCCTGCCACGCGACCAACGAGAAAAGAGAGGACCCTGAAACGGATGCGGAATACGTACCGGCAATATGGCTGTCTACCCGCCGCGAGAGCGATCAGATCGTAGTCCGCATCAAAGATAACGGGAAGGGGATCCCGGACCACGTACGAGACAAGATCTTCAATCCCTTCTTCACCACCAAGCCTACCGACCAGGGCACCGGACTCGGACTGGCGCTCTCCAATGATATCGTACGCGAGCACGGCGGTTCGATCGGCGTAGATACCCAACCCGGCGAATATACCGAGATGTCTATCACACTGCCGCTCGTACCGGCCGTGGCCGTGCAGGAAACCTCCTAGCTTTTCATCTTTCGATCAAACTACCAGATTATATAACGAAGATTACCGCGATGTATTGCGGATCCTGGGACGCCATGACCGGAGTGTCAGCGAGTTCAGGACCACGCTGATACTGGAGAAAGCCATCATGGCCGCGGCGGCGGCGGGGAATAGGAATCCCATTGCGGCAAGCGGCAGTCCGGTCACGTTGTAGATAAACGCCCAGAAGAGATTCTGCTTTATTTTTCGGATGGTTCTTCGGCTCACGTCGATCGTTCCGGCCACCAGGAAGGGATCGGGTCTCATCAGGGTGATCGCGGCCGTTTCCATCGCCACATCCGTGCCGGAACCCATGGCGATACCCACGTTGGCGCGCGCCAGCGCGGGAGCGTCGTTAATGCCGTCGCCAACCATGCAGACTATCGCCCCGTTTTCCATCAACCTGCCGACGATACGCTCCTTATCTTCCGGTGTCGCTTCGCCGTACGCTTCATCAATGCCCACCTGCCGGCCGATACGCGTTACGACGGACTCCGTGTCTCCGGAAACAAGCAAGGTTTTCACACCCAGGTTCTTGAGCCCTTCAACCACTTCCACCGCATCTGGCCGCAATGCGTCGATAAGTTCGAAACGGGCATGATACTCACATTCAGTCTCTCCGCGGCGGGAAGCCAACCAAACCGCTGTTGCTCCTCCCTGCTGCGGCGCGGCCGGTGGAGGTGTCACGGGGCACAGTTCCGTGAAAAGCCGCTGATTACCCAGGAGGTAGGCGACGCCGTCTATTTCCCCCTCAACACCCCGGGCTACGTGGTTTCTGAAACGCTCCACGCTGGATAATGCCAGTTTCCGTTCCGTCGCCATGAGCTGAAACGCAGTGGCAAAGGGGTGTTCACTACCCTGTTGCAGCGACGCCGCGACACGCAGAAGGTCATGCTCGGATCGATCGTGCAAGGGGTTGACGGAAACGATGCGGGGCCTGCCTTCGGTCAGGGTGCCTGTCTTATCGAAAACCACATGTGTCAGGCCCTGCGACTGTTCCAGTGATTCTATGTCCTTGACCAGTATGCCCGCCCGTGCCGCCGCTCCTGCGCCTGTCACGATAGCCGTTGGCGTCGCCAGGCCCAGGGCGCAGGGACAGGCGATAACGAGCACGGAAACGGCATTGATCAGCGCGATTTCCAGCGTAACCCCCATCACCATCCAGGCGAAGAACGTGATTACGGCCAGCAAGACGACAACCGGTACGAAGACACCGCTGACCCGGTCAACCAACCGTTGTATGGCGGGTTTTCCTGCCTGAGCGTTTTCGACCAGGCGTATCACTCGTCCAAGGGTTGATTCGTTCCCGATAGCCCGGGCTTCTATTTCGACGAAACCATTTACATTGATTGATCCGGCAATTACGGAATCTCCGGGACATTTCCGGACGGGGACGCTTTCACCCGTGATGAGCGCCTCGTCGACTTCGGCTTCTCCGAGAAGCACAACACCATCAGCGGCCACCCGGTCACCGGGACGGCAGATCACAATATCTCCGGGTTTCAAAGTCTGCACGGGGCGATCTTCTTCCGCGCCGTCGACTGTCCTCACCCGCGCGGTCACGGGCCGGATGGCCATCAGTTCGCGTATCGACCGTCCCGCGCGTCGTCTCGCCCTGGTTTCGATATACTTTCCGATCATCACGAGGGTGATGATGATGGCCGAAGCTTCGAAGTAGAGCCTTCCCGCGGCGGCGGCATCCAGCGCTATCACAAGGTACCAGCTGTACAGGTAGGCCGATGTCGTTCCCAGCGCCACCAGAACATCCATGTTCGCTCCGCCGCCGCGAAGCGCGTAGTATGCGCCTTTGTAATACCGCGCACCAATACCGATCTGGAGCACCGACGCCAGGACAGCTTCCACGTATACTGGCATGTACCATCCGAAACCGGTCCAGCCTTGAGACAGTCCAACCAGCATCTGCGCCAGGAAAGGGATTGTCAGGATCACCGAGACCAGCATGGTAGTCCGCTCGGTCCAGGCCCCGGTACCCTTGCCCTGGAGGTTTTCAGACGGAGCTCGATCGGCGGAGACAGAGGAAAGTCGGAATCCCGCGGCGGCCACGGGACCGGTCAGCGCATCCTGTTTTACGCCCGGCAAGACGTTCAGGGTAGCGCGTTCGAGGGCAAGATTGACGTGGGCGTCGACGACGCCGGGTACGTTGGACAGTACCTTTTCCACCCTCGAGGAGCATGCGCTGCAGGTCATGCCCTCTACCTGGAAAACGCGGGTTTCGGTTTCCGCGTCGAAATCCGTGATTCGCTTGGAATTCAACATTTCTGTAACTCGTAGTCGGGACGGATGCTAGTGCGAACCTGGGAGCTCCATCACATGCATGGCGTCTGATTCTAAATAGAACAGCGCATAGGCGAGACCGATTCCGATGAGGAAGGCCAGGGCGAGAATTCCTCGGTCGTGACTGTGAAACTGGATCTCCGGCAGCAGGTCGCCCAGGGAAATACACAGAAAAACGCCGGCGGCGAATGCCATGATGTACCCGACCAGGGGCAACGCTTCCAACTGGTCGAGCATGCCTACGCCCTGGAAGGTCAACAGGGTCACCAGCGGACACAGAAAGGCGAAACCGACATTGGTCAGGTTGCAGGCACGGTTCCCGTACCCTGTGACCCGCATCAGGCCGATAATGGAGTACGCGTCCAAAGGCTTGTGCGCCATGATTGCCAGAAATACGCCCAGTCCTACCAGGATGGCCTCACCGTCGTGCAGCAGACCGACCCGCATGCTGGCTCCCAATGCGATACCCTCGGTCACGGTATGCAGGCCAAGGCCCAGGGCGATACCCGTCACACTCTGGGGATTCACATCGATCGGACCAGGGTGGGCGTGGTGGTCATGTTGATCATGATGATCCTGCATTTCCATCGCTTCGTGACTGAAGTCATGCTGGTGGAAACGGAAGATACGCAACATGACGACGATCAGAATGATTCCGAGTACGGTACACCCTATGGCGGTTTCTGCGGCGTAAGGACCGGGGATGTCTTCCAGGCTGTGCAGCAGGAGGTGGTACATGGCGACCCCCAGGAGAAACCCCGCCACAAGACTCATGACCAGTTGCGTGCGCGTGTGGGTCAAGGTCACGATGGCCGAGAGTTTCCCACCCAGCATGGACACGGCGAATATGGCCGCGGAGTAACCCAGCAAGAGTAGCATCGTATTGGATTCCAAAATGAATCAGCCTTTGATCATGCTGCTTGAAACGGTAAGTATGCCGGGGGAAGGATCAGATGTGGATATTAGAAGAACAGCATCAGGAGGACGATCGTAATCAGCCCACCCAGCATAAAACCCACCGCGCTCACCACCCCGGATACGGTGGCGGTGTCCGCGAAACGGAAAGTCTGGTCTTCTACGGTGAACATGACCTGTGATCGGTCGATTTCTCCGTCCACGAAACGCTTCAGTGCTTTTTCGGCACCGTGTGCTTCCTTCACGGAGACCACGGCGACAAGAATCATCGTAAGGGCGGAAGCTAGGGTACCCAGGGCGAAAACGAGGAGCGACAACAGGCTAAGCCAGTGGTAAGCGGAATCCTGGTCTCCGGTCGCGGAACTCATGAAGCCGATAATGAGCGCGGCGCCGCCAGCATTGCCGAACAGCAGGAGCCGGGTCGATTCGGTGATCAGTCTGAACATGGTGCCGCGACGCAACGCGACAACCTTATAGAGTTCGCGCAACCACTCTTCGCCGACTTCTTCGACGGAAAACTCATCCACCTTCTTCAATGGCCATGCCCCGTGTATCGGATTCACTCACCCAGATTGGTCAGCCTGATGTACCTGGATCCGGAGTTCGTACCGGGCGCGAATTCCAGGGTCCAATCGTCGATCATTATTTTCTCCTGCGACAGCGCGACGGACATGAATCGTTCTCTGGTCAGTACTCCGTCCATCCGTTCCAGCACTTCGATTACGAATCGACCCAGTATGTAGCCCTCAAGGGTCACTTCATTGATCAGTGGTTCCACGGTCTGACCCTGTCCGTATTCCGGTCTCAGGACACTGCGAAAGCGCTGCGCGACCCTACTGGTATTGCTGCTCATCGGGTCCGGGATCACCTCGGTCACGAGGATCTTTTCCGTACGGTTGCCAACCAGTTTTCTCAGTTCGTTGGAAAGGACGAAGGAAAGATTCGCAATGATGTAATCATCGCCCAGCGAATGAGACAGGTTGATGATTTCAGAGTTCGCGGCGTAGGACCCGACGATCAGAATGGCGTCGAGATCCGCTTTCGAGATCATGAACAGGCCGGCATGGACCGCGTGGGTGTTACGGGAATGGGCGGTCTTCGCGAGTATGGGCAGGTCATGGGTTTCAAGCGCCGTCTGGTAGTTTCTCAAAACCGATCGCCCGAAGGCGTCGTCCTGGTAGATGATGCCGAACCTGCGCTTGCCGAGGTCGTTGACGATGTAATCGACCAGCCTTATGACCTCGTCGAGGTATCCGGCTCTCAGGTTGATCACGTTCGGATACCTGTCGGCGTTTCGAAGGAAATCGGCCCCGGTAAAAGGACCTACGAACGGTATACCGGCGGATTTAAGTACGGGGGCGATCCGCTTGGCTGTCGGTGTTCCCACGCCTCCAATGACGGTAAACACATCATTTTCCGAGGCGAACCTTTCGGCGTTGGCCGCGGCCTGTTCCGGTTCGTATCCATCGTCCAGCGAAAACAGTCTCAGCGACCGGCCGTTAATGCCCCCTGCGCTGTTGCGTTCTTCGAATGCGGCCAGGATCCCCGCCCTGTAATACAGTCCAAGGTTACGGTTCGGTCCTGTAAAGCAGGCGCTTTGGCCAGTTACGATCGCATCGGACGAGATGCCGGTCTCTGCCATGGCGGACGGTGCGAAGCCGATCAGCGCCGTGACTGCTGCGATGTAAAGCGAGGCCAGACTGCGGAGCTTATTTCTCGGGTTCACCCTGGTCCCCCTTAGCCTCTTCCGCAACGTCGTCTTTTTCTTCATCGGGAATGGATTCGACCATGGATTTTTCGCTGGTCTGTCTGCCGACGTCCGCGCTGGCGGTCGATACGTGTCCATGGGAGAAAATCGACGGCGTGTCAAAAATCAGAGATTTCGGCCTGGCGACAGGGAGATGATCCCGCTCGGTGTTCCGGCCGTGGAACCGGCCATCGATAAGAAACCCGTCCCTGTCGATATTCTCATACCGGTGTATATCCGGCGGAATGGTCGACAGAATCGGTCTGTCCAGTGAGTCAGGACCGGATGCGGCCATGGCGTCGGCGGCTTCCATGGTTAGATCAACCGGCGTTATTCCGGAGTAGCCTTCCACCAGGTTGATTTCGATGTTCGCATCATTTCCTGGATTGACCGCAGACAGGTTCGCATCGGCGAATATCGTTCGCATGCGCTGCCAGTACCTGGTGATGGCGACCTGTGCCGGCTGTTTCCTGTATTCCTCCAGCAGCGCCGTGAAAGCACCCGCGCTGCTTTCGGACTGCAGCAAGCGTTCTCTTGCCGTGGCCTTCGCGTCCATGACCATCGCTTCCGCCTGTCCCCTCGTTCGCGCAATCAGTTTTTCTCGTCGAAGATTCGCGCCGCTTATGGACTGCATGCGCTCTGAAATGGCGTCATTGACGTCCCTGAACGCGGCGACCGTTTCTTCAATGGGCCGGATGTCCACGATGTTCAGGTCGACGAGCTCGATGCCGATGTCGAGCGATTCGAGATGATCGGCGAGTTCGTCATGTAGATGTCTTTCGATGATGTTTCGATTGGACGTGAGGATCAAGTCGATAAAGTTCTGTCCAACGATGTTGACCATCTCTTCCCGTACTATCATGGTCATAAGCACCGTTGGGTCCGACACCGCGAAGAGGAAGTTTCGAAGATTGTCGATCCTGTATTGAACGGAAACGTCCACCTCCACCAGGTTCGTGTCCCCGGAAAGCAGGGTAACGTGCACATCTCCCGTCGCCCCGTCACTTACAATGGGTACTCGGACGATCCGCTTCACCTTGCGTATGTGCTTTTCGTGGATGAAGGGGACGCAGTAGTGAATACCTGGTCCGACGGCGGCGTCCACGACCTTTCCGAATCGCAGCACGACGCCCTGTTCTTCTTTCTTTACGATATAGATCCCGCTCGCCAGCACGGCGACGACGGAAAGGACGATTACGCAGAGGGAAAGCCGTTTCCAACCGAATTCATGCGCGGAATCGAACGCGGCATAGATGATGCGCGTGCTCTGCGGTATGGGTCTGTTTTCGCTATCCATGGGACCAGTTGCTCGCTTTATCTGGGAATCGTCCTGCTGTCCAGGTACCTGAACAGTTCGTTGTCAGCCGGCAGCATGAGCGTCGTGTTCTTGTCGATGATCAGGTCGTAGCTGTCCAGTGCCCGTATGAAACGGTAGAACGCCGGATCCCTGCGGTATGCCCGGCCCAGCAGGGCCATTGCTTCCGCTTCGGCCGCACCAAGGATTGAAGTAGCTTCCGCATGCGCTTCTGCCATGAGCTTCTCATGTTCGTTGATCGCCAGCGCTTCTATGCGTATGGCCATTTCCTCGCCTTCGCTGCGGTACCGGGCCGCGATGCGCGCGCGCTCCGCGATCATGCGCTGAATAACCGCCGGCCTGTTTTCCACGGGAAGGGTGTACTCTATGATCCCGGCCTTGAGTACCTCGATTCCGTAGTTGGCCCGGGCGATCGGCGCAACGCTGCCGAGTATGTCGCGTGAAGCTTCGTGCAGGTCCTCGTGTTCCAGGCCCAGGCTGATGAACGCATCGCGGGCCTTGTTGCTGATGACGATCCCGCTGCTCGACAGGTAGAGGTCCCGCAGTCGTTCTATGGCATTGTCGCCCGTTCTTATGGCTTCGACGAACAGAATGGGGTCTTCGATGCGCCAGAGCAGGTAGCCGCTGATCAGAATGTTCTTCTGATCCTCGGTGATCAACTCGTGGGACAGGTCGGTAAGGGTCTGCAACCTACTGTCCACCTTGTAGATTCTTGAGACCGGGCGAGGCCATTTTACATGCAACCCGGGTTGTTTCACGGGAGGCGATATCTTACCGAAATTGGTCAGCACGCCCAGTTGGGTCTCATTGACAATGTAGAAACAGTCGTAGACTATCGCCGCCAGAATGAAAACGACGATGACCGTGCGGATGCCTCGTCCCTTTACGGTCATTTGTCTTTACCTCCTTCCTTGGCGGATGGGGCGGCCGATTCCGCCGACGTTTTCTTCCACAGCGCGACCTTGTTGAAACTCTGTCTGTTGGGTACGATGATCTTGGGATTCCCCGCGAGCGCGGTCTCCAGTTTCTCCCTCCAGAGCATATTGCGCAGGACATCGGGTGCGGTCTGCACGGCGGTCGAAATGACCAATATCGCGTCGGCTTCCGCGGCGGAGGTCTTCACCTTGCGAAAAGCCTCGCCTTCGGCCTGCTCCTTCTCGTACTCGGCATTGCCGTGGGCGCGGGGAACCAGGGATACCATGAACCTTTGCGCGTTGACGATGATTCGCTCCCGGTCTTCCTGTGCGCTCGAAATCTCTCTGAATGCGCCGATCGCCTCGGCCACCGGGCTGATATTCAACAGACTGACCTTCACGAGATCGACGGTGCCGAGAACCGTTCTGTCCCCGTGCTCCAGGACATCCCGGCTGAACATGACGGAAAGTTCCCTTTCCAGGTCGGCCCTGAACGCGGTGAGCAACCGGTCAAGGTCACGGGCGTTTGTGAACGTACGCAAGTGCTCCCGGACGGCGTTCCTGATGATTTCTTCCGGATCGGTCGTGCGGTAATAGTAGGTGTATGGATCTTTTACCCGGTACTGCACATCCAGGGTGACCGATAGCATGTTCAGGTCGCCCGAAACGTATTCGTAGGGCGTATCGGACATGATCGATTTGACTTCGGCGACCGCCCACTTATCGATACGGACCAGGGGACGTGGAGCGAGATAATGCAGTCCAGGTTGCAGGTCTTTCCAGTAGACTTCGCCGAAAAGACGGCCATATCCGACATGCCCCGGAGGAACAACCGTGAAGCCGCTGCCGAGAAAGAGCACTAGCAGCAATCCGTACAGCATCATTCCCATCGGGGTAGCAGGTGATATCATGCCGCGAATGGACCTGTTCCGCGTAAGTCGCTTCCATGCCTGCATCCAGGGTCTGGACAGGGGACGGATATTCAGCATCAGATCCTCGTAACCGCGGCCCATCGCGCCGGCGCGGTACCGCCAGATGATGAGACCGACCAGCGCCAAGGCGCCGCCCCACTGCAGAAACTGAAGGGTTGGGGACTCTGAAGGAAGCAGGTTGACGGAAATCGCAAATCCCGTAGACAGGAGCATGATGTCGATAGCAATACCCAGTGCGGCGGTGACCACGATGACAGAGGTGACGTATACGGCCGCGAATCGGGTGCCGAACTGGCTCATGATAATCGCGATTGTACTCGTGTTGGTGGCCGGTCCGGTCATCAGGAAAATCAGGGCGGCACCGGGGCTGAATCCCTTGGCGACCAGTGCGGCGGCGATTGGCGTACTGGCGGAGGCACAGATATAAAGAGGTACGCCCACGAGGATCATGACGGGATAGGACAGCCAACGCGCGTATTCATTGGACATCAGGTCGGCCGGAATGGCCAGAAAAAGCAAGCCGCCCAGCGCGATGCCGACGATCAGGGCGAAGAGGATATCATCGGCGATCTCGACGAAACCATAGCGCATGATATGCTTGACGATCTTCTTGAAGTCGAGCCCGGGGTACTCCTCCTGGACAATGTCCTCTTTGGAGCCTTTTTTGACACTTTGCCGCTGAACCAGGTTCAATTCACGGTAAAAGTCCGGCTTGACCCACGATCCGATCCTCCAGGTGGAAGCGACGGACGATATGCCTTTAAACCACCGAACCATCAGTATCTTCATGGCGGAATGACTGACATAGCAGTCGTCCTTGCTGGAAAGCAGCGTATCGTGGGCCGCATGGTCATGATCGTGGTCGTGCCCATGTCCGTGATCATGGTCGTGTCCGTGATCATGGTCGTGTCCGTGATCATGGTCGTGCCCGTGATCATGCTCATGATCGTGGTCGTCGTGATCTGGCAATCTGGCCTCACCGCTATCGTCTCTGATCAGGCCGATACAGAAAATACCCGCCACGACCGCGGTTATGAAACTGATGGCCGGTCGGATCACTGCCACGACAAAACCGAAAAACGCGTTGGTTACCAGGATCGAGTCCGCCCCGGTTTCCGGCGCCGTGATCAGGAATGCCATGCAGGAGGAACGGGAAGCGCCTTTCCGCCGCATTTCGGCGACAACCGGGACGACTGAACAACTGCAAAGTGGAACCGGTACACCGACGGCGGAACTGATGCTCACCGACCTGAGGCTGTCATCCTGCAGCCATTTGAGTATAGCTTCGCGAGAGATGAATACGTGGATAAGCCCGGAAAGCAGCAGCCCCAGAATCAACATCGGAGCCAGCAGCAGGAAAGACATCCAGATAAAATCGAAGTATGCGGTGAACAGATTTACAAACTCGACGACCACTTGACCGCCTCCCGCCGTAGTTTCGACGCAAAAACCCTGGCAGGTAGTAATTAAATGTTGGGAAGCAACTGCATATCGTGAATCATAAACGGACTGATTTAACCTTAACCATCAAAATACCGGGAGACGGCAAAAGTGCAATCGAAAACGTTTACATATTCCTGGTTTCGCATGGTTGTCAACTGGAGGCTATCGATCCGTCCTGCCACTATTCTTCCGCTTGATCTATCGTGTTTATCTGTTTTGCTATCCGGTATCAAATAGTATAAAATGGAAAGCATGAAAATGAATGACAACGAACGGGTTGCTGGCCTTTCCACGCAACAGGCATCGCCATCGTTCCGGGAACTCCGCACCATGGAGACCCTGACGGCCCATCTCATTGGCCGCGTACCCGGATTCACGCTTCCGGATGCTGAAACCTGGGATGTAGATGCCGGTCGGTTGCGCCGGACCATGCTGGAAGAGGTGGTTTTCAAGGGCGTTCCGGAAGATTGGAGAACGGGAGATCCCCATATAGCGTGGAAAGAAGTGATTGAAACCGGAAAGGGGTACCGGATACGCAAGCTCACCTACAGAGCATTGCCCGGCCTCGTCATTCCCGCCCTGCTTTACGAACCTGAAAACGTAACGAAAACGACACCGGGCATACTGAACCTGAACGGACATGTCGGCCCTCCGGGCAAGGCGGTGGACTACAAGCAGGCGCGGTGCGTCAACCTGGCCAGGCGGGGCATGGTGGCCCTGAATCCCGAATGGCTGAGTTATGGCGAACTGCAGGGTCCCGGATACCAGCACAACAACTCCGCCTACCTGGACCTGTGCGGTGTCGCCGGCATTGCCGTGTTTTACCTCGCCATGTGCCGCGCGCTGGACGTGCTGCTGGCCCAGGATCATGTCGATCCAGCGCGTGTTGCCGTGACCGGTCTGTCCGGCGGCGGCTGGCAGACGATCGTCCTTGCCGCCCTGGACACGCGGGTGCGTCTCGCCGTGCCCAACGCCGGTTACATCGGCTTGGACAGCCGCGTAAACCACCCTGCCGACCGGGGGGACATCGAGCAGAATGCCGCGGATCTTGCCGTGACGGCCGATTATCCCATGCTCACGGCCATGCTGGCGCCGCGGCCGGCCCTGCTGCTGTACAACCAGTACGACGATTGCTGCTTCCAGACCGCCAGGGCGAAACCCTCAGTATTTGAACCGGTACATCCGCTCTATACGGCCCTCGGAAGGAAAGGCTCGTTTGCGTTTCACAACAACATCGATCCGGGTACCCACAACTACGGAGTGGAACACCGCGAGCGATTCTACCGGTTTCTGAATCAACATTTTTTGTCCGGCGAGCAGGTCCGCGACGAGGAGATTCCCTCGGACGCCGAGATTCGCACCGAAGAAGAACTGACCGTTGGGATACCCGTGGGAAACGCCGACTTCGTTACCCTTGCCAGGTCTATGGCCGAAGGGTTGAAACGCACGAAACCCCCTCAGGAACCATCCGCACTGCGGCGATGGCAGCAGGCGGGCAGGGAACGGCTCAAATCCGTGCTGCGTTACCGATCCTTCCCGGTCGAAGAGGTAGTTACGGTGTCTTCGAAGACCGATAGCGGTTTCCAAAGGACATGCCGTCATTACCACCTTCAGGACGGCTGGATCCTTCCTGTGACGGAAACCTCTACGTCGACACAAAGGACCGCGAAAACGCGCCTGATCCTGGCGGATGGGGGACATTCGGAGGCGAAGACCCTGGCCAAGGAAGCCCGGCGGGAAGGAACCACGGTCATGGCGGTCGAAGTGATCATGCAGGGCGCTTGCGAACTGGGCAGGGCACCTCACCAATGGACGATGATGCTGTCATCGAGCGGCGGCAGGATGCTGGGCCTGCAGGTCGCCCAGCTCGTGGCCGTCATGAATCACTTGGGAACGGCTGGTCTGGGCCTGACGGCCTCCGGGCCCGTTTCCACCGTGATCGCACTGATGGCATCGGCACTGTCCAACAGAGCAGTGGATGACGTCGTCCTGCACCGGGGACTGGGCAGCCTGCACCGATTGATCGATGAGCCCGGAAGGTACGAATCCATGTCGTCCCTGTTCTGTTTCGGTCTCCTGGCGTCATTCGACATCGAGGATCTTGTCGCACTGATCCATCCTGTCCCGGTTGACCTGAGATCGGTCGCGGACCTATAACGCGTCGCAGGGTCTCGATACATACGCGGTATTCCTCCATCCCAGAACCGATATGATCCAGATCCGGATGCCACAGAGCGCCGGTATCCGTCTCGACGCCGCAGCGCTCGAGTACTTTGCGGATATAATGGGTGTTGTGGTGGAGGATATGGAGCCCGTCGGATTCCGTGCCGGTTTCTTCCTTCGGCCGGTATTTCGGTCCGATCTCGAAATCGTCCGGATAAGGCCGTTCCGGCGCCAGATCATTTCCCAGGTAGTAGCCTTCATAGACGAATTGCGGTCAGCCCGCAACGCGGCCAGCAGGGAACCCTGGGAGAACAGGCCGCCGTAGAACGTGTGGACGTCCGCGATTACGTATCGGAACGATTGGTGAATAACCCGCTCAAGAGCGGCAGGAGCGGTACCGGATTCATCCATCGCGTCACCCGGACCGGGAATAGGCAGGAAAACGTCGACGAATCCTTCGACGACCGGTTTCGGATTTTTTGAATGTTGCCCGTTCCTGCGTGGTATAGTTGTACTTGACAGTTCTACCGGATATTACGTAATTGGGGCCGGTCCGGCAAGTCTGCAAAAGTGACCGGAATCGGCGAAAAGCAGTGAGGCAAGGAGCAGGCATCGATGATCACCCGTGTAATGAAGTGGTTCGCTTCCGCTGCGTGTTTGGCAGGCATACTGGCCTTCATGGGATGCAGCGAAAGTGGCAGCGCCGCGAACGAAGCGGCCGTCGAGAAGGAAAAGCGATCGGTCAATGTAGTCACCAGCGTGGTTCAACCCCGTGAATTCATCAATCATCTCCGGCTGGTTGGTGAAGTCAAACCGGTTCGCCGTGTCGTCGTGAGTATCGAAGCCAGTGGCCTGATGGAAAGTATAGAAGTCGAAAAAGGTCAGTCTGTGAAGCAAAATACCGTGCTGGCCCGGCTGGAAGATGAATTGCTCAAAGCCGCCGCGGACGAGAGCGAAGCAGCGCTGAACGCAAGCGCACTAACGCTTCGCAACCACAAACGCCTCTATGACCAGAACGCGCTGGCCGAATCTGTATATCTTGACTCCAAGTACCGCCACGACATGGATCGTGCCCGGCATCTTCAGGCCATGACCTATCTGAGCAAGACCGTCATCAGGGCGCCGATCTCCGGCGTGGTGGACAGTCGCAAGATGGAGGCTGGAGAGCTCGCTACACCTGGACGGGAATTCATTGACCTGGTCGACATTGATCGCGTGAAGGTCGTGGCCGGTGTCCCGGAACGCCATCTGAAACACGTCAAGGAGGGCACACGGGCATCGCTTACCTTTCCTGCCTATCCTGACGTAAACCGCGAAGAAGACATCACCTATATCGGAACGACGCTGGATCCGGATAATCGGACCATACCCGTTGAAATCACGCTGGACAATCCGGAGCATCGGTTAAAACCCGAAATGGCTGCAACGATCCGAGTCATCAAGGACTACTTCCCCGCTGCGATCGTAATTCCCCAGGACGCGGTGATAGACACGGATCAGGGCAGGATCGTATTCGTTGCAGACAATAACGTTGCCCGGGCGGTACAAGTTATCCTCGGTGCGAATTCGGGAGATCAAGTATTGGTTTCGGAGGGGCTCGCAGCCGGTGATTCCCTGATCATCGTCGGACATCGGAACCTGGTGAACGGTGAATCCATTCAGATCAGAAACGACAGGATGTAGTTCGGTGGCAGCGACCGCCATAGGCATCCACTGGAGTATCCTTTCGTGAAAGTTTCTGAACTGGCCATCAGTAACAGGATCAGTATCTTCGTCATGACCGGGGCCGTTATATTCCTCGGATTCATGTCGTACCTGTCCCTGCCGCGCGAATCCACCCCTTCGATTTCCATACCGATTGTTTTCGTCGCTACACCCTACTTCGGGGTGTCTCCCGCCGACATCGAAAACCTCGTTACCCAACCGTTAGAAAAACACCTCGAAGAACTTTCCAACGTGAAGGAGATATCCTCCACTTCCAGCGAGGGCATCTCGACTATAGCCATCGAGTTTGAAACCGACGTAGACATCAATAACGCACTTCAAAAAGTCCGCGAAGAGGTTGATCTTGCGCGATCGGAGATTCCAGACGATGCGGAAGAATCGTCTATCATGGAGATCAATTTCGACGACATCCCCATCCTGGTGATCAACATCGCCGGCACGCACAGCCTCGTAACACTGAAAGACATCGCGGAAGACCTGGAACAGAAAATCGAACAGATTCCAGGCGTTTTGGACGTAACGGTGGCCGGTGGACTGGAGCGGGAAGTCCAGGTCAATGTAGATCCGGACCGGCTGGTGTACTATGGTCTCGAACTCGAAGACCTCATCGAAACGATTCGGGAGGAAAACCTGAACATGCCCGGCGGTTCGATCAAAACCGGTACGCTCAGGTACGCGGTCAGGGTCCCGGGCGAATTCACGACACCGGATGAAATCGGGGCACTGGTCATTAAAACGCGGAACAGGCAGCCCATCGCCATAGACGACGTAGCGGAGGTGCGTTTCGGATTCAAGGAGGAGTCAACCTACGCCCGTTTGAACGGACTGCCCTGCGTTTCCCTGAACGTACAGAAAAGAACCGGGGAGAACCTGATCCAGATCGCCGACTCGGTCAAGCTGCTGTTGGACGAAGAGCGCGAGCGGTTGCCGGAAACCGTCAACCTGGCGGTATTGGCGGATCAGTCCAAGGACATTCGTTCCATGATCAGCGACCTGGAAAACAACATCATTTCGGGGCTGATCCTGGTGATATTCGTCCTTTTCATGTTCATGGGCGTGCGCAATGCCTTATTCGTGGCTATCGCGATCCCGCTGTCCATGCTGATTTCGTTCATCGTGATAGATATGCTGGGATACACGTTGAACATGGTTGTACTCTTCAGCCTGATCCTGGCCCTTGGGATGCTCGTCGACAACGCCATCGTCATAGTCGAGAACATCTACCGGCATCGCGAGGAAGGCGCTCCGTTGATCCGGGCCGCCCGGGAGGGCGTGGGAGAGGTGGCCGTGCCGGTTTGCACGTCGACGCTCACCACGCTTTGTGCCTTTACCCCCATGCTGTTCTGGCCGGGCATCATCGGCGATTTCATGAGCTACCTGCCGGCCACGCTGATCATCACGCTGTCCGCCTCCCTGTTCGTCGGTCTCATCATCAATCCCACCGTATGCTCCGTGTTGCTCACGGTGAACAGAAAACAAAAGGACCAGAAATGGTTGATGGCCCTTCGGCAACGATACAGCCGGTTTCTCATGTGGGCTCTGGCACATCGGACCGCGGTCATGACAATCACTTGCGGCGCGCTTTTCGGAATGATCGTCCTGTACGGGTTGATCGGCAAAGGCGTGGAGTTCTTCCCGCAAACCGAGCCTAACCAGGCCTATATCGATGTTAATACGGCCATAGGTACCAAGTTGGATGTCTCGGACGGTATCGTCCGCCAGGCGGAAGCCTCCATGCTGGGGGTGCCCGACATGAGCCAGTACGTCGCCAGCGTAGGCGCTTCACCCAATCCGCAGGATTTCAGTGCCGGAGGTGGTGGGACGCCGCACAAGTCCAGGATCATCGTGGACTTCCTGGATCGTGAGGACCGTGCCCAGTCCTCCTTTACAACGGTGGAAACGATCAGGGAACGCATGAAGAGTCTGATCGGCGCCGACGTGGAGATTATAACGCCCCAAAACGGACCGCCTACGGCAGCACCGGTGAACATCGAAATCGTCGGCGAGGATTTTGTCATGCTCAGCCGACTCGCCGAAGAAGCGACGCGTCGCATCGAAAACATCCCGGGCCTGGTAGATCTGAAAGACGATTATGACTCAGGAAAGCCGGAATTGACCGTCGAGATAGACCGTGACCAGGCCGCACTGCTCGAACTGAACACGGCCGAGATAGCCCGAGCCGTACGCACGGCTATTAATGGCACGGAAGCCTCCAAGTTCCGCGTCGGGGAGGAAGAATACGACATCGTGGTTCGATTCGCCGAACCCGAGCGTTCAACTTTCGCTGATCTTGAACGGATACACATCATCCACAATGACGAACTGATTTCGCTGATCACCCTGGCCCAGACCCGCGTGACCGGTGGTGTCGGTTCCATCAAGCGGAAGGACCAGGAGCGGGTGCTGACCATTGAAGGCGACGTGGAAGGCCGGCTGGCCAACGACGTGCTCCAGGACGTGCAGGCGGCACTCGAAGATCTGTCGCTTCCGGAAGGCTATGTCCTTAGATACGCCGGTGAAAACGTCGAACAGGACGAAGCCACCGATTTTCTTTCCAAGGCATTTCTCATTGCACTGATCCTGATCGCCCTCGTGCTGGTCACCCAGTTCAATTCCATCACCATGCCCTTTATCATCATGATGTCCGTGGTGTTGTCCCTTATCGGGGTCCTTTTTGGATTGATCGTGACTGGAACGCCTTTCGGCATCATCATGACCGGTATAGGCGTAATCAGCCTGGCGGGGGTGGTCGTGAACAATGCCATCGTGCTGATCGACTATATACGTAAGCTGCGGCACCGCGGACTGGCCCGTCGTGAAGCTATCGTACAAGGCGGCGTTACCCGGTTGCGGCCGGTTTTATTGACGGCGATAACCACCATTCTCGGTCTCATTCCCCTGACCACGGGGTTCAGTTTCAATTTCATAACGCTGAGCCTGGAAGTTGGCGGCGAAAGTTCACAGTGGTGGGGCCCCATGGGCGTTGCGGTGATCTTTGGACTGACCTTCGCCACGGTCCTGACGTTGATCGTGGTTCCCGTGATGTACGATTTCGTATCCGGGTGGACCGAACGCGGTGATGAGGCAATAGCGGAGGAAGAAGACCACGGCCGGGATGCCGGTTCCACGGTGGACCAGCCCGTGCCGGCGGTTTGACCGGTAGCAATTTAGTGAATCTGGAGGATAGCATGATTCGCGGAATGTTCAATTTACTGGTGGCATTCTTCTGCACCATGAGTGTCGCGATCCCGTTGTCGGCCCAGCAGGGCGATGAAATCGTTCTTACACTCGATAGGGCCGTCGAACTCGCAATGAAAAACAACGAAACCCTGTTGAGTTCAAGGGTCGAAAAGGACCATGCTCGGGCGCGTGTCAGGGAAGCCTACGCCGAGGCGCTTCCGAAGCTCGACTTCAATAGTTCCTTAACCCGGAACTGGTCACTGCCCGAGTTTACTTTCGGCGGCCAGCAGTTCAAGGTGGGAACCGACAACGTGATCAACTTCGGACTCGATCTGTCGCAGACCATCTACCGCGGAGGACAGGTCGGTGCCGGATTGAAGATGGCGCGGTATTTCCAGCAGATCGCGGCGACTAACGTGGATCGCGTGCGGGAAGACATTGTGCTCCTCGTACACAACGGTTACTACGATGTCCTGCTGGCTGAAGCCATCGTGGAGGTTACCATCGCGGCCTATGATCGCGCGGTAGCTCAGTACGACGCGGTGAAGCGGTTCTACGAAGCCGGAACGGTGTCCGATTACGACGTGCTCAGGTCGAAGGTGGAGTTGACCAACGCCCATCCACCGGTAACGCAGGCCCGGAACCGACTCGCCATCGCAGAAGCGAATCTAAAACGCCTGATCGGACTGCCCCGGCAGGTACAGATACGGTGTACCGGCAGTCTTGACGTCGATGTATCCGGCATGCCGGATGATATTGAGTCGGCGGTGAGCGAAGCACTGGCGAATCGATCGGACCTGAAAGCGGCGCAGATGCAGACTGCGATGAACGACGCGTCAATCAGGCTGGCCCGGGGTGAAAACCGCCCGGATATCTCATTATCCGCGGGATACCTGATGCAGGCCCAGGTGAACGACCCCGGTTTCAAGTCGCTGGCGTTCAACGATTTCTCCAGGAGCTGGAACACCTTGATCAACGTATCGTTTCCGGTCTTTGACGGCAGGCAGAACTCGGGTCGTATCATGCAGGCCCAGGCTGATTTCGAACGGTCTCGGTACGGTGAACGACAGCTCAGAAAACAGATTGAAGTCGATGCCACCGAGGCCCTGCTCAATGTATTCGAGGCCGCGGAACGCGTGGAAGCGGGCGCGGAGGCCATCGAACTGGCCAGTCGCGGCCTGTCCATCGCACAGGTGCAGTACGAAGGCGGCATCAGTACACAGCTTGAACTGATCGACGCGCAACTCACCTTGAAACGAGCCGAGACCGATCACGTAACCGCCAGGCACGACTACGTCACGGCCGCCTCGACGCTGCGCAATACCATTGGTCTGTTGGATATTCAAACGGATGAATAAAGCGGAAACAACCTATCGCGCCAGTCCCGGCCCCCTGTAAGCACGCGTGAAGGGAAGGCCGAAGGGCTCCTCGAAGGGCCGAAAAGGCACCAGGTCCGCGATTTCCTGCACACGGTCCATGACCACCTCCGGTAGCGGTCCGGAATCTACGTAACCTACATTCTGTTCGACTTCTACTACCGACCGCGAACCCGACAGGACCGTGGAAACGTGGGGATTGGAGATCACCCAGCGGATGCAAAGTTCCGGCAGGGGCATATCCAGTTCCGCCACCAGGGCGTAGAGCCGTTTGAACTGTTCGCGCCGCGGCGGTGACAACCACGGTGCGCCGTTTTCCACCTGATCAGTATAACAAGCGGACAGCGCGCCCTGTTGCAGGGGAGATCCCACCACAATACCCATGTTCTGTTTCACGGCCTCGGGGATCACCGCGTGGCGGGCTTCCTGCCAGAGCAGGCTGTAATTGAACGCCGTGAGCACGACATCGTACGCACCGGTCGAAATGATGGCGGGCAGCGTATACGCCGTGGTTCCCCCCAGTCCAGTGTAACGGATTATACCTTCAGATTTCAAATCCTCGAGCAGTTCGCACACGGGGCCGTGAAACCGTTCCCAGTCCGTGAACCAGTCGTACTGATCAGGACGGTCCGGTTCGTGGATCAGGAGTATGTCGATCGTGCTTCTCTTCAACAGTTCCAGGCTGATCTCCACGGACCGGCGCAACTGGTCCTTGTCCCGGGCATCGAAGGGATCGGGCCGTCCGCCGAGCTTGGTCGAAAGCATGTAGGGTTGCTCCACGCCATCCAGGGCCTGGCCCAATACTTCCTCGGAATCGCTGTATGACGGCGCCGTATCAACGTAGTTAATACCGAGTTCCAGTCCACGCCGAACCGCCCGAAAGGATTCGGCACGATCCGAACCAAAGGCCGAAAAAAACAGCCCGCCGAGTCCGATCTCACTGGTCCGAATGCCCGTTTTCCCAAGGATTCTGTGTCGCATGACCACTCCGCGCGTTACTTACCCTGAACTTGACATGGAATGAATGGATTGTATATAGTCCCACCATTGAGACGCCAGTATATTTTGTGGTCCGGTCTGTACGACCCTGTATCGCACCATTCGGTTCGAACTGGATCCGGATGGTGGAACATCTGTTTTACGGAGGAGATTGTCCCATGCCTTACAAGCTGCAGCCTGGCCGGATGTACATGATGCCGACGCATTTCGGTCCGGGACTGGGCCCCAGACAGGGACCGGACGGACGCAGATTCGACGGCCGGAATTCCCCTCGGGCCACTTCCTATTCCGTTAGTTTCCTGACCAGGGCGGAACAACTCGAATCGCTGCTTCCAACGGGTTTCAGGCTGGGCGGCGAACCCGTGGTCACCGTGACGGTATCCTACCTGACCGAAATAGAATGGCTGGCTGGAAGGGGATACAATACCCTCGGAGTGAGTTTCCCGGCCGAATACGAGGGAGAAGAGGACCGGGCCAGAGGACACTTTCTTGCCGTGCTGTGGGAGAATCTCGCCGATCCAATCCTGACGGGCAGGGAACAACTTGGTTTCTCGAAGATCTACTGTGCGATCCCGCCGCCGGTAGTGCTTAACGGCGAGACCCGCTGTACGGCGGACTGGCTCGGGTTTGCTTTCATGGATATGTGTCTTTCGGATATGGAACCGGCACCCGTGGAGGAGGGCGAAGCGGCCGCGTCGGTGGAAGACAACACGGAATTAACGGGAACCCTCCACTACAAGTATGTACCCCGGACCGGCGAATGGGGAACGGCCGATGCGGAATATGCCGTGATGACCCCGTCCGCCGCCCTGAACCGCAGGGTGACGGCGCAGTGGCACGGCCGCGGAAACGTGCGGTTCCACCGGGCCGAGTGGCAGGACCTGCCGACGCAGTACCATATCGTCAACGCGTTCGAGGGACTGGAACAGATCGCCTTCCGTGGCGCGAGTATCGTGGAGACCATCGGGGGCAAGGACCTGAGCGACCAACGCATATTACGGTAATCGATCGCGCGGTTGTCGACAAGGAACGCGCGACGCAAATGTGGAGTTCATATGGTAGACCGACAGGAATCGGAAAAGCACATCTTCCACCGTGCCCGCAAAGACCACTGGCCTCGTATATCTCACGGCAAGGGATGTTACCTGTATGATACGGAAGGCAGGGCATACCTGGACGCCTGTGCGGGTGTCCACGTTGTCAGCATAGGTCACGGCGTGGAGGAAATCGCCGAGGCCATGGCCGATCAGGCCAGGAAGGTCACCTTCGCCTACGGCCAGTTCGTCACGCAGCCGCAGATCGACCTGGCCCGGAAGATCACCGGGATGACCCCTGAATGCATGGACCGGGTGTTTTTCGTCTCCGGTGGATCGGAGTCCACGGAAGCCGCCATGAAGATCGCGCGGAAATACCACATCGAATCAGGAAACCCGTCGAAGTACCAGGTCATATCCTGCTGGCAGAGCTGGCACGGGAACACGATCGGCGCCCTGTCCATGTCGGGCCGGTCAGCCTGGAGGAAGGATTACACGCCCTACCTGCTGGACTTTCCCCACATATCACAGCACAGCACCGACGAGCTGGAGCGTGTGATCCGGCAGGTCGGCGCGGAGTACATCTCCGCGTTTATCGTCGAACCCATCCTGGGCACGTCCTCCGCTGGACTGACGCCCCCTGACGATTACTTCAGCACGGTCAGGGATATCTGCGATCACTACGGGATACTCATGATCATCGATGAAGTCGTTACCGGGTACGGCAGAACCGGGGTCAACTTCGGTATAGATCACTGGGGTGTAGTCCCTGACCTGATGGCGACCGGGAAGGGATTGAGCAGCGGTTACACACCGATCGCCGCGACCATTGCAAGGGACGAGATTTACGAGACCATCTACGAGACTGCGCCGGCGTTTGTCCACGGCCACACCTACGGCGGCAATCCCCTGTCCTGCGCCACTGCCCTGGCGGTGCAGGAATATGTCGAAAGTCACGATCTCGTAAGGCGTTGCGCGCAAATGGGCGAAGTAATGCTTGAACAGCTGCAGCCGTTGACCGACCTGTCCATGGTGCGCGCGGTGAGGGGCAAGGGCCTGCTTTGCGGAATCGAGTTTTCGGCGGACACGAATCGGGGTACACCCTTCGATCCCTCGCTGGGCGTGACGAGTCGCGTGGTGAAAGAAGTCTTCGACCGTGGCGTCCTGATCATGCCCGGCGCTCCCGGTCCCCTGGACGGGGTCAACGGCGACCACGTGGCGATCAGTCCGCCCTACACGGTCACCGAAGACGAGGTGGGGCGAATAGCCGGGGTGCTCAGAGAAGCCGTGGAATCGGTCGAGCGTACACTCTGAAAGTTACTGTATGTAGTTTTTAGCGCCCAGATCCAGGTAGGACCGGTAGGCTCCGTCGGCGAACAACTGGCTGAAGGATCGCGTGTACTGCAGCACCGTGGTCATCAGGTGCCTGTCCACCCGTATCGGATGTGCCTTTTCCCTTAGATTCACGAAGGCGCGGATTATTACGCTGCGGTTGTCCGTCGGCAGGTACCGGACATTTTCCGCGAATTCGTCCAGAAATCCATCAGGGTAGAGATAGTATTCGACGTTCGAAAGGTAGAACGCGGTTACGCGATCGCCTCTTCCCCGCACGAAATCCCCGATGGCTTTGAGGGCGTGACTGCCCGCGAAATCGCCCGTGACGGGTATGATGGCATTGCGCGCCTGCATGTCCCGGATGAATCGGTAGTCTTCGTCCGAATCCAGGAAGTTCCCGAGCGCCCCCTCGAGGTCCCGACCCAGTAGAAATGACCGGTAGGTGATAAACGCGATACCGCGATCTCCGTCCGACCGGTACTCCCATCTCAGGTCCAGGTGCCGCTCATAGAAAGTCCGGTACAGTTCGGATATGCGCAGGATATCTCCTTCGCTTAACACGACCCCGTAGGTACGTATTTTCGCTTGAATGCGTTCCAGGTTGCGTGCGTATTGAGCCGCGTCGCCGTCCGTGCGGTCAAAGTATGACACCAGTTCCTCGATCGTGGGCTTCCCGGTGTTGAATTCGGCATCCAATGCGGGTTTGCTGAAGAGGATCGAGAGGAATTCAACACGCGAATCCGCCAGGGCGAAAATGGCCTTGTAGACCAGGTGTTCGATCAGGTTGTCACGGCGAATATCGAGAATGAAGGCGTACCGCGGCTTGATCTGCGCGATGTAGGTGAAATTCTGATCCGGCCCCACGCCAATGTAAACTCCGCCCTTGACGTCGAGACGCCCAAGCGTATGCTTGACGTGGAGATAACCCGCCTCGTTGGAGACGAGATTGTCGCTATCGAAAAAACCCCCGGGTTCGGAGATGGTGTCCACCAGGGCGGCGAAACGGTCTGGCGTGAATGAGACAACGGGGTCCGCCGTCCTGGGCTTTCCACAGCCCGTAATCACCAGGAGCATGGCGGCAAGACCAGCCAACCCCGTTTTTGATAGGTACATGAATTCGAGTCCTCAGGTGTTTCGACGGCCTGTCAGCGCGATGGAAATCTCTTTTCTACTGTAGTTACTATAGTACGGATCCCGGCGGATTCAAAGTTGTTTATGGCCGGCGTGTCCTGCTCAGGTTTCCAGCCATTTGCCGCGGTCCAGCGATCGGTACTGTATTGCTTCGCCCACATGTTCCGCTTTGATCTCCTCCCTGCCGGCCAGGTCGCATATGGTCCTGGCGACTTTCAGGATTCGATCATATGCCCTGGCGGACAGGCCCAGGCGGGCGATTGCGCTTCGCAGCAGGTCGTGGGCCCTTTCGTCCATACGGCAGAAGCGACGCAGGTCCCGGGGTGCCATGTGCGCGTTGCCGAATGAACCGGAATGATCCGCAAACCGCCGCAACTGGCGTTCCCTTGCCTGGTTTACCCTGTCCCGAATGCGATGGGAGCATTCCGCTGGGGAACCGTCACTCAGGGTCCTGTACGGTACCGAAGGCACCTCGATGTGCAGATCGATCCGATCGAGCAGCGGTCCAGATATCCGCGCCATGTACCGCTGTATCTGGGTCGGCAGGCAGGTGCATTCATGCGTTGGACTGCCGAAGTATCCACACGGACAGGGATTCATGGCGGCGACCAGAGTAAATCGCGCGGGATAGGTGAGGGACCGGGAGGCGCGCGACAGAATGACCTTCCCTTCTTCGAGGGGTTGCCGCAAAAGCTCGAGCACGTGCTTTCTGTATTCCGGCAGTTCATCGAGGAACAGCACGCCGTTATGCGCAAGCGACACCTCTCCAGGTTTCGGGTTACTTCCACCGCCGATCAGCCCCGCTTCGGTGATCGTATGATGCGGTGCTCGATAGGGTCTGGAAGTAACCAGTGGAGTGAAGGACGGAATCTTTCCGGCCACGCTGTGAATCTTGGTGGTATCCAGCGCTTCCTCCAGGGTGAAATCCGGAAGAATAGACGGCACGCATCGCGCGAGCATGGTCTTGCCCGAACCTGGTGGACCGATCAGCAGAAGATTGTGCGATCCGGCGGCGGCCACTTCGATGGCTCGTTTAGCATGCTCCTGGCCTTTGACTTCGGCGTAATCGAAGGGGGATTCCGCTTGAGACGAGAGGAGTTGATCCGTATCGCAGCGAAATCGTTCAAAACCCGCTCTGCCCTGAAGAAAACGTACCGCGGATTCCAAAGAGGGCACACCGAACACGGCGATGTCCCGTGCCATCGCGGCCTCCTCCGCGTTTTCGCGCGGAACCAGAAGCCGGCGTGCGCCCAGACGCTGCGCGGCAAGCGCGATGGGGAGGGCGCCTTTAATCGGACGCAGGGAACCGTTCAGCGACAACTCGCCCAGCAGGATCGTATCCTCGAGCGGGCCGGCCGGTAACTGTGCCGATGCGGCAAGAATGCCGACGGCGATGGGAAGATCGAAAGATGTTCCGGCCTTCCGCACGTCCGCGGGCGCCAGGTTAATGGTGATCCGGCGGTACGGATAGGAAAAACCGGACTGCTTGATTGCCGCCACTACGCGATCCTTGCTTTCCCTTACCGCGCTGTCGGGCAGTCCGACCGTGGAAAAATGAGGAAGGCCGTTCGTGATATGGGTTTCCACGACCACTCGAAACGCGTCGATACCCTGAACGGCGCCGCTTGATACGCGTGAAAGCAAGTCATCCTCCCCTACGAAAGCTACCGCGTCCCGCAACCGCCAGACCTGTTGAACCCGACCTCGATCGCGGGGGGTCATGCTTTCCTTACAGTCGGAGTGTAAGAACGGAATCTCGTTTCCAGCTTCAATCCGAACGATTATTGATTTCTGTTGCAACCTCGTTCTGAAACACATATAATTACAGACTGATTTTTCCGGTGAGGCTGATCATTTGTCCACGATCAAAGACAATCTGGTCCGGGTGTACGACCGTATATCCAGGGCTGCCGAACGAGCCGGCCGCGAGGCCTCATCCATACACCTCATTGCGGTATCGAAAACCAAGCCTCTGTCGATGATCGAAGAAGCTCGACGGGCCGGTGCCACGGATTTCGGTGAAAACAGGGTGCAGGAGGCGCTTGAGAAGCATCGCCCGGACGACGGTTTCACGTGGCACCTGATCGGTCCGTTGCAGCGGAACAAGGCAAAGTTCGCCGTGCGGATTTTCGACATGATCCATTCCGTCGACCGCCTTTCGCTCGGCCAGGAACTGGACCGCCGACTACAGCTCGAGGGAAGGACCATGTCTGTACTTATCCAGGTAAACACCTCTTTGGAAGATACGAAGGCGGGCGTAGCACCGGATCGCGGGTTGGAACTCGCCGAACAGTTGTCTACCTTGTCCGGATTGTCCGTTAAAGGGTTGATGACGATACCGGCGTTCACGCCCGACCCGGAGGATGCCCGGTCCGCGTTCCAGTTGCTTCGAAAAACGAGAGACCGCATAGCGTCCGCCGGCATAACCGGCGTTGACATGAATGTACTCTCCATGGGCATGTCCCATGACTTCGAGGTTGCCATTGAAGAAGGCGCCGACATGATACGGGTGGGAACAGCCATATTCGGTACACGTTCGGCGTGAGCGTCGCCGGATTTGAGTAATAGAACAGGAAGCGACATGGGACTGATCGAATTTATCATCAACATCTACATGCTGGCCTTTGGCCTTCGTTTGTTCATGCCCGCCGCAAGCCCCTTCAGCGAGAATCCGATCCAGCGGGGTCTTTATTCGGCGACAGAGCCGGTATTGCGACCCATTCGTCAGATCGTCATGCGCGGCGAACCTCGTTTCGACTGGTCGCCCCTCTTTGCCATACTCGTTCTCGTGGTAGTTCGCGGGTTCCTCGTTACCATCGTGATGGGCGTACCCTTGTCCGCCTCCCTGCTTTCCGGCATGCTGGATGTGTTCGATTTTGTTGTGCGGGTGCTCGCTATTCTGTTCCTCGGTGCCTTTTTCATCTCCATCGAATCTCCTTTCGCATTCAGTCAATCGGGGCACATGATGCACAACATCGCCCACTTCTTTCTTGCTCCCATCCGTCGAGTTACAGGCTACAGTATAGGAAGGCCGGACATTTCCGCGCTGCTGGGCATCGTGGTGCTAGGCGCCATACACGGTCTCGTACTGTACCAGGCCGGAGCGCTTGTCGCACAGGCGGCCGAATCCGCGCCGGGCGTGATCCTCGGGAGTATCGTTTACCTGATCGATTTCATTTTCGACGTGCTTTTCATCGTAATTCTCGTACGCGCGGTGCTATCGTTCTTCAACCCGGATACGAGCAACGCGCTCTTTCAGATGCTCATCCTGTACAGCGATCCCATTCTGGCGCCCATTCGAAGATTACTGCCGTCCACGTACGGCATCGACTTTTCGCCGCTGATCGCGATTCTGATACTCAGGTTTGTCCAGGTGAGCCTCCTGCCGATTTTACTTCAGATCTGACAGGACCTGGACCAGAAGAGAGGTGATTACATGGACATCAGTCCCGAGGAGATCCGCAGTCAGAAATTCAAGTCGCGTTGGGTCAGCGGCTACGACATGGATGAAGTGGAGGCTTTCCTTAACGCGACCGCCAGCGCTTTCGAAACACTTGCCAGACAGAACGAATCACTGCGCGGCAAGGTTTCGGACATGGAAGGCGAGTTAACCGATATTGGAAGAAGGCGTAAACTGCTTGAAGACGCGCTGGTGTCCGCGCAACGGGTCATTCATGACATGAAGGCCAATGCCGTGAAAGAAGCGGAAAACGTGTTGAAGGAAGCGGAAAACCAGGCGGACCGATGGATCGCCGACGCGAACAGCCAGGTATCAGAAATCAAGCGGGAGCTCCGGGAACTCACCGTTATGAGAAGGGACTACGAAGTCAAATTCAGGATTCTGCTGGAAACCCATCAGGAACAGTTTAACTCCATGCGCAGTATGGAGGACGTAAACGGCGAAAAATCGACCATGGATCTCGCGCCGTAGCTCCTGCCAGAATGTATGAAGAAGTTAAGCCGGTTGACAGAAGACGGAACGGCGGACCTGTGGTGCCTGAAGATGACATACGATAACATCTTGATGATGTCGAGGAGGGTGGAAGGCCACCTGCAAGGACATAGGATCGTTGGCCTGATGCTTCCCGGCGAGTCTTCGTACGAATTTCCTTGGAAAGAGATCGAGTCACCGGTATCCTGGGCACCCTTCGAGACGGTATATCGGGCAGGATCGTTCCTGGTACCCTTTCTAGGCACCGGAACGGACCTGGAACACAGAATCGATGCGGTACGGGTACTTCGGATGTTGCGCGCCGATGGGTTGATTGTAGCGGGTGGTTGTTCTTCACTGACAGGGAAATTCGGGGCAGGTTCGTACGTGATCATCAACGATCATGTAAATTGCACGGGCGAGAATCCGCTCAGGGGACCGAACGACGAACGACTGGGTCCGAGGTATCCCGATATGTGCGAGCCCTATGACGCGCACTGGTCACAATGCCTGGAACGAAGCGCCGCGTCGATGGGTCTTCCCCTGCAAAGGGCGGCGTATGGGCGGGTCGACCCGTACGGGACCGATGATGAGTTCGCCGCGTGGGCAAAGCAAGGGATCGATCTGGCCGGTGAAGGATTGGTGGATGAAGTGATTGCAGCTGTACATTGCGGTTTGCCGGTCGCCGCGGTCGGATTCGTTGAAAAGGTTTGGCCGGACGAGGGAAATTCCTTATGTTCGTCGGTATCCGCGCAAAGTGCGGAATACGGACGGCTGACGGAAATTATCAATCAATGTCTGTTATCATGTCGTGGAGGTCTGGATGACGGGTGAAGATTTGAAACGATTCGAAAAGCTCTTGCTCGAAAAGCGCGAAACGCTGTTGCATGAGCTGGGGTATTTCGGTGAAAAAATGAGCAATTCCGCTGCACGCGATGTCGCGGGCAGCTATCCGTTTTCGGAACACCCGGCAGACCAGGGTACCGAATCCATGGAACAGGAGCAGGCATATGACCTGGCTTCGCGCGAAGGCAGGTTCCTGTTTCATATCGACGAAGCCCTGGAACGCATCAAGAACGGTGCTTACGGCAGTTGCTACGTGTGCAATGGTGAAATCGGCAAGACCCGACTCGAGGCCGTACCCCACGCCCGGATGTGCATTGAATGTAAATCCAAGGAAGAGCGAGGTTTGATCTAACATCTTTGCACAGCACACATTGACAAAGCCGATCTTCATCTGTGCCGGTATACTGATCCTGGACCAGTTTACGAAGATCGCGGTTCAGCAGTGGATGACATTGCACCAGTCCTATCCCCTCCTGGGGGATGTGGTCCAATTCACGTATATTCGAAACCCAGGCGCCGCTTTCGGAATCACCATCGGCGGCCGCTGGCTCTACCTGGTACTGTCGGTCATTGCCTGCATCGTAATGATCTATTACCTCTTCAAGCTTCCCTCCTCTGAGCGGTGGGGCCGATACGCCATGATGGGTATACTTGGAGGCGCTTTCGGGAACCTGATCGATCGCGCGCTCTACGGCGAGGTCACGGATTTCATCGATATAGGGGTGGGAGCGTACCGATGGCCTGTTTTCAACGTGGCGGACTCAGCAGTAACCATCGGAATCATACTGCTATTCACGCGGTTGTCCGCCATCAACCGGATCGTGAACGATGAAGCGCCTTCCGGATGATCGGGAAGTATCCTTCGTCGAGACCATGGTGCCCGCCGATCGGTCCCCCGGGCGCCTGGATCAGTATCTATCGGAAACAGATCTGCCCGCAACCAGGTCGAAAATCCAACGTTGGATAAGAGACGGCGCAGTTTCGGTTAACTCGGTTGTCATTGAAAAGTGCGGCTACCGGGTGTCCGAAGGTGACATCGTCGCAGTGACCGCGCCCGAATCCCCGCCTTCAGGCATCGAGCCGGAGTCCATTCCGCTGGATATCGTCTATGAAGACGAGGCGCTCCTGGTCTTGAACAAGGCGGCGGGCATGGTTGTGCATCCCGCATGCGGCCACCCGAACGCGACGCTGGTAAATGCGCTTCTGCACCACTGCGAAAGCCTGAAGCAATTCGAAGATCCCGTCCGTCCGGGCATAGTGCATCGACTGGACAAGGATACATCCGGCCTGATGATTGTGGCGAAACGCGAAGACGCTCACGCGTTTCTTTCCCGCCAGATGGCCGAACGCCGCATCAAGCGAGGATATACCGGCCTTGTCTGGGGTTGTCCCGCAGCATCCTCGGGTACGGTTGACGCGCCTATCGGGCGGCATCCGCGTTACAGGCAGCGGATGGCCGTGGTCGACGAGGATCGCGGTCGCCGGTCCGTTACCCATTACAAGGTGTGCGAGGTGATGGAGGACGGGGCGTTACTGTCCCTGGCGCTGGAAACCGGGCGAACCCATCAGATCAGGGTCCACATGGCTCATATGGGTCATCCCGTCATCGGAGACTCTGTTTACGGAGGAAGGGTCAAGCGGCTTGCCCGAATCGCACCCCAGCGTCGTCCCAGGCTGAGAACGATGCTGAATGCCCTGGAGCGGCAGGCGCTGCATGCATCCGAACTGGAGTTTATCCATCCCTACTCGGGCCGGACCCACACATTAAGGGTGCCCGTGCCCGATGATATACTACAGGCTGTCGCCCTAATGTCGGACAGCAACTAGCTGGTCGGCTCCGTCCATCCGATCGGGTGGAATCGATCCGGATACAACCCGTAGACACGGGGCGCACAGCCCCTAAATTACCATGCTGGAATCATCAATAGTCGAGGCACGCTCGGATATCCTGTGGCATCGCGTGGTCGAAGGACTGACCCGCATGACGGCAGCAACGGGAGAAGCCGACCTGTCCGCCGCCATCGAAGAAATCACCATGGAGTTATCCGGCGCGGAAATTTGCCGTTTCTTCATGGTGGATTATGTCTCGGAACGTATCGTCTTCGAAACATCGAACTGCGGTTTCACCCAACCCGTAGCTGTCCGGGATGTCGGGGAACTGCTGTCCTGGCTACAGCCCCAGCCGAGTACCCGGCTGATCGAAGACATACGCGAGGTGGACTGGCCCGTGCGCACCATGTCCAACCAGTCATCTCTTGGCGGACATGCCGTGCTGTTTCACCACCAGATCGATGACCGGTTTCACTGCGTCATGCTTGCGGTCATGGCGGCGGACCAGGCCGAATTCGATCCCGAACGGCTGGAAGTGACCATTTCCCTGGCACGCCACGCGGGCTACGCGGTCACGCGCCTGATGCATTTCAAGCGTGCACGGCAGGAAATGCTGCATCGGACCGCGCTGTACGAGGTGGGCAAGCGGATCAGCAGTTCGCTGGACCTGAATGAAGTGCTGAACCTGATCATCGACGCGCTGCAAACCGTGGTTCCCTACGACGCGGCGGCCATATTCCTACTGGATGAAGACCGGAACGCGGTGGTTGAACGGACCATCCGGGGATATTCGCCCGATATGGACGCGATAAACCTCCAGATGGGTGAAGGCATAAGCGGTTCCGCGGCGGAAACGGGTAAGGCGATCATCGTCCCCGATGTATCCAGGGACCAGCGATACGTTCAGCACCGTCCAGGCACACAGTCCGAAATGGCCGTACCCCTGCTGTTCGGCGAACAGGTCATCGGCGTTTTCAACATCGAAAACGACCGGGTCAACGCCTACAACGAGGAGAGCCAGTCTGTGCTCGAGGCTTTCGCCTCCCAGGCGAGTATCGCCATACAGAATGCGCGGCTCTACGATGACGCCCGCCGCAGCCGGCTGCTGGACCGCGAACTGGAAGTTGCCGGTGAGATCCAGCGGACCCTGTTGCCGCGCGCCCTGCCCGATGTGCCCGGATTGAGCCTGGCCGTGTACAGCGAACCGAGCAGGGAGGTCGGGGGCGACTTCTACGATTTTATCCCTTTTTCAGACAAGCAACTGGGTATGGCGGTAGGGGACGTGGTCGGCAAAGGCATACCGGCGGCACTGACCATGGCTTCGCTCTACACGGCGTTCCACGAATTTGCCAACTACTACGTTTACTTGCCCAGTTACGTGATCGGCCACGTAAATGAAGTGTTGTACGAAGTCACTTCGGCCGATCGTTTCGCGACATTGTTCTACGGTATCGCGAACATGCAGGAAATGACGTTTGTGTATTGCAACGCCGGCCATCCGCCTCCCCTCCTTTGCCGGAAGTCCGGGGAAACGGTCAACCTGTACACCGGTGGGCTGATCGTGGGTTCATTCGAGGACGCGAGTTTCGAAGACGGCCGGGTGTACCTGGACGAGGGCGACGTCGTGGTGCTGTACACGGATGGTCTCATCGAGAAATCCAATGACCGGGACGAGATATTCGGCATAGACCGGCTGGAACAGGCCATCAAGGACTGTCATTCCTGTCCGGTCGAGGAAATTCGGGATCATTTGATCGAAGTGTGGCGTGCCTTCGTGGGCACCGGCACTCAGGACGACGATACGACGATGATTGTAGTAAAGCGGGAGCACTAGTAATTCAGGATGAGCGGGTGGAAGGCGTGTCCGTGCGTCTAAAGTTTCACGCATCAGGGAACGTGGAGGACAGCGAATGGGTGTTCGTATAGGTTTTATCGGAACAGGTGGGATCGCGGGCATGCACCTGGGTCTCCTGCCCGTTATCGAACGGGCCGAACTCGTGGCGTTTTCTGACCTGTTGATCGAACGCGCCCAGGCGGCGGCGGACCGTTGCGGCGGTCGCGCGTACGACGACTACCGCGAAATGCTGGACAAGGAACAGCTGGACGCCGTGTACGTCTGCCTTCCGCCCTTTGCCCACGGAGATCCGGAAATTGCCGTGCTGGAACGAAATCTCCACCTTTTCGTCGAGAAACCCCAGGCGCTGGACGTGGAAACCGCGCGGAACATCGCGGCGAAAGTAGACGAAAGCGGAGTCCTTTCCTGCGTCGGGTACAACTGGCGGTACCTGGAAGTAACGCAAAAGGCGCGGGAACTGTTGTCCGGCGTACGTCCGGCCCTGGCCTATGGATACTGGATCGGGAACACGCCCGGCTCCCCCTGGTGGCGCGTCAAATCAAAATCGGGTGGACAGATCGTGGAACAGACCACGCACGTATACGACTGCGCGCGGTACCTCATGGGAGAGGTGGTCAGCGTCTACGCCGCGGGCACCAGTGGATTGATGCAGGATCTGCCCAACTACGACGTCGAAGACGCCAGCACCGTCTCGCTCACCTTTGAGAGCGGTGCCGTCGCCACCATTCTTTCTTCCTGTGTCGCAGAGCAGGGATATGGGACCGGCCTGCAGGTCATCACCCGTGGAATGACGGTGGAGATCGTAAAAGGGGACCTGGTGGTCGTACGGGAAGATGAAACGATCAGGTATCCCGGCCGGAACAACCCCTACCGGCTCGAGAACGAACTCTTCCTCCAGGCCATCGAAGAAGGGAATCCGTCCCTGATCAGATCGGCCTACGGTGACGTGGTCAACAGTCTCGCCGTGACCCTCGCGGCGAACGAATCCATGGAGACGGGCGAGGTCGTTCGGCTCGGGTAGGACACGCGGGGTAAAGTCCGGACGGGCTACCGGTTACGCCAGGTAGCGCTTGAGGTTTTCGAGTCCGATTCGTACCCCGTCAACAGGATGTTCGAGTCCTTCGAATTCGATGGATAGCACGCCATCGTATTCGTTTCTCGAAAGGACGTGCAGGCAGGACACCAGGGGCACTTCGCCATGGCCGACAATGGCGCCTCTGAGATAGTTGCCCCCACGCGTCCTGAACCAGCCCTCGCCGGGATCGGGCGCAGTACCCGGCCTGGTATGGAAGTCCTTGGCGTGGACATGAAAGGCGTAGGGGATCAGGCGTCCCACGGCAGCGTCCGGCGGTTCATCCACGCACAGGAAGTTGCCGATGTCGATGAGTACGCCGAAGTTTTCGTGGTTCACGCCGTTGATCAGTTTCTCCACCCTTTCGCTGTCCTGGCAGAACAACCCGTGGTTCTCCACCATGGTCCGGATACCCAGATCCGCCGCAAACTCCGTTACGGCCCGAATCGCCGGAACGAGTACGGCCAGTGCGTCGTCGAATGAACGACGCCCGCGATGGTCGTCCGAAAAACCCCGGGTGGCATCGTGGCGCATGCCTGGCGCGCCGAGCAGGTGAGCGACGCGCACCTCGTCCTTTACCCGCTCCACCTCGTCTTTCCAGTCTCCCCCGCTTCCGTTGATGAAATCCGCTCCTACCGTGTAATTGGCGATGGGAAGACCGGCCTCACCGCATGCCTCGCGAACGTCCGGGGCGTATCGCTCGAATGTCTGCCCATCGGGCGGATGCAGCGATGAGAATTCGATCACGTCATATCCGAGTTCCGCCGTCTTGCGGATCGCGTCGAATTCCGTCATCTCGCCGCTGCGAATCAGTCTGCTGTAGCTGTATGAACTCACCCCGATTTGCATGGTACGCCCCTGAAATGTAGTGTTCTGTTTATACCTGGTCAGTCGAATACGCGCCGGTCAGCCGGATTCACGATGCGGAAACCACCGGATGGAGGACGGTATTTCCGTAGTCTGCGAGGACTTCGGATACCTTCGGCGCATCAGGGAAGAATGAAAGAATGCGCAGCAACACATTGTCCAGCATGATATCGGGACAGGAAGCGCCGCAGGTCAGGATGATATCGACGGGCCGCGTTGCCGGCAGCCAGTCGCGGGTTTGCACCACCGACCTGGAGCCCAGGTCGAAGTGCTGGATCCGGCTATCGGACTGGATGTCGTCGCTGCTGTTGATGAAAAAGGTGCTGATCGTCTCCTGGCAAAGCTCCACCAGGTGGGAGGTGTTGGACGAGTTGTAGCCGCCAACGACGAGGGCGACATCCGCTCCCCGGTCGATCATGGCGTAGGTGGCGTTCTGATTCTCATTGCTCGCGTAGCACAGGGTATCCGAGGTATCGGCGAATTGGTCGGCGATATCCTCGGCACCGTATCGTTCTTCCAGCGCGTCCTTGATCAACCGTGCGATCTCGTGGGTCTCGCTGGCAAGCATGGTGGTCTGATTGATCACGCCGACTCGGGCCAGGTGGATCTCCGGATCGAACCCCTGCGAGCAAGTGTCCCCGAATACTTCGTAGAACCGTTCGATGCGCTGCTTCCCGGTGATGATATCAGCAAGGATGAGGGTCTCTTCCCGGTCCCTCACCACGACGGTCGGGGCCTGCTGGATGCTGTGGGAGAATGTCGCGCGCGTCTCTTCGTGCCGCGGTTTTCCGTGGATGACCACCGTGAATCCCTGCTGGCCGATCTGCCCTCCGCGGGTCCAGACTTTCTCGACGAAGGGGCAGGTCGTATCGTAGGTTCGGACGTCGATTCCCCTGCGGGTCAGCATTTCCTTGATTTCTACCGTGGTTCCGAAGGCGGGAACGACGACCAGATCGTCCGGAGTCAGTTCATCCCACGGAATGAGCTGCTCGCCCAGGGTGGTGTGGATGAACCGGATGCCCCGGGACTGCAGGTCGGTATTGACATTTGGATTGTGGATCATCTCGCTGAGCAGGAATATCCGCTTGTCGGGGTTTTCTTCCAGCGTCCTGTACACGATTTCGATCGCGTTTTCCACGCCGTAACAGAACCCGAAATGCCTGGCGAAGATGAACCGGACGCTGCCGAAATCCAGTGTGGCGGGTGACAGGTCCTTCTTCTTTGGGTCGACCTCTCGCCTTCCCTGCTTGATCCGGGAGGTGATCTCGCTCTTGTAAAAACTGGGTATGTCGAACTGCCGTGCCATCTTTAAACCCTTGTGGATATGGCTCTTACCGGTACTCCAATTTAACACGGAGCGCCCCGAAGAGCAACTGTTTTGGCCACGTGACGGCTAGATACGGTGGGCCAGGGTCTCGTCGATGTGCTTTTTCAAATAAACCGTGAAGGGCGTGCCCCCGGTGCCGACATGACCCTTGCTTTCCCGCTCTCCTGGCTTGAGCACGTACATCGCCGCGTACTCGATATGCAGCCGCCGGAATTCGTACAGCGCTTCCACGGCGGCATTGTAGGCTTTTCTTAACGCGGGCAGGCCTTGCATGCGTTCCAGGACAAGCGCCCGGGCGGATGGTCCGCGTTCCACTTCTTCGATGAAATAGCGGTCCTGCACGGGCATGTAGTCGCGCATTTCCATCAGGTATGCCCGCATTTCATCGTAACCGTGCTCGATTCCGAGGAATCCGTCCACGGCGTAAATGACCGCACTCTGAGCCCCTGTTTCGCCGCGGAACTGCTGGGGGTTTTCTCCATATGCTTCCACGCCCGAATACACCATGCCGTCGGGCAGTTCGGGATTGTTTTTCCAACCGAACATGTACGGCCTGACCCGGTGGTAGTAGGTATATGGCTCGCAGCGTTCCGTCATTCGCTCCAGGATCGCCCGCATTTCATCGAGGGTCCAGGTCACGTCATCCAGGCAGCGGACGACCGTCTCGATCTCACCCCGCGCAATCGCTTCCTGCCCTGGAATCAGCACCGAAAGCGCGCGGCCGGCCACGGCCTCGATATGCACGTGGATGGTGACAAACCATTCTTCATCCATGCCGCCCAGGAAGTTCTGAATCATGTGGAGATTGCCGACTTCGACGGGGCCATGCCGGTCAAACCTGCGCCAGTTGTACATGACCTGGGACGCATAGGTCAGCATGGGCAGCCGACCGAGGCTGCAGGCCACGCCGTGCCACGCTACGGCAAGGTTTCCCGGGATCGCCGTGGCTACGGGATGATCGGGGGCGAAAACGTACATGTTGGCCAGGAAGGACAGCAGGCTCATCGCCCGTTCATGCTCGGCGAGGGAGACCAGTCGATCCACCGGGAACGGGGGCAAATCCTCCACGACGGGCCGGATATGCCGCGACATGGCCAGCTTGGACAGTACGTCGCCGGTCTGTTCCCAGTCTTCAAAGGAGTCGGACAGGCGCGTAAGCGGGTCTTCGGGAGGAAGAAATCCGTGGGTCAGATCACGCGTCCCCGGGGACATCAAGGGGGCGTAAAGGGGTTCGGGCCTTTCCTGTGTCATGGGAGACACTCCGGGTATTCGTCCCGTCGAGCGATCTGATTCCTTCTTCAGGCCGTGATCTGGAAGTCCTCGGCGTTCGGATCATACTCATCGAAAAGGTCTTTCTTGGCGTAATCCGCCGGGATGTCCCGGTACACTTCGAAGGGCGGATCGGCTTTGAACCGATCGGGATCGGTCAATTCGGCCACTTCGCCATCCCGGACGAGGTGCACGTTCACCTCGTCGATCGAGGGTGGGCACAGTCCCCGTTCGATTCCGACCTGCAGATAAACCAGGTTCGCGGGATCGAAACCCATGAGATGAGCCGCCACCAGGTCCACCGCGGCCATGGATTCGCCGGCAACGATCAGGCCGGAAGGAAAGTTGCGGCCCTGGTAAAAGGCGTTGCCGTCCCGGCCCACGATGCCCTCTACCACGTTGAAATCGGGTTGACATGCCAGGTAGACGTCCCAGTGCATGTCGGCAATGGTCCGCTGCCAGGCTTCGTGGTCCTCCACGCGCATCCGCTCGCGGCCCTGCCGTTTCTTTTCGTCCCTTCCGAACGTGGCGCGCCACGCGTCCGAGCAGAGGTGCCGTTCCGTGACCGGAATCATGATGCCCTGCTGGTTCTTGCCGCACAACGTGACCACACCCAGGTTATGGGTCTTCAACTTGGGCACGTTGATATAGAATACGTTATCCGCTGCGGCCCAGCGGGAGATCCCGATGTTATGGAGCTGTACCGTGTTTCCGGGTGTGACGCGCACGTTGCCGTAGTCCGCCAGTTCAAGCAGTCGCACCCGCTTTTCGCGCGCCATCTCCGTGTAACCGCTCCGGGCCCAACTCAAATCGCGCTGGGCCTGTGACGTCAACCTGCTCGTGGCTTCGGCCACATACACCTCGTCGACCGGAATGCCCGCGTCCTCTACGAAATAATCAATGAGTCCGGCCACGAAGGCGGGATGGGTGACGATGCCACTGTTGCGCGGGGCACCGGCCGTGACGTTGGGTTTCATCATCACGGCGCGGTTTCCAGAGTTAATGTCAAGCGCGCGCAACATTTCACGGGCCGGGGTTGCGAAGGTCGCGTCGTTCATCGATTCTTCCCCGGACAGGTGGGATTTTAGGATGTACACGTCGGGTTTAGACATCTCCGCATCCTTTACCTGCTGAAGGTATAGGTCCATCTGAAGTAAGGATCTATGTTCACCAGAAGATCCAGACCTACTGGTTCACAAAAGATCCAGGCCTGCCTGTTCACGCCCATCTACTCATCGTGGTTTTCTTCCGCGTATAGAAGGCGAATCCGTCCTTGCCCTGGATGTGCAGGTCACCGAAGAACGAGCCATTCCAGCCCGAAAACGGGAAAAACGCCATGGGCGCCGGTACGCCGACGTTGATGCCCAGCATCCCGGCGCTTACCCGGTGCCTGAACGTCCTTGCTGCCTTGCCGTCACCGGTGAACAGGACCGCGGCGTTGCCGAAACCACTCTGGTTGCAGGCTTCGATACCCTTGTCCAGGCTGTCGGTGCGTATCACGGACAGGACCGGACCGAAGATTTCCTCGCGCACGATCTTCATATCCGTCGCGGCACCGTCGAATATCGTTGGCCCCATGTAGAAACCGTCCGGAGTTTCCGGCACTTTAACGCCCCGGCCGTCGCGATAGAGCGAAGCGCCGTCCGACAGTCCCGAGGCGATGTAATCGTGGACCTTGTCCAGGTGCTGGCGGGTGACGACCGGCCCCATATCCACCTCCGGGTTCCGGTCCGTCGGGCCGACCTTCATTTCATCAAGCGCTTCGCGCAGCGGGGGCAGCACACGCTGGGCGGCTTCCTCTACGGCTACGGCCACGCTGCCGGCCATGCACCGCTCTCCGGCACAACCGTACACCGAACCGACCAGGGCGTCCACCGTGAATGCGGGGTCCGCGTCGGGCAGGATGACCATGTAGTTCTTGGCGCCTCCGGCGGCCTGCACGCGCTTGCCATGGGCGGTCGCGGTCTGGTAGACGTGTTTTGCCACGGGAGACGATCCGACAAAGGAAACGGCATCGATTCTGGGATGGGTGCACAGGGCGTTGACTACGTCGACGCCGCCGTGGACCAGGTTCATCACGCCGGGCGGCAAACCGGCTTCATGCAGCAGTTCCACGAGCCGCATGGCGGTCAACGGCACTTTCTCGGACGGTTTGAGCACGAAGGTGTTCCCGCAGACGATGGCGATGGGATACATCCACATGGGCACCATGGCGGGAAAGTTGAAGGGGGTGATCCCCGCGCAGACCCCCACGGGCTGACGGATCGTATCGCAATCTATGCCGCTGGCGACCTGTTCGAGCGAATCTCCCATGAGCAGGGTCGGCGCCCCACAGGCGAACTCAACGACCTCGATACCCCGGCGGACAGACCCCCGGGCTTCTTCCAGCGTTTTGCCGTGCTCGCGCGTGACCAGTTGGGACAGTTCCTCGAAGTGCTCTTCGAGCAGGTGCACGTACCTGAACAGAATCCTTGCCCGGTCGACGACCGGGGTTTCGGACCAGTCGGAAAGGGCCGCCCGGGCGACGCGTACCGCCGAATCGACCTCCGCTTCGCCGCACATGGGCGTTCTGGCGATAACCGTGCCGTCCGATGGGTTGTATACGGGTTCCGTGGCCACACCGGCCGCGTCGGTCCAGTTCCCATCGATAAACAGTGGACAGGTACTCACTTCATGATCGTTCATGTTCTTCCTCAATGAATTCGTAAAGGGATCTTGCTCAGTGAGTACCGTCTAGATCAGCCAACGGTTTCGGGTTTTCCGCTCTCTGCAGATTTGTAGGCCGCTTCGGTCAGCTGAACCACCCTCAGGCCGCATACGGGCGGGGCCTGCACCTCCGCCTCGCCACGGATGGCCTCGATGAAGTTGTCCGCCGGCGGTTTTCCTCGGCCTGGCGTCTGCGGCAGCCGGATGTCTTCGCCATTGCGGTGGACAAAAAGAGGTTCCGACGCGCCGAACCGCATCACGCCCTCCGTGCCGTAGAAGGTGAACTCCTCCCGCCATTCGGGGGACATGGAGGTATAGGACAGGTTGCCGACGGCGCCGTTCGTAAACTCCACCGAGACAGCCGTGTTGACGTCGACCAGGGCGCCTTCCGGATTGATGAAGGCGTGGACGGATTTCGGTTCCAGTCCGGTCGTCCACAGCAGGATGTCGTTGATGTGGCTGCCCGTGTCCATGAAATGACCGCCGCCGGAAAGCTCGGGATCGGCGCGCCACGAAGCCCCCGGACTGAAGATACCCAGGCAGTCCTGTGCGATTATGACGTGCACGAGACGCACCTCGCCGATGGCCCCGGCCGCGATCATCTCCCGGGCCTTGATAAACTTCCCTTCGCCATGGCGCTGGTAGGCCACGGCAAGCACCTTTCCGGCCCGCTCGGAATATTCAATGAAATCCCTGGCGTCCCGCGTCGTCGTCGCCATGGGTTTTTCCACGAGGACGTGCAAGCCCGCCTCCAGGCTGGTCCGGACCTGGTCCGCGTGCCGGGTATGGGGCGTCGCGATGACGATACCGTCCAGATCTTCCGAATCGATCATGGCCGCTAAAGAAGCGTAGTGATTCAATCCCTGAACCGAGGAACCGAGTGTCTTTTCCAGGCGGTTCATCGCCACGGGATCTGTATCGAAAAGGGACACGACCCGGGCATCTTCACGAGAGGAAAGCAACCTGGCGTGGTGGCCGCCCATACCGCCCGCTCCCGCAATGCCAATACGCAGTGTTGACATGTAGAATGATCCTCGATGGTAAATCGTCGTCCTGACAATGTAGGCTGGGAAACCGGCCCGGTCCCGCGGACCGATTCCGGCGATGGTTCACTATAAAAGCGGGACGTTTAAAGATCAAGTAACAAAATGGAAAGTGCTTGACATGTGTTCGAGCCCGCTCTTAGGTTGGCCTTCGTTGTTTACCCCTTCACCTGCACACGGAACCTCCAATGGAAAACACGTTTCTTGACTACGTCGTCGACGTGCAGGCCCTGGTATGGGGTTTACCCATGCTGGTGCTCCTGGGCGGCACGGGACTCTATCTCACAGTACTGCTGAAAGGCGTGCAGTTCCGCTCATTGTTCCATTCACTGTACCTGGCCTTCGTACGCCGCCGCGAGGCGGGCGCCGAGGGTGATATCAGTCACTTCCAGGCCCTGATGACCGCGCTGGCGGCCACGGTGGGTACGGGAAACATCGCCGGCGTGGCCACGGCCATCGCGGCCGGCGGTCCGGGTGCGCTGTTCTGGATGTGGATGACGGGCCTGGTAGGCATGGCCACCAAGTACTCCGAGGCCGTCCTGTCCGTCAAGTACCGGGAGACGGATTCCAGGGGACAAATGAAGGGTGGCCCCATGTACTACATCGCCAACGCCCTGGGATGGAAGTGGCTTGGCGGCGCCTACGCCCTATTCGCGGCCCTCGCGGCATTCGGCATAGGCAACATGACCCAGTCGAATTCCATGGCCGATGTAATGGAGAGCACATTCGGCGTGAATCCCTGGATCACCGGACTCGTACTGATGATCGGCACGGGCCTGGTCCTGATCGGCGGGATCAGGAGCATAGGACGCGTAGCCAGCCTGATCGTCCCCACGATGATCGTGCTGTACATCATCGGTGGATTGACGGCCATCCTGCTGAACGCTTCCGCTATTCCGGGAATCTTCGAACTCGTGGTGACCCATGCTTTCACGCCCACCGCGGCCGCCGGGGGATTCGCCGGGGCCATGGTCCGCGAATCAGTCCGCTTCGGCGTGGCGAGAGGGATCTTCTCCAACGAATCCGGTCTGGGTAGCGCCGGCATCGCCGCCGCCGCGGCACAGACCCGGGATCCGGTCACGCAGGCCCTGGTATCCATGACGCAGACCTTCATCGATACCCTGGTCGTCTGCTCGATCACCGGCTTCGCGATCATCGGGACGGGCGTCTGGATGTCGGGCGACACCGGTGCACCACTCACCGCCGCGGCATTCACCATCGGGCTGCCGGGCGGATACGGCGGTTATCTCGTTGCCGTGGGCCTGGTACTTTTCGCCTATTCGACCATCCTGGGCTGGAGTTACTACGGCGAAAAATCCGTAGTATACCTGCTCGGTGAACGCGCCGCGCTTCCGTATCGATCGCTGTTCTGCCTCTTTGTGGGCATCGGCGCCATATCGGAATTGGAAATGGTCTGGGGTGTTTCAGATATCATGAACGGACTCATGGCCTTTCCCAACCTGGTCGGCCTGCTCTTCCTTTCGCCCATCGTTGCCGCGGAAACCCGCCGGTATTTCGGCAAGCTACGCGGTGCCGCGACATCCAACGGGCCATAGATTCCGCAACCCTGGCATAGTCACGATCACCGGCCCGGACCTATCGAGATCGAGCGGACAGCCTCGCCATGACACGAAGACAGCATAGGTTTGTTTTCTGGTTTTTCGTGGTCCTGCTGGCGGCGCTCCACGTCGATTTCTTCAACCATGGAATCACCCCTCCGCTGCTGTTTGACTGGCTCCCCGTAGACCTGGCCTACCATGTCGCCTGGGTAATCGCCGCCGCAGCACTGGTCATATACTTCACCCGGTACGTATGGCGGGACTACGATGGGTCCTGAAACGACCATACTAGTCGTGGTGGTGGTGTATTTCACCGTGGTGCTTTGCATCGGCGCCGCCGCGTTCCGCCGCTCCCAGCCGACGGCAGAAGACTACTTCCTCGGAGGCCGCCTCGCCAAGTCGCTCGTGATGTTCATGGCCCTGTTCGGGACCAATATCACGCCGTTCCTGATCATGGGCATATCGGGACTGGCCTATCATCACGGCGTAGGCGTGTTTGGCTACACGGCGGCCATGGCAGCCCTGATCATTCCCGTGGCTTACTACGTCATCGGGTATCCGGCCTGGATCGCCTCCCGTAAACTGAAAGCCGTGACGCCGGCGGAACTGCTCGCCCGCAGGCTGGACAGTCCCAACCTCGGCCGCCTGCTCTTCGTCGTGTACTTCATCTACATGCTGCCCTACCTGTCCACCGGTGTCGCCGGCGTGGGGCTGGCCGTCGACGTGTTCACCCAGCAGGCGATCTCCTTCGAAATCGCGGCGGCGGGCATCCTGGTCATCACGCTGATCTACACTACCATCGGCGGCATGCGGGCCACCATGTGGACCAACGTGTTCCAGGGCCTCGTATTCGGCGTGTTCCTCTACGTTTCGGTCTTCGTCGTTGCGGCCGATTTCGGCGGTGTTTCGGGCGTGATGAAGGAAGTCGCCCGGCGGTTTCCCGAACTGATGGCCACGAAAGACACGGCGCCCTTCACGACAGGCAACTGGTTCGTGTGGGGAATGGCCATGGGACTGGTCGTACTCGCCTTCCCCCACCTGCTTGTGCGCGTATTTGCGGCAAAAGACGTGAAATCGCTGAAGAATTCCATCCGGTACTACCCCGTCATCATGATCGGTCTGATGCTGGTCGCCACGCTCTACGGCGTGTGGGGACGCATCGAGTTTCCCGGTTTCGTGGGCCGGGATTCGGACATGGTCTTCCCCATGGTGATCCGAAGCCATTTTGGTCCCATGATGCAGGGACTCGCGCTGGCCGGTATCCTGGCGGCGGTCATGTCCACCCTGGACGCCCAGATGCTGACCCTGTCGTCCATGCTGACGCGGGACGTGTGGTACGGGTTGTCTCAGCGCAGGCAGGTGGTGCTGGGACGGCTGTTCCTCGTCATACTCGGCGGGATAGCCTACTATATTGTTATACTCCGCCCGGCATCCATATTCGCCCTGGCCCAGTTGTCCTTTTCCGGATTCGTCACGCTGACCCCCATCTGGCTGCTCAGCCTGCACTGGAAACGATTTACGGCTCCGGCCGCCATCACGGCCATCATTGCCGGGAACGCCGTGCTCGTCGCCATGTTCTATGAATGGTTACCGAATCCGGGTCTCATCCCCGTCGCATGGAGTTTCATGACCACTTCCGTCGTGGGCATTGCAGTGTCACACTTCACCGACCCGCCGCCGGAATCCGTTACGGAACCCGTGATGACGCCAATCCGTCAGGCCATGGGGGACGGTAAAGCATGAACCACTTCGGCAAAGGACCGCTGATTTTCGCCCTGCTTTTCCTCCTGGCCTTCCCTGTCATCGTGTTCCGCGGCGATGACCGTGAGAACTCGCTGGAATTCTGGGTCTTTGCCCAGACCCACTATGATGAATACAGTGCGAGAATACCCGCCTTCGAGGCTGCCAATCCCGGCGTCAAGGTTGACCTGAGACTGGTCTTCAAGATACACGACAAGTTGCTAGCGGCTTTCCTGTCGGGCATCGGCGCGCCGGACCTGGCCGAAGTGGAGATCTCATCGGTGGGCCGGTTCTTCAAAGGCAACCGGGAGGAAATCGGCCTGGTTGATCTGACGGACCGCATAGCGGCCGATGGACTCATGGACGAATTCGTGCAGGCCCGCCTGGCGCCCTGGTCGCTCGATGGACGGATATACGGCCTTCCCCACGACGTCCATCCCGTCGTGTTGCTCTACAGGCACGACGTGTACGAGGAAGCCGGCATCGATGTGAAAACTATTCGGACCTGGGACGACTTCATTCTTGCTGGCCGCCGCCTGATCAGCGACGACGATGGCGACGGAAAGCCCGATCAGTATCCACTCATGCTGAGCGCCCATGAATCCGGACATTTCTGGCTGATGCTCCTGCAGAACGGTGGGGGAATGTTCGATGAGAACGGCGGGGTAATCATCGACAACGAAATCGCGGTTTCCACGCTGGAGTTCTACTGCGGATTGCTCAATGTAGAGCGCCTTGCCGTACCCGCTTTTTCCCAGGATTTCTCCCGAGATCCGGCAAATTTCGCCGCCATGAAAGAAGGGCTTGTGCTTGGTATTCTGGCGCCGGACTGGTACATCGGAGCGGTACGGATATTCGTTCCCGAACTGGCTGGAAAATGGCGGGCCATGCCCCTTCCCGCCTGGCGCGAGGGCGAACGCCGCACCTCGACCTGGGGCGGAACGATGATCGGGATCACGAACCAGAGCGAAAACACGGATCTCGCGTGGTCTTTCGTCAAGTACGCCTACATGGACGACGATGCGCTCGCCAACCGGTACCGCAAGACCACCATCATACCGCCGATCCGATCGGCGTGGTCCAACCCGGTGTTTTTCGAACCGGATCCCTACCTGGGCGGCCAGGTCCTGGGTAAATCCCTGACGGAACTGAGTGACGACATCCCCGGGTTCTACCTGAATCCTTTCTGGGCAGAGGGCTCCGACCTGATGAAGCAGGCTGTTTACGAGGCCGCGAACAACCTGAAGACTCCATCGGAAGCATTGTCCGACCTTGCGGACCGTGTTCGGGCGCTGATGAATGAGAACGTAACGTTGATGAACGGTGCTTCCCCATCCGATAGACCGGCCGATTAATCGAAGTGCCGGTCATTCGATCATCCGCCAAACGACCCGCATCGCCACGACACACAATTCCATGAAACCAAGGTACGCGCCCTACTTTTTTCTCGCCCCGTTCTTCACCCTCTTCGGGGTATTCATGGTCTATCCCCTCTTTGATTCAATTCGGCTCAGCGCGTACAGTTTCCGGGGCATGGGGAGCCAGACCTTCGTGGGATTCGCCAATTTCGACCGGTTGATCGCCGATCCGGTCTTCTGGACCGCCCTGTGGAATACGGCTTATTTCGCCCTGGGCAGCTTGTTATTGCAACTGCCCGTAGCCCTTGCCCTCGCGCTGCTCCTCAGCAATGCCCGGTTGAAGGGAAGAAACCTGTTCCGGCTTTCCTTCTTCTCGCCCGTCCTCATTTCGGGCGTGTTCATCGCAGTTATCTTCTACCTGCTGTATGACCGGCGTTACGGCCTGGTCAACAGTGTCCTCGGTTCGGAAATCCAATGGCTTCAGGACCCTGACATGGTCATGCCCGCGCTCATACTGGCGGGTGTTTGGCGATGGGCGGGGTTCAACATGGTCTACTTCCTGGCGGGGTTGCAGAGTATCCGGCAGGAACTCTACGAGGCGGCGGCAGTGGACGGCGCTGGAACGTGGCAGACCTTCATTCATGTGACGATCCCGGCGCTCAAGCCGGTGATCGCCTTCGTAGTGATCACGTCCATGATCGGCTCTTTCCAGCTCTTCGACCTTCCCTACGTGCTCACCGAGGGCGGCCCGGGCAACGCGAGCATCACGATGGTAATGTACCTGTACAAACACGGTTTCGAATTCATCAATCTGGGCTACGCTGCGACGATCGGCTGGGCCCTGGCCTTGATCATCGGCATCATTTCCCTCGTCCAGGTCCGTTTTTTCGGCGTGTTCCGGGAGAGTTGATCACATGAGACACCCTCTGCGCACGGCGTTGATCTACATCATCCTGGGCATGCTGACGCTGCTGGTCCTGGCCCCCCTGATCTGGGTAGTGTCCGCATCCTTCAAGCCTTCCGGAGAAATCTTTTCCTATCCTCCCACCTTCCTGCCCCAGGATCCGACCCTGGAGAATTTCACCCGGTTGTTCGAAGAGATGCCGATCGTCCAGTATATCGTCAACAGCACGTTCCTGGCCACGTCTCACACACTGCTGCTCCTGGCCATCGCGACCATGGGTGGATTCGCCTTTGCCAAATATTCATTCAGGGGAAGGGGCATCCTCTTCGCCATCGTGCTCGGTTCGATGATGATCCCCTTTCACCTGGTGCTGGTTCCGCTCTTCACCCTGCTGTACAAGTTTGGCTGGCTGGACACCTACCAGGGCGTGATCCTCCCCTACCTGGCTTCCAGCGGGTTCGGCGTGTTTCTCATGCGGCAGTTCATCCTCGGCATACCCACGGACCTCGTCGACGCCGCCCGAATCGATGGATCGTCCGAATTCGGCATATACTGGCGCGTGATCCTGCCCACCGTGAAGCCCGCCATGGGCGCCCTGAGCATCTTCGGGTTTCTCGGAGCGTGGAACGAGTTCCTCTGGCCCATGATCGTGCTGCGGGATGCCGACAAGTACACCCTGCCTCTCGGTCTCGCCAGCCTCGTGGGCGTTTACAGGCAGGAATACGGCATGCTCATGGCCGGCACCCTGCTCTCCATACTGCCCATCATGATCCTGTTTCTCGCGATGCAGCGGGAATTTGTCCAGGGGATTACGTTAGGCGCGGTCAAGGAGTGAAGGCAGGCGCTGATTTGCGCGCTCGAGATTAGTATCGGCAGGCTTACAAGAGGGCCTTGCTGAATTCTGCTCACAATATACAATTAGGAATCGCTTTCAAATCATCTGCAAACGTTTAGTGAAGATAACAAGATCCTCAGGTAGAATCACCAGAGAGGGATGTCCTGATCATGGCGGATCAAGACCGCGAGCAGCAATACACCATGGGACGCAGCGATGAAGAGACGCAAAGGCTGATCGAACAGTCACTGCTTTTTGAACCGATCACGAGACGATTTCTAACTTCCTCCGGCATATCGACGGGCATGCGGGTCCTGGATATCGGAAGCGGAGCCGGCGACGTGGCGCTTATCGCGGCGGAACTGGTGGGACCGGAAGGAGAAGTCGTGGGCGTGGACATGAACCCGGAGATTCTCGAAATAGCACGTGGTCGGATTCGTCAGGCCGGGCACGAAAACGTGGAATTCCTCGCGGGAGACCTGAATACCCTGGACCTGGGGGAGCGATTCGACGCCCTGGTCGGCCGCCTGGTGCTTATGTACCTGCCCGATCCTGTAGCGGTCCTGAAGCAGCTGTTGAGCCGCCTGCACCCCAACGGCATCGTCATGTTCCAGGAAATCGATTTCACCTTAACCCGGTCCTACCGAAATCCGGATACGCCGCTCGCCAGCCAGTTGAGCGACTGGATCGTCGAAGTGTTCGAGCGGTCCGGGGCGAACGCGACCATGGGACTGGATCTGCACCGGGTCTTCATCGAGGCGGGCCTGCCCGAACCCACCCTCGATGCCGGACTGCTGCTGGGCGGATCCGCCGATTGGTCGGGGTACTCCTTTGTCGCGAATTCCTTCCGAAGCGTAGTCCCGCTGCTGGAACACTACGGGATCGCCACCGCGGAAGAAGTAGACTTGGACACCATTCCCCAGCGAGTCCGTGAGGAATTCGCGGCAGCGAAACGTCCCGTGATCATCGCACCGCATATTGGGGCATGGGCGAGGGCAATGTAGAAAATCAATAGCGACGCTTTCGATTTTCACATATATTGTCCAGCATGATCCCACGTACCCACCATCGCTCCGCAGTTCGCAAACTGTTAAACCAGTTTCCCGTGGTCTGTCTGATCGGAGCACGGCAGGTTGGCAAGACTACGCTAGCACGGCAGTTGATCGAAGCCGAAGAGCGCTCCGTCACCTTTTTCGATCTTGAAGACCCCACAGACGAGACTCGACTGTCCGATCCCAAACTCGCGTTGGAACCGCTCCGGGGGTTGGTTGTCATCGATGAGGTTCAGCGCAATGAAGGACTCTTCCGCCTGCTACGTGTGCTCGCGGACCGCCCCGGTATCCCAGCCCGTTTTCTGGTCCTGGGCAGTGCGGGGCCCGTTCTTCTAAGACAATCTTCGGAATCGCTCGCCGGAAGGATCGCATACTATGAACTTCCGCCTCTGCGGGTGAACGAAGCTGGTGTTGCCGAGACAGACCGACTTTGGTTGCGCGGCGGATTTCCGCCTTCCTTTCTGGCCGGGGATGGTGCGGCCAGCCTTGCCTGGCGTACGGAGTTTATCCGCACTTTTTTGGAAAGAGACCTCCCACAACTCGGTGTTTCTGTACCTGCCCCATCCATGCGGCGATTCTGGACCATGCTCGCCCACTACCACGGGAATTACTGGAACGGGGCTGAACTCGGTCGTGCGCTCGGAGTCACAGCACCAACGGTAAATGCATATTTTGACACGCTCGTCGGTGCACTGGTAGCGCGAAGATTGCAGCCCTGGCACGAGAATCTGAAGAAACGGCAGGTCAAGGCTCCCAAGGTTTATCTTTCGGACACGGGGCTGTTGCACGCACTGCTGGGTGTGAAGGACGATGAAGATCTCATGGGACATCCGAAATCCGGAGCGTCATGGGAGGGTTTCGCCATGCAGGAAGTAGTCCGTATTACCGGCGCTGCATGGGAAGACTGTTATTTCTGGGCTACACATCGTGGGTCGGAACTTGACCTCCTGATGTTTCAAGGTGGTCGAAGAACCGGGATCGAGTTCAAGCGATCCAGTACGCCTTCAATGACGCGTTCCATGCACACGGCGTTGGCCGACCTGAAACTCGACAGGCTCGTAGTCGTGTTCCCCGGAGAAGCGCGATTCCGCGTTCATGATCGCGTGGAAGCGGTTGGACTTGAACACGCCTGCGCCGTTGGGCTCTGACTAAATCGATTATACTGAATCGTTCCAGTGTTAAAGGCTGGGTTTAATGTGGATGAGATTCACACCTATATTAAAGTTGACCTGATATTAGACTCCTTTTGCGTCTTTGCACTTCTAATCATATATTACACGGTCTTGAATCCGCTCCAACGGTAACCGAAACAGGAACTCTATGAGCACTGAAAAACCGTACAGGGATTTCATACGCGAAATCATCGACGCGGACACGGAGAGTGGAAAGTTCGGGGGCAAGGTGATGACCCGTTTCCCCCCGGAACCGAATGGTTATCTCCATATCGGTCACGCCAAGTCCATCTGCCTAAATTTCGGCGTGGCGGAAGAATACGGCGGCGCGTGCAACCTCCGGTTCGACGATTCAAATCCCGAGAAAGAAGATGTGGACTATGTCGAGGGGATCAAGCGGGACATCCGGTGGCTGGGGTTCGACTGGGAAGACCGGCTGTACTTCGCATCTGATTACTATGAGCAATTGTACGGATACGCCCTTCGGCTTATCGAGCAGGGAGACGCCTACGTAGACAGCCTGTCCTGGGAAGAATTGAAGGACTTACGGGGCACGCCCAGGGAACCGGGTCGAAACAGCCCATACAGGGACCGGACGGCCGAAGAGAACCGGGATCTGTTCGAACGCATGCAGGCCGGAGAGTTCGAGGACGGCAAGCATGTGCTCCGGGCGCGTATCGATATGGCTCATCCCAATCTGACGATGCGCGATCCCGTGCTGTACCGCATCCGGCATGCCCATCATTACCGGATGGGCGACCGGTGGCGGGTGTATCCCATGTATGATTTCACCCACTGCCTGTCTGATTCCATCGAAGGGATCACCCATTCGCTTTGCACCCTTGAATTTGAGAATAACCGGCCCCTGTACGACTGGATCCTGGACCGGCTGGACGTCTACCACCCCCAGCAGATCGAATTTGCCCCGCTGGTCCTGGCCCATACTGTTCTGTCGAAACGGTTCTACCGACCCCTGATCGAAGAAGGCGTGCTGTCCGGATGGGACGATCCCCGCATGCCCACGCTGTCCGGCCTGCGGCGGCGTGGCTATACACCCGAGGCTATCCGTACCCTTTGCGACCGGGTCGGCGTCGCCAAGAACCACAACCTCATCGACATGGCCCTGTCCGATTTCATCATTCGGGAAGACTTGAACAAGCGGGCGCCCCGCGTCATGGGCGTGCTGGATCCGCTCAAGGTCGTCATCACCAACTATCCCGCCAACCAGACCGAACACCTGGAAGCCGTGAACAATCCCGAGGATGAGGGGATGGGGACGCGGCACGTGCCGTTTTCGCGGGAGCTTTACATCGAGCGGAACGATTACATGGAAGACCCGCCCAGGAAGTTCTTCCGGTTGGCCCCGGGTAGAGAGGTCAGACTGCGCTACGGCTACTACATCACCTGTACCGACGTGATCAAGGATGACCAGGGGAACGTAATCGAACTGCACTGTACCTTCGATCCGGAATCCCGGGGTGGCACCACGCCGGACGGTCGAAAAGTTCGCGGCACCATTCACTGGGTATCGGCCAGGCACGCTCTGAACGCCACCGTACGCCTGTACGACCGGCTGTTCAGCGATCCCAATCCTAGTCCGGGAGAGACAGGCGATGATCGGTCTTTGCTCAATCCTGATTCACTTCGGACTGTCACGGACTGCAAGGTCGAACCCGGCCTGTCGGAGGCCGTTTCAGGAGTTAACTATCAGTTTGAGCGGCTGGGCTACTTCTGCATTGACGCCGTCGAACCGCAGTCGAACGGACCAGTCTTCAATCAAACTATCGCGCTACGCGATACGTGGGCGAAGATGCAACGCAAGTAACGCCTTGATGAAGATCCAATAGAATTGACCGACAGAAGATCAACGTAGATATCCATATCGAAGTCTTTAGCGTCCGATTGCTGTCTTCAAAGTCCGATTTCCACACAGGAAGGTGAATATGGCGCGTCTATTTGGAAAAGACTACACCCGTAGAGAACTGCTCGACCTCGTGGGCGACATGAGCCAGGTGGCCCATGCGCGGTCCGCCGAATTAAGCGAGGGAAACGAACGGGGTGCGGACCTCATCGAAGTGTTCAACGCTTCGGGACTGTGTTTCTCTGTATTGCCGGGCCGGGCCCTGGATATTGCTTCAGCCCACTACAAGGGCATGTCGCTCTGCTTTCGCGGCAGTACCGGCGACGTGGGACCGGCGTTCTACGAACCGCAGGGATACGGCTGGATGCGCGGATTCTTCGGCGGCCTGGTGCTGAGCTGCGGGATGACTTTCACGGGACATCCGGAAACCGATCCGGAAGAGGAAAACGAGGAACTGGGCCTGCATGGCCGGCTGTCCTTCCTCCCGGCCCGGCAGGTCCACACCGACGGACACTGGGACGGTGACGACTACATCGTGCGCGTCTCCGGCAAGATCAGGGAATCAGTGGTATTCGGCACCAACCTCGAACTGACCCGGGAAATCTCGACGGTCCTGGGACAGAAGTCGTTTCACATCCACGACCGTATCCACAACCAGTCGGTCGATCGATCGCCCCTGATGTTCGTGTACCATTGCAATCCCGGTTTCCCCGTCCTAGACGAGGGCACCCGGGTCGTTATCAATAGCGAAAAAACCACCGAATGGCTCGAAGATCAAGAGGTGGGACCGGAAGTCTATGGCACCGCTCCTGCGCCAGGCGGCGATGCGCATGACGACGTCTACATCCACCGTCCCCGAGCAGACGCCAGCGGCCAGTGCCGCGTCGGAATCATCAACGACCGGCTCGGCCTGGGACTGTACTGGTCCTTCCCCAAGGCGGAAATCCCCATCGTCACCCACTGGCAGCACTTTCACCGAGGCACCTACGTCACCGGTATCGAACCGGGCAACGTAAGCATGCTCGGCCGGGCCTGGAACCGCAAGAACGGCTACCTGCAGCACATCGAGCCCGATGAGGTGCGTGATTTTCACCTGGAGATCGGTGTATTGGAAGGTGATGACGAGATTGCGGCGTTCGAGGCGAAGGCTGGGGTGTGAGGGGGATAGGATGACAACTGTTGTCAGCTGGAATATTGCAAAGAGAATGGCTCCGTGGGAAGAACTTCTTGGAATGAATGCGGACGTTGCTTTGATTCAGGAGGCTGGCAGAATCCCGTCAGGCCTTCCCTCAAGTGTCGACGCCGGATCTAGAAAAACCAACGACCAGTGGAACAACCTGGATGATTTCGATCGCTGACTATTGGTCGTAAAGCTATCCGAACGGGGTGAAGGTCGAGTGGTTCAAGCGAGTTGTCCCTCGTTACCACGCCACTGCTTCCAATGAGATGATCGTCAGTGACATCGGTTCCATTGCGGCCGCACGGGTGATTCCCCGCGATCAGGAGCCTTTTATTGCCGTATCGATGTATGCACGGTGGTTGAGACCGCACGCTTCGGTTGACACGAAATGGTGGGCTGGATATTCAGATGCGTCGACTCATCGGATCATCTCTGATCTCTCGGCATTTATCGGAAATCTCAATCCAGACAGCCATCGGATCCTGGCGGCAGGAGACCTAAATACAGTTTTTTGAGTCTACAGACACCAAATTGGTCTTGCCAGATCGTGACCGAACTGTCTTTGAACGGATGGACGCCCTAGGACTTGAATTCGTCGGGCCGCGGTATCCGGACGGAAGAAGAACCGATCCCATTCCGAATGGACTACCTGAAGCCACGAAGAATGTCCCCACATACTACTCAACACGCGTGTAAACACCGAAAAACGCTGTGCATCAATTCGATTACGTGTTCGCATCACGTGGATTCCACGAAAGTGTACGTGCCAAGGCACTTAACAGAGCTGAAGAGTGGGGTTCAAGCGACCATTGTCGTATTCTGATCGAAATCGGATAAATCCACGCAAAAGTACGGGTACCATTCGGCAAGCAATCGAACTTCGCGCCAACAGACTATGACGCTCGCCGAGACGTTTACCACCGGATCGGTTGCAGGGGAATCCAGGACCATGCGTTACCCGAAACGGGAAGCGGAACATGATCAGCTCCCATTGGATCGCCATATGGGTCAGAACGGCCATTGCCCTGGCTTCAATCGTGACCACTGCAGATATCAAGCGGGCGAGTGCCCAAGCGACCGAAGTCCCAGGTAGCGATCCTACGCACCAGACCGATACCGCCACTGCGACGCATGACACCGCCAAACGCCGGAACAGTTTCTACCTTCGAGCCGGCGCGGTCCTTGATCAGTTCTCGAGCACCCGGTTCATAGACGAGGACTGCTCGAGTGCGTCTCCGGCGGCACTCTACGGCTGCGGCAAGGGAAACAACGGAGCCTCGCTGAGTTCGTCTGGCGATTTCGGAACGGCGGCCGGTGTCGAAGTGGGCCTCGGCTATGCAGCGACGCCGCTGCTGCGCCTGGAAACGACCATAGCTTTCCGTCCGCATTTCACTTTCGAAGGCAACGCCAACTTCGTCCAGACCCATGCGCAGCAATCCGTATCGGCGAATCTATGGTCCATGTCCGCCATGGCTGCCGCATACTTGGACCTTCCCGGGTACGGTCCCTTCCGCATGTTCGCAGGGAGCGGCGCCGGACTGCACTACGCCGATATCAGTAATTTCCGCATGTCATTTTCGAGGACGGAGACCGTCGTTCCCGACGGACGGAACATTGATTTCGCCGTGATGCTCACGGCCGGCGTGGCTACGTCTCTTTGGGACGGAATCACGCTTGACCTTGCCTGGCGATACGTGGATCGGGGGATCGCGGAGACCGGAAGAGCCACCGGTCAGGTTGTCTGGAAAGACGGTAGCCGAGAACCGGTGGAAATAGGCCTCGCCGAAACCAGAGCACCGCTAAAAGGACAGGGATTCCGTGTGTCGTTGCGCTACGCGTTCTGATTCCAAACCTGACCGGCGGTCTGATCAAAGTCATCCAGCTTCAATGGCGATTAAGGGAGTGGGCCATCGGTTACCGCCATGTGCCGGTTGATCCGTCTTGGCCCTGACGGGAAACGCCTCGCTTAGACGACGGTTCGATAACAGGTTGGACGTTATATGAATAACAGAGTCAGGAAATCAAGAAGCAGTCAGGAAAGCCTTTCCCGAATGGGACACATCGATTCGTACTTGATCTGCGCCACCCCACGCACAGGCAGTACCTTGTTGTGTGGATTGATGGCGTCCACGAAAGTCGCGGGTCAACCTGGGTCATACTTCCGGCAACCCGACGAGCAATTGTGGGCTGACCGATGGGACATTGTCCGCTCGCCCGATGGGGTCTTTGAGTATTCCGAATTCATTCGAGCTACACTTGCCGCAGGCAGGACCGAAAACGGAGTGTTTGCTGCCCGGATTATGTGGGGAACTTTGGACTATTTAGTCGACAGGTTGGGTACCGTCTATCCTGCTCCCGCTGATGGCGATTTCGACCTGTTGAACCTAGCGTTCGGCCATACGGCGTTTATCTATCTGCAGCGCGACGATATTCTGGCACAGGCTGTGTCGTGGCACCGAGCCGAGCAAACCAATGTTTGGCACCAGACCGATCAGGAGGTGTCGAAACAGCCGGAACAAGAACCACGCTTCGACTTCGATCAAATCTGCAAGTTGGTGCAATTGATAGAAGATCACAATTTGGCATGGCGGACGTGGTTTGCTTCCGTCGTGATTCAGCCGCACATGGTGCGGTACGAAGACCTTGACGCCGACCCCGTCGGTGTAGTCTGTGAAATCCTTGACTTTCTCGGCCTCAAGCTACCGCCCGGGCGTCTGATCAAGACACCCCACAGGCGTCTGGCTGACGAACTCAACGTCCAATGGATCGACCGCTACCGGGCAGAGTTAGCAGAACGATCGATTACATCCTCGGAGTACGGAAAGGACAAATTCGTATAACGCGAACGTGCCCGGCTTCGGTCCACGCCTTTCGCCTAATCGCTGCGTGGCTCGGGCGCCCTTCAACTGACCACTCCCCCTTAAACGACTCCGGTTAACGTGTTGTAGAACGAGATGTAGATTGGAGGCAAGAACTACGATAAAGCGGTAAACAACAGAATAAGTTTTTATGGAGAATTTACAATGGAATGGGCAGGGATTGTTCTTTCCCCGCACCTTGTGTGTTGAGGCACGTAAAACCTTGTATGTTGAGGCACGTAAAAGTGACTAACTAAGTCGACCAGGAGTACACATCCTCTGTGAAACCGACTCATACGGCCAAATACCTACGGTTTATGCTGGGGAAGGTGAATCATTAGTGCCACGCCTGGATAGTCATGAAAAACCAAAGATCTCTGGACGCATGGCGTTGCGTTCGCAAGTAAAGATTGGAGCAGACGGGAAATACCGATTCAGCCAAGACTTTGTATTCAGTTCGCCTGCAACAGCAGCAGGTGTCGTGTTGGGAAGATCGGCAAACGGTCGAACTGAATGGAAGGATGAGCATGGAAAAACGTTAAAGGAACTCCAAACTGTTGCATCTGAATCCGAGGAGAAAGAGGCGTGAGATCTAAAACCATTGCTGTTTGCTGTACATAGTACCACCATCTATAACAGTCCCCACACCACCTTACCCTTCTCCCGCTCCCGCTCCTCGGTGTACGCCTTAGCAATCTCAAATTCCCTCCCCAGCCAAAGCGCATCCCGCTGCTCAGATGAAAGCGCTTCAATCAGATCCGCCATCAGTACATCCTCGAAACGAAACCGGTGGTCGTCACAAGCGCCGTCGTGAAACAGCCAGTGACTCATCAATCTGGCGTCCTTCGAGGTATTGAGCCCGGTCGCATGATAGATCCGTGAACTGCGGACGATGAGTTGATCCGATCGGACTTCGAGCAGTATCTCACCGGGAAGTTTCACGTCTGCCAGGCCTTCCACCCAGTATTCATCGGGATATCCCTGGTCGCGCCGTCTCCGTTCCGCTTCTTCCTTCAACCCATCCACAGAACCAACATGACTACCTGGAATAACCCTCAGGCAACCCTCCTCGGCCGAAGCACCGGAGAAATAGTGCATGAACTCGGTATAAACCATTTCACTGTCGCGATGCCACCAGAACGAGTTGTTGGGAGCCAGCTCATTGATCCCGCCGTTGCGAAGGTAGATATCGTCGTCTCCGGCCAGTTGCCGCGCCATTTCGAGGATCTCGGGATGGAGGATGATCTTCAGAAAAGGCAGGGAGTGGTCGAGCGCACACCAGTAGGAGCCTGGCATCTGCGGAACCAACCGGAAGTGATTTCGCCGGGTGTCTGTGGTGTGTGATACCGGAGCGGACACTACGCTATCTACGGCCCGTAGACAATCGTCGGTGAAAGCATCGGGAAAAGGACAATCGACGATAACATACCCGTCCCGGTGATACGCTTCAAGTTGCGCAGACGATAGTTTCACGGACATTCCCTTTCTACGGTTCTTCTGACATCAAATCTCGATCTGCAGTCCATGTTCGAGCGTCTCACTTTTCAACTGACCCATGTCCTGCCCATTCAACGTGATTTCATAGGCCTCTTCCACCAGATTACCGAATTCAAGGAGGATATTGCGCCTTGCGGTGTAAGGTGCGGAAAGATGTTGCAGCGCATTGGCAACCGACAATTCGATATGTCCGTTAGCCCATCCTGTCACTTCCGCGGTGGCTCCATCAATGGCGACCGCGGTCTTTGCTCTACCGTCAACCCACACATTGCCGAAATGCCGTTCCAGGTAGGCCGTTGCGGCCAGGCCGCCACCGGGACCCCAGTTGAAGCCTGTCCATCCACCGCCTTCGCCGGTGTGTACGCTGGGGTCTCCGTGCATGAGGCTTTCGGGCGATAACCCTATGCCGGGTTCCACGGAAAGTTGCTCGGCCTGGGTAATTCGATAGTCATTGATGCCGTTGTCGTGGTTTTCCTCCATGTCCATGGCGGCGAAAGAGGCGCGGCTGGCGGCAACAGCCCTTTCGAGGTATTCGAGGTTTCCGGTGGTGCGGTAATAGTCTGCGTAGGTGGGCACCATGCGGGACTGCCTGCCGTCGTTCCATTCCCCGTCGCAGTTCATCACGCCGAAGCCGCCGAAGAGGTAGGCCTTCCCAAATCGGTTCGGCGCCCACACCTGCTGGAATAGTGAGAGCAGACCCAGTGCAGTATTCTCCCTGGTTCAACCACTGCCATGTCTTCCGTCAGCCGGTACAGGGCGAGGAAGTGGTCCGCTGCCCACTGAACGGCCAGGGTATTGACCGGCGGGATACCATTGAGGGGGTCGACCCAGTACAGTGGTCTCGGCGCGCAGGAAAAGAAGAGTTCGAAATCCCGGAACCTGGTCCGCGGAACGATTTCCCTTTTCATGAACTCGCCGGCCTTCAAAGCGGCGCGTTCCATCTTCCGGATCGCCGATGATGCCCGCGGTTTTCGCCAGCACCGCGCCTCCGATTGCCGTAGGGCGCGTCTTCTTTCAAGTTGGGGCGAGGGACTGAGCTGCTTGTCGTAATAGGTTGGAATGGCGCCGGATGGGAGTTGGGCGTCGACCAGAAACCGGCAAAAATCGATGATCCAGTTTAGTATGTCGGAGCCCGCGTTCAAGATCTGGGTACTGCTCATACCAGTAGAGCATCCACCAGGCCGTTACACCCATGGACTGCAGGTCGTAGCCATCCATCGGATGTGCGGGCCAGGAGGTCCAGTACATGGCTCCCTCCCAGGACGCTGTATCTACATTGTATATACAGGGAAAGGCACCCTTCCTGTCTGGGAGAAGAAAGACGCAGATTGATGATGCCTTCGGCGATGGCCATGAGATCACTGATCTGCCCATTTCCGGCCATAGTGCAGTATGCCGAAGCCGGCTTGAAAATCGTTTTCCCAGGCGTGGTAGTTGATACGCCTCTTCGCCAGGTGTTCTCGATCCCATAACCCTCTCGTATCACCGATGGTTACGCGTTTCGTCCAGAGTTTTAGTTCATGTTTGTAGGTATACCGCCTTCCGTATTCCTCGAAGGGCAAGAACCTGGGGGCGAATGTCCTTTGAGGTATCGAGACCCGTATTTGTCCCACAGCAGCTCCGTGACCTGGTTCACGATCGATTCGGGGCCTTCGGCCGTCCCGATGATCAGATCGAAGGCGTAGGTAATTTCAGTCTCCTCAATCGGGCGCGGCGGTTGCGGCTTCATCGCGGGCCGTCATGCACGTGGCCGTCGGGCCTCCACCGGCAGATGCCGTAAGAGATTCGCGGGAGGCCGTAGGTCTCACCGCTTCCGGGGTGATGCCAGGCTCTCAGATCGAGGGCATGGGGCAGATCGGGATGAGCGTTCATTAGATCCAGATCGGGGACGATAGCCGCGTACACGCCATGGGCCATGAACGATGGCGCAGGGCGACCGGAAGAACCAGTCTCCAGCCACGTGCTTCCTCGTTGTCATGCACCCCCGGCAACCAGGCGAAATCCAGGGGCAAGGCGTAGCCCATCGCCCGGTTGTCGGGCATGAAGTAGTAATGGTTCATCAGCCGCGAAAGCTGGATCCCGGACCGGGAGATGCGATCGCGCACTTCGACGCGTAGCCGGTTGTCCGCTACGATCGATATGTGCTCTTCGAGCCGATGGCCTGGGATCTCGCCGCGACGGATGAGCATCGTGGGATCCTGCGAGTCGATTTCCGTGAAGACCGCGGTCGACACCTCTTCCGAAGCAGCGATCTCCAGGTCTTCCACCGAGGGCGTCTCGTCCTTCTCCCAGGGGCGGTGCTTGTTCTCCGCCCGGTGGGACAGCGCGGTCCGCCAGTGGCCCATCGGATCGCGGACATCGAAGCGCAGGACGTGCGCATGCCCGTGCCGCATAGGGATGGATCCGCAGGAAATCGTTGCCGATCATGTGTTGACTCCAAATGAGAAACTGGATCTGTCCACTGCATCTTTAGAGATGAGTATGGATCGCCTTCTTTCAAGAAAATAAAGCGAGTCAATGACCGATTCAAACCTATTACCGTACCACCTTCCTGCGCTTCCAATTTCGTTGACGCCGGGTCCACGTCTTCCTATACTCGAAACATGCCTCGTAACGGGTGCAAATGCCCGCTTCAGGGGTCGGAATACACTTGGACGCCTGCTTGACACATTGTTCTCAGACCTGTATCCGGAGTAGACCATGGCCATACCCTACGATGAATGCCTGCGGAGGTTGCGGGCTCAGGTATCCGAAGGCAAACCCATCATCGGCACCGGCGCCGGCACGGGCCTTTCCGCCAAGTGCGCGGAAGCCGGTGGCGCCGATATCATCATCATCTACAATTCCGGACGGTATCGCATGGCCGGGCGCGGTTCTCTCTCGGGCATGATGCCCTACGGAGATGCCAACCAGGTGGTGGTGGAGATGGGCCAGGAGGTCCTGACCATCGTGGATGACACCCCCGTGCTGGCGGGCGTCTGCGGCACGGATCCCTTTCGCATCATGAGCGTGTTCGTCCAGCAGCTCAAGGACCAGGGGTTCTCAGGCGTTCAAAACTTTCCCACGGTCGGTCTCATCGACGGTCTGTTCCGCCAGAACCTGGAAGAAACGAACATGGGATACGACCTGGAAGTGGAGATGATCGCGGAAGCCCACCAGGCCGGACTCCTGACCTGCCCCTACGTCTTCAACGAGGAGGAAGCCGTGAAGATGGCGGAGGCGGGAGCGGACGTGCTCGTGCCCCACATGGGGCTGACCACGAGCGGCTCCATCGGCGCGCAGACCGCCATGACCCTGGAAGACGCGGTCGAGCGGGTGCAGGCCATCCGCGACGCGGCCGTCGCGGTGAGATCGGACATCCTGGTGCTTTGCCACGGCGGTCCCATTGCCGAACCCCACGATGCCGCCTTCGTGCTGAAGAACACGACCGGAGTCGTCGGTTTCTTCGGGGCGTCCAGCATCGAGCGTCTTCCCGCGGAACGAGCGCTTACGGAACAGGTCCAGCATTTCAAGAGTCTGCCCATTTAGGCGCGGTTGAATCACCGCAACACAGTCAATAAAACGAGGGAGAGAGACATGGGTGAACCGGGACTTCGATTCGTAGAACCGGACGACGTGGAGACCATGATGTTCGACTGGGGCACCATCAAGTGGTTCAGTGAACCCCGCGTGACCGAGACGGATCGATTCACCATGGGGCTCGTGGTGCTGGATCCCGGCAAGGGGCACGAGCGCCACAACCATCCCGGCGTGGAAGAAATCCTCTACTACATCTCCGGTGAGGGTGAACAGATGGTGGAGGAAGACGGCGAGGAGATACGCAGGAAGGTAGGACCGGGGATGATGTGCCACATTCCCGCCGACATGTACCACGAGACCATCAACACGGGCTGGGAGCCCATGCGCATCGTCGCCATCTACTGTCCGCCAGGCCCCGAGGCGTTTCTCCGTACCCTTCCGGGCTGCCGCATCGCTCCGCCGGGCGCGCTGCCCACGCGGGACTGACCCATCTTTGCCGCCGCATCGTCCGGTTGTTCAGGGACGTTTGAATAAGCAGGGAATACCGGCCAATGAAACCCATACACATCATCGGGGTGCCGCTCGATCTCGGCGCGGGCCGCCGCGGGGTCGACATGGGACCCTCCGCCATGCGCATCGCCGGCGTCGGTGACCGCGTCAGTGCCCTCGGCCGTACGGTAACGGACCGGGGGGATCTGCCGGCGCCTATCCGCGAAACATCCAGACCGGGTGATCCCACCAGGAAGTACATCGAAGACATTACGGACGTCTGTCGCAGGCTTTTCGATTCCGCCCTCGCATCACACCGCGAAGGCGCGGTACCCGTGGTTCTGGGCGGCGATCACAGCCTGGCCGCCGGTTCGGTCGTGGCTTCCTCCACCAGCGCCCGGGACGCGGGTGAACGCGTCGGACTCCTGTGGGTCGACGCGCACGGCGACATGAATGTCCCCGCGACGAGTTCGAGCGGTAATGTGCACGGGATGGCCCTCTCCGCCCTACTGGGAGGAGAGCCGATTGAACTTTCGGGCTTCGGCCCGGATGGTCCAGCCGTCGAAGCGGACAACACCGTCCTCGTCGGCGTGCGGAACCTCGACCCTGCCGAACGTGAACAGGTGCTCGAATCCGGTATTCATGTTTACACGATGAAGGACGTGGATCAGCTGGGAATGGCCCGGGTAGCGGAACGGGCGCTGAAACTGGCGGGGAATGATACGGCGGGCGTGCACGTGTCCTTCGACCTCGACGTGTGCGACCCCGGAATCGCACCGGGCGTGGGTACGCCGGTCAAAGGCGGCCTGAGCTACCGCGAGGCGCACCTGCTCATGGAAACGGTGGCCGACAGTGGTCTGCTGCGCGCCCTCGACCTGGTTGAACTGAATCCGATACTGGACGTGCGGAACACGACGGCCGAGCTCGGCGTGGAACTCATGCTGTCGGCGCTCGGTCGAGGAATCCTCTGACCTTCTTCCCCCGCGGCCGCGTTACGCTCTCGTAACCGCCCCCCTGGCGGCCGAAGAGACCAACCTCGCGTACTTCGTCATGACCCCGCTGTCAAACATGGATTCGCGCTCGGTCCAGTCGGCCAGGCGTTCGGCGATGGCTTCGTCGGAGAGTTCCACGTCCAGGCGCCGGGACGCCACGTCGAAGACCACGGTGTCGTCGTTTCGCAGCGCGGCGATGGGTCCACGTACCGCGGCTTCGGGTGCCACGTGTCCCACCATGAACCCATGGGTGGCGCCCGAGAAGCGTCCGTCGGTCATGAGCGCCACTGAATCTCCGAGTCCCGCGCCGACGAGGGCGCCCGTGACGGCCAGCATTTCCCGCATGCCGGGACCGCCCTTCGGTCCCTCGTAGCGAATGACGATCACGTCATTGGGCTGGATCCCGCCGTTCATCACCTCGGCCATGGCGTCTTCCTCGCAGTCGAATACCCGGGCGGGTCCGCGATGGTGCGTCTTCTCATGGCCAGCCACCTTCAGGACACAACCTTCCGGTGCCAGGTTGCCTTTCAGAATCACGTAACCGCCGGTGGGCTTCAGCGGATCTCCCAGACCACGGACAACCACCTGGCCCGGGGTTTCGGCAGCGTCCGCCGCTTCTTCGGCGATGGTCCGGCCGGTGACGGTAATCTCGCCTTCGTGAAGCATGCCGCCTTCCATCATACGCTGGGCGACGAGCCGGTTTCCTCCCGCGGCGAAAAGGTCGTTGGCGACAAACTGTCCACCCGGTTTGAGATCGGCGAGTAACGGTGTCTTCTCACTGATGCTATCGAAATCCTCGATCTGGAGTTCCACACCCGATTCCTGGGCAACGGCCAGGAGGTGCAGCACGCTGTTGGTCGAACCGCCCGTGGTAAGCACCGCCGCGATGGCGTTTTCAAAGGCGTTCCGGGTCATGATGTCACGCGGGCAGATGTTTCTTCGCACCAGTTCCATGACCTGGCGTCCGCATTCACGGGCTACATCCGGCTTGTCGGGATGGATGGCGGGTACGCTCGCGCTTCCGATAGGCGAGATCCCCAGCATCTCGAAGGCAATCGCCATGGTATTGGCCGTGAACTGGCCTCCGCAGGCGCCGGCGCCGGGACAGGCGTGGTCCTCCATGTCCTTCAGTTCGAGATCGCTCATCCTGCCCGAGGCGTGAGCGCCGACCGCTTCGAATACGTCCTGAATGGTGACGTCGTGCTGCTGGAAGCTGCCGGGCATGATCGAACCGCCGTAGAGCATGAGCGACGGGACGTTCACTCTTCCGAGCGCCATGACCGTGCCCGGAATCGTCTTGTCGCAACCGGAAAGGGCGATCAGCCCGTCGAACATGTTCCCTATCGTAACCAGTTCAATGGAATCGGCAATCACCTCGCGGCTGACCAGGGAGGCCTTCATGCCCTGGCTGCCCATGGTGATCCCGTCCGATATGGATACGGTATTGAATTCCATTGGTGTGCCGCCGGCTGCCCGGACGCCTTCTTTCACGTATTCGGCCAGGTCGCGCAGGTGGTAGGTGCAAGGACCGATTTCGATCCAGGTGTTGGCGATCCCGATGATCGGCCGGGAAAGGTCACGGTCCGTAAAGCCCGCTGCCTTGAGCATAGCCCGGGCGGGGGCTCGCGAGGGTCCATCCGTTATGGTCCCGCTTCTCCTTTTCGCATCGTCGGTCATGTTTCGGTCTCCGTTCTGCGTTTGTGATCACTACCGGCGGCTAATTATGAGTCTACAAGGTCGTGTTGCGCGCAGTCGTTTGCTCGTCTTGCGCTCACGGGAAAACGGCCGCAATCCGTTTCTTCACTTGAGTGTCAGGATAAAGGCAGTCAACTGCTCCACCTGTTCATCGGACAAATGATCATAGTCGGGCATCAACCCCGTGAAATGATCAAACCGGGGATTATGCAGATGCCGGGCGAACCACGTCTTGATCCGATCATCTCCCTGGGCGTTGAAGATCCCCTCGTACCGTGACCGTGAGGCGAAAAACTCGTATACGTTCGGGCGTTCTACCCGAAGCGAGTCCAGGTGGTCCCTGTATGCCCCATCGGTCAGGCGGGCCGAGAGTCGGGGAATCAACCCGGCCAGGTCAGGACCGCGGGACATGCCACCGCCGATGGCGTGGCAGGAAGCGCAGCCCTGCAGGCGAAAGAGTCTCCGTCCGTGTTCGGCCGGCGTCCTGGGTGTCCCACTGCCGTCCATACCGTACATGAACACCACGGCGACCGCCATCAGGACCGCACCGACGCCGAAAATGGTCACCAGGGTGGTGACACTCATGGCTTTCCTCTGGGATCGGTCTTATCCGTGAACTTCTACCCCGGCCATGCGTTCGAGGGACTTGACCAGCGCCTGCGTACCCTCGTCGCCCTCTCCGGCGGCTTCAATCGTATTGAGCAACTGGTGCGCCAGACTCGCGCCGGGAAGCCCCAGTCCGAGTTCAGAAGCGGCGGCCAGCACGAGCCGGAGGTCCTTCTGCTGCAGTTTCACCATGAATCCCGGATCGAAGTCCCGCTTGATGATGCGCGGCGCCAGGTTGGACAACTGCCAGGAACCCGCTGCGCCCCCGCTGATCGCGGCGAGCATCTTCTCCATGTCCAGACCGGCCTTTGCCCCCAGAATAAGCGCTTCGGCCATGGCCAGGTTCGCCACGCTTACCGCCACCTGGTTGCAGAGTTTGGTCATCTGGCCGGCACCGTGGTCGCCGATCAGGTTGATGCTCTTGCCCATGGCCTCGAAAACCGGAAGGCACCGGTCGAAGACTTCCTGCTTGCCGCCCACCATGATGGAAAGGGTCCCCGCGATTGCCCCGGTATCGCCACCGCTGACGGGGGCGTCCAGCATGTCGGCCCCTTTATCCTTGAGCGCCGCGGCCATGTTCCGCGTGGCCGTCGGGGAGATCGTGCTCATGTCGATGACAACCGACCCGTGCCTGGATGCCTTCTACATGATTCCGCCGTCGCCGAGGATGACCTTTTCCACGTCCGGCGTGTCGGTCACGATGGTAATGATCACTTCTGACTTGCCGGCCGTATCCATCGGGCTGTCACTCCACGATCGCACCTTCCGAAAGGAGCTTTTCGGCTCTCGATTTCGTCCGGGTATTCACGGTGCAGGCATATCCCGCCTTCATCAGGTTTCGACACATCGGCTCGCCCATGATACCGAGGCCGATGAAACCGATTCGTTCCGCCATGGTGAGTTTTCCTTGTGGGTTAACGGCTAAAGAAGATTTGAGCATCAACGAACATGAAGATCCCATATCCGTGCGATCGTCCGGTAAAAACCCCTTTGCGGGACCGGGCTCTCGTACGGCAGGGAGACAACGTGCGGAACCGCCGTCAACCGGCGGCCGGCGCGAAGCCGCAAAACGCTTCGTAATCGATTAACTCGGTCACCGTGGGGTTTTCGCCGCACAGCGGACAGGATGGGTCCTTCTGGACGTTGAAGGTCTGGAAGGTCATGTCCAGCGCGTCGTACATCAGGATCCGTCCGATGAGGGAATCGCCCTTGCCGAGTATGAGCTTGAGGGTTTCCGTGGCCTGGATGAGTCCTACCGAACCGGGAAGTACGCCGAGCACACCGGCCTCGTCACAACTGGGTACGGCGCCGGGCGGCGGCGGTTCCGGATAGAGGCAGCGGTAACACGGACCCTCTCCGGGATGAAACACCGTGGCGTAACCGTCGAACTGGTAGATGCTGCCGTGCACGTTTGGTTTGCCGGCAAGCACGCAGGCGTCGTTGACCAGGTACCGCGTGGGGAAATTGTCGCAGCCGTCGACGATGATGTCGTAGTCCTTGATGATGTCCATGATATTGTCGGCCATGAGCCGGGTTTCATGCAAGACCACGTTGCAGTCGGGATTCAGGTCGTTGATCGTTTCCTGGGCGGAGACCACCTTGGGACGGCCGATGTCGGAAGTGCCGTGGATGATCTGCCGCTGCAGGTTCGTCACGTCGACCACGTCGAAGTCGATGAGGCCGATGGTGCCCACGCCGGCGGCCGCGAGATAGTAGGCCGAAGGGGAACCCAGGCCCCCCGTACCCACCAGCAGCACCTTCGATTCGAGGATCTTCACCTGGCCGGGTTCGCCGATCTCCGGCACGATCAGGTGCCGGGAATAACGCAGGCGTTCTTCCTTGTTCAGGGCGCGTTCCTGGACCACGGGAAAACCAGCGCCGCTCCACCCGGTGTATCCCTCCCGCATGGAGATGACGTCGGTGTATCCCATCGCCTCGAGGGACTGGGCCGCCAGCGCCGAGCGGTTGCCGCCCGCGCAGTACAGCACGATCTCCCTGTCCCGGTCGCTTTCGGTGTTTTCGATCCTGAGTTCGAGAAAGCCTCTCGGAATATGGGTCGCCCCGACGATGATCCCCTGGTCGACCTCGTCCTGCTCACGCACGTCGATCAGGACCAGGTCGTCCTTCCGGTCCAGCTTCTCCTTGAGCTCTTCCATGGACATCTCTTTGACCTCGCCTTTTACCTGGGCGAGCAGTTCCTGAGATGACAACCGATGACTCATGATGATCTCCTGCATACTTTGGGAAACGATAAATGGGCGCGTTGGATTCCGCACCGCGCCCAGACATTCAGGTTCTTACGCTTTCATAATAGGTGCCACACTTGCCGCACTTGCGCTATCCGCCGATAGAGGACATGGTCCGCTCCGGCTGGACAAAATCCGGTTCGTTGATGTGGTGTCCCGGCTCCTTGTTACGCACCGCCTCGATGATCGTCTCGGCGATTTCGGGATCCGAGGCGCCGCCTCGCAATAATGCCTTGATATCGGTTTCGTTGATGGAGAAAAGGCAGGTACGAAGTTTGCCGTCCGCCGTGATGCGTATGCGATTGCAGCTGCCACAGAAAGGTTCGCTGACCGATGCGATGAGGCCGATCTCTCCCTTGCCGTCCCGGAAACGGAACAGGTCCGCCGGTTCCCGCTGGTTGGGACGCTTCACCGCGTCGAGGGGCCATTGCTCACTGATCCGTTCGATGATCTCGGCGCCATCCAGCACCTGGTCCCTGCTCCAGGAACGGTCCGCGTCGAGGGGCATGAACTCGATGAAACGCACCTGGTAGGGTCCCGTCCGCGCCATTTTCGCGAAGTCCAGCAGTTCGTCTTCCGTGTATCCCTTCATGGCGACCACGTTGATCTTGATGGGAAGCTTGAAAAACCGGGTCGCCTCTTCGAGTCCGTCGAGTACCTTGTGCAGGACGTCGCGGCGGGTCATCTTAATGAACTTCTCTTCATCCAGCGTATCCAGGCTGACGTTGAGCCGGGGCAGTCCCGCCTCGTACAGGTCGCGTGACATCTTCCGGAGCAGGAAACCATTGGTCGTCATGGCCATGTCCTGGATGCCGGGTATGTCCGCAAGCATGCGCACCAGTACCGGGAGGTCCTTCCGAACGGTCGGTTCCCCGCCGGTCAACCGCAACTTGGAGATGCCGAGGCCGGTGGCGATCCCCACAAAACGGGTGATCTCCTCGAAGGTCAGGATCTCGTCCCTGGGTTGAAAGATCATCCCCACTTCGGGCATGCAGTAGATACAGCGGAAATTGCACTGATCCGTTACCGACACCCGAAGGTTGTTGATCGTTCGACCGAAACTGTCCGTCAGCTGATAGCTCATCTGATGTCTCGTGAACGTGCAGACGACGTTTTGTTTAATGATTGAATACACTTAATTTGAACGATTTAATATACATCCGAAACGCATTTCAGTAAAGGGAAAACTAATGGATTTTTCTTTCTGGCTTTGGAAGTTGCCTAACCAAGGTCACCTGTTTACATTTCTTAAAAACTTAAATTTCATCTAAATGTGTACATTAACTATAATAAGCTCCGACGGCAGGTCTTTACCGGGTAGGAATCCCTCCTGGTTAACTGGATCAGGATTTACCAACAACAGGCGCCTGTCCGATGATATAGTCAGTGCCGAACTCTTATTGAAATAAAGGAGGGTAGTGTGCTACGACACCTGGTTGTTTTTTTCGCTGCCGTTTTCATGATGTCCGAGATGGCTGATGCCCAGCAGTTGAGAGATGTAGTCCATTTGAAAAACGGCAGTGTTGTAAACGGGGTCATCATTGAACAGATTCCGAACGAGACCATTAAAATACAACTGCAGGACGGTACGGTGCTGGTCTTCAAGATGGCAGAGATCGACAGAATCGTAAAGGAACCGGTGAATGCGTTCATCCAACAATTCTCAGGGCAACGGATCCGTGTTACGCAACACGGCAACCAGATTACAGGCAGGGTCGAAGGAATCTACTCCGATGGGTTTGACCTGGTTACGACGGGAAACAATCTCAGGCGCTACCACGTAAAAGATATTGTTCGCCTTGAAAGAAGCCTGGGCATGGAGCGCAACGTGGGAAAGGGATTGCTTATTGGATGTGGCGTCGGTACGGCACTTGTCGTCGCGACTTTCGCTGATGATATAGAGAGTGGAGAAGCATGGGTTGGCATAGTAGCTCTGGGGAACCTGGTCGGCGCACTGCCCGGCCTCGCGATCGGGTATATGGTGAAGTCAGAATCCTGGGAGAACGTACCGATCGGCAGCATGAACAGGGTTTCGTTCAGTCCGATAGTCGATGTTAAGTATGATCGAGGCGGTGTCCGTGGGGTTTTCGTGGGCGGGAGTATTCGATTTTGATCCAGCTTCGCTTTGATGACCGCAACTAACCCCGAGTCTTCCGCCAGATGATCCAGAACGGCAGGCCGGTAACGATGAAGGTGAGGTCGATGAGCGAATTATACCATTCGAAGCTGGCCCGCAGGACGACGAGCGTGACGATGCCGGCAAGAAAGAGGACGGGCGTCCACGGATAGAGCGGCACCCGGTATCCGTCTTCGGCGCCGACGCCCATCCGGCGCAGCTTGAACAGGGCAAGGGTGTTGGCCGCGAAGAAGATGAGCACCGCGAAAACCATGCCCGCCATGATGGTCTCGAAGGTTCCCCTGAACAGCAGAATGGCCGAGCCCCATACGGCATGGGCGATGATCGCCCGCGAGGGCGTGCGGTACACGGGATGGATGTAGTCCAGCCATTTGAAGAAAAGTCCGTCCCGGGCCATGGCGTAATAGACCCGAGTGGCGGTCATGAAGGTGCCGTTCATGCTGCCGGTCGTGGAAATCATGACGGTAAGGGCGATGAATCCTGCGCCCAGGGGACCCAGCAGGAGGACCGCCGTGTCCGAGGCCACGATGCTGCTCGTACGGACGCCTTCCATGCCGAGCGTCTGATGGTAGAGGAGATTCGCCAGGACATAGATCACCACGATCGCCGAGATACCCAGGAACATGGTCAGGGGTATGATGCGCCGGGGATCTTTCATCTCTCCCGCCGAGTAGCCCACGCGTTCGAATCCCATGTAGGCGAAGACCACCATGAAGGCGGCGGCGACGATGTTTCCAACCGGTCCCAGCGTTCCGGTCGGCGCCGCGGCGGTGTCCAGCAGGTTGTCCCCCCCGTAATCCAGGGTAAATCCAAGCAACACGAGGAGCATCAGGCCGGCGACCTTGAGTACCGTAGTAAGGCGCTGGTAGAATCCCGCCCGTTGCACGCCAACGTAGTTCAGTACGGCGAGCAGCACGATGATGACCAGGGCGGCGACAATCTGTTCGGTACGGGACAGATCAACGAAATAGGTCAGGTAGTTGATGGTCACGATCGCCAGTCCGGCGAGCGGGCTGGTACGGATGATGAACAGCTGTGACCAGCCGAACATGAACCCGGCGAAGGGTCCGAAGGCGCGGCTGATATACATGTATTCGCCGCCGGTATCCGGAAGCCGGCTGCCCAGTTCCGCGTAGACGAGCCCACCGATGAAAATGAAGGCGCCGCCTGCGATCCAAAGCCAGAGGATGGGTGTGAAGGACCCGGTGAAACCGGCGATGATCTGGGGTGCCGAGAAGATTCCGGCCCCGATGGTGATACCGACCAGGATGGTAATGCCGTCGAAGAGCCCTAAGGTCTTGCGAAGCGTGGGTCGTGCCGGTCCGGGTGATGATTCGGCCATGTATGGGTCTTCCGGTTGAGGGAATAAGGTCGACTCCAACCTATCGTACCGACTCCCCGCTGTCAAGAAACCAGTCCTGCCACTCTCCTCTTTTCTATTGACCCCGGTTTTGCGCGTGATCATAATACGGTAAACACCACAAAGTTGAATAACCCGGGTAGAAATCGAGCGTTCGTTTGTATCGTTGCGTGTGGACCAGGCTACCGCGATAGTTCATGTCTGGTATCAGGTAAACACCCGATCGAAGGAAGCGCATTCCATGCCCTCCCCTTCCAACTCCGTCCTGTACCCCCTGCTTCTTCTGCTGATCATAACCGGTTGCGGCAGCGACGAGGGAACTACAGTCCAGCCCACCGACGGCCCCGTAGTCAACAGCCTGGGGCGACAACTGCCCCCGGACGCCGCCCCGCTGCACGAACAGATCCTGATGTTCTTCATCGAAGAACCCAAGACGCTGGACGTGAGTCTGGACAATTACGGCGTTAAGGGGTCGGATCCCTACCTGTTCGAGCGACTCACCATGTTCGACGCCGACGACGTGCTGAAACCGGGTGCCGCCGACCGGTGGGAACCATCAGAGGACGGGCGCATCTGGACGTTCTATCTGCGGGAAGGGGCCCGGTGGAGCGACGGCAGGGCGTTGACAGCCCACGATTTCGAATTCACCTTCAAGCGCTTCCTGGACCCGGATGAAGGCAACGTATTCGCCTTTCTCTTCTACAATATCAAGAATGCGCGGGACTATAATCACGGCAAGATAGTCGAACCCGATTCGGTGGGCGTGCGCGCCATCGACGATTTGACCCTCGAAATCGAGGCCGAGGCGCCCTGCCCCTATCTACCTCATATCATGGCGTACAATTCCGCGGCGCCCGTTCCCCCGTGGCAGGTACAGAAGTACGGCCGCCGTTGGACCGAACCGGGCAACATGGTCACCAATTACAGCTACAAACTGGACGAATGGATCACGGACCGGTACATCTCCTATGATCTGAATCCATACTACAACGGGCCTTACCCGGGGTATCTGGAAAGGATCAAGTTGAAGTTCATCATCGCAGGTACCCATCCCGGTATTGCACCCTACGAAAACAACGAGGTCGACCGGCAGGGTGTATTTGCCCAGTACCTGGGCGAGATCGACAACAATCCGCAACTGGCCCGGGAACTGACTTCCAATCCGCATTTTCAGACCTGGTACCTCTTCTTCCAGACCGCGGTGCCCCCCTTCGACGACGTGCGGATACGTCAGGCCGTCAGCCACGCTATCGACCGCGAGGCCATCTGCCGGGTCATCCTGCAGGGTCACGGATCGCCGGCCTACACGATGCTCCCCCCCAACTTCCCCGCTTACTCGGGTGACCAGTTGAAGGATATCCAGCGCTTCGACCCATCCGAGGCACGGCGTTTGCTCGCGGAAGCCGGCTATCCGGGCGGAAGGGGTCTTCCTCCCATCGAATTCTGGCTGCGGCAGGCGGATCCGACCCAGATGTCCATCGCACAGGCGATCCAGGGCATGTTGAAGGAGTCCCTCGGCATGCGCGTCGAAATCCGGAACCAGGAGATCGGGCTGTACATGGACAACATGTATCAGTATACCATACCCTTCGGGTTGATTCCCTACCAGTACGACTATCCCGATCCCGACAACATGCTGTCCCAAGTGTGGCATTCACAACCGGTGGGCCATGGCCGGCATGACTGGAAAAACGACGCCTTCGACCGTTTGCTGGAAGCGGGGGGCACGACGCTGGACCACGAGACTCGCATGGGATACTATGCCGATGCCGAACGAATCCTCGTCGAGGACGTGGGCGGCGTGTTCATCTATCACACCCACGTACTGGAACTGCGCAAACCCTGGTTCAAGGGGCTCGATCCCAATTCCTGGGGACAGGACCTCTTCTGGGGAAACCGGACCACGATGATGGATGTCTACATCGGAAACAACGTCGAGAACAGAGTGTTTTAATTCTGGACATTAAATTGCAGATTTCACCTAATAAAACTTGACGGCCCCTCCGGGACATCGTTATAGTTTTGGAAAACCGGGGAATCACCCTCGGGCTGGTTCTCCGTAATCCACTCGATATCCGCATTTTTACATTTACAGTCATATCAGTTGACCAATTCCCCGCTGTCGTCAACCGATCTGTATGCGGTATCGGAGGAAGATCATGCCCAAGTCCGACCAGTCGGAAGTCAACATTTCCCGGGTTGGATCCAGGAATTCCGGGAATGACCGCTCGCTGGACACCTACCTGCAGGAAATCAGGTCCATACCGGTCTTGCACCTGGAAGAGGAAATGGCCCTGGCACGCGACGCACGCAACGGGGTGCACGGTGCCATAAACAAGCTCATCCAGGCTAATCTGCGATTTGTCGTGGTGGTGGCGCGGCAGTACCAGAACCAGGGTTTGCCGCTTTGCGATCTGGTCAACGAAGGCAATATCGGGCTGATCAAGGCCGCGCAGCGATACGATGAAAACAAGGGATTCAAGTTCATTTCCTACGCCGTTTGGTGGGTGCGCCAGGCGATCATGCAGGCCCTGGCTGAACAATCGCGGATTTTTCGCCTTCCGTTGAACCGGGCCGAGGAACTGCGACGGATAAACAAGGCGATCCGGGGCTTGAAACAGGAACTGGGCAGGGAGCCCACGACCCACGAAATCGCCGATAAACTGTCGCTGGATCACAGTGACGTGGTCGACATCATGCGTACTTTCAGTCCTCACCTTTCCCTTGACGCGCCTTTTTCACCCGGCGAGGAGGGGCGCCTGCTCGACGTGATCGAAGACACGACCATCGAGTCGCCGGAAACGGCGGTCATGGAGAAATCGCTCAAGGAGGAAGTGATCTGGGCGCTGAACACCCTCACCGACCGGGAAGCCGACGTGATCCGTTCCTATTTCGGAATCAACAAGGACAAGCCGATGACCCTGGACGAGATCGGCAAACAGATCGGCCTGACTCGGGAAAGAGTGCGTCAGATAAAGGAACGGGCGATCCGCCGATTGCGGCATACCTCACGCAGTGTCCGATTGCACGCTTACATCAGTTGAATCCGACTCCCATCCCTAGTCTTCATGCTCCTGCGATCGTACGCAGGTTTTTTTGTGCCGGTAGGTCACTGGTTCGACAGGCTGCGGTTCGCGTATGAAACATCTTATCGGCATCGATATCGGCACTTCGGGCATCAAGACGATCATCGTCGATGAACGCGGCGGCCTGGTGGCCCGGGCTTTCGAAGAAATCCCCCTGCACACGCCCCGTCCCAACTGGGCCGAACAGGATCCGGAGGACTGGTGGCGCGCGGCGTCGAATACGGTTCGCGAGGCCATGGATACTGCGGGCATCCCGGCCGATTCCGTCGCCGGCATCGGCCTGTCGGGACAGATGCACAGTTCGGTGCTGCTCGGCGAGAAGAACGAGGTGCTCCGGCCGTCCATCCTGTGGTGCGATACGCGGACTACGGAGCAATGCCGCTGGATCACGGAAAAGGCGGGCGAAGAAAACCTGGTACAGTGGGTGTCCAATCCCGCCCTCGAAGGCTTCACCGCGCCCAAGCTGATCTGGGTCCGTGATCACGAACCCGAGGTGTACGACCGGACCAGGCGCGTCCTGCTGCCCAAGGACTACATCCGGTTCAGGATGACGGGTGAATTCGCCATGGAGGTTTCCGACGCCGCCGGCACCCTGTTGTTCGACGTCCGCGAACGGCGATGGTCCGGTCCCATGCTGGATGCCATCGGCCTGCCGGCGGAATTACTGCCACCTACCTTTGAATCCATCGATGTATGCGGCCGCGTAACGGAGGAAGTGGCAAGGGTTATGGGACTCAGGGCCGGTACGCCCGTCGTCGGCGGCGGAGCCGACAACACCTGCGGAGCGGTGGGAGCCGGCATCGTTCGGCCGGGTAGGATCCTTGCCAGTCTCGGCACCTCCGGCGTGGTTTTCGCCCACACCGACGATGTCCGCGTGGATCCGGAGCTGCGGGTTCACACCTTCTGTCACAGCGTCCCCGAAAAGTGGTACCTGATGGGCGTGACCCTCTTCGCCGGCGGCGCTTTCCAGTGGCTGCGCAACACGCTGGGCGAGGTCGAGGTCAGTGCAGCCAGGATGCTGGACACCGATCCCTACGAACTGATGACGGCCCAGGCCGCCCGCGCGCCGGTGGGGAGCGAAGGCCTGGTGTTTCTCCCCTATCTCATGGGCGAGCGCACTCCCCACAAGGACGCGAACGCCCGGGGCGCCTTTGTCGGCATCACGGGCCGTCACGGCCGTCCCCACATGATCCGGTCCGTCATGGAGGGCGTGACGTTCGCCCTGCGGGATTCCATCGAAATCATGCGGGAACTCGGACTGTCCGTCACACAGGTCCGTTCAACGGGCGGTGGTGCGCGGAGCAGCCTGTGGAGGCAGATCCAGGCGGACGTCTACGGCGCGGAAGTGGTCACCGTAAATGCCGAAGAAGGTCCCGCCTTCGGGGCCGCGATCCTGGCCGCGGTCGGTACCGGTGTGTACGATACCGTCGAAGAGGCCACGGACGACCTGGTCACCATCTCATCCAGGACGGAGCCGGACCGGGATGCGTCGGCGCGGTACGAGGAGTGCTACGGGATATTCAGATCCATGTACCCGGCTTTGAAACCGGGTTTCGAAGCCCTCGGCGGTATGGTGGAAAATCAGCGATGAGCACGATGGTATGGCCGGGTGGAACGGAATAGTTACGCCCGTGTTCAACAAATATACAAGGAGTAAGCATTGAATATACACGAATACCAGGCGAAGGGCATCTTCGCCCGTCACGGGGTGGCAATCCCGCGGGAAGAGGTGGCTCGAACGCCGGAAGAAGCCCGGCGTATCGCGGAGGAACTGGCTACCCGGGTCGTGGTAAAGGCGCAGGTACACGTCGGCGGCAGGGGCAAGGCGGGCGGCGTGAAGCTGGCCGCGACGCCCGATGAAGCCTACGAGAAGGCGAGCCAGATCCTGGGCATGGACATCAAGGGGCTGACGGTCCGGCAGGTACTGGTGGCCGAGGCGGTGGAGATCGCCCATGAAGCCTACGTGGGTATCATCCTGGACCGTCAGACCAGGCGGTCTGTGTTCATGGTCAGCGCGGCGGGCGGTGTCGATATCGAAGAGGTCGCCCGGGAGACGCCGGAGAAAATCCATAAACTTGCCGTCGCTCCCCTCCTGGGACTGCTTCCGTACCAGGCCCGGTCCCTGGCGTTTAAACTCTATTCCGATCCCGCGGTGGTGAACCAGGCCGCGCGTATCCTCGCCCGGTTATACGATGCGTTTATCGAAAGCGATGCTTCCCTTGCGGAGATCAACCCGCTCGTGACCACGCCGGACGGCAAGTTGTGGGCGCTGGACGGCAAGATGAACATCGACGATAACGCCCTGTTCAGGCACGATGAAATCGCGGCCATGCTCGATCCCGATTCCGAAGAACCCACGGAGGCGGAGGCCCGCGATGCGGACCTCAGTTTCGTCAAACTCGACGGCGACATCGGCTGTATCGTGAACGGCGCGGGACTGGCCATGGCGACGATGGACATGGTGAAGTTCTACGGAGGCATGCCTGCCAACTTTCTGGATATCGGCGGCAGTTCGAATCCGGACAAGGTCGTCACCGCCATGAACATCATCACGTCCGACGACCGGGTCAAGGCCGTGCTCTTCAACATCTTCGGCGGCATAACACGCTGTGACGACGTGGCCAACGGCATCGTCACCGCCCTGGAACGCATTGCCGAAGGGCCCGGCGGACCGCTTACACTGCCTATCGTCATACGCCTTACCGGGACGAACGAAGAAGAGGGCCGGCGCATCCTCGAATCCGTAGGACTCGTCGCCGTCAACACCATGGCGGAAGCCGTTCAGAAGGCCGTTAAGCTTGGGGAGGGGGGGAGATGAGCATCCTGGTAAATGAAAACACCAGAGTTGCCGTTCAGGGGATCACCGGCAGGGACGGTTCATTCCACACGCGCCAGATGGTGGCCTACGGCACGAATATCGTGGCCGGGGTAACGCCGGGGAAAGGCGGCCAGGACCTGGATGGCATACCGGTATATGATACGCTGGCGGAAGCGGCCGCGGCGAGAGGAGCCAACACGTCGATCATCTACGTCCGTCCCGCGTTCGCGGCCGACGCGATCCACGAGGCGATTGACGCCGAAATGGAACTGGTTATCTGTATTACGGAAGGCATCCCTTCGCTGGACATGGCCCGGGTCTACGCCGTCCTGCAGCAAACCGACGTACGTCTGCTTGGACCGAACTGTCCCGGCGCCATCACACCCGGGGTCACCAAGGTGGGCATCATGCCCGGCCACATTCATGAGCCAGGCCACGTGGGCGTAGTCTCCCGAAGCGGCACGTTGACCTACGAGATCGTCCACCAGTTGACAAGCGCGGGCATTGGCCAGTCGACCTGCCTGGGTATCGGCGGCGATCCGATCATCGGGACAGGCTTTATCGACGCTCTCGAGGCCTTCGAAGCGGATCCGGATACCCACGCGGTGGTCATGATCGGCGAAATCGGGGGATCCGATGAGGAAAGGGCCGCGGAATTCGTCCGGAATAACATGGAGAAGCCGGTGGTTGGATTCATCGCGGGACGCACGGCGCCGCCCGGAAAACGCATGGGGCACGCCGGTGCGATCATATCGGGAGGAACGGGCGGAGCCGAGGAAAAGGTAAGCGCGTTGAACGAGGCTGGAATCCCGGTAGCCGATCGATCGGCCGACGTGGTCGATTTGATACGTACCGCACTCGCTTGATTTGGGGATTTTCCTCTTGACAGGACAAGGGTAACCCCCGTATTATTAGTGGCTTCCGTCCGATTGGAAAGCAGCTGGTTGAGGACGGGATGCGATACATAATTCGTGTGTGAAGTATGGTCGAGGTCTTGTGAACAAGCAGTCGATATGCAAATAGCGATCGAGCATCTGGCCGAAGGTTTACATCCCATCCATGTAGAAGACACGCCCGCCGCCGATTTTCTTCCGGTCGAGGACTGCCGTTTCTCTTCACCCGTCAGGGTTGACGGCACCCTCACGGTCTCCGAGAATTCGCTCGTGCTGCAGGCCGATATCACGGTCGCCATGACCTTTTCCTGCGGCAGGTGCCTCGAAGAGGTGGAGGAACATGTCAGCGGCGAAATCGTGACCTACTATGAGAAGACCGGCCGCGCCATTCCGGATGGCGAGGAGTTGACCGAATCCGATGACGTGGAGGTCCTGGACTACGGCTCGAAGACGATAGACCTTCGCCGTCGCATTGCGGAACTCGTTAACCTCAATTTACCGATGAAACCCCTGTGCAGCGAAGATTGCAAGGGCCTTTGTCCTGAATGCGGCAGGAACCTGAACGAGGGCGCCTGCAGTTGTGGTACGCGGCAAGAGGATCCGCGCTGGCACTCACTGAAAACGCTGTTGAAGGAGGAATAAAACATGGCCCTGCCCAAGCGACGCCAATCCCGGGCACGGAGTCGGAAACGACGTACGCACTGGGTACTGTCGATCCCGGCGCTGGTGGAATGCTCCCATTGCGGAGAGAAGAAACGCACACACCGCGTTTGTCCCCATTGCGGATACTACCAGGGAAGGGAAGTTCAGGAAGTCGAAGCGATTTAGGTTCGGCGCCTTTACCTATGACCCAAGCCAGGATCGCTTTCTTGTTTCCGGGCCAGGCTTCCCAGTACGTGGGCATGGGCCGGGACATGCACGACAGCTACGCGCAGGTACGGACGCTGTACCAGCAGGCCCGTGAGATCACCGGTTCCGATATCGCGGGGATCTCCTTTAACGGCCCCGCTGAAACCCTGAGACAAACGAATTATACGCAACTGGCCATCCTGATACACAGCGTGGCGGTTGCCACCCTGCTGAGTGAGCAAGGGATCAAGCCGGATTTCGTCGCCGGACACAGCCTCGGGGAATACTCGGCGCTGGTAGCGGCCGGTTCCCTAAGTTTCGAGGAATCGGTGCGATTGGTCCGTTTGCGTGGTGAACTGATGCACGAGGCCGGGCAAAGAAGGGCAGGTACCATGGCGGCCGTGATCGGGCTTTCACCGCGTGAGATCGATGAAGTCTGCCGATCGGCGTGCGCGAAAGATGAACCCGTTCAGCCGGCCAACTTCAACTCCCCGGTACAGACGGTCATCGCGGGAGCCGTCCCGGCCATTGAGCGGGCCATGGAGGCCGCCCGTGCAGCGGGGGCCAAACGGGTTGTACCGCTCCAGGTCAGCGGGGCGTTCCATTCCGAACTCATGGAGTATGCGCGGCTGGGTCTGGCGGAGGCGATTGAAAAGGCCTCAATCACCCGCGCAGAAACGCCGGTGGTGGCCAACGTTACCGCCCGGACCGTGACGGAGCCCGATGATATCAGGCGATTGCTGATCGAACAGTTGACCCGGCCCGTTCGTTGGGCGGAGTCGATGCAGACCCTGGCCGATTCCGGCGTGGACACCGTGGTGGAAGCGGGACCGGGTAACGTGCTCGCGGGACTCATGAAAAGGATGCACCGCGGCGTCAGCATCTTGAATGCGGATAAGATCGAAGACGTGACTACCGTAGCCGAAACGCTCGGCCAGCCCGCGGTGGAACGGTAATGGCAGGACGGTAACGGCAAAACGGAATTCGGAACGTATCCACTGGGATCCCCAAATTTGCGCGGTTTAAATGGCAAGGTAGCTATCGTAACAGGCGGAACACAGGGGATTGGATCTGCCGTCGCCGAACGCTTTGCAACGGAAGGCGCGCGGGTCGTCATAACGAGCCGCGACGGGACGAAGGCCGAGCAAGCCGCGGAGAAAATCAAACAGCATGGCGGCGATGCCAGGGGCCTGCCGGTAAGCATCAACGACCGGGACAGCGTGAAAGACCTGGTAGATGGCGTGATCGAAGACTACGGATCCATCGACATCCTGGTCAATAACGCGGCCACGGTGCGGGACACGCTCCTGATGCGTATGAAACAGGATGACTGGGACGAGGTCATGCGCGTAAACCTGGGCGGCGTGTTTGTCTGTACCCAGGCCGTAATCCGTACCATGATGCGTCAACGGAGCGGGAGGATCATCAACCTGACCTCGATCGTCGGCCTGACGGGTAACGCGGGACAGGCCAACTACTCCGCTTCCAAGGCCGGTATCATCGGATTTACCAAGTCGGTGGCGAAGGAAGTCGGCAGTAGGGGAATCACCGTCAACGCGATCGCCCCCGGGTTCATCGAAACCGCCATGACGGAATCGCTTCCCGATGCGGTGCGGACCGCATTCCTGGACGCTACCCCGCTTTCCCGGTCTGGACAGCCCGAAGACGTGGCCGGCATCGCGGCGTTCCTGGCGTCCGACGACGCCTCCTTTATTACGGGCCAGGTTATTCAGCGTCGATGGCGGAATGGGCATGTGAAGGAAAGAAGCGGTACTGTTTGAACGTGCCATGCATCGCCGTTTTTTCATGAATGTAACGGCATGAGCAGTTTGCGAAATTTCAGCATGCAAATGATGGAACCAACAACTCATTAGTACAGGAGGAAAGAAAGATGGAAGATCGCGTAAAAGAGATCATCGCCGAGCAGCTTGGTGTGGACGGTGACCAGGTAACCAAAAATGCTTCGTTTACCGACGACCTGGGCGCCGACTCGCTCGATACGGTCGAACTAGTCATGGCGCTCGAGGAAGAATTCGATCTCGAGATACCCGATGAGGACGCCGAGAAGATTGTCACGGTCAGTGACGCGATCAAGTATCTCCAGGCCAATGCAGGCGACTGATTCATCGACAGACCCGGACCGTGTGATCCCATGTGGTCCAGCAGTCCGGGATTCGTGACTGGTTGATTTCGGGAGGCATCGGCGTGTCCGAGCGCGTTGTCGTCACCGGTATGGGCGTCCTGAGCCCCGTGGGTCTCACGCTCGATACCTACTGGAAGGCCCTTTGCGACGGTCATAGCGGCGTAGGGCCCATTACCAAGTTCGATGTGAGCGCCTTTCCGGCGAAAATAGCCGCCGAACTGAAGGACTTCAACGCGGCGGATTATATCGACCGGAAGGAAGTCCGGCGAATGGACGAGAATGTCCAGTACGCCGTGATTGCAGCGCAAATGGCGATCGACGACTCCGGACTGGATCTCGATGCCGAGGACCAGGAACGCATCGGGGTGGTCATGGGTACGGGCGTCGGCGGCATATGGACATTCGAAAATCAGCACACGAACCTGGTGAACAAGGGGCCGGGGCGGGTGAGCCCTTTTTTTCATCCCGATGATGATCGCGGACATGGCGCCCGGTCATATCTCCATGATACACGGGTTGAAGGGACCCAATTACACTACGGTATCGGCATGCTCCAGTGGCGCGCACGGCATAGGCGACGCATTCCGAATCCTGCAATACGGGGACGCGGACGTCATGATCACCGGCGGCACGGAAGCCAGTATCTCGCCCATGGCCGTGGCCGGGTTCAGCAATATGCGGGCCCTTTCTCTCCGAAACGACGAACCGTTGCGGGCCAGCCGGCCCTTTGACGCCGATCGGGACGGATTCGTACTGGGCGAGGGCGCGGGCATTGTCGTTCTCGAGACGCTGACGCATGCCCTGCAGCGCAACGCGCGCATATACGCCGAACTGGCAGGTTACGCCGCGACGGCCGATGCCTTTCATATCACCCAACCCCATGAATCGGGCGAAGGCGCGGTGCGTTCAATGAAACTGGCGTTGCAGAACGCCGGGCTGGGCGTAGACGCGATCGATTACATCAACGCCCACGGTACCTCCACTCCCTTCAACGACCGCATCGAAACCCTGGCCATCAAAAAGGTCTTCGGAGATCACGCCCAGCGTCTCGCGATCAGCTCCACAAAATCTCTCGTCGGCCATCTTCTGGGGGCCTCGGGAGGGATCGAGTTCATCGCGACCTCGCTGTCCGTTGCCCGTGATTTCGTCCATCCCACCGTCAACTACGAGGTACCCGATCCCGATTGCGACCTGGATTACGTCCCCAATACCGGCCGGGAACGGGAAGTACGGGCAGCCTTGACCAATTCGTTCGGATTCGGAGGGCACAACGTAACTCTCGTGGTAAAGAAATACACTGCGTAACGTCCTCCGAAACGCCTGGAACGTGTTCCGGGAATTTCCGTGTCAATACGGCATCCTATCCTGCAAAAACTAAGGCATGCGGCCGCAGCTCTGTTTTCCAGTCTGAAACGGGGCGTATCCCGCAGCACCGCGAACCGAACGGCCGTCGAACGGGAAAATACCCGCCAGGTTCAGAAGTATCTCAACTACCGGTTCAAAAATCCCGACTTTCTCATCACGGCGCTTAAGCACCGTTCCTACGCGTATTCCATGGAACAGACGGGCGTTCACTCCAATGAACGGCTGGAGTTCCTGGGTGACGCGGTGCTGGATCTCGTCGTCGGTGAGTACATCTTCAACAAGTACCCCTTGCGCCGCGAGGGAGAGCTGACGCAGCTCCGTTCCACGCTGGTCAACAGGAAGGCCCTCGCTCGGGAGGCACGCACGATGAAACTCGGGCGCTATGTGTTGCTGAGCTCCAGTGAAGCCCGTTCGGGCGGACGGTTTCGTCATTCGATCCTTTCCGATGCCTACGAATCGGTCATCGGCGCCATGTACCTGGATGGCGGACTCCAACCGGTCAGACGCTTCCTGCATCGAACCCTGCTCCAGGACCTGGGTGAAGAACGTCCCGCCAAAATCGATCACTCCCGGAACTACAAGAGCGCGTTGCTGGAATATACCCAGGGCGAAGGCATTGGGCAGCCGGAATACCGCGTCGATTCCGCCGTTGGCCCCGATCATGAGAAGATCTTTACCATCGAGGTCTATGTAGCCGGGAGTCCAGTCAGCAAAGGCACGGGCACCAGCAAGAAGAACGCGGAACAGGACGCCGCGCGACGGGCCGTGGATCACTGCAGTCCGCCGGGAACAGTGAAAGTACATGATTCGCGTACTGACCACGCCCGGATGTTCCGCCGCCTACAATATGGCCGTCGATGAAGCCGTGTTCAACGCGTGCGGGCGGGATTCGGGGATGATGACCCTGCGCATCTATTCCTGGAATCCTCCGGCCGTGTCTCTTGGATACGGACAGGACGTGGAAGGCGAGATCGATCCGGACCAGTGTAGGCGGTACGGTATCGAGCTGGTCCGAAGGATCACCGGAGGGCGCACCGTGCTCCACGACCAGGAACTGACCTACAGCCTGGTCGCGCCGGAATCGCATCCCGCACTGGGAAGCCAGTCCAGCGTGATGATCCGCCGGGTAAGCGAGGCCGTAGCCGGGACACTCCGGCAATTCGATATCCCAGGCGATCTGGCGCCTGATGGGCGTTGCGGCATAGGTGGCAAGGACGACGTATGTTTCTCGGCCACAGGACGTTACGAGATTACGGCTCACGGAAGAAAACTGGCTGGTAGCGCCCAGCGCCGTTCGGGAGGGCGCGTACTTCAGCACGGATCCATCCTGCTGGGTCCAGGGCACAGAAGGCTTCCCCTGCTGATGCCCGCCCACGAACATGCACGCCGGGACGCCATCACCCGGTTGCTGAACGACAGGACCATCTCCGTATCTGAATTGACGCCAGGCGTTCCATCCTTCGAGGAATGGGCCGACTGCATGACCCGGTCGTTTCTCAAGCACTTGCATGTTGAAGGCCGAATAGGCGAGATGGACGATGACGAGCGCCGTGAAGCCGAGTCTCTGGTCAGCACAAGGTACGCAAACGCCGACTGGACCTACCGAAGGACCTCCCTCCATGTCCGTTGAACCCATCGCGATAACCGGTATCGCCTGCCGGTTTCCTGGCGGGATTACTACGCCGGATTCCTTCTGGGAATTTGTCTTGAACGGCGGAGACGCCATTCGAGACGTCCCGGATGATCGGAAAACGTTGTGGGGATCGTGGACGGACCGCCATGACTTTCCCGCCTGCGGCGGATTCGTGGACGATATCGACCGGTTCGACGCGGCGTTCTTCAACATCTCGCCACGAGAAGCCCGCCACATCGATCCCCAGCAACGTATCCTCCTCGAACTCGCGTGGGAAGCGCTGGAAGACGCGACGATTCCCCCGGTGAGGCTGGAGGGCCAACCCGTCGGCGTGTACATGGGAATCTTCCTGGACGAATACTGGGACCTGCAGCGATACGCGGCGCCTTCGTCTGTCGGCATGCATACCAACACGGGCGGTACGTTGAGCATCGCGGCCAACCGGATCTCCTTCTTCCTGGACCTGAAGGGACCGAGCATCGCGGTGGACACGGCCTGTTCTTCCTCGTTGACCGCCATACACCTGGCCTGCCGCGATATCCAGGCCGGGACCTGTACCGCGGCACTCGCCGGAGGAGCCAATCTCCTGCTGACCCCGCAGACGACGCGCGGTTTTCAACAGGCGCACATGCTCTCGCCGGATGGACGCTGCCGGGCCTTCGCGCAGGGGGCAAGCGGATACGGACGCAGCGACGGCGCGGGAATCGTCGTGCTGAAGTCCCTGGCCGCGGCGATGGACGACGGCGATCCGATCTACGCGGTCATTCACGGTTCCGCGATAAACCAAGACGGGCGCAGCCGCGGACTGACCGTCCCAGGGCAACGCGCGCAGGAATCCGTCATAGCGTCGGCCGCCCGGGCAGGAGACGTGAATCCCCATGGCCTGGCCTTCGTGGAGGCCCATGGTACGGGAACGCCCACGGGCGATCCCATCGAAGCGATGGCCATTGGACGCGCCACGGGGTCCAACGGCTGCCTGATCGGTTCGGTGAAGACCAATATCGGCCATACCGAGGCGGCGGCCGGGGTCGCCGGCCTGATCAAGGCGTCGCTGGCATTGAAACACGGCATCCTGCCACCTTCACTACATTTCGATCATCCGAACCCGGATATTCCCTTCGAAGATCTAGGGTTAAGGGTAGTCACCGAAGCGGAAAACATCGCTTATTTTTCATACGCCGGCGTGAACTCATTTGGATTCGGGGGCGCCAACGCCCACGTCGTGCTCGGATCTCCACCGGTCATCGAGGCAACTGAAAACCCTATAGACATTCGATCGGGAAGCTCAAGAAGCGAACCAGAAGCAGTCGAAACGGATCCGTCAACGAAGCTTGTCCGATCATGGCACGTACCCCACTTCTGGTCCTGTCCGCGCACAGCACCGCCGCGCTGAAGCAAAAGGCATCTGATACGGTTTCCCTTCTCCGAAGCCGTCCCGAAACACGGCCGGACGACCTGTCGGCCGCACTCGCACTGCACAGATCCCACCTCGATCACCGCCTGGCGCTGGTATTCGAGCAGATAGGGGAAGCCGCCCAGGGCCTCGAGACCTTCGGTGCCGGCGGCATCCCGGATCGGTTCGAAACGAGACGCGTTGGAGCGGAGGCGGCACCCGTCGTGTATGTCTTCACCGGCATGGGCCCCCAGTGGTTCGGCATGGGACAGGCGCTCTACCACAGGGCCCCCGGCTTCCGGGAGGCGCTGGATGAGTTCGACCGCCTGTTCGCGGCGATTTCGGGCGGTTCCATCCTCGATGGGATGTGGAACGGCGTAACCGGCGAACGAATCACAGACGTCGATATCGCCCAGCCCGCCAACATGGCGCTGCAGTGGGCCCTGGCAGCCTGGTGGCGATCCCTCGGCGTTGAACCGCAGTTCGTCGTTGGCCACAGCGTTGGGGAAATCACCGGTGCCTGTGTCGCGGGCGCGCTTTCCCTGGAAGCTGGCGTCCGCATCATCTACCAGCGAAGCAGGCTGCAGAAGGCGATGCAGGGCCAGGGCGAGATGCTGGCGGTGGGCATGGCGCCGGACGAGGCGAATGAGCTCATCGAACCCATTGGCGATACCCTGTCCATCGCCGCGGTCAACAGCCCGGTTTCCGTAACCATATCGGGAGAGACCGCAGATATCGACCGGTTGAAGGCCATAATCGAAGATCGAAGGCTCTTCTGCCGGAAACTGCACACGAAGATCGCCTATCACAGTGGGCAGATGGACGCTATCCGCGACGATTTCCTGGTCTCGCTGGATGGACTGTCATCCGGGAAGACCCGTGTGCCTTTGTTTTCCACGGTCACTGGGACACTTGTAGACGGCACGGAGCTCGACGCGGACCACTGGTGGCGGAACATCCGGAGTCCGGTCCTGTTCGACCGGATATTAGATCAGCTTCCAGATGCCGGAGAGCCGCTTTTTCTGCAGATCGGGCCCCACCCCGTGCTTTCAACGGCCATTTACGAAAACCTCGCGCACCTCAACATGTCCGGCCAGGCGCTCGGCACGCTGCAGCGCGACCGCGAGGCATGGGATGGCCTGCTTGAATCCGTGGCGAAATGCTACGTCCATGGACACGAAATCAACTGGGACCGCATCGTGGATCCGCCTCGCACGCCCGTACCACTGCCGCCTTATCCCTGGCAGAAGGAACGGTACTGGCTGGAATTAATGGCGAATCAATCGGGCAGTCACTTTCCACACCCCTTGATCGGGCCTGGAATCGAATCTTCCATCGACCCCGATACCTGGGTGTGGGAACGCGCGATTAGCCTGGACTCTCACCCGATCCTGGCGGATCACACCGTGCTGGACCGTTCCATCATGCCACTCGCCGGGCAGATTGAAATGCTGTTCGAGACACTCGACAAGGCAGATATACCGGTCGTCTTCACCGATCTCAAACTCGTGAATCCCCTGTTGTTTCCAGAAACCGGAGCACACCTCGTCCAGGTCGTACGCAAGCAGGGCCGATACACCCTGTCATCCAGGCCGGAATCCTCCGATCAGGGTTCCGATTGGCTGTCCAACATGCGAACCGTGCGATCCAGTGGGGAAAAGACTGCCGAAAGAATCGACCTGGAAGCCATCAAGGACCGTTGCGACCGCCGGTCCCCGGGCGGTAGATTCTATGATCGCGCCGCCGAGATGGGATTTCAGTACGGCCCCGCGTTCCGCCAGATCGACGAACTGGTCTGCAACGATCGGGAAGTGCTGGTCTTTTTGCACGCCCAGGATGACGGCCACGCGCCCTACCGGCTTCAACCCGGCGTCCTGGATGCCAGCCTGCAGGCCCTGCTGATGCTCGTTCCCGACGACGGTCCGCATCTGCCTGTTGGCGTGAAAACCCTTGCGCTACAGAGACTTCCAGAACACCACGAAATCCTGTTTGCCTATGCCAAGCTGCGGGAGACATCAAAAGACCGCGGTATGATGGCCGACGTGTACCTCGTCGACGAAGCGGGTCTTCCAATAGTGACCCTGGAAGGTGTCGCCCTCTCCCGGACAGGCGGTCCGGGCAGCCGTCGGAACATCAATAACCCGCACGGACTGTACCGTGAAGAGTGGGTACCCGCTACATCCTGGGAGGAACACCCTCCAACCGGTACGAACGTCCACTGGTACGTGCTGTCGGACGACCGGCGACTCGGGACCGGCCTGGCCGGCGCCCTGTCCCGTCACGGCGGCAACGGCGAGTTCATCCGGCTATCCGGTGATGAACCAGGAAAGCGAAATGACACGCTTGCCGGTAAACTGGGATCGGTAGATCCTGAAACCGGTAAGTCCATTGGTATCGTGGGGATCTGGACCGGAGATGGCGACAGACCGTCAAGCCAGCATACCGGGCCCGTGCTGGAATCCTTCGAACTGATCCGGGAAGTACTGGACAACCCGGATCTTCCGTACCGCCTTCGGTTGATTACGGCGGGTGCTCAATCCGTGGCGGCGGGTGACCGGACATCATCCTGAAAACGCAGCGATCTGGGGTTGCGGTCGGGTCGCTGCGCAGGAACACCCCGAGTTGAACTGCGCGCTGATCGACCTTCCGGCCGGAATCGACGGGATCGACGGGATCGACGGAATCGACATGGATCGTCTCGCCGGGATCGTGGGTATGGACACGCTGCCCAATGAAATCGCGCTGAGAGGGACTAATCTCTTTACCCGTCGGCTCGGTCCCCTCGACTTGGAGCAAAGCAAATCGAAGACCGTACCCGTATCTTCTTATTTGAAAACAAGTTACAGGCTATCCCAGTCCACTCCCGGATCGATCGACAGTCTCCGTTTTGAAACGAAAAAGGAGCCTCGACCGGGCCTGGATGAGGTGGTCATACGCGTTCAAGCCGCCGCACTGAATTTCCGGGATGTAATGACCGCCCTCGGCATGCTACCGGCCCCATCGGGACGTCCGCTGTCCTTTGGATGGGAGTGTGTCGGCGAAGTGACCGCGCGGGGTGACCGGGTAGATCATATAGAAACGGGTGATGTGGTCATGGGGATGATGCCCGCGGCCATAGCGGGTTACGTGGCCGCGAAGGCGGAACTGGTCGTCCGGAAGCCGGAGAACCTGGGCATCGAGGAGGCGGCCACGCTGCCCGTGGCATTCCTGACGGCATACCTGGGTCTAGTGGTCCGAGGTGGAATGACCGCCGGAGACCGGGTCCTGGTGCACAACGCGACAGGTGGGGTGGGAATGGCCGCCCTCCAACTTGCGCGGCGTGCGAAGGCCGAAGTATTCGCCACGGCGGGGTCTCCCGAAAAACGCGCCTACCTGCGGGAGATGGGCATTTCGCACGTGATGGATTCCCGATCGCTGCGCTTCGCCGAGGAGATCATGGCAAATACGGATGGGAAAGGGGTGGACATCGTCCTCAACACGTTGTCCGGACCGGCGATGACGTCTTCAATGTCCTTGCTGGCCCCCCACGGGCGTTTTATCGAGATCGGCAAAACCGATGTGCTTAACCACGGAATCCTCGATCTTCACCGGTTCGACCACAACCGGTCCTATCATCCTATCGATCTCGCGCAGTTCATCGAGGAACGGCCCGATCGCGCGGGCACCATGCTGCAGACGATCGTCGACATGGCCTCGGAAGGGCAGGTGAGTCCCCTGCCATACGAAGTCTACCCGATGGGATCAGACGCGTGATGCCTTCCGGTTCATGTCGCAGGCCCGCCATATGGGCAAACTGGTGCTCGTGGATGACGGAAGCTCCATTCCAGTGGACCTGGGCGATGACGACCCGGTCATACGCCCGGGCGGAACCTATCTCGTCACGGGTGGCGCGGGTGGAGTCGGCCGCTACCTGACGGCTTGGCTGCTCGACCGTGGAGCCGGACTGGTGGTGGCGACGGGTCGCCGGAGAAGCGAGGATACAGCACTGGAAGCGGATCCCACCGGAAAAGTAAGGTATGTGCAGGCCGACGTGACCAACCGCGAAGCGATGGAAGATCTTATGGCGGACCTGGAAGGCGAGGATGGGCCCGTAAGGGGCGTCTTCCATGCAGCTGGCGTGCTGGACGACGGCATCATGCTCACCCAGACTACGGAGCGGATGCGCCGCGTGCTCGAACCCAAGACGAAAGGCGCCTGGCTGCTTCACGAAGTAACCCGGAAACTCGAACTGGATTTCTTCGTTCTTTTTTCCTCGGTGGCTTCCCTGGCCGGCACCGCGGGACAGGCCTCATACGCCGCTGCAAACGCTTATCTCGACGGCCTGGCGGACTTCAGGCGCCAGGAAGGCCTGCCGGTGACGGCGATCAACTGGGGACCCTGGGAAGGTACGGGGATGATGACGGATGAACGCGCCGTCGATCGTCTAAGGCGGCAGGGGCTGCGAACAATCCCACCTGTCGAGGCCGGCGCAATGCTTGACCGGATACTGCGACGCCACGTCCACCGGGTTGGCGTGATCCCGACAGCGGAACCGGTCGGTGATTCGTTGGTGGGACGCTTGCTGTCGCCGGACGTGGATTCGGACCGAACACCCGCGCCGTTAACGGCGATCTCGAAAGCAGATGCGAGCGCGTTGCCCGCCGAGCGCCTGCGTGCCTATATCGAGGAATTCGTGATCGAGGCTATCTGCCGGATCGTGGAAATGGAATCGGGGAGTGTGGAACTCGGGCATTCCTGGCGCAGTTTGGGGGTGGATTCCCTCATGGCCGTGGAACTACGGAACCGGATCGAGGCGGGCATGCACGTGTCGATTCCGGTTGAGACCCTGCAGTCGGAGACCACCGTCAGCCAGACGATCGACATCGTGTTTGAAGGGTTGAAAGCCACGACGGTGCACTCTACTCCGCGACATTTCGCCGGGTAAACTGTTGGGGTCTTTGTACTCTTCGCTCCAAATCCCCTTGGTAATTACATCGATCGCAGTGTGTTGGTAGCCGAGATTGGGCTCGAAGTGCAACTTCATTCCTGCACCTCTCCAATCAACTTCATGTTCTTGTCGTGACGCGCACGAACGGGGTCTTCCTGTGCGGCAACCGCTTCCAGCTGCGATATGTATTCCTCCGGCAGGCAATGTTCTCTCGCTCCAGCCACGACAAGTGCCCGATACCAGGAATATGGCCTTAGAGAATGGTCAATGTCGGTAGCCTGATATGCCTTGGCAGCAATCCGAACCCCTTCGCAGAGCACGTCGATACCAATTTCTGCGTAACCATGTCCCAAACCTTCAGCTTTATCCAGAAGACATTTCTCATGCTCTGCAACCCGGTAGAGCACACCGAAAATTTGAGCTTTAAGGGAGGATACCGAAACAATGTCGCACTTTCCTGAGCAGTCCTTACTCCGTTTATGCCAACGGAGCATGAAACCGTTCAGTTCTGCAACGCATAATGGCGCGGCTGACGAGCACCGTTCACGTAGCCGCGCACTCAGCATATTCGAACCATAGGCGAAGGTGATAAAGTGATCTTCATTCATTGTCGGTTTCTCGCGTCACTGATGCTTTTTTTGGTCGAAGCAGCCTAATCCGTCTTAGCCCGACGACGGCGAGGCCCAAGTCCATAAGCACTCTGATCGCCAGCGCAGGAAATACGAATAGAACGGGGATGAATAAAACAGGTACCGGTGTGAGAAAAACGCGAAGATTAAGGAACGACTGGAAGCGTTGAAGAGCCACGAGCCGGAGTCGAACCGGCGACCTATTCATTACGAGTGAATTGCTCTACCAGCTGAGCTATCGTGGCCTGGTAAATCCAAGGACATTATATACCGAAGCACCCCTGAATGCAACTCGTTTTTGGACCTCGGGAGTGCCAGCCGGTCAACCATAGAACGGTAAAAAACAGGCCGTGACTTTTCGATGGTGCTACCCACCCGCCTCGGCCATCGACCGGGCGATCTGCCCGCGCGTTCCGTCTGATATCGAAACACTCCCGCTGGTTGGTCTGCATGAGCCGGAGCGCTACGTTCATCGCCTGTTTTTCGGTGAGGAGGCCGTCGCGCACCTCGGCTTCCAGGGCGCGGTTGAGCCACTTCCGGGCCTGCACGGCGTAAGCATAGGCGCTGGTGGGCCAGCCCGTGTCCCCGCCAAAGGCGAATAGCTTGTTGATCGGAACGGCGTGGATGAATCGGCGGACGAAATCACAGGAACTGTACGGATCGATGGACCAGGCCCAGCAGAGGTCCACCCAGACGTTGGGGTAGTGCTTGGCGATGGCGATCAACTCGTGGCTGTACGGGTAGGCGATGTGCATCAGCACGAACCTGGCATCGAGGTATCGGGCCAGCAGGCCGCAGAGATTACCGCTTTTGATGCGGTCCACCGGCATCCGGCTGTGCCCCGCGTAGTATCCGGTGTGGATCTTGAACGGAAGATCGTATTCGATGGACAATTCCACACCTCGCGCCCAGGCCCAGTCCCCCAGGCAAAGCGAAGCTTCCTCCGGTGCGTTCTCTGGATCCCCGAGGATGGTTTCAAGGGCCATGGCCGCTTCCTCGTCGCTACGCTCCTCCCAGTGCAGCGTCCTGGAATAGGCGTGCTGCGCCTTGACCGCGATGGCATGGGGACCGTATTTCGCAAAAAGCGCGGCCATGGCATCGCGCAGGCTGCCCAGGCTGTCCACGGTGATCCCCGTTTCCTCCGCGAGTCTCTCCCGGGGCACCTCACCGTTGCAGAAACCCACCCAGGAAAGATCGTAGAGAAAGAACTCAGTGCCGGAAACATCGGGTTCGCACGCCCAGACGAAGTTGTCGATCTGCACGTGGTCGAGACCCGCACGGTCCCGCAACAGGACCAGGCGCTGACCGGGGCCCCGCAGCCGTTCGTTTTCGGCCTGGGCCGCTACCAGGCCCTCGACGGTAATCTCGGCCATCCCATATACATCTTCCGCCAGGATGCGCACCGCTTCGCCGTAACCCGTGTGTTCCACCGCCTCCCAGGCCTTCCGGACGCGCTCGAAACGTGCCGCCACATCGCCCTTACCGGGATTCAGCAGGGAATTGACATCTTCCTGCGACGCGCCGGCGACCACCAGATCCGCCGTGACGTAGTTCTCAAAGAGATCCTGCAGCACGTCCGGCCCGTTGGCGACCCAGTCTTCTTCGAACCTGAGATGCTCGTGCGTGTCGATCAGCGGTGTCTCGTGGATGTACCGGGACAGATCGGACATGAAGGCCTCCTGTATAGCTTTTGTTGGGAATATGCAGAATCTGTCGCAGACCAGTATACCCCCGGGGTGAGTCGAACACCCGACCAACGGTTTAGGAAACCGCTGCTCTATCCTCTGAGCTACGGGGGCTGGAGTTTGGTTCCGGTCCGTGCTCAACTTATGAACGCACCCACCGCGTGTCAACGCCTTAAAGTGTTTGAACTTGTCATCCCAAACATGCCGCCATATATTCAAACCGCCCTTGACGATGACGAACGCGCAGCGAGGATTAGAGGATGAAAGGATTGGTAAAATACGACCACGGTCCGGTCAACATGGAAGTCCGTGAAATGCCGGTTCCGGAACTCAAGTCCGGGGAAGTCCGGGTGGAGATCAGGGCCGCGGGGATATGCGGTACCGACATCCACATTTACAAGGACGAGTACCCCTACAATCCGCCCGTGATCATGGGCCACGAGTTCTCCGGCATCGTGGACGAGGTGGCCGGCACGGACGAATACCGGCCGGGCGACGCCGTGACCGGGATTCCGACCACCGTTGTTTGCGGCGTGTGCAGGTACTGTTCTGCGGGTCAGCACAGCCTGTGCGACAGCCGTCAGTCCATCGGCAGCGGGGTTCACGGCGTTTTCACGAAGTACGTGGTGCTGCCCGCCTGGGCGGTGCGCAGGATACCGGACCACCTGGACCTGACCGTCGGCGCGTTGAGCGAACCGCTCTGCTGCTGCGTCAAGGCCGTCTCCATTCGAACTTCCGTAACCGCGGGAGACGTGGCGGTGGTTACGGGGCCAGGTCCCATCGGCATGTTGACGACCCAGGTGGCGAAGGCGGAAGGCGCCCACGTCATCCTGACCGGCACCTCGGCCGATACCGAGCGGCTCGAGCTCGGCGCCCGGTGGGCGGACGAGACCGTCAACATCGACGAGGCCGACCTCCTGGAGATCGTCAGGGATCGAACCCAGGGCTACGGCGCCGATGTGGTTTACGAATGTTCCGGATCCGCTGCGGGCACCCGATCGGCCATCGAACTGGTGCGGAAGCAGGGCACCATCATGCAAATCGGCCTGCACGGCGGTCCATTCGAAGTGGATTTCTTCCCAGCGGAATTGAAGGAAATCGAGATCAAGACCTCCTTCGCCGGTTCCCTGGACGCCTGGGACCGTACTATGGTACTGCTGGATCAGCGCAAGATCGAACTGGCGCCGATCGTGTCGGACGTCTTGCCGTTGACCGAGTGGGAAACTGCCTTTCGCCGTCTGCTTGACAGAGAAGGCATGAAGATACTGTTTGAACCGGTCGACTAGGAGGACTGACCAGTCTATCGTCGACCATGAGCACGCTACAGGTTAAAGAACACCAAACAAGGAGTACCAAGTGGATCTGGGATTGAAAAACAAAGTCGCTTTGGTTACCGGTTCGAGCCGGGGTATCGGACGTTCGATCGCCCATGGTTTCGCGGACGAAGGAAGCCACGTCAGCCTGTGTGCCCGAGGGGAAGAGCGTTTACTGGAGACCGAGAAGGAAGTCGCGGCAAAAGGTGTCGATACGATGGCGACGGCTGGGGACCTGACCACGGCCGAGGGGATCGACCGGGTCGTGGAGACCACCCTGGAACGATGGGGACACATAGACATCCTGGTCAACAATGTCGGAGGCAGCGTCTGGAACCCATTCGGCGACGTCTCCGATGACGAGTGGCTGCACGTGTTCAACCTGAACCTCTTCGCCGCCGTGCGGGCGACGCGGGCCGTGCTCCCGTCCATGCAGGACAGGAATAGCGGTTCGATCATCACGATATCCTCGATCTTCGGCCGAGAGGCAGGCGGACCCGCTACCTACAACGCCACGAAGGCCGCGGAAATATCCATGGGGAAAACCCTCGCCAAGGAATTAGCCGGGACAGGCATACGCGTTAACACGGTCGCTCCCGGATCGGTTATATTTCCCGGAGGTAACTGGCAGAAACGCATGGACGAGGACCCCGAAAGCATCGGCAAATTTGTGGAGCAGGAAATCCCCTCCGGACGCTTCGGCAAGCCCGAAGAGATCGCGGACGTGGTGGTTTTCCTCTCATCGGACCGGGCGAGCTGGGTAACCGGCGCCTGCATCAACGTGGACGGATGCCAGTCCCGTTCGCTGATTTAGGAAACTAGGCATGAATACGCGCCTCGAACAACTTGAGATGCTGGCCAGGAAGGACCCCGGCGATCCCTTCATTCAATACGCGATCGCGCTGGAATACGTGAGTTCGAACCGGCTCGAGAAAGCGGCCGGGATCCTGGATGAACTCATGGAATCATCGCCGGACTATTCCGCGGGATATCACCAGGCCGGCCGGGTTTACGAACAGCTGGACCGCATCGAAGAAGCCCGTCAAATTTACGAACGCGGTATCGTCGTGGCCGAACGCCAGGGGGACACCAAGGACCTGGACGAAATGCGGGAAGCCCTCGCGTTTCTGGACTGACCTGAAGGAAATAAACTAGCGATTGGAAGACTGAAAATAGAACAGAAACTGCTGTTTCGCTTAGCCCAGTCTGTTTTTGGATGGACGTTTGTCGTCCTTGGGGTTCTGGGCATCTTCCTGCCGCTCCTTCAAGGCGTGCTGTTCATCTTGATCGGGCTGACTATACTCTCCACGCGCAACGCCTTCGCTCGACGCATGTTGGACCGGCTGGAACGCAAGTATCCGGCCACCTATGCCAAGGTAGAACGCCTCCAGCTCCGGTTTGCCGAGAGCAAACCGCTCCTGGTTACGGCCGGTGCGATCCTGATGATCATACTGGGCGTAGGGATCTACCTGGCCGTGCTCGGGTTCAAAACGGCCTATGCGAAGATTGTTCCGATCCTGATGAGTTAACCTCTGCTTTGGGAGTAGGGACATCTAACCGAATCAACGGCGAACGGTTCGTCAACACGGTTGCATCGAAAGGTACAGGTGCGGCAGGCGGGTTTTCGCGGGTATTACGTCAGATCAGGCGCCGGATCAGCCGGCGGCTGCGCCGGTCCATCTGGTCGAGGTCGGGGATTTCGTACCGGTTTCCGTTCTCGTCCGTGATCAGGATGCGTCCGGGCGATAACTCCATCATGCCTTCCCTGAGGTCCCGCATCGGAATCTTCACCGCACCCCGGTCCGTTTCCACTGAGAAAAGGGACGTTCCGCCCCGGCTTTCCATTTCCACGATACGCGATATCCTTGGACGAAAATAGCGCCATTCGATTTCATCCCGAATGATACGACCGGTATCCTCGTCGCAGGACGACGGGTCGGAGACGATTCCCAGGTATTCGTCATCCTGGTCGAAAAAGGTGATGAAACGGCTTTCATGCGAAAGCGGAAAAGCCTGGCGGATCTTGACGTTGAAGAACAGGTCTCCCGCTATGGACAGGACGGGCGGCTGGTCTTCGCGCCGTTCGAGGCGTATAGCGGTAGGATCGAGAAAGGCCATGGCTTAACCCTCCACGCCGACGATGCTGGAGACGTTGGTGTGCAGCTGGACCAGCCGGTAGTATTCGCCCTGCCGTTCTATCAACTCCTCGTGGGTGCCCAGTTCCACAGGTTCGCCGTTCTTGAGGACGAGCAGCCGGTCGGCGTCTCGCAGGGTGGACAGGCGGTGGGCGATCGCGAGCGTCGTCCGGCCTTCCATGAGTCTTCCCAGGGCTTCCTGGATCTTCTTCTCGGTTTCCAGGTCGAGCGCCGAAGTGGGTTCGTCGAGGATCAGGATCCTCGGGTCGTGCAGAATCGCCCGTGCGATCGCGACCCGCTGGCGTTCTCCGCCCGACAGCCTGCCGCCTCGTTCGCCCACGGGCGTATCGTACCCGTCGGTCATTTTAACGATGAATTCGTGGGCGTTCGCATTGATGGCAGCCTCGATGATCTCCTCGCGCGGCGCTTCCTGATTGCCGAAACGGATATTGTCGGCCACCGAACCGGAAAAGAGAAAGGGATCCTGTTCCACGTAACCGATCTGACTCCGCAGTTTCATCAGGTCCATCTGGCGGATATCGATCCCGTCGATGCGAATACTGCCCCCGTCGATGTCGTAGAACCGGCACATGAGCTTGATGAGCGTGGACTTGCCCGCGCCGGAGTGGCCCACGAGTCCGATCATCTCGCCGGGTTCAACGTTCAGCGAGATTCCCTTCAGCACCGGTTGGTGCGCCACGTAGCCGAAGGATATGTCCTGCAGTTCCAGGCGCCCTTCGAACCGGGGAACGTCCACAGTATCGACCGGAGTGTAGTCCTCGATGGGACTGTCGATTACTTCGAAGGTGCGGGTGATGGCCGTCATCATCTCCGGGATCCAGTCGGCCATGCTGGTCAGTTGCTGCACCGGACTGTAGAACATGCTCAGGTAAAGGAAGAAGGCCATCAACATGCCGATGGTCATTTCCACCGACTGCACCTGCCTGCCGCCGTACCACCAGACCAGCAGTCCGCCGATGGAAACAATAAAGGCGAGAAGGGGACGCACCGTGCGCGAACGGATATGTATGTTGCGTTCGGCCGTAAACACTTTCTCGTTCTCGAGCAGCATGTCGTGGCTTTGCCGTTTCTCCTGGGCGAAAATCTTCACCACGCGGATGCCTGTCAGCGCGTCGTTGACCCTTTCGAAAAAGGTGGCCCAACTGTCCCAGGATCTTCCATAGAACCACGTGAGGTATCGCTTGATATGGATAGAAGCAAATATGATGGCGGGGATGGGAATCAATACGAGGCTGGCAAGTTCCCAGTTCAGGTAGAACAGCACCGAGGTCATTCCGATAACCAGCAGTCCCTGCTGGACCACCTGCGGCGCAAAATCTATCCAGAAATAGTGGATCGACTTGGCGTCCCGGGCGATTCGGGCCATGAGCCCGCCGGTCTGCTGCAAATCGTAGTACTTCAGGGGCAGCAATTGCAGCACGTTCAGCAGCTCCGTCCGTGCGTCGAAGGCCAGCCGGTCGCCCAGCACGGCAAGCATTCTACCGCTTACGATGGTCACCCCGGTATGGACGACGCGGGATACGGCCAGCAGCGCGACGATCAGCGGCAGCCACATGAAGGCGCTCATGTCCACCAGGACCTGGTCGACAAGGATCATGGTCAGGTATGGCGGCAACAGGTCTATGACCGAAGCGCCGATCGTGACGGCCATCGCGATAGCCAGTTTGCGCCAGTGGGGCAGGCAGAAAGACCAGAGACGCCCGAACGTGCGCAGGTGGGCCTCGCGGCTCGACCAGTCTGGCACGACTTCCTCGGTTACGGGTTCGGCGTGGTCCGTACTGGCATCCGGACCGATAAGGTGCAGCAACGTCTCCACCGCGTCGGACATGTCCTGGGCCACCGCGTGGGAGTATCGGAGCAACCGGATCTCCCTGCCGTTCACCGTGGCGATGAGCGCGCTCGCGCCGACCAGGGGTTCCACGGTCAACCCGGTGATATCCGCCAGGAGCAGGTTATGGACCAGCGTCCATCGCCCCTCGGTCTGCGTCGCTACCGCGAGGTGCCGCCTGGTGACGACCATCATGGACGCTTCGATGCGGCCGTCCGGCGCCAGGTCGGTCCGGCAGGCGAACAGCGTACTCGCCGGGCTCGCTTCATCGGGCATCGCAGACTGCAGCAGACCGGTCAGTTCGTGTGGTATCTTGTTGATCAGGGGCATGGAGGATTCACGGTGCGTTCATTATGGTATCGCGAAGATTGAAAGGGTCCTCAGAACCGGTTCGGATGCAGAGCGCCCGCCAGGGTTTCGATCGCGAGGAAGAGCCTGGGTGCGGGCCGGAGCAGCCAGTTCTCGGGGATCAGGACGACGCGTTCGTGTCGCACGGCGTCCAGACTGCGCCAACCATTGAGCGCTTTCGCCCGTTCCAGGAACCGGGGCCGGACTTCCTCGGCATCCTGTCCTACACCCAACGTGGACAGGAGGACCTGCGGGTCCTTAGTAATGATGTTCTCAAGATTGTACACCGCCCACGTTCCCGGCGCCAGGTCGTCGGCCACGTTGCGGCCTCCGGCATGCTGAATTACCGCTGAGGTAAACGTGCCAGGGCCGGGCGTCCAGTTTTCGTCTCTGAACGGACTGCCGACGAATATCGTGGGACGTTCGCTTGCGGGTAGATCGTCGATCCGCTCCGCAACGGCAGCCAATCTTTGCCGGTAGTCGTCGTGCAATGCGCCCGCCGCGGCATCACGCCCGGTGAGCGTACCTACCGTGACGATGGCGCCGAGTACTTCCTCGATCGTCTGGGGGTCGAGTACGAATACGCGGATTCCGAGTGCTCTCAGACTGTGTATCAGTTCCCTGGTATTCCCCTTCGAGGCCAGCACTAGGTCCGGATCGAGAGAAATGATCTTCTCCAGGCTCATGGCCGTGAGGTCGCCGATTTTTTCGATGTTTTTTGCTTCGGGAGGATAGTCGCAGTAGTTCGTGACCCCCACGACCGATCCGCCGGCGCCGACGGCGAAAAGCAGTTCGGTGTTGCTTGGAATCAGGGATATGATTCTCTGCGGGGCATTGCTGACGGTCAGCGTGGTTCCGGTGTCGTCCGTGACGCTGGTCTGGCCGAAAACCCCCCGGGGTATCAATAGGAGACCGACGAATAGGATTGAACTCAGGAAGCTCGAAACGAACCGCACTTTAACTCCTGGCATCACAATGGATAGCGTTTTCCGTTCAGGCGGTATACAATATAGGCGAAACCGGTTAATAAGGTACATTTATTTGTAATTTTCGCTAAATTGGTTCGAAGTCCAATTCACGAAAAATCGACCATCCATTCGCGCTGTTCGTTACCTGATCGGACGGTACGGCAATCCAGCAGAAGGGAAGTACGCAATGGGACATTTTGACTACTGCCTCAATACCAGTACGATCCGATCGCCCGGGGTTTCCGTACTCGAATACGTGGATATCGCGGCCGACGCCGGGTATGACGGCATCGAACCCTGGGTGGATGAAATCGATGCATGGGTCGAAGGGGGTGGATCGCTGGAACAGATACGTGATCGCGCAGCCAGCCGCGGGATCCGGATCGTAAACCTGATCGCCTTCTTCGAATGGGCGGTTCCCGAAAACGATCGGCATGCCAGGGGATTGGATGAGGCGAGACGATGTTTCGAAATGGCGCAAATCCTCGAATGCCCCTACGTGGCCACAGCTCCGAAGGGTATCCATGACCGGGAGGTCGACCTGTTTTCCGTTGCCCGAAGGTTCGCCCAACTCTCGGATGCCGTATCGGAGTTTTCCCCGAAACCCCTGCTGGAATTCTGGGGCTTTGCCCGCACGCTGGGAACGGTCGGTGAAACCCTGCTCGTCGCCGCGGAAAGCGGCGTACGGGACACCAGACTGTTGACCGACATCTTCCACATGCACAAGGGAAGCGGTCACCAGGCGGGTCTGGATTACTTCGGACCCGGCCGCCTGGGCCTGGTCCACGTGAACGACTACCCATCCGTACCGGAGCGAGCCGACATCGAGGATGAGCACCGGGTCTATACGGGCGACGGAGAAGCGCCGTGGGACGAGATCGTGTCGAGTCTGCAACGACAGGAATACCGGGGCATGCTTTCGCTGGAATTGTTCAATCCGGCGTACTGGGCCGAAGGGCCGGTGACCACGGCTCAAAAGGGCCTGAAAAAACTCAGGAAATGCGTCGAGCGCCCGTGAAACCGGAACTCCTCGAACAACCCGGTATCGTAAAGCACATTCCAGTCGCAGCGCGGAATCCAGTCGCCGTACGGAATCCATCTACATCATGACCACTGCCACATCGCCCCGAACCGGACGGGAAGCTGCAGTTCCCCCACCCGTAACGCAACCCGTGTCCGCCGGCCTCACCCTTCGGGCCGTGGCAATCGGATGCGTTTTCACCGTCCTGTTAACGATCTGGTCGATCTCCTCCGAGTTTGTCACGCGCGGGTCCTACATCACGGTCACCCACCTGCCCGTCGCGGCGCTGCTGCCCTTCCTGCTGATGGTCCTCCTGGTCAATCCGGTATTGAAACTTACGGCTTACAGCCGGTCATTCAGCCCCCAAGAGCTGATCGTGATCTTCTTCCTGGTCTTTACGGCTTCCGCCTTACCCGGCTGGGCCTTCAGCAATTACGCGATCTCGATCATCAGCGGACCATTCTACTATGCAAACCCGGAAAACCGCTGGGCGGACCTGTTCCTCGACTACCTTCCGTCCTGGCTGGTCGTGCGGGACCACCTGGGCGGATTGAATCAATTCTACGAAGGCGTATATCCGGGAAGAGCCATACGCTGGCAAATCTGGTTGGTCCCTATGTTCTGGTGGGTGACGTTCTACATCGCGCTCTTCCTGGTCGGCGCGTCGATCATGGTCATCCTTCGGAAACAGTGGGTGGAACACGAGCGGCTGGCCTTCCCGCTGGCCCAGGTGCCCCTGGCGCTGATCGACGGCGCCGAGGAAACGGCCCTGCTCCCCAGGATCGCCCGTGCACGGCCATTCTGGTGGGGGTTCGGCATCACGCTGTTCATCATGACGTGGAACATGTTCAGTTTCTTCGACCTTTTCCCACCCATCCCCCTCGGCGCCGGACACGCTTTCCCCCTGACGCTGTCCGAAGCTTTCCACCCCATTCAGGTCCGCCTAAACTTCTTGCTGATCGGGGTGGCGTACTTCACGAGGGTGGAAGTTCTGCTCAGCGTCTGGCTTTTCTACCTCATCCGCATCGTGCAGCAGGGCGTGATGACCCGGGTCGGCGTGCCCGGCCCCCTCGAGATGATGCACTTTCAGCACCTCTCCGGCTTCTTCATTTTCGTGCTTTTCGGTCTGTGGATGGCGCGAAAGCATCTCCGCGACGTGCTCCGAAAAGCACTCGGCAAAGCACCGGAAATCGACGATTCCCGAGAGTTTTTTTCCTATCGTACGGCCGTTCTATCTTTCGCTGGCGGTTCGCTTTACATGGTTTTCCTCCTGTGGAGCGCGGGCATGACGCTCTGGGTCGTGATGCTCATGATGTTCGTACTGCTGGTCCTGTACATCGGCGTGACCCGCGTGGTGGCGGAGACCGGACTGGTGTCCCTGGACCTGCCGTACAACAGCGCCAATGAAATCACGTTCCGGTTCGTCGGATCGGAGCACATCAATGCCCGGACGATCACTGGGATGTGGCTCTGCCAGACCTTCACGCGAAACTGGCGCACGCTCGGCATGTGTTCGATGGCGCACGCGGCGAAGGTGGGCGATGTCATGGGCGGAGTGGGCCGGGGCGTGTTCGGGGCCATCGCGCTTTCACTGGCCATTGGATTCCTGACCGCCTTTTTGTATACGCTCTACCTGGGCTATGACATGGGAGCGTCCCAACTCAAGGCCGGCGGCTTCGAGTCAGGCGCACGGGGCTACTGGGCCCAGTTGGAAACCTTCCTGACGAATCCCCAGGCCATGACGCAATCCCAACTGACGATGGTGGCCAATGGCGTATTGATCTCCGGACTGCTGATCTGGGCCCATCACCGGCTCCATTTCTGGCCCCTCCATCCCGTGGGTTTCGGGATCGTGACCACCTATGCGTCCGACATGGCCTTCTTTTCCATCCTGATCGTATGGCTGATCAAGACGGTCGTCCTTCGGCTCGGCGGCGTATCGCTGTACCGCAAGGCACAACCCCTGTTTATAGGGGTACTTGCCGGTCATGTCTTTGGCGTCTTCCTGACCTATCTGCTGGACGCGGTCTGGTTTCCCGGTGCGGGCCATGTCGTGGATGGCTGGTAGTCCGGTGATTCTGTTTGACCGGCTTTCTGTTCAACCAGCATCGTGCAGGAGGAAGTCACTTGCAACATTGTTGTGGTCCATGAACCTTTTCCCCTCGAACAACGCCCTGTTATAGGAATCCTGAACCATGAACCTGTCCATACTCGATCAGTCCCCCGTACGGGAAGGTGTCACGGCGGTGCAGGCCTTCCAGGAGACCCTGACCCTGGCCAGAACGGCCGAAAGCCTGGGTTACCGGCGCTTCTGGGTGTCGGAGCATCACAATGCACACTGCCTGGCGGGCAGTTCGCCCGAGGTACTGCTTGCGGCCATCGGAGCCGCCACGGGAAACATGCGGATCGGGTCCGGCGGCGTCATGCTGCCCTATTACAGTCCCTTCAAAGTCGCCGAGAGTTTTTCCGTACTCACTAATCTTTATCCGGGCCGGGTCGACCTGGGGGTCGGAAGGGCGCCCGGCGGCGATATGAAGACCGCCCGGATGCTGTCGCCCGGCGCGGGTCCCCAATTCGAGCAATACCCCGAACTGGTCGCCCAACTGGTGGAGATCCTGCAGAACCGGGATTTCGAACCGCCGGTAACGCCTCCTATCCTGCATCCGCCTCCCGTGTGGATGCTCGGTTCCAGTCCCGAAAGCGCGATGCTGGCGGCGCACCAGGGACTTCCGTACAATTTCGCCCTGTTCATCAACAGCAACATCGATCCGCGCATCCTGGAATTCTACCACCACTATTTCGAACCGTCCAGCCAGTCACCGCAACCGGAAACCTGTATCGCGATCAACGTGATCTGCGCAGACACCGAGGCGGAAGCCCAGCGCCTCGCGCTAAGCAGGGACCTCCTTTTCGCCCGGTTCGTTTCCGGCAAGCCCAGCAAAGTCGTACCCACGGTCGAAGAAGCCGAGAAACACCAATTCAGCGCGTCCGAGAGGGCCTTTCTGGATGACAAGTTCCGGCTCGCGGCGGTGGGCAGTCCGGAACAGGTCAGGGATAACATAGACCGGCTTGCCGGCCAGTTTGGCACCGAAGAGGTCATGGCCGTAACCATCACCCATGATTTCGACGCCAGGCTACGCTCCTACGAACTCCTGGCCGAAGTGTACAGATAGAAGAGTAACGAAGGTGCTTGATCCAATCCAGCCGGAGGTGCCAGGTGACGGTCCCGGCCGGAGGTATCCATGCTGAGAACATATCTGATCCTGGTCCTGAGGCACCTGGTTCGCCACAAGGGTTATGCGCTGGTTAATATCATCGGCCTCGCAGGGGCGATGGCCTGCTGCGTGATCATGCTTTCGTATGTACGGTATGAACTGAACTACGACCTGTTTCATGAAAACGCCGATCGGATTTACCGCGTCGTCCAGGGGAACAAGGGGCAGCATCCTGCGGCGCTGGGTCCCACCATGCACAGAGAGTTGCCCGATGTCGTTGGTTTCACGCGATTTCTGCCGCCCGCCGGATCATGGGTAATGGCCTTTGAAGACCAGGTTTATTACGAGGACCTGGTGTACTGGGCGGATGCGGAGACGTTTGACATCTTTACGTTCCCTTTTGTTACGGGCGACCCGGAAACCGCGTTGGACGAGCCCTTCTCCGTTGTGATCACCAGAAAAACCGCGGAGAAGTATTTCGACCGTGAAAACCCCCTGGGTAAGGTCATCACAGGCGACTACACGTTCGACCTGACGGTGACGGGGGTTATCGAAGACCTGCCTTCCGACGCGCACTTCGACGCCCATTTCTTCATCTCGATCTTGACGAGAACCAGGATCTATTACGAAACGGTGCTCGAACGGTGGACGGATGCTCGTTATTTCACTTATGTCCTGCTGGCCCAGGGAGTGTCTCCCGAGACGGTCGAAGAAAGCCTGCCGGATTTGGTCGGCCGCCACATTGAACCCAACATGATATCGCAAAGCAGTGCCTACGAGCCGTATTACCTGCAACCCCTGGTAGATATCCACCTGAACTCCCATCTGGATGCCGAGTTGGGTAATAACAGCGATGCGGCCTATGTTTATTTGCTTCTATCGGGAGCCCTCTTCGTTTTTATCATCGGATGTTTCAATTTCATCAACCTGATCACCGCACGTATGGCTGACCGGGTCATGGAAATCGGACTGAGAAAAGCACTGGGCGCCCGACGGTATCACGTTGTACTGCAGTTTTTGACCGAATCCGTGGTATTGGCCGGTTCAGCGCTGGTTCTGTGTGTTGTCTTGCTGGTACTTTTCCTTCCCACTGGTCAGCTTTTTGGATTGGATTTGCGCGCCGCACTAGCCGTCCTGGACATGGGTTCTTTAAGCTGGCTTTTAACGGGCGCAGTGATCGCGGTAAGCTCAGTGGCCGGGTTCTATGCCTATTTCTTCCTTGCGGGGATTAATCCGGCGAACGCGCTACGGGGGATCGGGAAGGACTACAAGAAAAAACCGAAGTTACGCCGAGTCCTGATCGTCACGCAGTTCGCCGTATCCCTTGTTTTATTCATCTGCACGATGGTTACGTATAGACAGTCTGACTTCTTACAACAAAAACACCTGGGATTCGATAAAAACCAGTTACTGGTGATCAACGCGAGCATTGGCGGCGTGCAAGACGGATATCCGGTATTCAAGCAGATGCTGTCGCAGGATCCATCCATCCTGGGCGTGACGGAATCGCGCTTCGTTCCGGGTATTTCGGGAGGCCGGGGCATACTGAATACCCTGGTGGTACGCCCCAGGGAGGGCAGCTTGTACGACCAGGTAGACATTGGGCTGCTCTCGGTTGAACCTGGATTTATCGCAACGCTTGGAATCGAGCTGTTGGCCGGCCGGAGTTTCTCGAATGGATCAACGTACAACACGGATGGGAATCAGGGGGTCGTCATCAACGAGACTTCTCTCCAGCGTCTTGGTTGGGACGATCCTTCATCGGCTTTGGATAAGCAACTGGTCATCGGTGAAAACTGGGTTTTGACGGTTGTAGGGATCGTCGAGGACTTTCACCTGCGTTCCCTGCATCATGAAATCGAGCCCTTGATGATCGTACCGGGGAACCAATTGGGACAAATATCCATCAGGTTTGGCGTAGAAAACATGACCGATGCGACGGGCGCTGTAGAAAATGCCTGGAGGACGATCTATCCGGACTATCCCCTGGCATACTCGCTCATGAAAGATGATTTCGACCGGCTGTACGAGGCTGAAAACCGGCTTGGAATCCTGCTGGGTATCTATGCGATTGTAGCGGGCCTGATCGCCTTTCTGGGTCTACTCGGACTCGCTTCGTTACTGGCCGAGCGGCGAATGCACGAGATCGCCATTCGCAAGGCGCTCGGTGCTTCGGTGATTCAAGTCGTATTATTGATGTTGAAAGATCCATTTTTGCTGGTTCTTGCGGCCAACTGTCTGGCCTGGCCGATAGCCTATTTCGCCACGAATCGTTGGTTGCGTGATTTTGCTTACCGAATCGACATTGATTTTTACATCTTCATTTATTCCGGACTCTCTGCGCTGTTGATCGCTTTACTTACCGTTGGATACCTGTCCGTTAAAACCGCGATGGCCAATCCGATAGACGCTTTGAGATACCGGTAAATTGTATCAAATAGGGTTGCTTGCCGGGTTCGGATCGACTAAATTGGGACTACCGAAATCTCCCTGACTCCCACCGACATAGGAGCATCAGATATGACCATGGTCATGGAACAAACCGTGTTGAGCGACGAGCAGATCGCGTTCTACCATGAAAATGGATTTCTCCATATCCCGGAGGTCTTCACAGCGGAAGAAACGGCCGAACTGTCGGACCAGATGGACCGGCTCGTGGAGGACTGGGCCTTTACAAGCCCCGGATGGTCCGGACCCTGGCGGCTGGCCTACATGGACCCGGAAACCGAGGCCAGGTCCAAGCTTACGGCCATGCACGACCTCCACTTCTATTCCCAGGCATGGTCCCGGGCGGTCGCGAATCCGAAGCTGGTCGAAGCCCTGTCTCAGTTGCTGGGGTCTAACGTGGAACTTCACCACACTACGCTGCACATCAAGCCACCGCAGACCGGCCACCCCTTTCCGCTGCACCAGGACAACCCCTTCTACGGACATCACGACGGCCGTTACATCGATGTCCTCGTGCACCTGGACGACACACGCCATGAAAACGGCGAGATCCGGTTCCTGGCGGGATCGCACAAGTCGGGCCATCTCGAACACATCACCGAGACGGCAGACGGTCCCTGCGCGCCTCATCTGCCCACAGACCAATACGATCTGAAGGACTCGGTTCCGGTGCCAGCCCTGGCGGGCGACGTGGTCCTGTTCTGTATCGACACCGTGCATGGATCCTATATCAACCAGACGAGACAGCCGCGGAGACTCGTTCGCATGGGCTATCGGAACCCGGAAAACAGACAGGAATACGGGCAAAGTTTCGGGCGCCCCGGTCTGATGGTAAGCGGCTACCGTGAACGGCGTCCGGACGACGAATTGCTTCCGGGTAGCTGATGTCCGGCATTCCTCTACTGGGGTATACCGACCGGCTGTCGGTCCGGCCCGGCGACGAAATCGCCTTCAAGGTCAGCAGCGAGGCGGATGAGCCCTATCATGCCAGCCTCGTTCGCGTGATCTGCGCCGACCCCAATCCTGCTGGACCAGGACTGCAGTTTGAAGATATAGCGCTGCCTTTCGGGGGCAAATACCCTTCCAGGTCGCAACCCTTCTATCCCGGCTCCCACGCCGTCGTGCATGTTGACGGCCGTATCCCATCCATCGGCAGCGTGACCATCTCGGCCACCATCTGGCCGACGACCCCGCAAGATCCACACCAGGGAATATTCAGCTGCGGAAACGGCGACTCGGATCCGATCCTGAGCCTGGTCCTGGATCGAGGGGTCGTTACCGTACTCGCCCGCTCTCCATCAAACCAGGTTACGAAGGCGACTTGCGGCGGAGGTCCGCTCAAGTCGCGACACTGGTACCGGGTATGGGCCAGTTACGATGCCGAAAGCGGATCATTGAGCGTGGGTTGCCGTGCGCTGGATTCTCCCCACGATCATACCGGGTGTACGGTCGTGGGGGACGAACCCGTTCGTATCGAAGACATGGACCGAATCGTCTTCGCCGCGGTGGACGGCGAGCCCGTGGCAGGACATTTCAACGGCAAGATCGAAGCGCCGGCCCTGGTCGATCTACCCGCGTCGGAGTTCGATGTTATGGGGTTTGATGTGAAAGACCATGGCGGATCGTGGGCCCTGTGGGACTTCGCCCGCGGCACGCGTTCGACCCGGATTGTGGACATGGGACCGCTGGAACTGCACGGCCGCCTGGTCAACATGCCTGCCCGCGCCATGACCGGCTCTACGTGGACCGGGGAAGAGATGTCCTGGAAGCACGCGCCGGAACATTACGGCGCCATCCACTTCCACGACGACGACATATACGACTTCGGGTGGGAAACCGATTTCACCTTCAGGATACCGGATCGAATGAGATCGGGACTTTACGCGGCCCGTATCCGGTGCGGCGAGCACGAGGACATGATGCCGTTCTACGTGTGCCCGCCCCGGGGTGAGACCACCGCGGAACTCTGCGTACTGGCGTCGACTTTCACATATACCATTTACGGTAACCACGCCCGCCCCAACTTCCATCCGTCCTGGCTGGACCGCATCGACGAATGGAGCGCCTATCCCTGGAATCCAGCGGTACACCCGGAATACGGACTTTCCACCTACAATTTCCATTCGGACGGCAGCGGCATCTGCCATGCCAATCATAAGCGCCCCCTCTTCTCGCTCAGACCGGGGTATATTACCTTCGGCGCGACGGAAGGACACTGCTCGGGCCTGCGTCACCTGCAGGCGGACACCCACCTCTACGCGTGGCTCGAGAAAATGGGAATCGCCTACGACATCGTGACCGACCAGGAACTGCACGACGACGGCATCGAGGCGATCGAGGGATACCGCGCCGTAACCACCGGTTCCCACCCGGAATACCATACGCCCCGTACCCTCGACGCGCTGCAGCAGTACCGGGAACAGGGCGGTCACTTCATGTACCTGGGCGGCAACGGGTTCTACTGGCGTATTGCCGTTCACCAGGAGGACAACGGAACCCTGGAGATCAGGCGTAACGAAGGGGGCATCCGGGCCTGGGCGGCCGAACCGGGCGAGTACTTCCAGGCATTCGACGGCGGCTACGGCGGACTCTGGCGCAGGAACAACCGTCCTCCTCAGCAACTCGCCGGAGTGGGATTCTCAGCCCAGGGCAATTTCCACGGTTCCTATTACAGGATCGATCCGAATGCTCGCACTGACCCGGAGACCGCGTGGATTTTCGAAGGCGTGGCAAACCAGACCGTGGGCGAATACGGGTTCAGCGGCAACGGGGCCGCCGGGTTCGAACTCGACCGTGCGGATTACCGACTGGGTACACCGGATAATACCCACGTCATCGCCAGTTCAGAAGACCACCATGAATCCTTCATACCCGTACCCGAAGAGCTGCTCACCCACATCACGACCTGGTCCGGAGAGCCCGTCGAGAAACTGGTCCGGGCGGACATGGTGTATCAGAAGTCGGACTCGGGCAGCCAGCTCTTTTCCACGGGTTCCATCACCTTTTGCGGCAGCCTGCTGTTCAACGATGCCGACAACGACATTTCCAGGATCGTGGCCAACGTGCTGCGCCGATTCCTGGCGCCGGAATCCCCGAACCGGACCCCCAACCCATGAAGATCGCCGTATTCGCCGACGTGCACAGCAACCTGGACGCGCTGGAAACCGTGCTGGATCATATCGATCGCTGGCTTCCCGATCGCGTACTCGTCGGTGGGGACATCATCAACCGGGGACCGAACCCCCGTGCCTGTACAGAACTTGTATTCGCCCGTACCGAGGCCGATAAATGGGGGGTGATCCGGGGAAACCACGAAAGATACGTCCTGAAATTCGGGAAGGGAGATCTGCCCGTTCAGGGTCCTGAATTCGAAATCATCAAGCACGCGAAATGGACGTTCGACCAGTTGGACGGACTGGTCGAACCCCTCGCCGGCTTGCCCGAACAGTGGGACATGATCGATGATTCGGAGAACGAATTCCGGATGGTACACGCATCCATGCTGGGGGATCGCAAGGGGATCTTTCCCGATGATACGGAAGATGCGTTACGCGTGAAAATCGACCCCGCGCCGAAGGTGATTGTGGTGGGCCACACGCACAGGCCATTGATCCGGACCGTGGACGATACCCTCGTCGTCAACGTGGGTGCGGTGGGTGCACCCTTCGATCGCGATCCCCGGGCTGCCTATGCCCGGTTGACGCTCGAGGACGGTGCGTGGAAGGCGGAGATCATCCGGCTCGACTATGATCGGGAACGGGCGATCGCGCGTTTTCACGAATCCGGTTACCTGGAAGAAAGTGGAGACTTCGCCCGGCTGATACTCGCCGAATTCATAGAAGCCCGATCGTTGATACCGGGATGGTACCGGGCCTATGAAGACCGGGTGATGGGCGGCGAGATGACCTTGAAGGCGTCGGTGGACCTTTACCTGGATACCTGCCGGATCGCCGGGTGACCGCCGGGTTCCGGTTCCAATGGGCACTGGCGCACAGGCATTCGGTATCTCTGGATAGCAGCGAATTCATCCTTATCTCTTAACTCGGAAGGATCAAGATGCCCAAGAACATCGTCGTTATCATTACGGATACCTTTCGGCACGACAACCTGGGACAACGGGCCGAACGACCGGTGCGAACGCCGGAACTCGACCGGTTTGCCGTGGAACGGGCGACGGAGATCACCCTGGCCCACATGGGCAGTTTTCCCACGATTCCCCATCGCACCGATTTCGCGACGGGCGTTACCGGCTGGCCCCACTACGGATGGCAGCCCATCGACCTGAGCGGCCCCAACCATGCCGGCAAAATGCTCGGTGCGCAGGGCTATGCCACGCAGCTGATCTGCGACTGTCCCCACCTGTTCAAAGCCCGTTTCACGGACGGTTTCGACGCCTCCTACCAGCACCGTGGACAGGAGGGCGACCGGCCGCTGCTCCACTTCAATGATCCACTGGAAGTCGTTGTGCGGGATGAGAAAACGCGCACAGAACCAATCTACCGGGGACACACGCTGGTCAACCAGCACCGATGGGTCAACCGGTATTTCCAGTACGAATCCGAGGTCTTCTCGGCACAGACCGCGCAGACCACGGTACGCTGGCTGGAAGAGAACAACATGGCAAACCCGTTTTTTTTGTGGGTAGACCTCTTCGATCCCCACGAACCGTGGGATCCGCCTGAATACATGGTACAGCGCTACGACCCCGGTTACGACGGTCCACCTATGCTGCATCCGAACTATGGTCCGTCGACCGCCTACACGCCGGAAGAACTCCAAAATCTCTGGGCGCACTACGCGGCCGAAACCGAACTGGTGGACCGCCATATCGGCCAGATACTGCGCAAAATCGACGATCTCGACCTGTGGGATGATACCATTGTCTTGGTAATGTCCGATCATGGCATGTCTATCGGCGAACACGGCCGGACCGGTAAATCCAACATCCACGAGGGCGACGAACGGTTCTGGCCCATCTACCCGGAGATCGGCCACGTCATGCTGATGCTGGCCGGCGGCGAGGTGCCGCAAGGCGCGCGGCTTCCGCTGATCACACAGACGGTCGACCTGTTTCCCAGTCTCTGCGACCTGGCCGGTGTCTCCGTCGAACCTCCACGGCCCTTTGACGGACGGTCCTTTGCAGGGGCCGTGCTGGATGGACAGACATCGCACCGTGAATACGCGGTCAGTGGCTGCCACATTAAAGATCCAACCGGCGGCCTGCCCGGGCGCGCCACGACCCCGTTTCTCGTCACGGACCGGTGGGGTTACGCACCTGTCGGGGCCGATGTCAGGCCGGAACTATACGAGCTGGCCAACGACCGGCTGGCCCAGCGAAACATCGCGGACGAAAACGGCGATGTGCTGAATGAACTGCACGCCCTTTTCCTGGCTCACCTGGCTGAAAACCACGCCTCGGAAGACGTGCTCGAACTCTGGAAAAACGCGGGTGGCAGCGGAAGTGGACCAGGTAAATGGGCGGTTGACTATTCCAGGTAGCATATCCCGGTCTCAGCCGTCCTGGCCCTGCCTGATCTGCCTGTCCTGGAAAAGAGCTACGGGGCCCGTATATGATCGCGGGCCGCGTATGTCCGAAGAACCAAAACCATGGCAACCATAGACACCTCACGCAGATTTGAAGATCTGGTCCACCGGATCGATCCGCGCGCCAAACTCAAGGACCATCGAAGTCTTCCCGGCGGTTATTCGGCCGATGTAACTGTCCTGGAAGTGGAAACGCCCGATGGCACGCTGCAAAAGCTCATACACCGCCTGCACGGCAAAGTGGACCTCCAGCAGAACCCCAACGTGGCATCGGACGAATACCATGTATTGCAACTAACCCATGCAGCGGGACTGGCCACGCCCGCCCCGGTCTACCTGGATGCGTCGGATCCCCTGTTCCCCACGCCCTCCCTGGTGGTGGAGTACGTCGAAGGCCATACCGACCTGAAGCCCGATGACCCGGCAGACTACGTGAAGCAGATGGCCCGAGAACTGGCCAGGATCCACCAGATGAATACCGCCGGACAGGATCTCTCGTTCCTCCTCAGGTTGAAGGATTCCTGTAGGGAGGTTGTTGAAAGACTTCCTGATACGTCCGATGTCTCCTCGGATGAGCGACATCTTCTCGAAATGCTCGCACCATGTTGGCCCCTTCCCCGCCCAAACCTTCAGGTAGTCCTCCACGGCGATTACTGGCCGGGGAACACCCTCTGGCGGGACGGACGCCTCGCGGCAATAATAGACTGGGAGGATACCCGCCTGGGAGATCCACTCTTCGACCTTACCAACGCCCGGTTTGAAATCCTGATGCTTTTCGGTACTGGGATCATGGACCTGTTTACCCGCCACTACGAATCCCTGAATCCCGTGGACTTCGGATGCCTTCCATGGTGGGATGCGTATACGGCATTACGCGTCGTGAACAAACTCGACTTTCTCGCCACGGAAGAACGGAATGAAACCCTGATACGCGCCGACCACCACTGGTTCGTCGAACAGGCTCAAAGCCGTATGGGATCGTGCCGAACCACGGACTGACAGCAAAAATAACACTTGCCTGGAGACCCTTCACGCCGTACATTGTACCCCGAAGTTTTCGGGGCGTAGCGCAGTCAGGTAGCGCACCAGCATGGGGGGCTGGTGGTCGCTGGTTCAAATCCAGTCGCCCCGATTTCGACAAGGAGGCCCGCCGGGCCCTTGTCCCTTTATTTGGCTTACATCGGGGCGTAGCGCAGCCCGGTCAGCGCGCCTGCTTCGGGAGCAGGAGGTCGGGAGTTCAAATCTCCCCGCCCCGATCCGATTTCTCCAATTGATATCATCTCATCGTCTCATCCTTCCTACTACTTCTGCGACATGTTGCCCCGCAACTATGCAGCCCGGAAGACTGGTGTATCGTCGACTCCGTATTTTCACGATCCGGCGCGGTATCTCGCTCAAGGCACGAACGCGCATCGATCGGCCACACAACAAGGAGGATTCTGATGGCATTTAAATTCCGCTTCGCGCCCGTTATCGCCCTGTTTCTGGGCGCCATGCTCCTGGCGATGTCTCCAGGCGTTTCCCGTTCCCAGGTATCCGACCAACCGGACACGGCTTTCAAACTCGCCACCTTCGAGGCCACGGGAACCATCCGTATTGGCATGTCGGTCGGGGACATGCTGATGGATCTTCACGAGGCGAACGCATACGTTTCCCGGCAACTCGATCTGCCCATCGTTGCCATTCCGAAGGAAATGCGCACGTTGATCGAGCAGTACGATGCCGTTTCCAACCGCATGTACACGATCGCGAACTACATGGGTGCCAAGGACCGGCTGTCGAAAGACAACCTGGCCTTCGTGTTCGATCCGGACGACGTGTCCATCAAGGCCCCGATCAAGTATCCCTATAACCTGCTGGCGGCGGCGGCCAATTACCGAGCCCACGCGGATGAGATGGAAGAGTCCGCCATTGGCGGTCAAGGTTTTTCCGCCCTTGAAGTGGATGTGGACAACGAAGAACCCTACTTTTTTGCCAAGTCGCCCCGCTCCACCATCATCGATCCTGGCGATCCCTATTATGTTCCAAAGGACGTGAACATCGACTGGGAAGTGGAACTGGCCATTATCATCGGCCGACCGGCCCTGGACCTAACGCTGGAAAACGCCCACGACTATGTCTTCGGTTACAGCATCGTATTCGACGTCAGCCGCAGGGGCGGCTCCGGACTGAAGCCGATTAACCGGATGTTTCCCGGTCCGAATTGGTTCAACAGCAAAAGCAGCGACCGCGCCGCGCCCTTCGGTCCATACATCGTGCCCAAAGAATTCATCCAGCATGATAACCTCGAGATAAAGACCTGGGTCAATGGCGTGATCAAGCAGGATAGCAATACCAGTTACATGATTTACGACGAAGCGCACATGATCCGGTATCTGTCCTCTGTCCAGACCCTCTATCCGGGCGACGTGATCGCCACGGGCACGCCGGATGGCGTGGGACGCGCCCGCAATCCACCCGAGTACCTCAAGCCGGGAGACGTGGTGGAAATGGAGATCGAGGGTATTGGCAAGCTCGTTACAACCATGGAAGCCAAACCTTGAACCAGGGTCTATAGAACCGGGGTCTTTAATGGAAAACGCTTTTAGAAACACTGAGCGTCGCGCCGGGGTGCGGCACGTTCACCGGTTTCGCCTAATGAAGACAGCTTCCGCGAGAATGCTAGTTACCTTGTTTTTGAGCGGAGCAATTGCCATCGGCTGCGGGACTTCATCGGATTCGGAGCCGCCGTCTCAGTCCGTTATCACCGACGAATATGTCCTCGGAACCGACGCGCTGGTGGAAGACCGCACGCCCCCTGAACCCGATCCCGCGAGTTACGGTATGGACCCGGAGACCGGCCGGTTCATCTATCCCGAGGCCACGCCCCATCAGCATGACTCCAGACCCTTCGAAGGCCAGCTGGACTACTGGGATACGAACGAGTATGCGAAGGACATGAAGGTGGAGGCCTACTACCCGATTACCGTCGAACCCTTCCATACCTGGCAGAACATCGTGGATTTCGACGGCCGCCGTTACATGTACCAGTACGTCCGGCGTGCCTTGAAAATCTATGACATAACCGATCCAAGAGACCTGAAGGTGGTTCACGAAAAAGGAAGCACCTGGACCGGCGAAGGACCGGGCGAAGAGGCCAATCCATACGAGGAAGGCGAAATGTTCGGGGCCGCGTCCATCCAGTGGAACAGCGACCTGGGCAAGTACATCATGGTGCAGGCCTTCGAGATCCGCCGCTTCGGCGTGCTCAGCGACAAGCGAACCGAACCGGATAAAGTGAATGCGATCCGCCAAGCCAACCATCTCAAGGGTTTCAAGGTGTATGTAATGAACGGCCCTTTGCCGGATGAATGGACCCTGCAGGCGGAGACTTCCACCGATTATCAGCATCCCGACGCCCCGGTAGGCCAGCAACAGGGTTCCGGCGTGCGAGACATACCCGCCTATCACGGCGGCAGGTACATGTTCGTCGCCGCCGCCCCAAGTGCGGAATACGCGCTTACCGAGTATCCGAGCGATCTGTATTCGGCCGGTTACCAGGCCTGGGACATGTCCGATCCGTCCAACCCCCGGTTTCTCAGCCAGTTCAACGTTCCAGGCCAGAAACTCGGCGATCCGGATGATGAAGCCGCCTACACGGCCAATCCCCGCGCCGGGAACAGGACCTCCTGGTTCGGCGCGCGCATGTCGATCTTCATGCCCAGACCCGTCGAGGAAGGGGGGCGGTACGGCTATGCCGCGATGGGGGGCCTGGGATTCTACGTGCTGGATATTTCGGCCCCAACCGATATCAAGGCGCTGGGACACCTGAACTTTCCCCCTAGCGTCGCGGGCACCGAAGGCGACTACATCAATGTGACGCAGGTGGAGAAGACCGGGGTGGTATACTTCTCAGGTTATCCCCTGAACGAAGACGGCTGGGAACCCTATAAAGACATCTTCATGATCGATGTGAATGACCCTGCCAATCCTATATTGCTTGGCACGTTGCCCAGGCCGGTGCCGCCCGCTGACGCGCCCTTCACGGATTTCGTGCAGCGGCGCGGCAGTTTCGGGCCGAAACGAAGTGGCTATTATACCCAGCCCGGCACGCCCACGGACCACATCCTGCCTTATGCTTTCTATAATGCCGGCGTTCAGATTTTCGACGTCTCCGATCTAACCGATCCGGAAATTACCGCCTATTTCGTACCGAAATTCGATCCCTCCCGGACTCCGAGCTACGCGCTGGGCAATCTGACCCATGGCATTTATGTCGAATACGACCGCAACCTGGTATGGCTGTTTACCAACCACGGATTCTATTGCCTGTCGACCCCTGTGCTGGGCGAACCGGATTTCAATCCACCCAATACACCCTGGCCGAAACGATAGGTTGAAAGCGGATCCGCCACCCGGGAACAGGTCGCAGCGCCGCCCTGCCATAAAGGACTTTACATCAGTAAGTCGGCCGACTACATTGGTAGATCGTTTGTTTTTACACTCGATACTATTCTAAATTCGCATACTCTGTATCAACGGCAATCAGGTTTGGCCTGGCACAACTATCCAGGTATTCCTGTGCCTTGAAGCTTTGTGTAAAAATTCCGCAGCACCATTAAACCCGCATCATGGGAGGCAGCGTGTGATTAGTCGAATTTACCGTTTGTATCAGTGGACCCCGCCAGCCATCGTTCTGGCTTTGGCGATCGTGGCGATGTCCGCTTGTGAACCCGCATCGCAGAGGCCGCAGGGCAGGATTATCCCTGTTGAGCAATCCGACGGTGAATGGCGCATGCTGGGCCGCGATCTGGCCTATACCCGTTACTCTCCGCTGGACCAGGTCAACGCGGAAAACGTGGAACGCCTCGAAGTGGCCTGGAGATGGAAACAGGACAACTTTGGTCCACGCCCCGAATTCTATGCCCAGCCGGTACCCATCTATGTGGACGGCATGTTGTATTCCACGGCCGGCACGCGCCGCAGCGCCATGGCGATTGATCCGGAGACTGGGGAGACGATGTGGACCTACCGGCCCGTAGAGGATCAGGAGCGTTGGGCGACGGCCCCCCGCCGGAACTCAGGACGCGGCGTCTCCTTCTGGACGGACGGCATGGGAGACAATCGGGTCATCCTGATCACCCGGGGATTCTACCTGGTTGCACTGGACGCCGATACGGGAATCCCCGTACCGGGTTTCGGGAACAACGGCGTGGTCGACATGATGGATGGATGGCGCAATGCAGAAAACGTCTCTCCCGTGGGTAATCTGGCGAATACCTCTCCCGCAACGGTCGTGGAGGATATCATCCTCGTTCCGCCGGCCCTCGCAGCGGGATTCCGGCCCAGGTCGATGACCAACTCGCCCGGAGACATCGTAGCGTATGACGCCCGTACTGGCGCGGAGATCTGGAAGTTCAAGGTCATCCCGGACGAGGGCGAGGAAGGTTCGGAAACCTGGGAGCAGAATTCCAAGTCTTATACCGGGAATGCCGGTGTATGGACTTCCATTGCCGTAGACACCGAACTGGGCTATGCCTATCTGCCCATTGAAGCGCCTACGAACGACTACTACGGCGGGCACCGTCTCGGCGACAATCTGTTCGCGAACTCCCTGGTGGCCGTGAATTACCGGACCGGCGAAAAAATATGGCACTTCCAGATCGTCCACCACGACATCTGGGACTATGACAATCCCGCCGCGCCCATCCTGGCCGACGTGAACATCGACGGCGAGGCACGGCAAATCGTAATTCAGAATACCAAGCAGGGGTATTCCTACGTGTTCGACCGGGTGACCGGCGAACCCATCTGGGACATGCCCGAAATGGACGTCCCCGAGTCGGATGTACCGGGCGACCGGGCATCGCCCACCCAGCCCATACCCGTCAAGCCCGCTCCGTGGGAACACCAGGGCATCAGCCAGGACGACCTGGTAGACTTCACGCCGGCGGTGCGCCAGGAAGCGATAAACCTGATGGCCGACCACCGCTACGGACCCCTGTTCCAGCCCCCGTCGCTTGCAGAAGCGCCGGACGGAACGATCGGGACGATCCAGATCCCGGGCGCCAACGGAGGCGTCAACTGGAACATGACCTGTCTGGATCCGGTATCGGGCGTCAACTTCATTCCATCCAACACCAGCATATCGAAGCTGGCGCTGAGGGCGCCGGATCCCGAGGAATCGGACATGGACTACTTCTCGGCCGGCCTGAGAGCGCCTAGGGTGTTCGGCGAGATACCGCTCGTCAAGCCACCCTGGGGCCGCATCACCGCGGTTGACATGAACAGCGGTGATCACGTCTGGATGGCGCCCAACGGCGATACGCCGCAGGACATCAAGGACCTGCCCGAACTCGCCGGCGTCGATCTGCCCCGGACCGGAAAAGCGACCCGCATCGGTTCCCTGGTGACGAGCACGCTGCTCTTCGCTGGAGAGGGATACAGTGGTGACCCTTACCTGCACGCCTACGACAAGGCGACGGGTGAAGTAGTGATGTCAACCGAACTGCCGGCCTCCCAGAGCGGCATGCCCATGACCTACATGCACAACGACGTGCAATACATCGTCATGACGATCGGTGGCAGCGGCCATCCTGCCGAACTGGTCGCTTTGAAGCTTGGTGATGAACCCGAAGCCGAAGAAGGCGAATAGCCGGTAAAGCACTAGTCGAAGAAGGTGCAAACAGAGGAGATTTGTAATGAAACGCTATATCTGGAGCGTTGCAGCCGCCGTCCTGATCCTGTCAGGTCTACATGGTACGGCCGCCGCGCAGGACAACATGCTGACCGACGCGGAAAAGGAAGCGGGCTGGAAGATGTTGTTCGACGGCAATACCCTGCTGGGCTGGACCCACCGTGGCGGTACCGCCAACTGGGCGGTGGAGGACGGCATGCTCACCGGGGAAGTGACGGGCCGCGGCCCGGGGTACATCGGTACCTACGACGCGTTCACCAATTTCGAACTGCACGTCCAGTTCAACCAGGACGCGGGACATAACAGCGGAGTCTTCGTCCGCGGACCCCGTGATACCGGCGCCAGGGTGAACCAGTACTCCTTCTACGAGATCAACATCGCGGACACCCACAGTTCGGGTTACACCACGGGCAGTATCGTGGCGCTGGCCATATACGAACCACCGCCGGCGACCGAGGGCCAGTGGAACACCATGGTCATCACCGCCGACGGACGCGACATCACGGTAATGCTGAACGGGGAAGAAGCCGTGAAGATCCAGGATGCCTCCCATTACAGCGGCGTGGTCGTACTGCAGGCCTTTGGTCAGGGTAAGATCCGGTTCAAAAACGTCAAGATTCGTGCATTGGATTAATGGCCTTCGCGGGGCGGACTTCCCCGTCCGCCCTGTTACATCGATTCGGTACACGATGAAATTTATACTTCCCTTCTGTGTCGTCATTCTTTTCTGCTTGTCCCCAGCATACGCGTGGCAGCGGTCAGCCCAGTCAGCCCAGACCGCCCAATCCGCCCAGTCAGCTCCGGATACTACCGACGTTTCCGTAGACCACATCCTTGAACCCATCGAAGTCACCGCGACCCGATACATTCGGGACGTCCTCGACGTACCCTACGCCGTGGACAGGATAGACCGGGACGAGATCCAGCTTGCCGAACCGGGACTGTCGCTGGAGGAGAGTGTACGAAGCGTGCCCGGCATCATCGTGCACAACCGCAACAACGTATCGCAGGGCGACCGGATCAGCATCCGTGGACTGGGCAGCCGGGCGTCTTTCGGCGTGCGCGGCGTGAAAGTGGTGCTGGACGGCATTCCCCTGACCATGGCCGACGGCCAGTCCCAGCTCAACAACCTCGACCTGACCTCAGCGGGACAGATCGAGGTGCTGCGCGGGCCCAGTTCGTCCCTTTACGGTAACGCGGCGGGCGGAGTCATCCAGATACACACCGAAGAGACCCCGCACAGACCGCTGGTAGTCACCCCCCGATACATCACCGGTTCGCATGGCCTTCGGCGCATACAGGGCAAGGCGACGGGCAGCACCGGCAACAACCAGTTTCTCTTCAATTTCAACACGCTCTGGTTCGATGGGTTTCGCGATCACGCCTACGCACGGTCGACCGGGATAAACACGATCGGTAAGCGGGCCATCAATGAAACTTGGAAAATCACCTCCGTGATCAACTACTTCAATGCGCCGTACCAGTTCAACCCGAGTTCGCTGGACAAATCCACGGCGGAGTCGGATCCGGCCAGCGCAAGGTCCTTTGTCCAGAGACAGGGCGCGTCCAAGAAGGTCAAGCAGGTCCAGGGTGGGCTTTCCCTGGGGTACGAAGCAGACGAAAACCAGGGAGAGATCACGGTATTCGGCATGGGACGCACGCTGTTCAACCCCATACCGGGTCGAGTCATCGACCTGGATCGTCGGGGCGCCGGTATCCGGGGCGTATTCAGCCGCGAGGGCAGGATCGGAACCGGCAGTTTCAGGCTGACCGGAGGACTGGATTTGGAAATACAGCGTGATAAACGCAAGGAATACGGAAACGAGGGCGTACCCGGCGATCTCGTGGGCACCTTAGACGATGGGCGCATATTCGACGAGCTTACCCTGGGAGATGCACGGCTGGACCAGGAGGAAAGTGTAGACGGCATCGGTCCTTTCGTCGAACTGGAATGGGCGCCCCGGCCCGATGTCGTCGTTACGGCCGGCGGGCGGTATGACCGTTTTCGATTCGAGGCCACCGACCGATTTCTGTCCGATCGTACCGACGACTCGGGTACGCGGAACATGGCGCAGTTCAGTCCCCATCTGGGCATAGCCTTTCGCCCGACTTCGCTCACTGCGGTCTATGGAAACTTCTCTACCGCCTTCCAGACGCCCACCACGTCGGAACTGAGCAACCGGCCCACGCAGGCCGGTGGATTCAATCCCGATCTCGAACCCGAACGACTTCGCGGCTTCGAAGTGGGCATCAAGGGCTTCCTGTCCGACGCCGGCGTGGCCTATGACGCGGCCCTGTTCGCCTTTGGGATAAGCAACATGCTCCAGCCGTTCCAGATCGATGATCCCGAGACAGACGAGATATTCTTCCGCAACGCCGGCAAAACGCGGAACAGGGGCCTGGAACTGAAGCTTACCTGGTCTCCCCTGCCCGAATTCAACCTGGCGATGGCCTACACGGGCATGCGGTTCGAATTCAGCGATTACGAGGTAGACCGGGAAGTCGACGGTACCGCCCGCCGGATTCAATTGTCAGGAAACGAGGTCCCGGGCGTACCGCCCCACCACCTGTTCGCCGGTTTCTCCTACGCCCATACGGGAGGCACCTTCGTGGAAATGAACGCGCAGTGGACAGCGGAGTACTTTGCCAACGACTTCAACGGCCCGGCTCCGGGGAGCAGCAAACCGGAGTCTGATTTCGTGAACGACGGCTATGCGCTCGTTGATTTACGGGCGGGAATCGCATATAGTGGAGATGTGGTCGGCGGTGTCCTGTTCGCCGGAATAAACAACCTTTTCGACACGCGTTACAATGGTTCCATCGTTCCCAACGCTTTCGGGGACCGCTTCTTCGAACCAGCTGCTGGCCGGACGTGGTATATAGGATTCGGCTTCCCCATCGATGCGGGACCGAGATAGCACCCCGCTATCCCAGGATGATCCGTACCCGTTGAGTCACAGGAGCAGTTCATGAACACGTTTCTTCGCGTCCTCGGCCAGATTGCCTTCGTCATCGTCCTCGACGCCATGGTAATCGGCCTGATCTACTATGAATCGGTACAGTGGCAGGTCATGCAGGCCAACGCCAAGGCCGAAGCGGCCAAGCCGGTGACGATGTTCGACCCGAGAACGGGACTGGAGTTGCACCACCGCACCAGGCTGATCATGGGCGACGGCTACCCCGTCGTGGAAAGGGAATGCGCCCAGTGCCATCCCACCCAGATCATCCGCTCCTTCCGTGCGGATCGCGCGGAGTGGCTGGATGCTATCCAGTGGATGCAGGCCGAAAAGGGATTGAAGACGTTCGATAAGAAAACCGAAGAGACCATACTGACCTATCTGGAAACCTACTACGGCAAGTAACCCTTCTGATGGCCCACCAGGTTGAATCCGAAATCGATGCAATAGAATATGCCTTCGACCGGGGCTGGTCGGACGGCCTGCCCGTGGTGCCGCCCACCCGCGATCGAATCGACCGGCTGCTGGATGCGCACGGCATCGAACCGGACCGGGAAATCGGCCGGGTGCCCGAGCGGAAAAGGTCCATCTCCGCCGAGCTGGTGGCGGCGAATGCCGTAATGGCTGGATGTGCCGATCCGCTGTTCCCCGTTGTCCTGGCCGCGATAGAGGCCGTTCTGGATCCGGAATTCAATATCGTCGGTCCGTCGGCCAGCACAGGCGGTGCGGCGCCCCTGGTCATGGTCCACGGTCCCGTCGTGGAGTCGCAGCGATTCAATTCGAATACCGCCGTACTCGGCGCGGGCAATCGATCCAACCTCACATTGGGAAGGGCCTTGAACCTGGTCATCCGTAACGTGATCGGCAGCGTGCCAGGGGACCTGGACCGTGCGACGGTAGCCCACGCCGGACGCATCGCGTACTGCCTGCCGGAAGCGCGGTGCGACGGCTGGCCGACCCAGGGCGAAGAACTGTGCGTTCCCCGGGACGTAAGCGCGGTTACGGTATTCGCCGCGGAAGCCCCGCATTCTGTGGCCGACCACGTCCATGACGAACCCGGGGGCCTGGTCGAATCGTTTGCGCGGGTAGCCCGGACGACCAATTACGCCGGCGCCGCCATCGTTTTCGTCATCTGCCCGGAACACCGATCGGTCTTCAGCCGGGCAGGCTGGACACGGGAGATGATCCGGACAGCGCTTTTCGATCTTACGGCTACAACGGGCCGTGAAATCCATGCTACGAGACGGCACGACGACCTTGGCCCTGACGAACGCATTACGTTGACAACGGTCCGGGAAGGGCTCTGGATCGTCTTCGCCGGCGGTTCGGCGGGCGGTCACTCCGCCATAATCCCACCCTGGCTGGGATCGGGACGGGGCGTCGGTTCCCGGCCGGTTACCCGCCGAATCTCGACACTGCCAGGTGAGTAATACCAGATCACCGGACCCAACACGAATCACTGATATTCCTGGAGCAACTGAACATGCCGGTAACCCTCGTTGATCCCACGGCCTCCGCTGGCGCGGCGGCTATTCGACTGGCCAGAAGACCGCTGGGGTCCCTGCATACCGTAGCCGCACTGGTGGGTAACGGAAAACCCAACTCCGACGTGATACTGCGCGGCGTTTTCGAGCAATTAAAGAAGCGGTTGGAACATCCGGTGGAAGCGGCCGAATACACCAAGGAAAGTGCAAGCCGCGTGCTGTCGGCCGAGATGACCGATCTCATTGTACGCCGGTGTAATTTCGCGCTGGTGGGCGTCGGCGACTGAGGATCATGCAGCGCGTGCAGCATGCACGATGCCCTCACGCTCGAGAACCTTGGACTGCCGGCTGCGCTGCTGTGCACGTCCAACTTCGCGCACACCGCGCGGGTGATGGCGGAGCAACTGGGTTGCGGAGATTACCCCATCATCGAAATCGAACATCCCATTGGTCGGCTGGACGACTGTGGCCTCGCTGCCCGGGTCGACCAGGCATTGGACAAAGCCGTCGAACTGCTGATGTAAGTATTCTGTAACCTTTTGTGTAACTGTGGGTTTCAAACACAGCATGAATCGTTTCTTCAGGAGGATAACCATGTTGAAGACGTGTTGGACGATGTTCCCGGTTTTCTTGCTTGCCGGGGCAGTCACCCTCGCCGCGGAAGCCCAGCAGACAGCGCCCCAGGCTGGATTGCGGGAGAACCCGTCGAGGGTCCACGCCCTAGAGAACGCACGGATCTATGTCCGGCCCGACCTCGTCATAGACAAGGGGGTCGTGGTCGTCCGGGATGGACTGGTCGTGGAAGCGGGAGCGTCAATCGATATCCCTCGGGATGCCCAGCGGTGGGACTATTCGGGCATGACCATCTATCCGGGCATGATCGAGATGTTCTCGCAGGCCGGACTGCCGGAAGAGGAAGCGGAAGAAACCACGGGGTCCGTACACTGGAACCCCGGTGTCCGTCCCGAACGCTCCGCCGCCGAAGCCTATCGCATCAGTGAACCGGAGATCGCCAGGTTGCGGGAATCCGGATTCGCGGCGGCCATGGTAGTGGCCGATCTAGGCGTTTTCTCGGGAAGCAGCGCCGTAGTCAACCTGGGTACCGGAACGCCCAACGAGAACATTCTGAAGCGCGGTGTTTTTCAGCACATGCGCATGAAACGCAACCGGAACCGCACCTATCCGGCGGCCATGATGGGCGTCGTGGCCCTGATGCGGCAGACGATGCTGGATGCGCAATGGTACCGGGACGCCCATGCGGCGTTTGCTGCGAATCCCCGTCAGGACCGGCCCGAGGATAATGACGCACTTGCGTCGCTGGACGCGGTGGTTACTCGCAGCCAGGCCGTACTCATGAGTGTCGATAACGATCACGCTTTTCTACGCGCCGCCCGTCTGGCCGACGAATTCAAACTTCGATTCCTCGTCAGGGGCAGCGGCCATGAATACCGCATGCTGGACGCGGTCCGGGCCGTGGACGTGCCGGTCATACTCCCCCTCGATTTTCCCCAGTCAAAGGACCTTTCCGTTTCCACGCCGGAAGACGCGGTCGACGTCACCCTGGAATCCCTTCGGCACTGGGACCTGGCGCCCGGGAACCCGGGTCGTCTGCACCGGGCGGGAATCCCCATTGCGCTGAGCAGTACAAGACTTGATAGCAGTTCCGACTTTCACGACCGGGTACGGGAGGCGATCGAGAACGGACTGGAATATGAAGCGGCGTTGGCCGCGCTCACCACGACCCCCGCGTCCCTGCTCGGACTCAGCCGCCAACTCGGCACCCTGGAGCCCGGTAAACTGGCCAACATGACTGTTACCGACGGCCCCCTGTTCGCGGAAAACGTAAACGTGCAGGACGTCTGGGTCGCGGGCGACCGCCACGTGGTTTCGCCCCGGCCGGTCGCCGACCCCCGTGGAGGGTGGCTGGTGGACCTGGCGGGTGACAGCCTGTCTCTGGACATCGCCGGATCGCTGGATGCGCCCAAGGGAACGATCGACATAGACGGTAACGCCGTTAAGACGGCCCGCATGGAGCTGGACGACACGCGTATCGCTTTCAGCGTGGAAGACGATGCGCTGGGGGAGGCCGGCGTATGGCGCTTCTCCGGTTCGATCCAGGACGACCGGATCACCGGCCGGGGTGTGCGCCCGGACGGGGAAAGCCTGAACTGGTCCGCCGACCGGACCCGTGCCCGAGACGCGGAACTTCCTGAGATGCCGACGTCCGCCTTGGAAGCCGATCCTCCCGCGCTGTATCCACCCGGCGCCTTCGGTAGAGAAAGCGCACCGGGTCAGCCTGAACACATCCTCGTCAGGAACGCCACCGTCTGGACGCTGGACGAGCAAGGCAAGCTGGAAAACGCAGACGTCCTGATTCGTGAGGGCAAGATCGCCGAAGTAGGTACCGGCCTCACGGCGCCAGAAGGTGCCCTGGAGATCGATGGTACCGGCAAGCACGTTACCCCCGGTATCATCGATGCCCATTCGCACACGGCCATCCTGGAGGGCATCAACGAGGGCACGCAGGCCGTGACCGCCGAAGTGGGCATTGGGGACGTGGTGAACAGTTACGATATCGCGCTGTACAGAGAACTGGCCGGGGGACTAACGGCCGCCAACCTGCTCCACGGATCGGCCAATCCCATCGGCGGCAAGAACCAGGTCATCAAGTTGAGATGGGGGATGGGGCCGGAGGAAATGAAGTTCAACGAAGCCAAGCCGGGCATCAAGTTCGCCCTGGGTGAAAACGTCAAGCGCAGCAACTGGCGCACCCTCAGCGACCGGTATCCACAGTCCCGCATGGGGGTCGAGCAGATCATAAGGGACCGGTTTCAGGCGACCCGGGAATACCAGCAGGCCTGGGAACGATACAACGCCCTTTCGGATAAGTCGGGCGTCGTTCCGCCACGGCGTGACCTGGAGCTGGAAACATTGCAGGAGATCCTCGCCGGAGATCGCCTGGTACACAGCCACTCCTACCGACAGGACGAAATCCTGATGCTCGTAAGGGTGGCCGACGACTTTGGATTCACGATAGGCACTTTTCAGCACGTCCTGGAGGGCTACAAGGTCGGCCCTGAACTCGCTGCCCACGGCGCGGGCGCTTCCACCTTCAGCGACTGGTGGGCCTTCAAGGTGGAAGCCTACGATGCCATTTCCCTACAACGGGGCGCTGATGCACGACGCGGGGGTACTGGTCACCTTCAATTCCGACAGCAACGAACTCGCCCGGCGACTAAACACCGAAGCCGCAAAAGCGGTGAAGTACGGCGGGGTACCCGAGGTGGAAGCGCTTAAGTTCGTCACCTTGAACGCGGCGAAGCAACTGGCCATCGATCAGTACGTCGGTTCGCTCGAGCGGGGCAAGGACGCCGACTTCGTTATCTGGAACGGACATCCCCTGTCCACGTATACGAAATGCGAACAGACCTGGATCGACGGGATGAAGTTCTTCGATGTCGACGAAGACAAGCTGATGAGAATCGAAGTGGATAAGGAACGCACGAGATTGATCCAGAAACTGCTCAAATCGCCGGAAGCCGACGAAGAGCAAGCGCCGGAGGCATAGGCGCGGCATGCCGGTTTCCCGGCGAATGGAGGGTGGAAATGGTGGATTTACCCCGCAGCAGACAGGGGACAGGACATACGGCAGAAATTACGTCCAGCGTACAGTGGATACGATCGACCTGGATACGACCGATCATGCAACATTCAATGTGGGCGGTCTTGATACTGGGACTCGCACTGGGCCCCGTGGTCCAGGAGGCCGCGGCCTCGAAACAGAAGCCGGCCGGGCCGCAGGCGCAGCCCATCGCGTTGACCGGCGGGACGGTCCATACCGTGAGCGGCGACGTCATCGAGGGCGCCACGGTGCTGTTCGAGTCTGGCGTCATAACCGGCATCGGGACAGACCTTGTCCTACCCGACAACACCCAGGTGATCGACGTTACGGGGAAACACGTGTATCCCTGGTCTGATCGCCGCGCCCACCACCCTGGGACTGACCGAGATCGGCTCGGTAAGGGCGACCCAGGACAACGTGGAAATCGGGGACATAACCCCCAGTGTACGTGCGGTATCCGCCGTCAATCCCGACAGCGAATACTTTCCGGTCGCCCGGGCGAACGGGATTTTGACCGCCCTGACCATGCCCAGCGGAGGCTTGATCGCCGGACTTTCCGGACTGATTTCACTGGATGGATGGACCACCGAGGAAATGACCCTGGAAGCTGCGGCGGGCCTCCACGTGCGGTGGCCTTCCTATCGCGTCTTCGACTTTCCTGGTTCGTCGAGCAGGAAGGAGCAGATCGAAGAGCGCAGGGAAGCCCTGACGAAGCTGCGCGACGCTTTTCGCGAAGCACGGGCGTACATGATCGCAAAAGAGGGCGAGCGCGGCCGCGGCACGCCCTTACAACCTTCGGACCTCGGTTGGGAGGCCATGATCCCGGTACTCAAGAAGGAGCTGCCTGTTTTCCCTGCACGCGTCGGAAGAGAAACAGCTCCATGCCGCCATCGACTGGGCCCTTGCCGAGGACCTCAAGGT
>CBDEKM010000007.1:0-8976 GCA_965240335.1 bacterium
TGGCCTGCTGCCTGGTCATTCTGCTGTATATACGCGACGAGCTGAGCTACGACCGGCATAACACCCGTGGAGACCGGATCTACAGGATCGTTACCGATCGAACGGCACGCATGCCCGGTGCGCTGGGCGAGTTCATCAAGACCCGGCTTCCCGAAGTGGAGGAAGTGCTGCGCCTGCGGGGCACGGTCGGCACCTGGCTGTTCACGACCGAAGATAAACAGTTCTATGAACAGCGGGTTTACTGGGCGGATGGCAACCTGTTCGACGTGTTCGATGTTCCCCTGGTGAAAGGCAACCCTGCAACCGCGCTCACGGCGCCGAACACGATGGTCGTCAGCGCTTCCATGGGCCGGAAGTATTTTGGTGATGACGACCCGGTCGGGAAGATGATCACCGGGGACCACCAGTTTCCCTTCACCATCACTGCCATCATGGAAGACCCGCCGGCCTATGCCCACTACCATCCCGATTTCTACGTCTCCATCGCCACGACGACGGGACGGGGCGATCCGATCGGGCTGTTGAGAAACTGGGCAAACAGCCAGTACTACACGTACCTGCTGCTGCCGGATGGTTACTCGCCGGCAGAGATCGGCGCCATGCTCCAGGCCCGGCTCGACGAACATCTCGACGCCGCGGTCCGTGCATCGGCCTTTACCCACACCTATACCCTGCAGCCGCTTTACGATATCCATCTCTTTTCTCATCTGGAACTGGAGATGGAGACGAACGGAGAAGTGTCGTTCATCTGGATGCTGGCCGCCATCGCGGTCTTCATTCTGCTGATCGCCTGCATGAATTTCACGAACCTGGCCATCGTCCGGTCCATAACCCGGGCCCGCGAAATCGGCATGCGAAAAGTCTCAGGAGCCACAAGGGGACAGATCGCGCGGCAGTTCCTGGGTGAATCGATCCTCCTGAGCGCCATGGCTTTTCTAATCGCGCTGGCCGCCGTCTGGATAATCCTGCCCGTGTTCCGATCCATGACGGGTCACGTACTTTCCATGCCCGCGCTGGAACCGTGGTCCATCCTGGGCGGTTCGGCCATCGTCCTCGCTGCCGGTGTCGTCGGTGGCGCCTATCCCTCCCTGCTGCTTTCACGGATCAACCCCGCGGCGATCTTCAGAGGCGCATCGAACACAGGCGCGGTGACGCTGCGCAAAGCACTCGTAGTCTTACAGTTCGCCATGGCTATTCTGTTGATAATCGGAACAGGCACCGTTTACCAGCAGCTGGATTTCATGAGAACGAAAAACCTCGGGTTCGAAAAAGAGCACGTCGTGATCCTGCCCGATATCCAGGGCATGGACTTTGGCATGATCCGGGAGAGATACCCGCAACACGCCGGGGTGATCGGCGTATCCGGGGCGAATTACATGCCCGGCCGCGCGGCCGGGGCGGGGGAGACTGCCGATCTTTCCCGTGGGGCGCGTCGACGACCCGGCATCGGGTACGATCGAGATGCAGCATATCCATACCGAGGGCAATTACGTCCAGACGCTCGGCCTAACCCTGTTGGAAGGGCGGGACCTGTCACCCGAAAGAGACTTCAAATGGGTTACGATGCCGGGTGGCGGCGGATGGGCGTCCTCAACCGGGTGTCTCCTCAACGAAGAGGCAGTCAGGCGCCTGGGATGGGGGTCGCCCGGAGAAGCTATGAATCAATTCGTGAAGATGGGCATCGGGGAGATGCAGGTAATCGGGGTAGTGGGCGATTTCCACCTGAGGACCCTGCACGAGCGGGTCGAACCGGTGATCTTCTCTTTCGGTGGCTCCGGTTACTGGGCCGTGAAGTTCGTTCCCGGAGACCCCGGTGAAACCCTGCGGGACCTGGAAGCGATGTGGAAGGAATCCACGCCGGAAATCCCCTTCGTATACTCGTTCCTGGACCAGGACGTGGAACGGCTTTATCGTTCGGATCAGCTGCTGGGCAGGCTCGTGACCATGTTTGCGGGACTGGCGGTCTTCACGGCTTGTCTCGGACTTTTCGGATTGGCGGTCTTCACGGCGAAGCAGCGAACAAGAGAGGTCGGAATACGAAAGGCACTGGGCGCGTCGGCACGTCAACTCGTCCTGCTGCTTTCACGGGAATACACCGTCCTCGTGGTGATCGCAAATGTGATTGCCTGGCCGGTAGCCTACTTCGTCACACAACAGTGGCTGTTGGAGTACGCTTACCACACCGAGAATCTCGCTGCTCTTGTTTCCCGCGGCCGGTCTGCTGGGCCTGTTGATCGCCTGGATTACGGTCGGTTCGCAGACGATTCAGACCGCCGCCATGAACCCGGTCGACTCTCTGCGCCGCGAGCGGTAGGCTATTCGAAGAGCAGTTTTATACCCACCGCGATGTATTCCGGCGAATCGCTCGGATGGAATCGAAAGCGCAGCCGGCCCTCCCGGTCCACCAGGAACAGGGTGGTCGTATGAGCCACCAGGTAGTGTCCCGCCTCGTTGGCTTCCTGTAACTTGTACAGCACGCCGTACCTTTCTGCGACCTCGTCGATCTCCTCTCGAGATCCGGTGAGTCCACGGACGTCCACCGTGGCGAAGTAGGCCAGGTACTCTCTGAGTTGCTCCGGCGTGTCGCGCGAGGGATCGACCGTAATGTATATCGTACGCACGTTCTGACCGGGCTCGAGATCGAGTACGTCGTAGACTGCCGCCAGCTTGGAGAGCATGAGGGGGCAGGCGTCCGGGCAGTAGGTATAACCGAAGAATATCAGGAACGCGTCGCCGCGATGCTCCGACAGGTCGAACGGCGCTTCGTCCTGGTCGGTCAGCGTGAAATCACCGCCGAACCGTTCGCCGTAGTCCAGGAGTTCGGGGATATCGATCTGCGGCGGCGGCGGGGATTCGGTGCGGCAGCCGGAGAGGAGCAACAGGGCCGCGCAGAGCATGGTGACCATGCCCCGGTGCAGCCTGGATCGTTCTGGCGGAAGCTGGGATCGTTTCAGCAGAAGCATGAGTCGTTTTATAAGGAGTATCGGTCCCATACTGAATCCGCCTATTGCCTGTCCTTCAACACTTCGGCGGTGACGGAAAGGGTCGTCTCGTCGGTGAAACGCAACGTCAGGTATACCGAATCTCCCTCCACCAACGGCCGTTTCACGCCGAACAGCATGATGTGATTCCCGCCGGGCTCCAATGCCGCCTCTCCTTGCGAAGGAACCACCAGGCTATCGATCTTTTTCATCTCCATCATGTCGTCGACCTGCCACATGGTATGGAGCTCCGTGTACTCCGCGGCGGGCGTCTCGACGGACAGCAGTTCCCTTGCACGATCCGACCGGTTTTCGATGACCAGGTAGGCGGCGGTTACGTCCCGGTTCGGCGGCGTGCCCCTGACCCAGGCACCGGTGATCTCCAGGTCGTTCGCAGGTTGGCAACCGGCCGTGACGATTACCAGGAGAACCAGGAGCAAGGATACACGCACATAGGTGATCTTATTCGGCATTTTGAATCTCAGGGATCGAATGACGGATTTTCAGATGATGGTTTTTCCGGTCAATGACTTTCGGTTGACGACTTTTCGGATGACGGTTGAAGCGATGCGACATACATGGCGATCTTGAAGCGCTCCTCGTCCCTGATATGAGGGAAGGGCACCATGGACGGGCTGTCCGGCATACCCTCCTCGAGCGTGCCGGCGATGGTGACCACGTCACGGCCGATGCGATAGGCCCCGGGGTCCCTGAAATCGCGCGGCGGCGGTTTAAGCGTGTAGGCGATCGGCCCGTCGCCCTGGCCTTCCATGCCGTGACACACGGTACAGCCGTACCGGGTATACAACCTTTTCCCTTCCTTTTCGTAGACCTCCGGTATCTCGTGAAAACCGATCGTTCCCGGCGTGATTGTACCCTCGACCAACTGGGCCCATGAACGCCCGGCCCACGGCCTCTTTGTCGTCCGGGTCCACGTCCGAACCGGACGAACCGCAGCCAGCCTGGAAGATCAGCAGCCCGCAGATGACCATCGTTTTCCCCATAGCCGCGCAGCGGTTTGGCCAGCGACAACCACGTTGTTCCGGTCGATAACATGGTGTTTATCCTATCGGTCATCCGCCTTCCTGTCAACGACTACCGGCTTGCGAAAGTATCGGCCATATCCGGTCTATGCGGCACACTGCGATCACGACCCCCGCGCGTCTGCAATTCGATTGACGGTAAACCTCCGTGTGCATACATTCCGATCGTCTTTGCCGCCCTTTACGAAGCACGCCCAGGCGGGGTGCGATCTGCCCCTAGCGAGACACCATGCAAAGCCTTTCGCAATCGCTGTCGATCTACTTCGAGCGCCGTATGGCCCGCATACTCCTGCTCGGAATCATCAGCGGTTTTCCGTGGGTGCTCATCGGCAGCTGCCTCAGTCTCTGGCTGAAGGAAGAAGGCCTTTCCCGCAGTACCATAGGGTGGGCGAGCCTGATCTTCGGAGTTTACGCGGTCAACTTCCTCTGGGCGCCGCTGATCGACCGGATCCGGGTACCCCTGTTGACGAAGCGGCTCGGACATCGACGGGCATGGATCGTCGCGCTGCAGGCCGTTATCCTGGCGTGCCTCGTACTCTGGAGCGTCACCGAGCCGACGGCAGACCTCAGCGGCGTCGTCGCTATCGGTCTCGTCCTGGCCATCGCGTCCGCCACCCAGGACATCGCGATCGACGCGCTTCGAATCGAGCAGATCGGAAAGTCGGAGGGTGAGGCCATGGCCGCGGGCGCGGCAACGGCCGTCGTCGGGTGGTGGACCGGATTCAAACTGGGCGGCGTGATTGCCCTGGAGACCGCGGAAGCCTTTCAGAATGCCGGGGTCGAAGGCTACTGGCAGGCCACTTTTCTCTGTCTCGGCGCACTGGTCATCCTCTGCAACCTCGGACTCGCCTTCGTACGAGAGGGTGCTGCCTCGGATCGCATAGCGGCGCAGGCGGAGGACGATGAGCGGATTACATCCCGTCTTGCCCTACCCGGCCGATTCGGTCACGTCGTCGCCTGGTTCGCGGGCACCGTGGCCAATCCACTGACGAGTTTCTTCCGGCGCAACGGCGTCACTATCGCCATCACCGTTCTCGGCTTCGTCTTCCTGTTCAAGATCGGCGAGGCGTTCCTGGGACGCATGTCCATCATATTCTACAAGGAAATCGGGTTCTCCAAGTCCGAGATCGCCCTCTATTCGAAGGGCCTGGGCTGGGTCGTCACCGTGGTCTTCACCGTATTGGGAAGTTTCCTTGCGATTCGGATCGGGCTCGTGCGGGCCATGTTCGCGGCGGGGATCGCCATGGCAATGACCAATCTCCTTTTCGCCACACTGGCGTGGGTGGGCAAATCGGGTCCGTTGTTCGCGACCGCCGTCGTCGTGGACGACCTCACGAGCGCCTTCGCGACCGTCACCTTCGTCGCCTTCATCTCGATGCTCGTTGACCGGACCTACACGGCCACGCAATACGCGCTGCTCGCCTCGATCGGAACGGCGGGAAGAACCCTCTTTGCGGCGTCTTCGGGCGCCCTGGTCGATTGGCTCGATGGCGACTGGGGGACATTTTTCGTCATCACGACGCTTATGGTAATCCCGTCCCTCGTGTGTCTCTGGGCCATTCGCAGCAAGCTGCGTGCCATGCTGGCCGGCTCGCAAGTGCGGCTCTTCGGCAAGGAGTCGGAAGACGCATCAGAAGGAACGGCCTAGCGCCGTGGTTTGCAGGTATCCCGTAAACAACTTCCAAGATCTCGGCAAATTCACCACAATTCACGTTCGGAGGAATACATGTACATCGGAACGCAGACCCGGTGCCGGAATGACACGGATATCGAGGTCCTCGCCCAGCTTGGCGTGTTCAACGTGGACCAGACTCCGGCCGAACCCTGGGCGGAGTGGACGGTCGACATAATGAAGGCCCAGCGCGAACGGTTCGACAAGTACGGGATCAACCTCGAGATGATCCACATACCCCTGGGTTCCTCCAGTGCATTTGATAACGAGGCCGGCGCTATTTTCCTTGGACCGTGTGACGCGCGGGACCGTGCACTGGAACGCATGTGCGAGACCGTGCGCATGGCCTCCGAGGCCGGACTGAGAGGGCTGAACTACAACATCACCCTGCTGGGCCACATGCGGACCGAACCCCGGTACGGCCGGGGCGGAGCGCGCCTCTCCTCGTTCGAGTACGACAAGCTTGACCAGTCCCGTCCTGCGTTCGAAGGCGGTCCCGCCGACGAAGACGAGATGTGGGCGCGGATCGACCACTGGCTGAAGACGATTATCCCCGTGGCCGAAGAATACAAGGTCCAGATGGCTTGCCACCCTTCCGATCCCGGCATCGGTTTTGGAAGAACGTACCGGGGCGTGGCCCGTGTGCTGGGCATGTCGGAGGGCTTCAAGAAGTTCATCGACCTGTACGACAGTCCCTACAACGGGCTGAACTTCTGCCAGGGGTGCATGTCGGAGAGCCTGGAGAACCCGTCGGTGGAGATCCACGACGTAATCCGCTATTTCGGCAGCAGGAAGAAGATCTTCAATGTCCACTTCCGGAACATCAAGGGGCGGCTGAACGATTTCGTGGAGGTATTCCCCGACGAGGGCGACATCGACATGCTGAAGGCGATGCGCACCTACAAGGAAGTGGGGTACGAGTACATGATCATGCCCGACCACGTCCCCGGCATTTCAGGATCGGAGGCCGGACAGGTGGGATTCGCCTACGCCTACGGGTATATCCACGCCGCGATCCAGGCCGCCAACGCGGAGGGCTAGGTGTCGGAATAAACCCGCAACCCGTCGTCTTCGATCGGTTCCAGGGGCGTGAAATCCCGGTTGTTCTGGTACCAGGGCCTGACCTCGCGCGTGCAGGCGTTGCCGACGGCGTTGTAGATCAGGTAGAAGATGGCCCGGCGCCAGGGCGAGACATTGTCGGCCGATCCGTGGACGATGTTGCTGTGGATCAGGGCGACCGATCCCGCCGGACCGATCAGGGGTTCGATGCCGTTTTCGTCGGCCAGTTTCTGCAGCGTCGGGCGGTCGATATTGAACAGATCGTAGCCCCGCCCCCGGGCGTCGGGATGCAGTTCCGACTCCAGCAGGCCCCACCGGTGGGAACCCGGTATGATCATGAGCGGCGAGGTGACCGGCGTGCAGTCGTCGATGAATACCGACGCCATGATGCAATTCGGTTCGGGCATGCCGTCGACCTTGTACCACGAAGGATAATCCTGGTGCCAGGTCCACGACGCTCCGCTCCCGAAACCCTGCTTGGGATTCATCCGGGTCTGGTGGAGATAGACTTCGTCCCCCAGCAACTGGCGGACCGGATCCATCAGGCGGGGAAGCAGGGCGAGACGGCGAAAGGGCTCGGAGTAGGTATGGGCTCCGAAGGCCAGCCGGGCGGCCGTGGAGTCGTCCTTCTCCCGCACCACCTCGGGTCCCTGTCGGCTCAGCACCTCCGGCACCGCTTCCTTGAGCGTATTCACTTCTTTTTCGTCGAGTAAACCCGAGAAAAACAGGTAACCCGATTCCTGGAACGCTGCGATCTGCTGGTCGTTCAGTACCATGATTTCCCTCTATGCATCCTAATTAGAATCCATGTTGGCGCGTTCCAGCTTGATCCGTTCCACGCGCTCCATCATCCGGTCCCGCAGACCACCCGGAAGCTGCGTGTTGTCGTATACGTACTGCAAGGACTCGAGTCGGGCGCCGTCCGCGTTGGCCACGGCGTAGCTATCCCTTCCAGGGAGCACTTCCAGGTACTCATCCGGGTACTGGTACATGGTCGCGCCGCCGAACCGGCCGTCCTTGGCCACGGCGTAAAAATTCAGGCTGAACATGGGGCGGTTCTTGCCGTCGAGCAGCCGGTCCTCCGTCATGGCCACGGCCCGTTCGAGCGTAGCCAGGCAGGCTTCCTGGGGCGACTTGCCCTGCCGCATAAACTCCACGGTCAGAAATGCCCCACAAACCTTGATGTTCGCCTCGCCGCGCCCCGTGGATCCCGCGGCACCCACTTCGTTGTCGCAGTACTGCCCCGTGCCGATAATGGGGCTGTCGCCCACGCGGCCCGGTATCTTCCAGGACAGGCCGCTCGTGGTCGTAACGCTGCCGATATCCCCCGACGCGTCCACGCCGCACATGTTGATCGTGCCGCCTGGCCGCTCGATGATGATATCGTCTTCGTGGTCCAGCCAGTCGTCGTCCGGGTTGAGCTGGGACCTCCAACGCAGCCAGTCCTGCTTGCTCTCCTCGGATAGCAGGTCCTGTTCCTTGAAACCCAGGTCGAGGGCGAAACGCTTGGCGCCCGCGCCGACCAGCATAATATGATCGGTGTAGTCCATGATCGCCTTGGCCACCAGCGATGCCGAAGCGATGTCTTCGAGCGCGGCGACCGAACCTGCCCGCCTGGTGGGTCCGTGCATCACGGAGGCGTCCAGCGTCACTACGCCGTCCGCGTTAGGACGGCCACCTAACCCCACGGACTGGTCATTGGGATCCAGCTCCTGGATGTTCACGCCGGCGATGACCGCATCCAGGGGGTCGGCCTGATCTCCAGTCATCATTTCGTATGCTTTGGCGACTCCGCGTATGCCGTTTCGTGAAGCAACCACTGTGGGCGGCGCAGGGTTGGAGGCCTGGTTCTGAGGAACGGAGTCGGCATGCGCCATAGCGGATGCCGCTTGCGTCTTCGCGGTCGCTGCGAGTCCGGTCAGTGCCACGGCGGAGGTTTCCAGGAAAGCACGGCGGGTAACGGGCATGGGTAATCCCCTTGAATTTGGATGCGTGTACGGAAATTGTAAAATCAGTCCGTTATTATAACCCGGCGGACGTATCCCTGACAAGCAAAAGTCGGTGTGGCGTTATCGATCAGCCCCGGGCCCGGTTGAACACCTCGTACAGCATCACGCCCGCGGCCACGGCGAGGTTGAGTGAATCGGCGCGGCCGACCATGGGTATGTGTACGACCTGGTCACAGGCGTCCGACTGGGCTTTCGAAAGACCGTGTTGTTCG